>CAYLPH010000093.1:0-27844 GCA_964385495.1 uncultured Candidatus Solibacter sp.
ATTTTCGCACAATGCCTCATCCCCCTCACCTCCACTACAAATCCTGAAGCCCCAGCGCCTGAAACCTAGTGTCAATTTCATGTTCAGCCCGGTACAGCATCCTCAGGGCCGACTTATTCTACTTGATATACCTGGGGCAACCACGACACCGGTTGAGTTTGAAGGAACCGCTTACATCCGGATTGGCAGTGCAACGCCTAAGCTCTCCGACTATCCAGAGAGGCTCCGGGCTTTGTGGGACAAGATCAGACCGTATCTTTGGGAGTCCGGCATTGCCGCGCAATTTCTGACAGCCGAAGATGTCCTTCATCGCCTTGACGCCGGCGCTTATTTCGAGATGACTGGGCAGCCCGCAGCCAGTGGAAAGGCGGCCACCCTGGAGCGACTCGCCGGCGAGCGCCTTGTCAGTCCCGATGTTGGCGGGCGATGGAATGTCACAAACCTCGGTGCGATCTTGTTTGCAAAGCGGCTGGAGGACTTGGATCACCATCTTGCCCGAAAAGCGATTCGCTTTGTAGCCTATGACGGAAACGGTCGCGCCGATACCGTCACGCATCGCCACGACGGAATTCAGGGATATGCTGCTGGCTTCGCTCGACTAATTGGCTACATCGACGAATTGCTCCCGCGAAACGAGCACATCGATAAAGCGTTCCGCACCGATACCCCTCTTTATCCAGCCATCGCTATTCGAGAGCTAGTTGCCAATGCTCTGATCCATCAGGATATGACTATCACGGGTGCCGGACCACTCATTGAACTCTTCAAGGACCGACTAGAGATAACGAACCCTGGCAACCCCCTGGTTACGCCGGAGCGCTTCATAGACGCGGCCCCTCGTTCCAGAAACGAAGCCCTAGCCGCTCTTATGCGGCGTATGCGTATCTGTGAAGAGCAGGGCACCGGAATCGACAAGGTAATCGCCGCTGTTGAGATTTTCCAGCTTCCTCCTCCAGATTTCCGCATCGAGAGCGGCGCCACTCGCGTTATCCTTTATGCACCTCGGAGATTCGCCGCGATGACGACGGATGAACGAGTGCGAGCCTGCTACCAGCATGCAGTCCTACGTTTCGTCAGTGGCGACAGAATGAGAAACGCCACGCTTCGAGAGCGTTTCGGCATACACGAACGCAATGCAGCGCAAGTGTCTCAAGTAATCAGGCTTTCACTCGATAGGGGACTGATTAGACCAGCGGATCCAGAAAGACCACAGGCCGCATACGTCCCTTCCTGGGCATGATAGGAACATGGAGCACTTTTTTGATCGTGTTTTGATTATGGGGACTATGCAACGCTACCGGCAGATGCAAATCCTTGACAAATCATAGCTTTGGATCGCAAGCAGGGGAAGATTTTACCTTTCTCTGATTTGATCCGAAAGGAGCGGAGCGACGTCAGCGGCAGCGCCTAAAGCGAGCCGACAGCAGGGGGTCCCTCCTCGGCCCCTTTCCTGAGAATATCCCCCCGTAGTAGTGTAGATAGGTCATGAGCCTGCTACGCCGCACGTTTCTTGCCTCCGCCGCCGGCAGTGTTGCCGCCGCCTACGCCCAGACCAAGCGCGACTGGTCCGGGCAGAACCCCACCCGTTATCCGGAACCCGATGTCATCTCCATTGACAAGCGGTTCGACAAGTACAGGATTGGCAACACGCCCATCCAGCGGCTGGCAACCGGATTCATGTGGGCCGAAGGGCCGGCTTGGAATGGCGTGGGCCGCTACCTGGTATTCAGCGATATTCCCAACAACACGCAGGTCCGATGGCTGGACGATAACAGCGCCACCAGCATCATGCGAAATCCGGCGGGCTACAGCAATGGGAACACCTTCGACTATGAAGGCCGCCAGATCTCGTTCGAGCACGGCAACCGGCGCGTGGTTCGCTACGAGTACAACGGCCGCATCACGGTGATCGCGGACAAGTTCGAAGGCAAGGCGCTGAATGCTCCTAACGACGGCGCGGTGCACCCGGACGGCAGCATCTACTTCACCGATCCCGGCTATGGCAGCCTCATGAACTACGAAGGCAACAAGGGCGAGCTGCTGCTGAAAGAGGCCGTATACCGCGCCGATCCGAAGACAGGCCGCGTGGAGAAGCTGACCGACGAGATCTACAAGCCGAATGGGCTCTGCTTCTCGCCAGACTACAAGAAGGTCTATGTAGCCGATACCGGGGCCACGCACAACCCCAGCGCCCCAAGAAACATTAAAGCGTGGGATATCGCCGACAACAAACTGCGCAATGGCAAGCAGTTCTGCTCCATGGAACTGCCGGGCGTCGGCGCTGGGCTCGCTGACGGCATCCGCTGCGACACGGACGGCAACATCTGGTCGAGCGCAGGGTGGGTTGGCGAGAAGTATGACGGCGTCCACATTTTTTCCCCGAACGGCGAGCGCATCGGCCAGATCCTGCTGCCGGAGATCTGTTCCAACCTTTGCTTTGGAGGCATCAAGCGCAACCGGCTGTTCATGACGGGCAGCCAGTCGTTGTATGCGGTGTACACGGAAGCTCTGGGCGCGCACATCTGCTAAGTTCGGCGTCGCGCTGCCGCTGCTTTTCGTTCTTGCCTCCATGGCGCGGGCGCAGGTGGCTTCGCCCACGGGCAGCGTGCGCGGCCTTATCGTGGATGGCTCGCGGTCGCCCATTCCCGCTGCCGCCGTGACTGTGGTCAACGTGGATACCAGCCTGCGCCGCTCCACGCAAACCGACGGCAGCGGGGAGTTCGCGTTCCCCGCCTTGCCCATCGGCTTCTACACCTTGTCAGTGGAGGCAGCCGGCTTTGCGCCAACCCGAACCACCGCCTTTGCCGTCTCGCCAGGTCAGACGTCGATACAGCGTCTGCAATTGCAGCCCGCCAATGTGATCGAGAAGTTGGAAGTGACGGCGGCGTCCGGTGCGGTGGATCTGGCGGCATCGACCGCGGCGGTGGCGCTTGGATATGAGCGGATTGAAGAGGCTCCGGCGCGCAGCCGCAACTACCTTAACTTTGTATTGGCGGCACCGGGCGTGGCCCCTTCCGCCGGATCGGCGTCGCAGCGGACGATGACAGGCGTGCGATCCCCGCTGGCCGACACGGGCTTCACGTTTGGCGGATTGCGGCCCCGCAATAACAGCATCCGCATCGATGGCATGGACAATCGCGACGAAACCACGGGCGGCAACCGCGTGGCGGTGGGCCTGGAGATGGTGCAGGAGTTCGCGGTCAGCAGTACATCGGTGGGCGCGGAGTTGGGCGGGGCGGCTGGTGGTCTGCTGAACATGGTGACGCGCTCCGGCGTGAACGTGTGGCATGGCGACGTGACGTTCTTCCTGCAAAATGGGCGCCTGAACGCCAGGCGCTCCGAGATCGACCTGCCGGAGGAGCCGGATTTCCGCCGCTATCAGCCCGGTGTGTCGGGAATGGGGCCGCTGCGCCGCGATAAGACCTTTATCGCCGCGGCGATTGAATATGAGCGCGAATCCGGTGACGAGCTTTCGAATGTGCCGCGGGACTTTCCGGATCCGGCGGTTCAGCGGCGTCTCTATCCCACGCAATCGCGCGGAACGGAGTTCTCTTCCAAGATCAATCACCAGATGGGCGAGAAGCACACAGCCGCCGTGCGATACGCCTTCTCGCGCGGACGGGTTCGGCATGAGGTGCAGGGGCCGGACAACTTCGCGGACCGCTCGGCGCAGGGCAGCAGCCTGACCACGGACCATTCGCTGGTAGGCAACTGGCTCACGGTTCCGGGGCCGAACGTGGTGAATGACCTGCGAGTGCAAGTGGCCGAACGTGCCATGAGCCTGACGCCGAACGGCAGCGGGCCGCTGATTGAGATCCCAGGCGTGGTGAGCTTCGGCACGCACCCTCGATTGGATGCCGAGCGAACCGAGCGGCATTACCAGATTGTGGAGACCGTAGACGCCGCCCGCGGCTCGCATCATGTCAATGCCGGAGCCGATGTTCACGTCGTCACGCTGGACTCGGCGCTACGCCATCGCTACGCGGGCCTGTTCGTCTTTCCGACTCTAGCCGCATACAGAATGCGCCAGCCCGATTTGTACATCCAGGCTTTCGGCGACCCAAAGACGCGATTGAACACGGTGCCAGTAGGCCTATGGGTGCAGGATCGATGGGAGTTGCGTGGGGGCCTGTCGATGACCTATGGCGTGCGGTATGAGCATCAGACGCTGCCCGCGTCGCTGCCGGCTTCGAGCCACAACTTCGCGCCGCGGTTGGGGCTGGCCTGGCGGCCCTCGGTGACAAAGCCGCTGGTGATTCGCGCCGGCGTAGGGCTGTTCCATGACCGTTATCCGCTGGTGTGGCTGAACGAGGCGTTACAAAAAGACGGCCAGCGCGGCTATGAGATTTACGCCGCCGGTGCCGATGCGGTACACGCCTACAACGGGCAGAGCACAGCGCTGGCGCCTGCGCGGTACTTCGCTTCCCGGCTGCGTTCCACACATGGACGCAAATTCACCGCGGGCTTCGAGTACGAGATCGCCGCGGAAACATCGCTGAGTGTGGAAGCGGCCCGGATCGATGGGTTCCACTTGCCGGGCATACGCAACGCCGCGCTGACGCTGCCACCACAGTACGCATTGGAAACCGCGGCCAGATCCAGCTATTCCGGCGTGACCGCAACGTTGAACCGGCGGCTTTCGAAGGAATTGGCGGCTCTGGTTTCCTACACGGTTGCGCGTACGCGGGACAATGCGTCGGACTTCGACGAGCATCCCGCCAATCCCTCGGATCTTCGTGCGAATTGGGCGCTGTCACGGCAGCATCAGGCGCACCGGTTCTCGGCCAGCGGGCTCTTTGAACTGCCCGTGGACGATGCCGCGTTCCTTCCGGAGTGGCTGCGGGAAAGCTTGGAGCAAATCTCGGTAGCGCCCATTTTCAGTACCGGAACCGGCAGGCCGATTAACGCGCTATTAACAACGGATCCACTGCGCACGGGCGCCTATCCGCTGGTGGCGCGTCCGGCGGGTCTGGCGCGCAATCCTTACTTTTCTCCAAGCCAGGTGAACCTGGACATCCGGGTGATGAAGACGATAGACGTGTGGGACAATCGCGCCAAATTTCAATTCGGCATCGAGAGCTTCAATCTGCTCAATCACACCAATGTGGAGCGCGTGAGCCCGTTCTTGCAAGCCGGCGAGCGGCGGCTGTCCACCTATGGCGGCATTCTGGAGAGTTTGCCGGCGCGGCAAGTGCAGTTGATGGCGCAACTGGAGTTTTGAAGTTGCCGCCAGGCGATGGCAGGCGAGACAATAAAGCGCGATGAAGCTGATCCTCGAAATCATCCAGGGGCAGGAAGCCGGGTCGGAGCTTGAGATTCCCGTTGGCGAATCAAGGCGTATCGGCAAGGATAGCGGGTTGTCGGATATCAGCTTCTCGCTGGATCCGGCCATGTCGCTGGTGCATTGCGTGATTGGCTGCGATGACGGCGGCGGTCATGTACGCGATCTGAACAGCATGGCCGGCACCTGGGTGAACGGGCAGCGGGTGACGCAGGCGCGTTTGAAAGCCGGCGATCAGGTTAAGGCCGGCGACACGATCTTCGTGGCTCGCGTTTGGGAGGAGCCGTCGGAAGCGACAACCGCGGGCGGTGGTTCCGGAGCCGCCTCCGGAGACGCCGCGGACGATGTCAGCCCGGAGAACGCCGCCAACGCACGCGAGCGACTGTTGGCCTTTCTGAAGCAGGAGCCGCTGCCCTTGTATGCGCTACTGGATGGGGCGCAATCCGGACGGATCGTGCGCATGTTGTCGCAGGAGGGTGCGGAGGCGCAGTCCCTGCTGGAGACGGCGGATGCTCCGGATTTGCACGACGTGGCGCCGTACCTGGTGCAGTTTCACCGCCGCTCCAAGCTGTTGCCAAAGGTGATCGACAAGGGCTGGGGACAGAACTGGGGTGTGTTTCTGACGTCCGCCGAGACCTTTTCTCAACTGCGGCTGCACTTGAAGCGGCTGTTGGATGTGGAAACCGAAGACGGCAAGCCGCTTTACTTCCGCTATTACGATCCGCGCGTGCTGCGGGTGTTTCTGCCCACTTGCAACGCCGAGGAGTCGCGGCGATTCTTCGGCCCAGTTGACCGCTTCATCGTCGAAGAGAATGCCGAATCCGCGCTGTATTTCGTGGGCGGCCCGAAGCCGCAACTCGTCAAGGTTAGTCTGAAGAATTCGGAACCTGGTAAATAAAGGCGGCGCCGCCGATTTTGGCTTCGATGATGCACTCCTCGTTGGGGGGCTTTACGGGATCTTCGGCCACGGGCTTCTCCGGCTCCTTCTTGGGCTGTGCTGGAGGAGGCGGGGCTGGCGTGGTTGTAGGGGCTACGCTTTTGGGAATAAAAGCCTGCCCGGATTGCGCGCCACTGGCAAGTGCGGGCCGCCCGGCGGACGACGCTCCACCGCCACCCGCGGGCACTACCTTGTCACGAGTAACCGTAGTGGGGCCGGAGATGGCTTGGCTGCCGGCCTTCTCATACTTGGCTTCCCCTTGAACGGGGGGCGTCGTAGCGGATTTCGGTGTACCGCTCCCGCTGCCGGCGGAGGAGGAACTGCCGCTGCCCATCTGGCCGATGATGACGGTGGGGCAGCCCATCGCAATCTTATTTGGTGGACCGATGGCCTCGAGGATGGTGTCGCCCATGCGGCAGGCCGGCAGACTGTTGATCATCACCGTAGGGCTGCCATCAATGACCACGCCCGGACCATGGGGCGGAATCGGCAACGGCGTAACGCACATATGGATGTCGGCGCCGCCGGCCATGCTGGTGATCATGGAGCCCATCTGCGCCGCTTGTTGGGCCTTAACGGTTTCCTCCGCAAGCTTCGCGGCAGGGGCGCCCGGCGTGCCGGCGGCGGCAAGCGTTGCGGCTTCCGCCGTCTTGATGACGATTTCGGAGGCTGTCTTGGCTGCCTGCAACGCGCCCGCGGAGGCCAGCGGGATGCCTCGCCAGGCCAGGAGAAAGCCAATGATCGTGTTGAAGCTGCCCGGTCCCGGTGTTAGGACCGGCGGCAGCGGGTGGACAACGGGATCGGTGATTCTCGCGGCAGGCCCTTGCGGCACGAATGTTCTCCTACTAGATGCTAGCGTAGACAGCCGGCGAAATCCGTCATCTTTTCCCGGCCTGGACGCGAAGCAGGAACAACTGGCGGCTATCGTCGGTGGGATCAACGGCGGGGAAGAGAATCGCGTCGCTGGTTCGGTTCCACGTGGGCGCGGCGTCCACCCGCAGTTCGCCCCCTGTTCGCCCGGGATGGGGATACCCTTCGGTGGTCTTCCAGGATTTGTCGGCCCGGCGGTAGACAATGTAGTAGTTCGAATGGCCTTTGCGATAGCCGTTAACGAACCATCTGCCATCCGGCGAAAGCGCCACGTCGCCGCCGGGCTCGGGGAAGGTATCGCCGTCGCCCAACACCTCCACGACTTCCTTCTTATCGACGTCATAGATGACCTGCTTGCCATCTACGGACCCGATGATGCCCGTGGCGGACTCCCATTCCGGGTGCCCCCCGATATGTTGCGAGTGCATCGTCAGACCGGTGCCGTCGGGGTGTATGGTGAACGGAATGTCGATGCGTTTGGCGCGATCGTCAAAGCTGCCGCGCACGAAGAAGTAGATGCGGGCGTCGGTACGGCTCCATAGCGTGTGATTGATGAACAGGGCCATGGCGTCGACGTCGGGTCGGACGGGGCGAATCACCTCCGCCAGTTGCTGGAAGGAGACCAGCAGGCGCTTCTGGCCGGAGGCGATGTCGGCGATGAATACGCCATCGTTATCCGGCGCTTTCGTGTCGCCAGTCCAGTCATACGATTCGGGATATCCGGTTACCGGCCGCAGTTTGGCAAGGCGTCCGTAATTGATGCCCAGGAAGGACCCGCCGTTCTGGGCCACGCCGCTATTGCCGAATGGGGTGTCGTCGAACCGATACTCCCGGATGCGCTTCATTTTCGCGATATCGAATAAAACAGCGAAGACCTTTCCCGTTTCGGGGTCGCGATCGTTGAAGATCAGCTCCGTCTTCGGCATCTTGGGGTTCCAGTAGAACATGGTCCCCTGCTGGAAGTTCCAGGCTCGCGTGCGGTCGATGATGGATTCCCTGTAGCCGTTCTTGGTGTCGATGAGCACGATCTCCGCCGCATCTTCCGCCTTCGGCATACGGTCCTGGAAGTCCATCCGCAGGCTTACGATGTAGCGGCCATCGCCGTTGAAGGCCATGTTGCGCACATGGCCGATATAGCCGAAGACGTGATGTTTGGGGCCGAAGGTGATCTGCTCCACCTGCAAGGACCAATCCTGGGCGGCCAGTTGCAGCGACAGCAGCCAGAGCAGAGCCGGCATCACACCAGGATATCCCGCACAATCTGGCCATGGACGTCGGTCAGGCGGAAGTCACGGCCGGCGTAGCGATAGGTGAGCTTCTCATGATCCAGGCCCATTTGATGGAGGATGGTGGCGTGGAGGTCGTGGATGGAGATGCGGTTCTCAACGGCCTTGAAGCCGAACTCGTCCGTTTCCCCGTAGGCGATCCCGCCCTTCACACCGCCGCCGGCCATCCACATCGTAAAACCGTAGGGATTGTGGTCGCGGCCATCGCCGTTCTCCGATACCGGCGTGCGGCCGAACTCGCCGCCCCAGACGATCAGCGTTTCGTCCAGCAGACCGCGCCGTTTCAGATCCTGGATGAGGGCGGCGCAGGCCTGATCCATATCAGGACAGCGCTTGCGGAGATTGGCGTTGATATCGGTATGGTCATCCCAGGGCTGGCCCTGGCCGTAATAGACATGGACGTAGCGGACGCCCTGTTCCACCAGCCTGCGCGCTAGCAGGCAGCCATTAGCGAAGGATGTGGTGCCGTAATCCTGGCGGACTTTCTCCGGCTCGCGGTTGATGTCGAAGACATCGGTGGCGGCAAACTGCATGCGGTAGGCGGTTTCCATGGCCTGGATGCGGCCTTCCAGAAACGCGTCGGCACCGGTTGCCGCTTCGTGTTCGCGGTTCAAAGCCTGGATGAAATCGAGTTGGCGGCGTTGCGCATCGGGCTTCAGTTCGGTGTTCCGCAGGTAGCGGATCATCTTGTCCGGCGTGGCTTCCGCATTGTTGAAATGGGTACCCTGGTGCTCGGCGGGCAGGAATCCGGCGCGCCATAACGAGCCGCTTTGCGCGCTGGGACTGAGCACGACGAACGCCGGCAGGTTCGCGTTCTCCGTGCCAAGACCATAGGAGATCCAGGCGCCCATCGTTGGCCGCGTGGAGGCGATGTTACCGGAGTGGATCAGATTGCGGGCGGGGGTATGGGTGGGATTGAAGGTATAGACCGACTTCAAAACGCAGATGTCGTCGATGGCGCCGGCGATCTTCGGCAGCAGTTCGCTCACATCGACGCCGTTGCGGCCGTGCTTGGCAAAGGCAAACGGGCTGGGCAGCAGACCGCCCGTGACCCGTTCCGTTCGCAGGTCGACGGACGAGGGGCGTTGCCCGGCGCGCCGCAGCAGTTCGGGCTTCGGATCGAACATGTCCATCTGCGACGGACCGCCCGTCATAAACAGAAAGATGACGTGTTTGGCTTTGGAAGCGAAGTGCGGCGCGCGGTTGTGTGGCGCGGCCTGCAGCAGCGAAGAAAGCCCGATGGAGCCGAAGCCCCCGCACAGAGATTGGATGAAGTCGCGCCGGTTCATGGCCAGTAGATCAACTCGTTGGTGGCAAGCAGCGCCTGCGCCAGTTGCGGCAGGCTGCTGGATTCAAGGTAGCTGAGGGCGAGGTCCAGTTCCTTTGGGGAAGGTTCGCGGGAGAAGGCTCGCCTGTACAGTTGGCGAATGCGTGCGGAGGGCGTATCGGCGTCCACCAGCGCGGCCAATGAGGCTGCCTGCTTCTGCAGGAAGGCGCTGTTCATGACGAACAACTGCTGCAGCGGCGTGGTAGTGAGTTCGCGGCCGGGGCTGTGTTGGGAAGGATCGGAGAAGTCATAGAGGCGCAGCAGCGTGTTCAGACGGCTGCGGCTGACGCGCGCATAGATGGTGCGTTTATAGTTGCCCTCGGCGTCCAGGTCTTCACTGGGTCCGTACATGGCGGGCGACAGCGTGCCCGTGATCCGCAGCATCGAATCCCGCCAGGCTTCGATGTCCAGACGGCGTGGATTCATGCGCCAGATCCATTTGTTGGTGGGGTCGGCCTTGTCGGCGTCCGCGCGGGGGCGGCTGGATTGGCGGTAGGCGGCCGAGAGCAGGATCTCCCGATGCAGCCATTTGAGGGACCAGCCGTTGGCGATGAAGCGCGCGGCAAGGTCGTCCAGCAATTCCGTGTGCGAGGGCTTTTCCCCCTGCGAGCCGAAGTCACTGGGGGTGGGCACGAGCGGCTTACCGAAATGCCAACCCCAAACGCGGTTGACCATCACGCGGGCGGCCAATGGCGCGGCATCGGCGAAGATGCGCTCGGCGAACTCCAGGCGGCCGGAGCCTTGCGTGAACGGACGGTCTTCCTTGGAAAGCACGGAGAGGAAACGCCGCGGCGCGGGCGGCCCGGGATTGGCGACGTTGCCGCGCTGGAAGATCGGCAGATCGCGTGGCGTGCCGGGACGGAAGTCCATGACGGTGAGGTCGGGATCGGAGCCGTCCACCCAAAGGCCGGCGTCATAGACGGCATTCATAAACGGCGCTTCTTTGGGGAAGAGACCATCGCGGGCACGGCGGTCTCGGTCGGTGTACTTGGCCAGGTGCTGCGCCAGCAGAGGGTCCTGGAGGGCGGCTAGTTCGGCCTTCACAGCGGTGACCTGGGCGGTCAGCCGCTCGACGGTCTTCTTCGATTTCTCGGGGTTGGTGCCGGGCTCGCCAGTCAGCAGTTTGGCCAGGTAATCCCAATGGATGAGCTGCTGCTGCAACAGCAGGAAGCGGCGCTCTGTATCGGGGGGCACCGGCAGCAGGGGGCGCTGCACGGCGGAGGTGGACGCGAAGATGCTGGCGAGCGAGTAGTAGTCTTTGGTAGGGATGGGATCGAACTTATGATCGTGACAGCGGGCGCAGGCGACAGTAAGCCCCAGCAGACCGCGGGAGACGGCATCGACGCGTTCATCCCAATCATCGGAGGCCAGCGTTTCAATGACATCGCGCGAAAGGCGGGCGTCTTTGTGATAAGTGGGCGCGGCGCCCAGATAGCCGAGCGCGCGCCACTCCTGCCGTGGCACGTTATCCATCAGGTCAGCCGCCAATTGCAGTTTCACGAACTGCGAATAGGGCAGGTCGCGGTTCAGGGCTTCGATCACCCAATCGCGGTAGCGCCAAGCATAGGGGTAGGGTGGGTTGGTGGCTTCCGACGTTGGGTTGTCTTCGGCGTAGCGGGCGACGTCCAGCCAGTACCGCCCCCAGCGTTCGCCATAGGCGGGTGAGGCGAGCAGACGTTCGACGAGGGCTTCGTAATCCGGCGCGGCGGCATACGCCTCCACTTCTTCATAGGTGGGGGCGATTCCGGTCAGGTTCAGCGTGACGCGGCGCATGAGCGTGCGGGCGTCGGCTTCGGCCGACGGCGTTAAACGCGCGGCTTCCAGCTTGTTCAAAACGAAGGCGTCGACCTTTGTGCGTGCCCAGTTCTGCTGGCGCACCGCCGGCGCGGGTTGCGGTTGCACCGGTTGGAAGGCCCACCAGCGGCGACCGGTTTCGATGGACGTGTTGCTGGGGGCCACAGGCGTGGACGGCGCGGCATCGGTACGCGGGTCTGGAGCGCCATTGCGGACCCAGGCCTCGAAATCAGCGATGACGGTGTCGGGCAGTTTGCCGGTGGGCGGCATCTGTAACTGCGGGTCGGCAAAGCGCAACGCGGGCAGCAGACGGCCCTTGACGGCCTTGGCCAGCCCGGCCCTGGTGTCGAGCACCAGCTCGCCCATGGGTGATTTGAGCTTCGACGAATGGCAGCCGTAGCACCGCGTTGCCAGCACGGGGCGGATCTTCTTTTCGAAGAACTCCGCACCGCTTTCCTGGCCCCAAACGGCACAGCAGGGAAGGAAAAATAGAAGGAAACGCATCGCTCGAACGATGCCAGTGTATCAGGGAGCGGAGCCGCCAGTAGCGGATAGTGTTCCACTTCTGCGACTTCGCGGGCCGTCCGCCGCGACTATAACCCTAAAAGCATAATAACCTTCATGGCATAATCGGGCTGAAATCCAGAAAGAAGGACTGATATGAAGCGACAGACGTGGGCCGAAATCAAAATGCAGATGAAGCCGGGCACCCGCGCGCGCACTGAGGCTGAGGCGAGCCGTTTATCCGGCGAGCTTCATCTGGCGCAGCTTAGGAAAGCGCGTGGGCTCACGCAGGAGGCGGTTGGCGAATTGCTAGGCGTCAGCCAGGCCGAGGTGTCGAAGATGGAGCGACGTAGCGAACTGTATATCGGGACCCTCAAGAAGTTCATTGAGGCGATGAACGGAGAGCTCGTGCTTGCAGCTAGATTTGCCGACGGAATCGAAGTGCCCATCAAGCTGGCGGAGCCGGAAGACAGGAGCGGCTAGACCTCGGCGGCCGTCCCGGCAATCACCGGTTCGGGCTTCGGTTCGCCGTAACTGGCCCATCCATTCAGTGGGGCCCCCGAGCGCTCCATAAGCTGATCGTAGGTGATCATCTCATACAACGACGGGTCCGACATGATGCGCGCCACCAGCGCCGTATGCATAGCGTGTCCGGCGCGTTCGGCCACCACGCGGCCCAGCAGAGGCTTGCCGATCAGCGCGAGGTCGCCAATCAGGTCCAGGGCTTTATGGCGGCAGGGTTCGTCGGGGAAGCGCAGACCGCCGGGATTCATCACCGTCGTGCGGTCAAAGCAGACGCCGCCATCGAGCGAGGCGCCGCGGATGAGGCCCATGTTACGCAAAGCATCCAGTTCCCAGGAGAATCCAAACGTGCGGGCCGGGGAGATCTCGGTGGCGTAGTTCTCGGGGGTGACTTCCAGATCCAGACTCTGTTCCCCAACCAGGGGATGGTCAAAGAAAATATTGCAGGTGAGAAAGAAGGAATCGGCGGGCTGGATCGAGATGCGTTTCCCTTTTTGTTCGACCGTGACCTCCCGGCGAATGCGATAGTAGCGCTTCCGCCGGCGGTAGGTGCGAATCCCGGCCTCGCGCAACAGCTTCACGAAAGGGTCGCCGCTGCCATCGAGAATCGGCACTTCCAGGTTGTCGATCTCGATATAGGCGTTGTCGATCCCCATGCTGTAGAACACGCTCAGCAGATGCTCGGTGGTGGAGATCAGCACGCCCTGCCGCATCAGGCTGGTGGCATAACTGACGCGGGCCACATAGCGCCAACTGGCGGGGATAGGGAAGCGATCCAGATCGGTACGGAGGAAGACAATACCGGTCATCGGCGGGGCGGGCAGAATGCGGATCCTGACCTTAACTCCGTGGTGAAGGCCGATGCCTTCCGCCTCCACGGGGCGTTGGATGGTAGTTTCAAACCGCACGGGGATTGTAGCCCTCCGGCTTATCGAATTGGGACGCGACCAAGTAAGTGATTATGGCACAACGAGTTAGACAAGTCACCTGTGTCAAAACTGCAACACTCCCGAAGTTTCACTGTGGTTAAATCTCAACCGGACGGGTATCGTATCACACCACCACTTCCAGTAGACGCATGCCGGAGCAAAACGGGTTCGACGCTATGATCAGGAGATGGCCGAGCGCCTTTTTCTGATCGACACCTACGGTTTTGTGTTCCGGGCGTACCATGCGCGTGCCCGGTCCGGCGCGCCGCCCATGCGGACTTCCTCGGGCCTTTCCACCGAGGCCATCTACATCTTCCACAACATGATGCGGCGGCTGACGGCGGCGCATAAGCCGGACTACTTGGCTGCCATCTTCGAAAGCCAGAAGAAGACATTTCGCGAAGAGGCGTTCACCGCCTACAAGGCCAATCGCACGGAGATGCCGCCGGACCTGCGCGAGCAGTTGCCATATATCCGCAAGATCCTGGAAGCCCAGCAGGTGCCGATTCTCCAATACGACGGGTTTGAGGCCGACGATGTGATTGGGGCGATCGCGACGCAGGCGGCGGGGCGCGGCGTCGAGGTGATGATCGTATCGTCGGACAAGGACATGCTGCAGTTGGTGAACGACCACGTGCGCATGTTGAATCCCATGAAGGACGATTTCATCTACGACGCCGCGTCCGCCGAGGAGTTCATGGGCGTGCCTCCGCGGGCCGTGGCGGATCTGCTGGCTTTGAAGGGCGACGCCATCGACAACATCCCCGGCGCGCCGGGCATCGGCGAGAAGGGCGCCAAGGAGTTGATTGTCCGCTTTGGGTCCGTGGAGGCGGCCATTGAACGCGCCGCGGAGATCACGAAGAAGACGCAGCGGGAGAGCCTGCAGAACAATAAGGACCAGATTCTGCTGTCGAAGCAACTGGCCACCATCGACTGCACGGTGCCGGTGGAATGGAGCCTGGAATCCCTGCGCATCGCGGAGGGCGACAAGATCCGGCTGCGGCAGTTATATCGCGAACTGGAGTTTTTCAGTTTATTGAAGGAGTTAGGCCCCGCGGGTGAGCAGGCGGGCGGCGATTGGGCTTCTTTGGAGACCGCAGCGGCGGTGCGGGCCTACGTGATGGGGCTGCCAGAAGAACAGCCGGCGGCGATTCTGTTAGGCAATCCGGCCGAGGGGCAACTGGCGTTTGAGGCGGTATTCGGTGTGGCGCATGCGGCGACTGCCGGCCGGGCAATTCCGCAAGAGCTGTTTGCGGCCATGCAGCCCTGGCTGGGCGAAGCGGCGATGCCGAAGATCACCCATGACTGGAAGTCGCTGCTGTTGGAACTGACGCGGCGCCAGATTCCCGTGGCGGGTGTGGTGCGGGATCTCATGCTGGAGTCTTTCCTGTTGTCCCCCGATTCGGCGGCGGCGGATCTAGGCAAACTTTCGGAACGGTACCTGGACCGCGCGCTCAGCGGCGCCGTGGAGCGGCGTGCGGCGTGCATCCTGGAACTGGCCGAGTTTCTGGATCAACAGATGGCGGGGCGGCCGGGCGTGCAGGCGTTGTATCGCGAGGTGGAGTTGCCGTTGGCGCGGGTGTTGGCGCGCATGGAGGAGATCGGCGTCTGCGTGGCGACCTCGCAACTGGCGGTGTTGTCGGGACGGATGGACGTAGAGGTCCAGCGGCTGACGGCGGAGATCCACGAAATGGCCGGGCATGGATTCAACATCAACTCGCCGCAACAATTGGGCAAGGTTCTGTTTGAAGAGATGGGCCTGCCCGTGCCGGTGAAGTATGGCAAGGGCAAGCAGGTTTCCACGGCGGCGGATGTGTTGGAAGAGTTGGCCCAAGAGCATCCAATAGCGGCCAAGGTGCTGGAGTTCCGGCAGTTGGTGAAGCTAAAAGGGACGTATGTGGACGCCCTGCCACAGCGCATCGATCCCCGCACCGGGCGCCTGCACACCAGCTTTCACCAAACCGGCGCGGCCACCGGGCGCCTGTCGAGCTCGGATCCGAACCTGCAGAACATTCCCATCCGTACCGAGCTTGGCCGTGAGATTCGCGCGGCGTTCGTACCGCGATCGGGCTGGAAGCTGCTGGTGGCCGACTATTCGCAGATTGAACTGCGGCTGCTGGCGCACCTGAGCGAAGACGAGGTGCTGGTGGATGCCTTCCGCAAGGGCCAGGACATCCATACGCGCACGGCCTGCGAAGTATTCAAAGTGCAGCCGGGCGACGTGACGGCGGATATGCGCCGCATGGCGAAGGCGGTCAATTTCGGCATCGTTTACGGGCAGACGCCATTTGGCTTGGCGATGTCGCTGGGCATCTCACGGCAGCAGGCGGAACTCTACATCCTGAACTACTTCGAGCGCTACAAGGGCGTGCACGAGTACATCGTGAAGACGGTGGCGGAGGTGCGGCGGAGCGCTGTATCGCGGACGATGTTCGGGCGCGAGCGCCCCATCCCCGACATGAACAGCCGCAACCCTTCGGCCCGCGGCTTTGCCGAACGCATCGCGGTGAATACCCCGATGCAGGGCGGTGCCGCCGATCTGATCAAAAAGGCGATGATCCGCATCGACAACGAACTGGAACGCGGCGGCTGGCAAACGCGGATGCTGCTGCAGGTGCATGACGAACTGGTGCTGGAGTGCCCGCCTGAGGAAGCGGAACGCGCGGCGGCGCTGGTGAAGGATGCCATGGAGAACGTGGAACAACTGAAGGTGCCCCTGCTGGTGGAGACCGGCATCGGCGATAACTGGCGCGACGCGAAGTAGCGGGGCTGGTGTACTATCGTTCAGCATGAACGTACTTCCCGGTTGGGACGAGTACTACCTGGACATCTGTAAGGTGGTGGCGGCCCGCAGCAAGGATCCGAACACGAAGCTGGGCTGCGTGATAGTGGGTCCCGCGCACGAGATCCGCACCACGGGTTACAACTCGTTCCCGCGCGGGATTCGCGATGATGTGCCGGAACGGCTGGTGCGGCCTACGAAATACCTGTGGATCGAACATGCCGAGCGCAACGCCATCTGCAACGCGGCGCGCTGCGGCACACCCTTGGAAGGCTGCACGTTGTATGTGGAGATCATGCCGTGCATGGATTGCGCGCGGGCCATTGTACAGGCGGGCATCCGCGAGGTGGTGGTGTCCGGCCAGCGCATGAGCCAGTATTCCAGCGAATTCTACGATGAGCAGTTCCGCAATTCGCACGTCCTGTTTCGTGAGGCGGGCGTGCTGGTGCGCCACTACCCGGCCCTTACGGATGCCGGAAGTCCCGCGCCTGCGGAATAAGGCGTTCGTACATCTGGTTCGGGATGGGGCTGTCCCAATGGCCGCTGATTTTGGCGGCGCCGGTAATGCCGCAGAACAGCAGTGCCAGGCCGGCCGCGATGGCGCGGGGATGCACGTAACGGCGGTGATGGACGATACTGAGGCCGAGTGCATCGTCCGCCGGACAGGCCGCGACGCACTCCAGACACCCGATGCATTCCACGGTGCGAATCTGCACCAGCTTGTCAACCGCCAGTGACGAGGGGCAAGCCTTGGCGCATTTCCCGCAATCGATGCAGCGCTCTTCCTTGCGCCAGATGCGCAGCGGGCTGAGTGCCGAGGCCAAGCCCATCAGCGCGCCGTACGGGCATAGGTAGCGGCACCACGCATTGCGCACCAGCACCGAGGCCAAGACCAGCACGATGAGAGTCACGGCCGCCGTAGGACCCAGATAGCGGAAGAAGTTCAGCATCTGGACGTCGGCGACGATGCCGTAAGGAGAATAGAGGAACGCTGCAATATCAGGCGCCGCCATACTGCCCACCGCGTACAGGAACAGGGCCAACAGAATGTACTTCAGGCTGCGCAGCGGAAAGTCGATCCAGCGCGGCAGGACGAAGTTGCGTTTGAACGTCTCGCGGCCCAGTTTCCAGAGCGCTTCGGAGATCGCGCCGATTGGGCAGAGCCAGCCGCAGAACGCTTTCCGGAACAGCAGCGATACCACCAGGAAGGTGACGAACAGGAACATGGCGGCCGGGTGGATGCGCGGAACTTCGCCGGTCAGCAGCCAGTACTTGGTGTTCATCATGCCGGCGATGGGAAGCCAGCCTTCCACGCCCGCTGGGCGGCTCCAGCCAGCGATGTTCCCGGTTTCGAACTGGCGCACAAACAGATAAAACTGCAAGCCGATCCACAGGTTCAAGAGTAGGAAAGCCGCCTGCATGCCGCGGCGCCACTTCTGGGAGGTATCGGGCTCCAGACGGCGGACCAACGGCTTCTTCATGTTTCCAGCGTACGGCGGCGGCAGGGTGCCGCGCCGTGACGGAAGTCACTTCCGGGTAAGCCGCAGGACCAGGTTCTCCATCACGATGCGGTCATCCGGGCTGCGGTCGCGGAAGGCCTTGTCGGCCTGATAGATAAGCGCGATGGCCTCCTCCAGCCGGGCCTTGTCGAAGGCCTGCAGGGTTTGCAGAACCTGCTGCAGCCGCGAGGACCACATGTTGATGCCCAGCTTCGCGAAGTGCCCTTGTAGCTGCTGCTGCGTGCGGATACCTTCGTCGCGGGCAGCCAGTGCGAGCCGGAACTGCGTGGACAGGAAGCTAAGGGCCAGCGGCAGGTACTCCCCGGCGCGCACCAGCGTCTCGAGCAGGTCCAGGCTGGTGCGGCGGTCGCCCCGGCTGATGGCGCTCACCAGGGTGCCGATCGTAGTTTCGCGGGCATCGGGCGAGAGCGCCGCAATGTCTTCGATGCGAACCGGGCGGGTGCCACCCAAGAAAAGGGCGAGTTTCTCCAGTTCACTGGCAATGCGGGCGGCGTCGTTACCCAGGGCCTCGCAGAGGCTTTCGAGCGCTCCCGGCTCGGCCTTCAGTCCGGCACGCTGTGCCAGATCCCCGGCCAGGCGCCGCGCGTCTTCGCTCGAATAAGGGTGGAACTCCACGATCTGCTTCACCGGCGCGTAGAACTTGCGCAGCCGGTCGAGTTTCGTCTTATCATCGCTGTCGAAGGTGATTCTCTGCGAATCGAAAAGGATGACGACGCCGGGCGTCGGGTTCTTGGCGTAATCCTTCAGCGCCTGAAAGCCGGGGTTATCCTCTTCCTTGGCACTACCCTTCGGCAGCACGTGTTCCGCGCTACTCACCAATAGCACCCGCTGGGAAGCGAACAGGGAAAAGCTGCTGGCGTCGTCCAGCACATCGCGAAGCGTGACCTCGTCCAGATCGTGGCGCGACAGTCCTTCTTCGCGGATCTCCTCGGGCAGGAACTTATCGATGAGCGTACGGCGGCAGATGCGGCGCCGGTACGATTCCGGGCCCACGAACAGATACACCGGCGCGGGGTTGCCAGACTTGGCTTCGTTTAGGAATTGCTGCGGCGTCATCAGAACGCCTCCAGGATGGCACTGACGACGGCGCCCGCCACCTGCCGTCCCAAGCGGTCGAGCGCGGTGTCGCTTTCTTCCACGTAGGCGAGCGGGTCGACACTGATCTCGTACCGTTCGCGCACATCCATGGATGGATTGGTGTAGAGCACGTTGCCCGTGGCGCGTTCGGTAAGTGTGATCTGCAGGACGAGATTCATCTGCACGCCGGCGGCGCGGCCGGTAGCGGTATCGAAGGTGGTGGGGAAACTGAAGATATTCATCACCGAACCGCGCAGAATGGCGTCGGCATTGGCTTCTTCATAGACCACCTGGTAGCGCGTACGGCTAAGGAACTCACGGGTGATAGCGCCCGCCAGGCGTTCGTTCAGGCGATAACGCACCGTGTTGTTAGTGAACGCGGGAACGTAGATGGTGCGGATGTTTTTCGGCAGCAGATCGGCCTTGCCGGCGACATGATAGCCGCAGCCGGCGCCAGAGGCGGCCACTGCCAGCAGGGCGATGACCGCTAGTCGGCCCATAGCGTTTCGGCAACCTGGATGGCGTTATCCACCGAGAGCTTCAAGTTGTCGGCGGTCAGCCAAAACCAGAAGGCGCGCGGATTGTTGCGGTCTGCCCGCACATCCCCCACGGCGATGCCCTGCTGTCCGGCGGAACCGACATTGGTGGGAACCTCTTCGTCCTCCCCCCGCATGTCGACGTTCTCAACGAAGAAATCGGTGCCGAGTTCCTCAGCCGTGACCGCCGATTCGAACTCCGCCCAGACCGACATACTGTATCCGTGGAACACCGGCGCCTGAATCAGGCGCAGCGAGGGCATCGGGCTGGAGGTGGAGGCTAACAGGCTGGCGAGGTGGTGTTCAATGGTGACTTCCGCTTGGGCCAGGGAGTACTGGGAATCGGCCCCATATCGCGCCAGCATGGCATAGGCGATCTGCGTGTCGAACACCGCCTTGGGCAGATTCTGGAAGGCGAAAAGCTTCATGGTCTGCTGGTGCAGTTCGTCGATGGCGGGTTGCCCGTACTCGCTGGCGGGCTCGAAGATATCGACGACCGTCCGGCGCGGCTGGCGATGCGAGAGGCGGGGCAGGAACAAAGCCAGGGCAATCGCTGCCGGATGTGCGATCAGCAGCGGTCCGCCGGAGCCCGGTGCGCCCGTGCCGGCCATGGGCGCGGTCAAGCGTGCCGAGCCGATATCTTCCAGCGAGCGGGTGAGGTCAATAACCGGAGTGTCGTTGCGTTGTCCCAGAAGGCTCCAGGCCTTGCGGCTGCTTTCGCGCGATCCGGCCAGCATGACGATATCGGCGGAGGCCAGGTTGCGCTCGTCAAGAGGGGTGATGACAGCCGCCTCCTCTTCTTCGAGCAATACCTTTCCCGCCTCTTCATCGTCGGCGCCGATCAATTGAATCGACGGCTTCAGTGAGCTAACGCGAAGCGACTCGCGCAATTCTTTTCCGAGCAGCGTTTCGCTGCCAACAATACCGATGGATGGGGAACTCATTCGTGATTATTTCTCAACCGGGCTGCCGGTGCGGCTGCGGCGGTTGCACCCGGCTACGTTTCGAAAGGCGGCGGATGATGCCGCCAATGCGCACCAGGATACCACTGGAAACATAGCCCACCGACATGCCCAGCAGCACCGGTTGGGAGAAGTTCCAGATCAGCATGATGAGGCTGCCCAGGGCGATGATCGTGAGCGGCGGTCTGGGGCTCGTCAGACTGAGATCCTTAAAGCTGCGATACCGCCAGGTGCTGACCATCAGGAAGGACAGTAGCGCTACCAGAGCCAGCCAGCACACCGATATAAGCCACCAGCGCACCGGGATGCCTTCGGCGGCATAAACCACGCTGGCCACCATACCGGCCGAGGCCGGCGTTGCCAGGCCTACGAAATACTTGCGATCCGGCCGCCCGGGGTTCTTAGGGACGGGATTGGTCTGGACATTGAAGCGCGCCAGGCGCGACGCGCTGCATAGCAGGAAAAGGAAACAGACGAACAGGCCGCCGCGTGTGAGGTTCTCGCGGATCACCGGATCACGCGTGAAATCGACAAACAGCAGGCCCCAGACATAGGCCAGGATTGCCGGCGCCACGCCGAACGTAATGACGTCGGCCAGCGAGTCCATTTCCTTGCCGAAATCGCTTTCCGTTCCCGTGAGACGGGCGATACGTCCGTCCAGGCCGTCCAGCATCACCGCGAAACCGATCGCCACGGCGGCCATCTTCCATTGCTCCACCGCTCCCTGCAGACCGCCGCTGACGGCCATCGCTCCTTCGAAACTTTTCAGGATCGAGAAGAATCCCAAGTACAGGTTTCCCGCCGTGAACAACGTGGGCAGCGCATAGGCGGCGCGGCGCGGGCGGCGGCTGACTTTGTCGACTAACGGAGACGGCAGGTTGATACTCGGCATCTCACGAGCCTTTCTTCTTGGCCAGCACGGTGGAAGCCGCGCTCACGCGCTCTCCGGTACGTACGGCAATCTCCCATTCCGGGCCGAACCAGATATCCACGCGGCTTCCGAACTTGATCAGGCCCACGCGCTCGCCACGCTGCACCGTATCCCCGGGCTTCTTCCAGAACACGATACGGCGGGCGATGAGCCCGGCGATCTGCTTGAAGACCACGCGCGAGCCGTCGCCTTCCACCGTGACCGTGTTCATCTCGTTCTCCGTGGAAGCCTCTTCCTTGCTGGCCACCAGGAACTTTCCCTTCTGATACTCGACCTTGGTGATCCGGCCGGAGATCGGAGTACGGTTGACATGGACGTCAAACACGTTCAGAAAGATACTAATGCGGGTTCCGCCATCTTCCGGACGTACCACCACCACCTTGCCGTCGGCGGGCGACACCGCGACGTTGCCGGCAGGGACGGCGCGGTCCGGGTCGCGGAAGAAGTAAAGGCAAAACGCGGCGAGAATAAAAAGGGGAAGGCCGAATGCGGGTTTCGTCAAATAGGAGACGGCCAAGCCGCCTAACGTGAAACCCAGAGCGTAGTAGATGCCATCAATGACCATCAGGACTCTCTCCCATTCTCGCAGACTGGCGTACCGGGCGGGCTTCTGTCTATTGGTGTACATGCCCTTGGCAGTGTTGCCCGCGCCGGCGGCGGAGACCCGCAACACCTATACGTTGGAGGGAGTTGTGGCCCCGGTACGTTTCGCGCGGGTGAGTATTTCCGGCAGCAGCGGCTATGCGAACAACGCGCAGGTGTATTGGGACGGCAAATTCAAGTTCAAGAAGGTGCCGCGGGGGAGCTATGTGGTGACGGCGTATGTGCCGCGCGTGGGGGAGTTTCGCCAAACTTACGATATCGGCCCGAGCACCGTCGATGAGAAGGGGCGATTCAAGGTGAACATCGTGGTGCATCCTTCCCGCGCGACAAGGGTGGCTACGCCGCGCGACCGCTTTACGGTATCCGCCAAGCGTCTGTCGATTTCCGAGAAGGCCTGGAAGGAGTACTTCGAGAGCCAGAAGAAGCTGCGCAAACAGGATTACGATGGCGCGGTGGTGCATTTGGAAAAGGCGGTGAAGATGTCGCCCCAATTCGCCGTGGCGTGGAACCAGATCGGCACCATCGCTTATCACAATCGCGATTTGAAGAAGGCCGAGGAGCATTTCCGGGAGGCCCGCAAGCAGGACGATGCTTTGTTTGAGCCGCTGGTGAATCTGGGCGGCGTGCTCTTGCAGGTGGGGCGGCTGGACGAGGCCCTGGAGTTGAATACGCAGGCCGTCGAGACGCGTCCCCGCGATGCTCTGGCCAATGCCCAGTTGGGATTGACGTATTACGAGATGAAGCGGATGGAAGAGGCGGTCCGCTACCTGAACGAGACCAAGCGGCTGGATCCGGCACACTTCACAAATCCACAATTGACGCTGTCGGATATCTATATGAAGCGTGGGAAGCGCGTCGAGGCAGCCGGGGAGTTGGAGAACTTCCTTCGCCATCATCCGGACTATGCGCAGGCGGAGAGTATCCGCACGGCGATTGGGAAGCTGCGAGGCGTCGCGAGATAAGCGATGCGCGTCGTGCTGATCGGCTGGAAGCAGGCGGATGTGGATGCGCGTGCGGCGGAATTGCGGGCGGGCGGGGTTGATGTGGAGGCTTCGGTGCCGGTACCCGGGAGTCTGCTGCCCTCGCTTCGCGCGGCGCCTCCCGACGTGCTGATCATTGATCTGGACCGCATGCCCTCGCACGGGAAGGCGGTGGGTGTGGCGATGAAGGATTCGAAGTCATTGCGCGGCATTCCGCTGGTGTACGCCGGTGGCGTTGAGGAGAAGGTCGCCGGCGTTCGCGAGTTGATTCCGGATGCCCTGTACGTCTCGTGGCTGGAGATTCGCGAGGCGGTACGGCAGGCGCCCTCGCTGCAACTGACCGCCCCGGCCGTGAAGACGCGATCCGCTTCGACCGCCGTGCCGCTCGTCCGCAAACTGGGTATCAAGCCGGGCATGGTGGTGGCTCTCGACAACGCGCCACGAAGCTTCTTCCGGTCACTGGGCACGCTGCCCGATGGCGTCTCCTGGACCAGCGAGATGTCGTCCGATCACAACATGGCCATTTACTTTGTGGAAGACGTGCAAGCATTGCAGGATGCCTTCCGTCACAAGGTGAATTGCCCGTTGTGGATCGCCTGGCCCAAGCAAACCGCCCGCACCTCCGAACTCAAGCAGCAAACCATCCGCGAGTTAGCGGCCACCTTCGGGCTGGTAGACTACAAGATCTGCGCCATTGATGAGACGTGGTCCGGCATGCTCTTTTCCCGGCGCAGGTCTCGTTCCAAGCCATGAAGATTACCGCCATTAAAACCCTCGTCGTCAACGCGCGGATGCGCAACTGGATTCTCGTTAAAGTTGAGACCGATCAGCCCGGCCTGTATGGCTGGGGTGAGGCCACGCTCGAATGGAAGACGAAGGGCGTGGTGGGGTCTGTTGAGGACCTCTCCGTGCTGCTAATCGGGCAGGATCCGCGCCGCATCGAGCATCTGTGGCAGATCATGCACCGCCAATACTTCTGGCGCGGCGGCATCGTCACCATGACGGCGATGAGCGGTATCGACCAAGCCTTATGGGACATCAAAGGCAAGGAACTCGGCAAGCCGGTGTGCGAATTGCTCGGCGGCCCGGTGCGCGACCGCTTGCGGCTGTACGATCACCTGGGCGGCGGCAAACTGGAGGACATCTACGGCACGCTGGAGCCGGAGGTGTTCGCGGAACGCCTGCAGCACAGCATCGAGAAGGGCTTCACAGCCGTGAAGTCGATGCCGATTCCGGTTGCCGAGTTAGTGGAGAGCCCGGCCGTGATGAAGCGCGCGGCGAAGTGCGTGGAGGCGATGCGCAAGGCCGGGCCGGATATCGACATCATGCTCGATCTGCATGCCCGCACCACGGTGGCCGCGGCGTTGCAGTTCGGCCGCATGCTCGTTGACTACGATCTGTTCTGGTACGAAGAGCCCTGCTGGCCGGAGCATATGGACGCGATGGTGGAAGTCGCCCGCGCCCTGCCATTCCCGATTGCCACGGGCGAACGGCTGGTGGGCCGCTGGGAGTTTCGCGAGCTGCTGGAGAAGCGCGCCTGCGCGATCGTGCAGCCCGATGTTTCCCACTGCGGCGGCATCAGCGAGGCGCGGCGCATCGCGGCGATGGCGGAGACGTATTCCATCAGCGTGGCCTGCCATAACCCGCAAGGACCGGTGAGCACCGCGGCCTCCATCCAGATTGGCTTTGCCGTGCCGAATTATCTGATCCAGGAAGTGGTGCGCGCCGACGTGCCCTGGCGCAACGATATCCTGACGGATCCGCTGAACGTGACGCAGGGGTACGTGCTGCCTCCGGTGAAGCCGGGGTTGGGCATTGATATCAATGAGGCGGAGGCCGCCAAGCATCCTTTCCAGCCCGAAGTCACGATGGCTTGCTTCCACAAGGATGGGTCGGTGGCGGACTGGTAGTTAGAACACAATGTTGTGAATGATGTCGCTATGCGCCGGCGCATCCACCGGAATCCGCACCGTGCGAGCAGCTTCGTCGTACCGCCACCGCACCGGCCCGGCATCCACCTGCTCCACCGCCTTCGGTCTATCCATGTGGTGGATCACCCACTCGTACTTGCGACTCACCTTGGTCTCGATCTGCACACGGTAGATATCCGCCGCCGGTCCCGCATGCACCTGTGAGTAGTCAGCGGCCTCCGGCTCATAGAAGAAGAACTCTCCGCCCAACTTAGGGTAGTAGTGCAGCTCGGTCACGTTGTTCACCACCAGCGGCATGATCGATCCATTCTTCGCCAGCGCGATTACGCCGTCATCCGGCGAGTCGAACGTCGCTGTCTGGCGTCCGCGATACTCCTGTTCGGTGCGCGTGTCTGTCCAGATGCCCTGCGGCAGGTAGACGCTCTTCTTGCCGGGCGCGCAAGCGGGCACAATCAGCAACTCGTCCCCAAACATAAAGGCATCGATTTGTTGGGCGACGGCCGGGTCACGCGGGAACTGGTGGATTAACGGATGCAGCACCGGATAACCGCGTCCACGCACCTCGTCGGCATACGTCAGCAGGAATAGCGAAAACTGATGCCGCTTGGCTGCCGCCTCCTTCTCCATGTCCAGCTTCACACCGGCGCCCGGCGGATTCGAATCGTAGAAGATCGGCGCATAGGCGGCCAGACCCGCGGCGCGTTTGTAGATATAGTCCGATGCGTCGCGATAGTGGCCCAAATCGAAAGCAGGCATCGGCAGGCCGGAGAGGCTGGCATGCACCAGCGCCCGCGCGTCGCCGCACAGGTCCGTCTGCGGCATCCGGGAGGCGGCGGGCGGCAACTGGCTTCCGGCAATCAGTTCCAATTGCGCCAGTAACGGTGTCGGCGGGGCACCCACAGCCTTCAACCGCTCATCCCATATCTCTTTAACCGACGGCCCGAAGGCGACCGTGTACTCCAAACGCTCCAATCCGCTGGCTGTGATCCGCACCTGCGCCGGCTGCGTCTTGCCAACATCAAACTGATACGGCCCGCTGCCGGACATCCAAAAGGCATAGCCACTATGGCCAGCGATAAAAAACGGCGATGGCGGCGTCAGCACGAGGCCACGAGCGTCGGCGGCTTCATGCGGGCGCGGACCCAGCCCCAGGAACTTCTCAGGGGCTGGCGTTTCCAACACCAACTCCGCGCGGCCCGCCTGCAACTGCGCTCGCGATTCGTGGAACAGCCGCACCGCGCCCGGCAACATCGCCGTCACCAGGCCTGACAGACGGGAAACGCGCACCATCACTTCTGTTCCGGTGATTGTGATGCTTTCTTTGTCCTGCGAGATCTGCAGTTCGACCGGGTCCGGCGCGCTTGCCGATGGAGGCGCGGCCAGTCCACGGCGCACCCGGAACGTGGAGCCGCTGATGAACTCAATGTCCAGACCGCCCGCATCCTGCTTGAGTTGCAAGGTGTTGTGCTGGCGGCCCCAACCGGTGACCGGTTGCGCCCAGGCGGCGCTGGTAAGCAACAACGCAAGAGGCAGTATCACAGGTGCAGCAACTCCTCCTGCTGTTCCCCCGTGACCATGGCCTTACCCTCCCCCACGTAAACGTTCACTTCCGAACGAATGCCGAAGCTGGCGAGGTAGACGCCGGGTTCCACCGAGAAGCAGGTGCGCGGGATCAGCAGGCGTGTGTCGTGGCTTTCCAGGTTGTCCATGTTGGCGCCCGTGCCGTGTACATCGGTGCCAATGGAGTGGCCGGTGCGATGGACGAAGTAGTCGGCATACCCGGCGTCGCGGATGTGGCCGCGCGCGACATCATCCACTTCGAATCCCCGCAAGGTGCGGCCGGCGGCGATGCCGTCTATCACAAATTGCGACGCTTTCTTCCGCGCGTCGCGCACCGACTCGAAAACCGACATCATCGCCAGCGGCGGCATGATGCCGCAGAAGCCGGTCCACGTAATGTCGTAGTACACCGAGTCACCCGGCTCGGCCAGTTTGGCCCACATGTCGATCAACACCAGATCACCGGCGTTGATCGGCACCGGATTGTCCCGCGTGGGCTCATAGTGCGGGTTCGACGCATTGGCGTTCACGGCGACGATCGGTCCATGATCCGTAATGAGTCCCTCTTCGGCAAAGCGCCGGCGGATGAACTCGGCGATCTCGAACTCCGTAACGGCCCACTTGCAGCGGATGGCTTCGAAGACTTGGAAGAACGCCTCGGCGCGCACTTTGTCGACGCGGCGTCCGGCTTCTAAATGCGTCTCCAACTGTTCCGCCGACCAGCGCGCCTGGAAATGCTGCACGAGGTTGGCCGAGCTTGCCACCTCAACACCGAAGCTGCGAACCAGATCGATGGTGCCGGCATCCACCATGGCGACATACGGGATCTCGCATAAAGGCGAATGCTGCATCGCCACCCGCGTACGCCCCTGCAGCATGTGCCGCAGTTGCTCATGCATGCTGGGATGGCTGGAATACAGCAGCCGCTTGCCGGCAGGCAGCGCGTCCAGCATCTTCGGCTCAATGCGATGCGTCAGCGCGATCGGATCGCCTTCCGCCGGAATGAAGTAGTACCAGCGGCGGCTGGGCGTCCGGGGCGCCTGGAAGCGCAGGATGCTGTACGCCAGCGCATCGCGCACGTGGTGATCGTAGAACAGCCAGCCATCCAGACCCTGGTCTTTCAACTGCTCTTGGATTTCTGCAATCGGAGTCATTCTTGTTTACTTCACGCCTCCCATAAGCCGCGTGATCGGCCGCGCGATGAGCGCCAGAATCAGCCCGGCTCCTACGGCGAACGCCGCCACCGCACCGAACAGCGACGGCAGTGGCAGCGCTTCATAGAAACCGGAGACGCGCCCGCCCATATAGTTGCCGATGGAGATGGACAGGAACCACACGCCCATCATCAGGCCCGCCACGCGTGCGGGCGCCAGCTTCGTGATGGCGCTAAGGCCGACGGGGCTTAAACATAATTCCCCAAACGTGTGTAGCAGGTAGGTTCCCGTTAACCATGCGGGGCTCACCTTCACGCCCGTGGCCGCCGTGATGGCCGGCGGCAGCAGGATGGCATAC
>CAYLPH010000094.1:0-26731 GCA_964385495.1 uncultured Candidatus Solibacter sp.
CATCAGCCCCATGCCGGTGGACCGCTCGCCGGACAAGTTCTGGGAGATCCGCGCCTTCGATCCGAACAATCCGCAACTGGTGTACCGCTACGGCAATACCGGGCGCAATCTGCTGACCACCCCCGGCGTGAAGCAGTGGGACTTCTCTTTAACCAAGACGACGCGGATCACCGAGCGGCAATCCGTGGAGTTTCGCTTCGAGTCGTTCAATTTCGCGAATCATCCGAACTTCAATCCGCCATCGGTGGACACGCGACAGCCGGCCACGTTCGGCCGCATCACCACGGCCCGCACGATGCGCGAAATGCAGTTCGGCGTGAAGTATCAATTCTAACCGCCAGCGGCTCAATCCCGCTCCCGCGAAACGCTGTCCGCGATCGCGCGCAGGTACTGGTTGGGGACCTCCACCGGCACACCCAGTTCCTGCGCCGCCTGCATCGGAAAGTAAGGATTGCGCAGAAACTCGCGAGCCAGCAGGACGAGATCGGCATCGCCGTTGTTAAGAATGGCCTCAGCTTGCCGCGGTTCCGTAATCATGCCAACCGCCCCAGTCAAGATGTTCGCCTCGCGCCGAATCCGTCGCGCGAACTCCACCTGGTAGCCCGGCCCCACCGGGATCCGCGCCTGGGCGACGTTGCCTCCCGACGAGCAGTCGATGAGGTCGACGCCGAGCGGCTTCAGCCAGCGCGCCAGTTGAACCGCCTCCTCGATATTCCAGCCGCCCTCCATCCAGTCGGTGGCGGAGATGCGCACGAACAAGGGCAGTTGCGGCGGCATCTCGTCCCGCACGGCTTTCACGACCTCCAGCAGAAAACGCGCGCGGTTCTCCAGACTCCCGCCGTATTCATCCTTCCGCTGGTTCGACAGTGGCGAGAGGAACTCATGCAGCAGGTAGCCATGCGCGGCGTGTACTTCGATCACCTCGAATCCAGCGGCCAGCGCGCGCCGGGTGGCGGCGCGGAAGCACTCGACAAGCCCCGCGATGCCGTCAGTATCCAGTTCACGCGGAGTCTGGCTTTGGCGATTAAAAGGAATCGCGCTGGGGCCGATCACCGGCCAACCCAGCGGATGATCGGCCTGCAGCGGTGTGCCGCCTTTCCATGGCACTTCACAACTGGCCTTGCGTCCGGCATGCGCGATCTGGATGCCGGGGATCGAGCCCTGGCTCTTCACAAACGTGCTGATGCGCTGAAGGAAAGCGATGTGCTCGTCCTTCCAGATGCCGAGGTCGGCATGCGTGATGCGGCCTTCGGGCGATACGGCGGTCGCTTCGGCAATCACCAGTCCGGCGCCTCCCACCGCGCGCGAGCCAAGGTGTACCAGGTGCCAGTCATTGGCAAAGCCGTCGTCACTGGAGTACTCGCACATCGGTGAGACCGCGATCCGGTTCGGTATGGTAACGCTGCGGATCGGCAAGGGCTCGAAGAGGGCGGGCGCGGATGCGGTGCCGGGCTTGTTGGCTATGGGTTTTGTATCCATCTTGCTACCCGCTTGGATGCCCTTCCGCATGACGACGACTCAACTCAGACACACCGCGCCTCACGGCATGGCCGCCAGATTGCGATAGACTACCTGGCATATGCTGCGCACCGCCGCGGTCACGCTCGTATTGTGCCTTCCCATCCCTTCGCTCCCCGCCGAAACCGGCGCCGAGTTCTTCGAGAAGAGCGTCCGGCCCCTGCTGATCGCCCGCTGCCAGGGCTGTCACGCCACGGGTAACAATCCGGGCGGCGGGTTAGTGATGGACTCGCGCGAAGCCATCCTCAAAGGCGGCGGACGCGGCCCCAGCGCGGTACCCGGCAAGCCCGCCGAAAGCATCCTGCTGAACGCCGTCCGCCACACCGGCGTCCTGAAGATGCCACCCGGTCCGAAGCTGCCCGATGCCGATATCGCTGTCCTGGCGCGTTGGGTGGAGATGGGCCTCCCGTGGGGCGCCACCAGCAATGCTCCCGTGAAGAAGGAGAAGTACTGGTCGTTCGTACCGCCGGCCGACCCCGCGCCCCCTGCCGTCAAGAACAGCGCCTGGGTGAAGTCGCCGATTGACCGCTTCGTCCTCGCCGCGCTGGAGGCGAAGGGGTTGACGCCCGCCAAAGCCGCCGACAAGCGCACTCTCATCCGCCGCGCCACCTATGATCTGACCGGCCTGCCGCCCACCCCCGCCGAGGTCCGCGACTTCCTCGCCGACAACTCCCCCGAAGCGTTCCGCAAGGTGGTCGACCGCCTGCTCGCCAGCCCGCGCTACGGCGAACGCTGGGGCCGGCATTGGCTGGACGTCGCCCGCTACGCCGATTCCAACGGCCTCGACGAAAACCTCGTCTATAAGAACGCCTTCCGCTATCGCGACTACGTCATCGCGGCGTTCAATAAAGACAAGCCCTACGACCTCTTCCTCCAAGAGCAGATCGCCGGCGACCTGCTGCCGCCGTCCAGCGATCTCAACACCACCTTCGAACGCTGGACCGCCACTGGCTTCCTCTCCCTGGGCGCCAAGATGCTCGCCGAAGATGACCCCATGAAAATGGAAATGGACATCATCGACGAGCAGGTGGACACCATCGGCAAGACGTTTCTGGGCCTCACGGTAGGCTGCGCGCGCTGCCATGACCACAAGTTCGACCCTATCCCCACCGCCGACTACTACGCCATGGCCGGCATCTTCAAAAGCACTCACACCATGGATCACTTCAAGGTCGTCGCGAAGTGGCATGAGCACGTGCTGGCCCCTAAAGAAGACCGCGACAAACTTGCCGCGCAGGAGGCTCGCATTGAAGACAAGCGCAAGGAAGCGGGACGCATTGCGGGCCAGCAGAACCGCCGCCTGGTGGAGGAGGCTTACGGCAAGATCGGAGCCTACCTGCTGGCGGCGTATGACGTGCAGCAGGCAAGCAAGGTGCAGTTGAAGCCGTTGTCCTCACCTGCGGGAGCCGTCGAACAGGAAGTCTCCGCGTTCGATAAGGGAAACGTGTCGCAGCCCGTGAAACCCAAAGAACGCAACGTGCCCAAGGACAGCAAAGGGCCCTTCTATGCCGAATACCGCATCACGGTAGCGAAGGCCGGCGATTACCAGTTCGATGTCCTCGACCAGGAGTACGGTGGCGGCACGGCGGACCTCTCCATCAACGGCAAGCTGGTGCGCAAAGGCGCCGGCGCCGTCGAGAATCGCGAGGCCTCCCCCGACGCCGGCGGCTGGGATGCCATGGGCGTATTCGCCTTGCAGGCCGGTGAGAATACGGTACGCCTCGAACATCGCAACCGCTACCCGTACTTCGCCAAATTCCGCATCGCGCCCAGCCCCTTCCCACCAGGCAAGGCGCCCCAGAATGAGACGCAGATCGCCTCGAAACATGGCGTCAATCCCAGCTTCCTTGAACAGTTGGTAGAGCACCTGGGCCGCTCCAAAGCCGCGCCCGCTTCGCAGTTGTACGCCTTCGAAATCTGGGGCACCGATGCCAAGCTCGCCAACTGGACCTCCCCTGCGGCAAAGCTGTTTGAAGGCTTCGCACCCAAGACGCTGCCGGAGCTGACCGCTCGCTACCAGCAGTTGTTCAGCGAAGCCTGGAAGCAATGGCAGGCCCTGCCAGAAGCCGAGCGCGCCAAGGAATCGGCGAAGCTCAGCGATCCAGCCATGGACGCCCTTCGCGATCTGCTGACGGAGAAGTTCGGCCCCTTCCGCGCCCCCGGCGATTCGCGGCAATACTACACGGCCGAGGCGCGCACCAACATCGAGGCCATCGAAGAAGAAGCAAAGGCCTTGGAAGCCGCCACGCCGGACTATCCGCGCGCGATGGGTGTACGGGAAGGCGACAAGATCGGCGACATCGCCATCCACAAGCGCGGCAGCCACTGGACGCTGGGCGAGATGGTACCCCGGCGTTTCCTGACAGCCGTTGACGGCGAGCAGCCGAAAGTCAGCCCGCAATCGAGCGGCAGGCTCGAGTTGGCCCAATGGATGACCCGCAAGGATCATCCGCTGACCGCGCGCGTCATGGTGAACCGGCTCTGGCGCTGGCACTTCGGCCGCGGCATCGTGCCCTCCCCCGACAACTTTGGCCGCCTCGGTGAGAAGCCCACCAACCAACCTTTGCTCGATTACCTGGCGCATCGCTTCGTCGAGAACGGCTGGAGCGTGAAGGCCATGCACCGCATGCTGATGCTGTCCGCCACCTACCAGCAGGCCAGCGACTACAACGAAGACAACTACGAGAAAGATCCGGAGAACACGCTGCTCTGGCGCGCCAACCGCCAGCGCCTGGAAGCCGAAGCCATTCGCGACGCCATCATGGCGGTGTCCGGCGGCCTCGACCTGAAAAGCGGCGGCAGCATCCTCCCCTATAAGGACCGCCAGTACGTGGCCAACACTTCGCGCCGCGAGGGCGTGGATTACGACCGCAACATCCGCGCCGTCTATATCCCGGTGGTGCGCAGTTCCCTCTATGAAGTCTTCACCGCCTTCGACCTGCCCGATCCGGCCGTAACGCAGGGTGATCGCAACTCCACGGTCATCGCGCCGCAAGCGCTCTTCATGATGAACGGCGTCGTGTCGCTGCGGCATTCGCGCCAGATGGCGGAGTTGCTCCTGGCCGCGGCATCGGAGGACAAGGCCCGCGTCGAAGAGGCCTATGAACGGGCATTGTCGCGTCCGCCATCCGGCCGGGAAGTCGACCAGGCGCTGACGTTCCTGGCGCAGGTGGAGAAGGCCGCGCCGGAGCAGGTGACCGATCCCAAAGAGCGCCGCACGCTCGCCTGGCAAAGCTTCTGCAAAGCGCTGCTGGCATCGAACGAGTTTATCTATTTGAACTAGGAGCCCCGCACATGAACCGGCACTGGAATTCTTATCTGAACCAGAAGTTGTCACGGCGCGAGTTGCTGCGCGTTTCCAGCGCGGGCTTCGGCTCGCTGGCATTAGCGGGGCTGCTCGGCATGGAGCAGGCGCAGGCCGCGGCCACGATCGCCGGCGGCTCGGCCAGCCCGCTGGCAGTGAGGGCGCCGCACTTCCCTGCCCGCGCCAAACGCGTGATCTTCCTGTTCATGCACGGCGGGCCGTCGCAGATTGACACCTTCGACTACAAGCCGCTATTGAAGCGCGACCACGGCAAGCCGCTGCCGTTCGCCAAACGCAAGGTAGTCTCCGCCGAAACCTTCAACCTGCTCCAATCGCCGTGGGAGTTCAAGCAGTACGGGCAGAGCGGGGCGTGGGTGAGCGATCTATTCCCCGAAGTGGCAAAGCACGTCGACGATCTCTGCTTCATCAAGTCCATGTGGGGCTCCAATTCGCGTCACGGCGGCGCACTGCTGGAACTGCACACCGGCAGCGATACGTTCGTGCGTCCAAGCATGGGATCGTGGATCACCTATGGCCTGGGTAGCGAGAACCAGAGCATGCCCGGCTATGTCACCATCTGTCCGACGCAGAGCCACGGTGGCGCGAATAACTATGGGTCGGCCTTCCTGCCGGCGCCCTACGCGGGTACGCCCGTCGGTTCAGTCGGCATCGCCGCCCGTGATGCCCGCATCCCCTTCATCGCGAATCAGGAGACTCCCCGCCACATCCAGCGCATGGAGATCGACTACACCCAGAAGCTCAACCGGCAGCAACTGGAATCCACAGGCCCCGACCGCGCCTTGGAAGGCCGCATCGACTCCTTCGAACTCGCCTTCCGCATGCAAGCCGAGGCCCCGGAGCTGCAGCAAATCGACCAGGAAAGCGAAGCGACCAAGAAGCTCTACGGCATCGGCAACCCGATCACCGACGACTTCGGACGCCAGTGCCTGATGGCGCGGCGGCTTTCGGAGAAGGGTGTGCGCTTCGTGCAGGTGAGCCATACCTACAAATGGGATCAGCACGCCAACCTGCGCCGCGACCACGAGCAGAACGCCCGCGAAGTGGATCTTCCGATCGCCGGCCTGTTGGCCGACCTGAAGAGCCGCGGGCTATTGAAGGATACGCTGGTGCTGTGGGCCGGCGAGTTCGGCCGCACCCCGACCGCCCAAGGCTCCGACGGGCGCGACCACAACCCCGAAGCCTTCACCGTATGGCTCGCCGGCGGCGGCGTGAAGCCAGGCCTGTCCTTCGGCCAGACCGATGATTACGGCTACTACAGCGTGGAGAACAAAGTTCACTTCCACGATCTGCACGCCACGATCCTGCACCTGCTGGGCTTCGACCACCTGAAACTCACGTACCGCTATGCGGGACGCGATTTCCGGCTCACCGATGTCCACGGCAATGTCGTGAACGGCATCATGGGTTAGATTGTATGGCTCCGAAACCTCAACATGATCTCGTTGGGCGCTACAGCCAATTAATCGAGAAGTTCTGGCAAAGGGAGTCAGCCAATTTGGCCGAACTCAGGTCCAGCTACTCATGGCCGGCAGGGACACCGACCCAAGCCGCAGTCTCAGAACGGGACAAGCTCGCCTCTATCGTTCAGGGAGAAGTGGCGAAGAGCGGAAGGCTAAGCCTCAATACAGTCGACGAGGTTATGATTTGGGGGTTTGGGTGGAGTTCACGCCTGAATCAACAACAGGATGTTGCTAGCGCGACCCAAGCGGCCTTTCGCCTTTTGGCTCAGGGCAATGTTACGGATGCGGCTTTCTGCCTGGGGCAGGTGCGTGGGTTCGGCATCAGCCGGATATCCAAGATAATCGCGCTATCCAATCAGGATGGCTTTGGGATCTACGACAGCCGCTCCGCTCATGGACTGTCAGATCTCTGCGACAAGGATGGTAACCGGATCGTACCAATCCCCCCTGGACGCGTCATTTATGGCGACGCACTCTCGAAGCGCGACTTCTGCAAGGAGTTTGCGAACTACACCGAAGTGCTGCGCATGTTACACAACCTCGCGAAGGCGGACTATGAGAAGATCTTCCCACGCGTCGCCGATATCGAGATGGCTTTGTTCATGCGCAGTCGAAGAGGACTCGTCGCAACGAATCTGACCCGATTGGAAAACCCGCCTCACCATCTTCAACCCGTCGCGGACTATGACGAAGAATCGACATATTGGACGTGTGGTCCAGAGAAGAAGAGGACCGCGTTTCGCGTGCTGTTTGAGGGAGGCTCGACAACGGTGTTCACCGGCAATAGTTTCTGTACGGATTTAACGCTAACCGGCGAACAGGTCGCTGAATGTTTGGCGTGGGTTCGTCAGAAAGGTATGGTTCCCTTGGCCAACAGCAAAATCGGTAAGCGGGACGAGAACGGCCTCGGGGAGTACTTCCACAGGGAGTGGCGGGTGTCTCCCCTATTCGCAAGTCATTTCGCGTCGCTTTGGGTGACGCAAGGGAGATTGAGAATCGTGGGCAGATCTCCCCTAAGGTTCCGCGTTGTTTAGCTAGCTGATGGCAGCGCCAGCGGGTGGCACCGCATCCACTGGCGCTTATGCCGCCGCCCACCTCCGTGGCCGCGGCAAACAGAAATCCCGGCGGCGGCACTACCAGGCGTGCCGGTAGCTGATCGGGGCGGTACGATTAAACGCGTCCCGGTAGATCCCTTGCGCCACCTTATACAGGGGTGGAATCGGCATCGGCCACTGTTCGCTATCGCTGTTGCTCCACTTGATCACCACATGGGAGCCTTCCGTGCCCCATTTGCCGGTCACTTTCCGCCCCTTCTCGATATAGGAAACCTCGTTGCCGCTCGCCGGGAAGGTGTACGCGCGCTTCTGCCCGTTCACCTCCACCGTCCAAGTCCCCTTCAGCGACTTGCGCAGCTTCTCCTTCTCCAACTCCGCCGGGTCCAGCCAGATATCGATGTTCACCCAGCCCATGATCTCGCCAACGCCCCAAGGCTTACGGCTGCGGCGCAGGATGTCGTAACCCGTGCTCTTGCCGCCCTGCCCGGCTTCGATCACCAGCGCGTCCTTGCCATAGCACTCCAGCACCACGCCGACATGCAGCTTCTTGCAGCGGAACACATCGCCGAACTGCGGCTGCGCCACGCCATCGCAGGGCACCCAGGCGCCCCCGGCAACACTGGCCAAATCGAATACGCCCAGCCCGCCCCGGCCGATCTTGGTGCTGTAAGTCCCGGTCCAGCCATTGCAGGCCGTCATGATGCCGTCCTTCTCCACCCAGTTCTTCTTCATCACCGAGTGCAGCGTGCCGGTCATCTCTTCAAACAGCTTCTGGTCGGGGCCCAGGGAGTTGATGTCGCGATTGGGAATACGATCAATCAGTTGCTTGGCTTTTTCTCTGGCGGGTGTCATCTCACCCAATCAGGCGCAACCGGCCGCCAGAATCTATCACGTACTCAATGGCAAAATTAACTGCGCCTCGCAGCCGCGCGCATCCTGCCTATTTTGCAGCGTCAAGGATCCGCTGTGCGCCTCGGCAATCTGACGGCACAGCACCAGCCCAATGCCACTGCCACCGGGCTTGGTTGTAAAGAACGGGACAAACAGGTTCGCGGTATTCGCCAAACCCGGACCATCGTCCAGAACGCGAATCGTCATCACCGCCGCACCCCTCTCCCACATCACCTGCACCCCACCGCCGGTCTCCAACGCCGCCTCCGTCGCATTGCGGATCAGGTTGATCAGCGCCTGCTCCAACTGGTCGCTATCGGCTTGCAGCGACGACGGCGGGCCGTCCACCACCTGCACCACCAGGCGCGTCTCCAAACTGGCGACCCGCCGTATCAACGACGGCACATCCACCGGCTGCAACCGCGGACGCGGCAGTTTCGCCAGCCTCGCATACGCCCCCATAAACCGGCTGAGCGACTCCGAGCGCGAACCGATGATCGCCAGGCCCCGCTTCATATCGTCCTGCCAGTCCTCCTGCAGGTCACCCCGGCTGAGCATGCTTTCCAGACTGCCGGCGATCGACTTGATCGGCGTCAGCGAATTGTTCAACTCATGTCCCAAGACCCGCACAATGCGCTGCCAGGCCTGCAGTTCCTCCTCGCGAAGAGCGCGCGTGAGATCGGTGATCACCAGCAATTGATGCGGCAGCCCGCCTTCCCGGAAGCTCGCCCGCGTGATGCCCCACCTCCCGACACCGGCCGGGAAGGCACGCTGCACGGTCTGGCTGGTTTCCCCCTCCAGGCAGTCGGCCAAACCAAGGTTGCTCGCGCCAAGACCCATCAGCCGTTCCACCGGCTGCGCCAACAGCCGCTCGCCGGCGCGGTTCACCAGCCGCAGCTTGCGATTCTCATCGAAGGCGAACACCGCCACATCGATCTCTTCCATCACCTTTCGCAACAGCGTGGTCGCCTCCAACGCCCCCAGGCGCTGCGCCCGCAGAGTGGCCGCCATGGCGTTCACCTGCTGCATCACCTCCGCGAGGGCATCGTTCTGGCCACGGGCGTGGCGGGCGCGAATCGAGTAGTCGCCTTCCCGCATCGCCTCCAGCAGATTGGCCAGCGTGCGCAGCGGCGACGCCACCCGCTCGCGAACCCCCAGGCTGAAGCCGATCCAGAACAGCAGCACCAGCAGCGTCAATGTCCCGCGCACTTTGGAGGCATGGTCCTGCAACCAGAGCAGCCCCAGCGCCGTGACCACCGCCGGCAGGCCGGCCAGCAGCGTCAACGCCAGCACACGGAACTCATGCGTGGTCACATGCCGGGCGATGGCGTCGAATAGGCGCTTCACAGGCCGTAGCGTTGCAGCCGCCGGTAGAGCGCGCTGCGGCTCAGTCCTAACGCTTTCGCCGCGTGGCTGACGTTCCCCGAATAGCGCGAGAGCGCCTTCCGGATGAGGAAGGACTCCACCTCCTCCAGACTCATGTCCTCCAGGCGAAGGGCGCCCTCGCTGGCGGCGCGCAGCGCCAGGTCTTCCCTGCGAATGACGGTGTCGCCCGCCATCAGTACGGCACGCTCCACCACGTGATTCAACTCGCGCACGTTCCCCTGCCAGGAATTAGCCAGCAGCGCCTGCATGGCGCCCTGGTCAAAGCCGGTGATGAGTTTGCGATAGCGCTGCGCATGCTGGCGCAGGAAGTGCGTCGCCAGCAGCGGGATGTCTTCCCGCCGCTCGCGCAGGGGCGGCAGGTGAATCTCGATGGTATTCAGCCGGAACAGCAGGTCCTGCCGGAAACGGCCGTTCGACACCTCTTCATGCAGCCGCGCGTTCGTAGCCGAGAAAACGCGCACATCCACGCGCCGCGTCTTCGACGATCCGACGCGCTCCATCTCGCCGATCTCCAGCACACGCAGCAGCTTCGTCTGCAGATTCATCGGCACGTTAGCGATTTCATCCAGGAACAGCGTCCCGCCGTCGGCCAGTTCGAAGCGGCCCACGCGGTCCACCTTGGCGTCCGTGAACGCGCCCTTCACATGACCGAACAGTTCACTCTCGAAGATACCTTCGGCCAGCCCGCCGGCATTCACCGTGACCATCGGCCGCGCGCTGCGCGACGACACCACATGCAGTGTGCGCGCAATCACTTCCTTACCCGTGCCGGGCTCGCCGGTAATGAGCACGTTGGCGTCCGACGGACCCACCCGCGAGATGATCTGCAGCACCGGCTGCATGGCGGCCGATTCGGCGATCAGCGAAGGCATATGGTCGCCGCGCAGCAGGCTGTTTTCGGCCTCCAGGTGGCGGCTGCGCCGCAGCGCCTGGCTCAACTCGGTCTGCGTTTTCAGGATCGCCAGCAACCGCGCGTTGTCCCACGGCTTCTGCACGAAGTCGCGCGCCCCGCGGCGCATCGCCTCCACCGCGATATCGACGCTGCTCCAGGCCGTCATCACCACGACGGGCAGCGTCGGATCCAGGTTCTGGATGCGCTGCAGCAGGTCCAGTCCTTCCTGGCCGGACGTCGTATCGCGCGCGTAGTTCAGGTCCATCAGGACCAGGTCGAAATCCTTCGATTCAATAGCGCTCAGGATGCCCGCCGGCGAGGATGCCGAATCGATGACGTAGCCTTCCGCCTTCAACAGAAAGCGCAGCGCTTCCAGGACATCGGCCTGGTCATCGGCAATCAGGAGCCTGGCCTTGGTGGCCGACTGTGGTTTCACTTTGTCCATAGTAGCGGGCGGAACGGCGATCATGGTTGCAGGTGCCGGGGATGAGTGCAGGTACGCTACCAAACATTTCCCTCGGATTCCGCGGATGTGCGGATCCAGCGCTGTCCGCTTCTGGGACGGCATGTCCCGCTTCCGCCCCATGCTACGCTCAGAGTCGGGGGAAAATGTCTCAGGCAGAAACGAAAGATTCGCTCAAGAGCCGGGGCATGCGACTGACACGGCAGCGCAAGATCCTGCTGGAACTGATTGACGGCTCCGGCAAGCATCTGGATGCCGAGCAGTTGTTCCAGATGGCCCAGAAGATTGACCCGAAGCTCAACCGCGTCACCGTATACCGGACGTTGAAGATGTTGAAAGAGGGCGGCTTGGTGGACGAGTTGGACCTCATGCACCAGAAGGGCGATCAGCACTTCTATGAGACGCGCCTTAAGGGTGAGCATGCCCACATCATCTGCCTGCGCTGCGGCCGCGTGGAGGAGTTCTTCGGCGATCCGCTGCAGAAGCTGCGGCGTCAGGTGGAGGCACACTTCGGCTTCGAGATTCTGATCACGCGCACCGAGATTGGCGGCTACTGTTCGCATTGCCAGGCGCTACGCAGCCGCGAGTTTGACGACGCGCGCGAGAGCGCCGAACGGCCGCGCCGCAAAGCAGCAGTCGTAAAGGAAGCGCTGGAGTAGCGGCGCCGGAGCCCGAATCCCCGTGTCCTTCCCCGCACAAGCCACATTGCTGGTGATTAACCCCAGCGGAAACAAACAGAAGGTTGCTTTGACGTGTCTGCCGTTCACCATCGGCAGGCAGGCCGACAGCAACCTCGTCCTGCGCGACAACCGCGCCTCCCGCCTCCATGCCAGGCTGCTGCAGGAAGGCGCCGATTACTGGGTGGAGGATCTCAACAGCCGCCACGGCGTGCTGGTGAACGGCACCCGCATCCAACAACGCCAGCGCCTGCGCAACGGCGACGAGATTGAGTTCGGCGTCCTTGACTCCTACAAGGTGATCTTCACGCTCGAAGAAGCCGAGTTGCAGAAGCTCATCGACCAGATTGGCTCCACCACCCAGCAGCGCTCGGGCGCTCCGGCGAACCTCGGCAAGCTCCGCGCCCTGGTGGAGGTGGCCCGCACCGTACAGAGCGCGCTTTCCACGCAGGCGGTATTGGCGGCCGTAGTCGACGCGGCGCTCACCGTCACCGGCGCGCAGCGCGGCTTCCTCTTGCTGACCACCAACGGCGACCTCGAAATCTCGGTGGCTCGCGACCAGAACGGCGGCACGCTGGCGTCGTCGGAACTGCGCGTCCCCACCAAGCTGATCTGGAAGGCGCTCGGCGAACGGCGCGAGATGCTGTGGATGAACTTTGACCCGAAGGTGAGCTGGCAGGGCGACCGCGAAACCGCGGCTTTACCCCTGCGGAGCGTGGTGTGTGTGCCGCTGGTGCATGTACGCCCCGGCTCCAACGAAGACACGCTGGTGATGGATGCCCGCGCCGACACGGTGGGCGTGCTGTATCTGGAGTCGCGGCTGGGCGCGACGGCGCTCTCGGCCGGCGACCGCGAACTGCTCCAGACGCTTGCCATTGAAGCCTCCACCATCCTCGAAAACGCGCGCCTGCTGGAGCGGGACCGGCTGCGCCAGAAGATGGACGAAGAGTTGAAGATCGCCCGCGAGATTCAACGCAGCCTGATGCCGCGCAAGTTGCCATCCACCGGGTGGTTCCGCGCCGCCGCAGCCAGCCTGCCATCACACCAGGTGGGCGGGGATTACTGCGATGTCCAGCAGATCGCCGCCGACACGTGGGCCTTTGTGGTGGCCGATGTTTCCGGCAAGGGCGTAAGTTCGGCCCTGCTCGCCAGCCTGCTCCAGGGAGCCTTCCTGGCCGGAGGCAACGCCGCCACCCGCATGGACACGCTGATGTCGCAGGTGAATCATTTCCTGGTCGAGCGCACCGAAGGCGAGAAGTACGCCACGCTCTTCTGCGGTGTCCTCAGCCGCGATGGCCGCCTGCGCTGGAGTAACGCGGGCCATTGTCCGCCGCTGCTACTACGCAAGACAGGCGAGATTCTGGAGTTGAAGGCGACCAGTATGCCATTGGGACTGCTGGCCGAAGCCGAGTACGCGGTGGAGGAGTGGCAGTTGTCGCCAGGGGATAGGATCGTGGTTTATACCGATGGCGTGTCGGAAGCGCAGGATGCCGGCGGGCAATATTTCGAGGTGCGGCGGATCCGGCAGGTGCTGCAGGAGACCGCGGGGATGGGGTGTGAGCAGACCATCCAGACGTTGATCCAGACGGTGGAGACGTTCACGGAAGACACGCCGCAGGGGGACGATATCACGGCGGTGGCGATGGAGTACGCGCCGGAGTAAAAGCGACAGAGCCGGAACTCTCATCCCGGCCCTGTTTCTCTCTTGTTTGTCTCTCTTCTCTCGGAGGTCAGTTAGCGAGCTCTTAACTCGCGCCAACCGTGTTAAGTACCTCTTCGGCGCTGGAGCGTCCAGCTTTAGAAAATAGCTCAACTTTTTTGGATTGTCCCGGTCTATCCTATGGGGTATGCGCCTGCTGCCCTTCGCCCTTGCCCTTTCTTCCTGCTTTGCCGCCGACCTGAAAAGCGACCTCACCTTCCGCGCCTCCTTCGACAACCCGGCCCTCGACGCCGACGTCGCCCTCGGCGACAAGAAAATCTATGGCGCCGCCAACTATAAGGACCAGGCCAGCGCCACCCCGGGCCTCGGCACCCCCGACATCGAGCGCGCCGCCGGCCAGGGCCGCAAAGGCGATGCCCTCCGCTTCCGCAAGAAGAACACCCGCGCCCTGTTCTACAAGGCCGATAAGAACGTCGTCTTCGACCCCAAGAACTGGTCCGGCACCATCAGCTTCTGGCTCAACCTGGACCCGGACCAGGACCTGGAACCCGGCTATTGCGATCCCATCCAAGTCACCGACAAGGCCTACAACGATTCGGCCATCTGGGTGGATTTCACCAAGGATGACAAGCCGCGCCACTTCCGGCTCGGCGTGTTTGGCGGCCTCAAGGCGTGGAATCCCCAGAACATTGACGCGGACAAGAACCCGGCCTTCCTCAACCGCCTGGTGGTGGTGAAGCAGCCGCAATTCGCCCGCGGCAAGTGGACGCATGTGGCCATTACGTTCTCCGGCTTGGGATCGGGCAAGGGGACCGCGACGCTCTACCTGGATGCCCGCCCGCAGGGTACGGCCAGCGATATCCGCGAGATCTTCGATTGGAATATCGCCAACGGAGCCATCCGGCTGGGCGTCGCCTATGTCGGACTGATGGATGACGTCGCCATCTTCAAGCGCCCGCTGACGCAAGCCGAAATCCAGCAGATCCGCACCGGCAAGTTCTAGCTCTAGCTGGGCCCGATCTTTTCCAGACCGAGGGTGATGGTGCCCACCGGAAAGTTCAGCTTGGCGCGGATCTGAACGGGAATGCGGCGATCGTCGTCGGTGATCCACAGGAACAGGCGGCCCTTGCGGGCGTACAACTCGCCGTTGAAGAGGTTGGCCTCGTAGCGAATCGCCTGGAAGGTGCCCGCCGCGGTTGTAACGCGTTCCTTCTCCTGCGCTTCGATGCGCGCCGTGATCAGCTTCTTGCCGTCGCTGATCGGCAACTGCACGGTTTGCCCCAGCGGCACGCGCAGGCTGCGCAGCTTGCCTAGCGCGGCGACGACGTCGTGTACGCAGGCCGGGATGTCCAACTGGCGCGTCAGCACCGTCGTGTTCTTCAACAGATCCTGCTCGGTGTAATTCGACTTCTTCGTGTTTGTGTCGAAGGTGACGTGCGTCTCCCGCCGGCGGGAGCCTTCCTCGGCTTTCATGTAGGTGCCCGAAGCGCAGAAGCCCGCGTCGTAGAGAACCTTGTAGTAGTCGTTGACACGGTACAGCGTATTGACCAGACCCGCCGACTCCAGCTTCAATTCGCTTTGCCCACCGCGCCCGGTCACGCCGCGGCTGAGCGTGGCGGTGCCCGCGCGCACCAGACGCCATTCGATGCTGTAGCGCAACGACTCGAGCGGTTTCGTTTCCGGAGCGCCCTGCGCGCACAACAACAAGGGCGTCAGCAGCGCCACAACAGACCGCATGCGGAAGGCCAGGCCAAAGGCAGCCATGAACCCTAAGAGTGTGGCAGATGGCAGGAGCTTTGGCAACCCGCAATTCCCGGTATACGGGCACCTGTGAACCTTACACTGTAAGGAGATGCGCAACCGGGGCTATGCCTTCAGGACGATCATCGGGAGCCAACACCGGGGTCAAACCCTGATCGAGCACCTGGCATCCCTTTATCCTCACTCCACGCCTCCGGCTTGGCAGCAGAACCTGGACGATGGAGAAGTCACCCTGGACGGCGTCACCGCCGATGGAAGCGAACCGCTCCGGCCGGGGCAAATCCTGGTCTGGAACCGGCCACCCTGGGTGGAACCCGCCTGCCCGCGGCATTGCGAAGTGCTCTTCGAAGACTCGCACCTGCTGGCGGTGAACAAGCCTGGCGGGCTGCCGACGCTGCCCGGCGGCGGCTTCCTGGAGAACACGCTGCTACGCCTGGTGCAAGAGCGGACACCGGGCGCCAATCCCGTCCACCGGCTGGGCCGAGCCACCAGCGGCATCGTCCTTTTCGCCAAGACAGCGGAGGCGGCGTCCGCGCTGTTCGCCAACTGGAATACCCCCAAAGTGCGGAAGATCTACCGGGCGCTGGCGCGGAACGTGGCTACGGAGGACAGCTACGAGATTGTTACCCCCATCGGCATGGTCCCGCACCCGCGCCTGGGATCCGTCTGGGCCGCCGACCCCGGCGGCAAGCCGTCGCAGTCGATGGCGACCGTGATCTCACGCGGTGCCGGCACGACGACCTTCGCCGTCAGTCTCGGTTCCGGCCGCCCGCATCAGATCCGGATCCATCTGGCGTCGATCGGGCACCCGCTGGTGGGCGATCCGCTGTACGGTCTTGGGGGGCGTCCGTTGGCGGATCTCCCCGGCCTACCCGGCGATGGCGGCTATTGGCTGCACGCGGAGAGTTTGCGGTTCCCGCATCCCATCACGGGGGAGACGGTTCAGTTGGAGGCTGCTTTGCCGGCCGGGTTCGGACTGGAGCTGTGACGATCGAGATACCCTAGCGAGGCCAGGAACACGGCCGTGCGTTGCATGGTCTTTTCGTAGTAGGTATTGCCGCCCCGGCCGTAGTTGAAGAAGCCGTGCGACTGGCCCTCATACCCTTCGAGTTCACAGCGGTTGCCGAGCGACTGCATCTTCCTGGTGAAGGCCTCAGCGGTGGCGTAAGGCACGGTGGTATCGCTCTTCCCATGGAAGATGATGGTGGGCGGAGCGCCCTTCTTTACATGATGGTACGGGGACACCGACTCGGGCTTCGCGCCGAAGCGCTCCTCGAGGCGCGCGACTTCGCCCCGTTGGACCCCGGCATCGGGGGCATCGGCCAGCACCAGCGCGGGGTTAAACAGCACCAGCGCGTTGGCACGGGAGCTGACTTTGAGGTTCTCGCCGGGCTCGTCAAGGCCTTCGATCACCCCCGTCGTAGCGGCCAGGTGCCCGCCGGCGGATCCGCCTCCCGCCGCAATGCGGGCCGGATCGATGCCGAGTGAGGCGGCCTGCGAGCGCACATAGCGGATCGCCGACTTGGCGTCGCGGATGCAATCGACAACCTTCACCTGGTGGCGCGAAGCCACGCGGTAGTCCGCCGTGATCGCCACCATGCCGCGCGAGGCGAGGTACTTGCATTGGTGTTCGAACTGCTTGGGACTGCCATTGGTCCAGCCGCCGCCGAAGAAGAACACGATCGCCGGACGTTTTTCGGAGGGCTGGTGGTTGGGCGGCTGGAAGATCCAGAGCTTCATGGCAACGCCACCGATGGTCTTGTAGGTGCGCTGCACGGTGCCGTCGAGGACCGGCGGGTAGGGGTTGGCGTTCTGCTTCTTCTGCTGGGCGAGCAGGGGAGTGGCCAGACAGGCGGCCAGCCAGCCGCGGCGTGAGGTTTGCATGTTCCTCTCTACTCTATGGCATTCCGGCGCGTGGCTGGGCCGGGCCTCCTGCTAAAGATTCCACGTTCGCCGGAGCGGAAAGTAGACGCGGAGCAGGTCGGATCCGCATTTCCTCCTCGACCGAATTGGAGGCCAGCAATTTACAATCATGCCACCTTTTCTGGCGTGGCCCGCGAAACTTACAAATGGGAGAGCCGGGGGGATACAGTGGTTCGGTCAGGAGGGCAATCCGAAGGTCCTTCGGATGCGCCGCCAGCAGCGCGCCCAAAAGCCGGTCGAAGGTGACTAAAAGCGCGCCGGATGGGACCTCATGAAAAATCAGCACGTCGCCAAACTGATTCGGCCTGCGGCAGATGATGGCCAGGTTAACGCCAGCCGACTTTTGCAAACTTTTAAGCGCGTCCGCGATGCCGGCACTTTCCTCCGCGCGCGAACCCGCGACGGTGGCGACAGTTTCTCAAAGTAGTCCTTTTGATCGAGCGAGCAAATCTTCAGGCGGCACCGGCCAGGCGTTGGCTCCACCCGGCAGCGTGGAGCCGGTCCAGTCTCCCAATGGCAGCAGGAAGTGCAGTCGGCTACGCGGGCTGGGTCAATCGAGGCGTTTCCCACCAGGAAGAAAGACCGCATCGCCAGGTCATGCTGGCCCATCATCCAGTTCGCCACTGTCCGGGCTTCCACTTGACGGCCGTGAAACGCCTGCGACACGGCCACGGCAACTTCCGAGAGGTGCTTAGGACCGCCCGGCACCCGCGATTGCCGTATGGTTTCGATAGCCTTACGCCAAAGTTCGGAGATCTCAAACTGGCCCGGCGGTTGCCGGGTCAATGCGGCGTGTACTATCCGGTAGCAGCCGCCAACGACCTCGGTGAACTCGCGCCTGATGTGCGTTGTGGTGGCAGGCACACGGTCCGCGACCGTCGCCTCGATATAAGACTTAGCGCGGATGGAGCCGAACACACGCCGGATCTGGGCGCTGGTATCCAAAACGGCGGGGCCGGGCACCGGAACCGCCCTTTCAGGGACGGTCCCCGACGATCGTTTCCGTTGAGAAGTCGCCATCTTCGAAACCCCAGGGTGAGATTGTCTCCGGGAAAAGTCGAAGGTGCCTCGATAACCATGCGTCGATACTTGGCGCCAATTTCGCCTCACGATCCGCGGAAACAGCGGGGAGTTTCCGTAAAAGGCTCACTCCGGCCACAAGATGTTTGCGCGTGGAGCCTGGAATCGATCCACCGTGTTCCAGGGAGCGAATCGGGCCATAGATTGCGGATAAGATCAGCCGCTCGTAATGCGGAAGAGAAGGCCAGCTCAGGGCACGCTCGATAGATTCTATAATCCAGTTGATTGACGAACCCTTGCTGCTTAGCTTCTCTTCAAGTTCCTGGTATTCACTCACGGCAAGTGCGGCGCGTTTTTCGTTAAGGTAGGCGACGGAGTTGTCTCGATCGGCCTCCGTCAAGCGGAGTTGGAGGTACTGGGCGTCCCTTTTATTGTCGCGCTTCACCAGGACATCGTCCGCACCGCGCAATCGCGCCTCGCTTCCGCACTCATCATGGCTGGTGAGGGCGACGATCCGATACTCCTTCCGTGCCGCTTTCTTCAAGTGCGCCAGAAACGAAATCGCATCGAGCCCATCGCGGTTTGAGCCCGGTCCTAACTTGAGGTCGATCACGAATACGCTACGTGATTCCAGTTTGGGTGCGTGCCTACGGATATCCTTGACCGTTTCAAAGAGGCGAACGGCATGGCCGTCCTTCTCCAAATGCTTACCCAGCACCTTGGCCGTTCCCCGGTGGTCTTCGAGAACGTAGACAGGCGCCTCACGCCACAAAACTGCCGGATGAACTTGCATTCGAGTTCCTAGAGTATCTCAAATGGGATCTCTTCAACTCAATTCTCCCGTTACGGCAACACGCCGGCCAGTTCGCGGATGATGCGCTGCTCCTCGGGCGAGTACGTCTGCTTGAAGGTCTCACTATCGAGGCGGCCGGTGCGCTCCTCGCCGCTCGATTCGCGCAGGCGCGCCACCTCGCGCCGGATCGCGACCCGCCGGTCCGGAGCCATGCCGTTCATCTCCCGGAACAGGCGGCGTACCTTCTGCTGCTTGTCGGGCGGCAGGTCGCGGAAGTTCTCAAACTGGCGCGAGAGCCGTTCCTTCTGTTCGGGAGTAAGCTCCTTATAACGTTCGAGGTTCTGCTGGACCTGCTTGCGGCGCTGCTCGGGAAGATTGCGGAGGACGCGTTCGCGTTCCTCCGGCGACATCTCGCTGAACTTCTCCACCATCTGCTGGCGGCGGATCGGGGCTTTCCGTTTGGGCACGACACGGATCTGGGCGGTGGCCTCCGGCAGTATCAGCCCGGCCAACAGCACCATCCCCGCGACTCTGCTCCACCACCTCATGACAGACACACCGTTCAAATCGACTTCGCCGCCGGCTCGACCGCGCCCAACTGGCGCAGCATCTCCAGATCTTCCAACGTTGTTTCCACCTGCTCGGCATCCAGGCGCTCGACGGCCTTGGCCACCGGCTCGCCGGAGGGGTTACCGTTGCCGCCGGGCGGCGCCCAGTAGAGGCCTACCGCCACAACCAGACCGGCGGCTACGGGAGCCAAAGGACGCCACATCGCCGTGCCGCCGGCGGTCATCCAGGCCCAGGCCTTCGACCACCAGGGCCGGGCCTCTTCCTGCTCGATACGCGCCCAAAGCCGCTTGTCGAAATCGTTAGAGATGGGCATGGCTTCGAAGGCGTCGAGCGCGGACCAGACCTCGCGCTGGGCGGCAATGAACTCCCGGCAGGCCGGACACAGGTTCACGTGCTCCTCGAAGATCGCCGCCAACTCCGGCTCCAGCCGGCGATTGGCGTAATCGAGCAGAAGATCGGCGTTGTCCTGCCCGTGCAGCAGGGGGCAATCCTCGATAGCCATGCGCCTCCTTTCCTTTCCGCGATTCGCTTCCGACACAATATCCTCTCTCAAGCCAGATGCGCCAGCCGCGCCCGCAAGGTTTCATACGCCCGGAACAATAACGACTTCACGGCCGATTCCGAACACTCGAGAGCCGCGGCGATCTGGCCGTAGTCCATTTCCTGGTACTTGTGCATCAGCACGGCGGCCCGCTGCTTGTCCGGGAGCGAGTCGATCGCCCGGCGGATTTCACGGAACCGCGCCTCCCGCACCAGGTGCTGCTCGGCACCCGGCTGGCGATCGGGGATCTGGCGCGTCATCCCGTCGCCGGTTTCGACATCCAGGCTTTCCTGGTGTTTCTCGTGTTTGCCGTCGCGATGCCAGTTCAGCGCCAGGTGAGTGGCGATGCGGAACAGCCAGGTTGTAAACTTCGCGGTCGGCTCGTAAGTTTCGCGCGAGCGGTAGACGCGCAGGAAGACTTCCTGGGCCAGTTCCTCGGCCACCGCCTGATTCTGTACCATGCGGAACAGAAAGTGAATCACCGGCCCGCGATACTTCTCTAACAGCAGGGAAAAGCTGGTGGAACAACCGTCGCGCACGCGAAGCATCAACTCCGCATCCCGCTCCAGTGCCGCCGCTACCGCCGTCACATCCTGTTCAACACGGGTTGTTGGAGAAGGTTGCGGAAATCTGTAAGCCATGGCGGCCACGCCCTTTACTCACCTTTAAGAGACCGGTCCATGAGGTCGCGCAATGCCGCCTGGGGCGTTTTGCGGCCGCTGAGGATCGCCTCCATCTGCTCCGTTATCGGCAGATCCACGCCAAACCTGTGGGCCAATTCGAGGGCGGCGGAGGTGGTCTGGACGCCCTCGGCAACCATCTTCATCCCACTCAGGATCTCGGCCAACGGCTTCCCGGCGGCCAGTTCCAGGCCGACGCGGCGGTTGCGGCTGAGTTCTCCCGTGCAGGTGAGCACCAGATCCCCTAAACCCGCCAATCCGGACAAAGTTCTGGGATTCCCGCCCATGGCGACGGCGAGGCGGGTGATTTCGGCCAGTCCGCGAGTGATGAGGGCGGCTTTGGCGTTGCTGCCAAGGCCGAGGCCATGGCAGACGCCGGCGGCGATGGCGATGACGTTCTTGAGGGCTGCGCCGATCTCCACGCCCACCGGGTCGTTGTTGCGATAGGGGCGGAAGGTGGGTCCGCGAAAGGCCTCCTGGACGCGGGCGGCGGCGTCCTCATCGGTGGAAGCGACGGCGATGGCGGCCGGTTCGCCGGCGGCCACCTCGCGGGCGAAGCTGGGTCCGCTGAGGACGGCGATGCGGGGTGGGAACCGGGGGCCGATGACGTCTTCGAGCACCTGGGAGACCCGCAGGAGGGTGCCCTGTTCCAGCCCCTTGGCGGCGCTGACGAAGAGCATGCCAGGGTGGAGGTGAGGGGCCAGGCGGCCCGCGACCGCTCGTACGTGATGGCTGGGGGTAACGATCAGGACGATGGAGGCGCCGCCGGGGGCGGACTCCAGGTGGTTGACGGGGAGGACGTTGGCGGGCAGGGGCACGCCGGGGAGGAAGACATCGTTCTGGCGGGATGCGGCCATACGGGCGCACAGTTCCGGCTCGTGTACCCAAAGCGTCACCTGGTCAAAACGCGGGGCGAGTACAACCGCCAGCGCCGTTCCCCAACTGCCGCCGCCGATGATGGCCAGGCTCACGCCCGGGCTCCCCTGGACTTGAGGTGGAAGACGTTCTCGGTACCGGCGCGAAGCCGCTCGATGTTACCCTTGTGGCGCCAGATGATGAAGGCGCCCGCCAGGATGGCCAGCACCATCACTTCGACGGGCGGGTGCTGGATGAGGTAGACGGCCAGCCAGTAGAGCCCCGCGCCGATGATGGAGCCGAGCGAGATATAGCGGGTGACGGCCACGGTGACAACGAACAGGATGCACACCGCAAGCAGCGGCAGCGGGGTGAGGTAGAGGGCAACCCCGACGAAGCTGGCGACGGCTTTGCCGCCGTGGAACTTGAGGAAGATGGGGAAGGCGTGGCCGAGAACCACCGCCGCGGCGGCGGCGCACATCCAGCCGAGGTCGCCGTTAGCAAGGCGCGCGGCCAGCCAGACGGCGAAGTAGCCCTTGGCGACATCCAGCAGGAGGGTGGCCAGCCCCAGCAGACGGCCGGTGGTACGCCAGACGTTGGTGGCTCCGATGTTGCCGCTTCCCATGCCGCGCACGTCGCCGCCGGTGCGCAGTTTCACTACCAGGTAGCCGAACGGAATGCCCCCGATGAGGTAGGCGAGGAGTACCGCAAGCAGTCCAAAGAGCATGGGATGTGGTTATCTTACTTGAGCTTGTAGCGCGTAGGTAGCCAATTTGGCGTATACGGTTCCGCGCGGGCCGGGGCGGCTGACGTAGAGGTGGAAGGAGGCGGCCTGGAAGTCGCCGAACTCGTCGCTGCCGGGGCGGCCGGCGATGCGGCGGCGCAGTTCGGCCAGGTCCACCGGCTCGTCGATGCGGGCGAGCGTGAGATGCGGGGAATAGGCGCGCTTCTCCTTCTCGATGCCGAGCGCGGCGACGGCGTCTTCGGTGGCGGCGGCGAGGGCGGGCAGTTCGGGGCCGGCGTGGATCGCTGCCCAGAAGATGCGCGGGTGATGCGGATTGGGGAACCAGCCGAGACCGCGAACGGCGATGGGGAAGGCAGGCGCGGAGACGGCCGCCAGAGCCGCTTTCATCTCATCAAGGCGTTCGTCCGGCCACTCGCCGATGAACTTGGTGGTGATGTGGAAGTTGGATGGCGGGCTCCAGCGGAGATTGGCCGCCGGGCGCAGTTCGGTGAGGAGAGCCCCAAGGTTTGTGGTGATGTGTTCGGGGATGTCGATTCCAACAAACAGCCGCATGACGCTAATCTCATAGCGTACCTTATGACGCACGCCCGCTTTGGTGAAGTCTTGTCGCGCGGTTTCTATGAACGTTCCGCGGAAGCGGTGGCGCGTGCGCTGCTGGGGACGATTCTGGTGCATGGGCCGGCGGCGGGGCGCATTGTGGAGACGGAGGCGTATCTGGGGATGCAGGACGCGGCGGCGCATGCGGCGGCGGGGTTGACGGCGCGGACGCGGGTGCTGTTCGGCCCGCCGGGGCATGCGTATGTGTACTTCATCTATGGGATGTACGAGTGTCTGAACCTGGTAGCGGAGCCGGATGGGTCGCCGGGGTGCGTGCTGATTCGGGCGTTGGAGCCGGTGGCGGGGATTGAGGAGATGCGGGCGCGGCGGGGGGATATCCGGAAGGAGGAGGATCTGGCGAATGGGCCGGGGAAGCTGACGATTGCGATGGGGATTAGCCGGGCGTTGAACGGCTCGGATGTGACGGCGGGTCCGCTGACGGTGCATGCGGCGCCGGAGGGCGAGCCATTTCGCATTGCGGTGGGACCGCGGGTGGGGATTACGAAGGCGAGCGATTGGCCGCTGCGGTTTGCTATTGCCGGGAATCGTTACGTGAGTAAGCCGCGGCTTTAGCGGACGTTGAGGGCAGCGGGAGCGGAGGGGCGGCCATCCTGGGAGATGACCAGAGGCTGGGTGCCCGAGGGGACGTTGCCGACGGTGAAGGTGACATCGAAACGGCCCTGGTTGGAGGCGACGGTTTGGGCGTGGTGATCGACGCCAGCGACATTCACGACGATGTGCTTCGGAGAGATGGCGCCGGTGTACGAATCGGGTACCAGACCGAAGACGGTGGCTGTGACGACGTCGCCGGGGCGAACGGGGCGGGCGGCATCGACGGGGTTTCCGCCGCTGGACAGGGAGATGACGACGGACGGCGGCGGATCGATGCCCACTACCACGGGCAGCGCTGTTTCGGCGCCGATGCGCAGGCGGAGGATGGCCGGGCCGGGCTGCAGCGCTATTGGAAGGATGAAGCTGACCTGGCCGTTGACGAAGTTGGTGACCTGGACCGGCTGGTCGTTCACGGTGAGAGTGACCTGTGAGGCGGTGGCGCCGGCGGGAGCGCCGGTAACGAAGCCGACCGCCGGACTGCCCGCGGTAAGGGAGGGTTGCCCGGTGAGCAGGTTCAGTACGTTCGCGGATAGGGATAGCGAAGTCGAGGCCGTGGCGGCTGCGGCACGCGACTGGATAGTGAGGGCGCCGGGCTGCGTTGCCCAGAGCAGGCCATTGGCAACGGTGGCGTTCCAGGTGCCCGCGGCCTGGATTCCGGTAAGCACGCTGGCGACGAGGCGGTTTGGACCGGTTACCCAAACGCGGCGAACCTGGATATCGCCGGAGCCGAAGCCGAGGCGGGCCAAGCCGTCAATGAGGTTGAGGTTGTTGCCTGTAACCTCGACGACGGTTTCCACACCGGCCGGGAGTGCGGCGGGGGATACGGTAAAGGCTGCCGCTTCGCCGCTGTCGTAGGTGTAGGTGCTGGGGGCGGAGCCCTGGCTGTACAGCGAGCTTTGCCCGTCCGCATTTAGAGCGACGATGGCGGCGCGGTGCCCAGCAGGAGCGGGCGGGGGCGTGACGGTGATGCGTCCGGCAGCCTCCTCGAAGGCGCGGATGGCGGCAGGTTGCCCGTCGAACAGGATCTGGGTGTCGCGATCGAAGTTGGCGCCGGTTACCTGGATGACGCGCGCGCTGCCGTCGGTCGCATTAATGACGGAGGTGATGGCCGGGGCGGGCTTAGAGGCGACGGAGAAGGCCGACGGCAGGATATAGAGGTCGCTGCCAGTGGTGAACAGCAGGTGCATCGGGCCTTCGGCGAGGGTTGGCGAGAGGTTGAGGTCCAGTTGCAGGTAGGGTTGGGCGAAGTAGGGCCGCAGACTGCCGGGAACGACCATCGCGGGATTGGCCAGCACGGCGGCGTTGAGCCCGTTGACCGGAGCGCCAGCGGCGGTGGTAAGGCCAGAACCGGCGGCGACCAGCGTTCCGCGGCCAGTGTTGCGGTTGACAGTAGGCGGCTTGACAGTAACCTGATTTACGAAGTTGTAGGTTTGGACCGTGTTGATGCCCGAGGCGGCACGGCGTTGGACGTTGAGCGTCACGTTTTCGATGGAGCCACCGGCGGTCACATTAAAGAGGAACGAAGGCTCGCGGCCGCCGGGGAAGAAGACAGTGTCGAAGGTGGGACCGGGGGCGAGGGAACGGCCATCGGCGCCGAGGGGCGGCTCAATGTTGGCCGGACGCGACTCGCCGCGCTGCGCGGGAGGCAGCGGATGTGCATAGAGATAGTAGGACCCGGGCGGGATGCCCTCGATACGGAAGGTGCCGTCGGGGTGGGTGAGCGCGCTGACTGCGGGACCGGAAGCCGGAATGGCGACGACGGAAGCGAGCGCGACACCGTCGCTGCCTAGGGCCACGCGCCCGCTGATGGCGCCAGTGGCGGCAGCGAAGGAGCGGGTGGGGTAGAGCAGGCTAACTCCGGCGATATCATCGGCTCCCAGGGGTTTGGCTTTACTGGTGCCGCGGGTGGGCTCGGTGGCCATGACGCTGGAGACCAGCGAGTGCTGGAGGCCGATGGCGTGCCCTAATTCGTGGACGGCGGTGAGGAAGAAGCCTTCGGAGAAGCTGGGCCGCTCGGTCATGTTGCGGTTCATCATGACTGTGGAGCGAACGATGGGGACGAAGGTGCCGCCGGCGGGGTCGCCCAACTGCGAGAAGCCGGTCTGGGCGATGAGTCCTGGGGGAATGTCGTCGGTGAAGACGATGTCGATGGCGGCACCGGAGGAGGGGACCGATGCCGTGGTCATGCCGCCAAAGGTGAGACGGAGTTCCGAGGACTCGACGTCGTTCCATACCTTGGCGGCCGCGCGAATCTGGCTGATGACGCCGGTAAGCGAATCATTCGGCGCGAGTTGGGTGGGACCCTGATCGGACACGTAGTAGGAAAGAGTGCGGTTTGGCAGCGCGTTCAGATCGTACTTTTGGGGGATGGCGGTGAAGGGGGCGCGGGCCGTTAGGTAGCGCAGGAAGTGGGTATAAGCAGAGGCGCTGGGGCCAAACAGCACCCCAGCGCACAGTAAAATTAAGACTGGCTTTACTAACTGTGCCGTCTTTCCACTTCCCGACAATGCACTGTGAAGGCTCATTTTGCCTTTTGGCTACCGCCGGCGAGCGAGCGTTGGATGCGATCGACCATTTCGCGCAAACGCAAGCTCACCGGCGTGTCCTCCACTAGTTTTCCGGACGAATCCACAACGGTAGCTTCGGCGGCCTGGCGCACCACCAGGACCTCACCTGAAATCTCCCGTTTGATGTCGAACAAGCCCTGACTCAACCCGATGACCTGACTCATCCCGCTTTTGCCGGCCCACAGGAAGAGGAGATATTCCTGCCCTTTGGCCAGCACCGGAGAGCCCGGAAAGGTCTGCGTCAGGGTACCGTAACGGCCACCGGGCACAAACACATCCATGTGGGCGCCGGCGGCACCTTTATACCGCTCCGAGACGCGGACGCGATAGCGGGTGTAGACGACCGGGCCGCGCAGTTCCGCGGACACATCGGTCACGGTTCCGCCGACGATCCCGGTGGACTTCTGGATGATGGAGTCGAGGCTAAGCTGCTCGAGCGTTGCGGCGCTGAGCAGAGCGGTCCCGGCGATCCATAACACCAAAAGCCGCATGGCTACTCTCCGATGGAGCAATCTGCGGACCAAATTGATTTCTTTGGTGTTTGTTGCAGTTTGGGTGGGTGGGACGGGTGGGTTTGTGGCCATTGGACACAATGTGGGACACAGATTGGGACAGACAGGGTTTAGTTTAGCGCAAGGCACACTTCGGGCTTGGGTCTGGCGGCGGATTAATCGGCGGCGGGGTGAGGGTTGCGTTTTTGGCGTCGTCAGGCGGCCCGGCTGGGCTGCTGGCGGGCCTTG
>CAYLPH010000095.1:0-26596 GCA_964385495.1 uncultured Candidatus Solibacter sp.
GAAGATCGGGGAGGTTTAGCAGCTCCGGGACCTCTTCGCAGTTGAACTCGGCGGCGAGTTTGTCGAGTTGGACGGCGATCATACGCAGATTCCAGGCGGCGTGGATGATCTGGTCGAAGACGGTGGCTTCGACTGGGCCGTCTGGTTTGAGACGGCTGTAGTAGTCGCGGAAGAACTGGATCTGGTCTTCGGTGAAGTGAGCCGGGGACCAGGCGCTGCGGGCGGTGAAGCCGTGCTTTCTGGCGTTCTGGGAGGAGGTGGCTTTGCCTTCCGGCGTTTTCGGGCCGGTGGAGTGCTGCGAATTCTCGCGATTGCGTTCGGTTTGGTCAGGCATACGGGACGACCATAGCATGGGGGGCTCGGGGGAGTCCTTGTAACGTATTGATTCTATTAGAAACAAGGCTTGTGAACGCCGATTATGAGGGGGGATGCCCGTGGTCGACGCAAGCCGCGCTTTCCGCGCCGTCCTGGAACCGAGCATTGATTGGGTTCCAGCGGGTGCAGGGTCTGATATTAGAAATTCGCCGTTGCCGCCGCCGAAGTGCCCACCGCGTTGGTCAGGGTCACCGACACCGACGTGACGGCTCCGCCGCCGGTACCGCCCTGGATATTGAACGGTAAGGTCAAGGCGAAGGCGCTGCCATGCGGCTGGGACGCGGCGCTCTGGTACCAGGCTTGCATCGGCTGCGTCAGATTGATCGTGAATTCGGTACCCTGCACGGTGCCGCTGGTCTGCAGGCGCACCGTGGCTCCGGTGACTTCGCGCGAGGTGGCGAATCCGACAATCAGGAGTTCGAAGCCGTTCGCGGTGCGGTTCAGCCGCAGGCTGCTGATCACTGGAGCAGCGCGCGGGATGCGGATGATCTGGCTGGGCGCCGGGCTGGGGGTGACGTTGGTCCCGCCAGCAGTGAGCGATGCCGTGATGGTGATGGCGCCCGCCACCGTACCCACCTGGATACCCACCTGGGAAGCTGTCAGCACCGGCTGCAGGCTTCCGGCCGGAATGGTGAAGGTAGCGCGGCGGCCGCCGCCGGCGAACTGGATGGCCGGGTCGTCAATGGTGCCGTCGGGCGCGAAGGTGAGTACCAACTCGCCGCCGAGGGCTACCGGGAACGGGTTGCCGAGGGTGATTCCGGGGATAACCTGCTGTCCGGCCTGGACGGTCGCAGGGACGTTGGTAATGGTCAACGGCGGCGCGGGGGGCAGGTTGGCCTGGATGGAGAGTTGCTGTTCGGTGGAGACGCCAGCCGCATCGGCGAGTTGCAGTTGGAAGGCGAAGCTGCCGGGGGTCTCGAGGCGTCCGGAGATGACGCCGGTGGAAGCGTTAATCGACAGACCGGCGGGAGCGCCGCCGAGGCTCCAGGTGTAGGGCGGGGTGCCGCCGGCGGCGGAAGGCGCGAACTGGAAATTCGTACCGGCAATCACCGCGGGAATCTGCGCAGCGCTGGTGATGCGCAGCAGAGCGGGCGCCACGCGCAGCGTGATGACCGCCGAGGCGGTGAGCCCATTAACGTCGGTCACCTCGATGGTGGCGCTGGAGTCTCCGGCGGTAGTTGGGGTGCCGGCGATACGTCCGTTGCCATCGATGGCCAGGCCGGCAGGGAGGCTACCGGCGGCCACGCGCCAGGTCAGCGGGACGGTACCGCCGGTGGCGGTCATCTGGAAGGTGTACGGCGTCCCGAGGGTTCCATTGGGAAGAGCGCCGGTGGTTTGGATGGTGAGGCCCGGCTGTACCGCCAGGGTGAGGTTCGCCGTGGCAGCGATGCCGTTGGCGTCGCGGACCTCAACCACCAGCGGGAAGTTGCCGGCGTCGGCGGGAGTGCCGGTCAACTGGCCCGCCGGGGATAAGGTGAGCCCGGAGGGCAGGTTGCCGGACGTGATCTGCCAACTGTAGGGCGGCGTTCCACCGGCGGCATCGAAAGCGGCGGTGTACGGCCCGCGCTGCACGGCCGGGGAAAGGCTGGTGGTGAGGATACGCAGGTTGGCCGACACGACCAGGGTGTAGTTGCGATTCGCCTGGCGGTTCTGGCCGTCGGTGACGCGAATGGTGATGGGGTAGGAGCCGGCCTGTGTGGGGGTGCCCCGCAGCGCGCCGGCGATCCCGTTGAGAATCAGGCCGGGAACGTTGCCCGCGGCCAACTGGAAGAAGTACGGTGCGGCGCCGCCGGTGGCGGTGAAGGTCTGGTTGAAGACGGTACCCACGGCGGCCGCGGACAGGGTCTCGGGGGCGATGGTGAGCGGGACGGCGATGACCACCGTATAGGCTTGCGGCGCCGTAACAGCCAAAGAGTCGGTAACGCCGATGGTGACCGGGTAGGAGCCCGCCTGGGTCGGGGTGCCCGCCAGCAGGCCCGTGGCCGGGTCCAGCGTCAAGCCGGGAATCGACCCGTTCAGCGACCAGGTATAGGGCGGCGTGCCACCTGTAGCGGCCAGCAGTTGCGAATAGGGCGTACCGGCCAGGCCCTCCGGGAGTATAGAAGTGATCCTCAGGTTGGTGACGATCTCCAACAGCAGGAAGCGGTCCACAAACTGCCCCGCCGCATCGGTGACGCGGAGGTTGACGTTGTAGACGCCGGGCGTGAGAGGAGTGCCGGTAAGGAATCCGGTGGTGGGATTGAGGATCAGTCCGGGAGGCAGGGTGCCAAAGCTGGACCAGGTGTAGGGGCCGATGCCACCGGTGGCGATCAGAGTCTCCTGGTAGAGTGTGCCGGTGATGCCCTGCCGGAGGGAGGTGTTGATAATCGTGAGCAGGCTGCCGGTTAGCAGAGTGTAAGACCGCGAGGCGACCTGGTTCGCCGCGTCACGGACCTGGACGACGAAGGTGTAGTTAGCCGCCGTCAACGGCAGCACGCCGGAGAGGGCGCCGGAGACCGGATCGAGTTGCAGGCCGGGGGGGAGCCCATTGGGGGCGGACCACTGGTATGGCAGAACGCCGCCGGCGGCGGTGAATCCGGTTGAATAGGAATTGCCGGGCACGGCGGCGGGAATGGCGGTAGTGAGGATCTGCAGATTCGCGCCAACAGTAAGGGAGAGGGTGGCCGAGGAACTCGCTTGCAGGGCGTCGCGCACCGTAATGCTCAGCGGGAAGGATCCGGCCTGGGTGGGAGTGCCGCTCAGCACACCCTCGGGGGAGAGGGTCACGCCGGGAGGCAGCGCGCTGCTAGTGGACCAGGAGTACGGCTGCGTGCCGCCGGCGGCCGCCAAGCTGGTCTGATACGGGGTGTTTAACGTGGCTCCGGGCAGCGTTGTCGTTGTGATCTGGAGAACCGACTGCACCTGCAGCATAAAGGTGCGGCTGGCGGTGGTGCCAGCCGTGTCGCGCACCTGCACCCGCAGGGTGAATGTACCGGTTTGCGTGGGTGTCCCGGCCAGCAGGCCCAGGGCGTTGAGCGTCAGGCCCGAAACCGAGCCTTCGACGAGGCTCCAGGTGTACGGCGTCTGGCCGCCGCTGGCCGCCAACTGCTGCGAGTAGGGCGCGTTCTGCGTAGCAATAGGGAGCGTCGCGGTGGTGATCTGCAGGGCGGCGGTGGGGTTGATGAGGAGCGACAGCGTGGCATTCGCGGTGGCGTTGGCCGCGTCGCGGACCTGCACGGGAAGGCTGAAGGTGCCCGCTTGGGTGGGCGTGCCGGTGAGGGCGCCGGTGGTAGCGTTCAGGCTGAGACCGGGCGGTGGATTGCCGGTCAGCGACCACGTGTAGGGGGTCTGGCCGCCAGTGGCGTTCAGCGTCTGGGAGTAGGCGCTGCCCACCGTCCCCGGGGGCAAGGCCGTGGTGGTGATCTGGGGCGTGGAGGACGCCGGCGCGATGGTCAGCGGCAAGGAGCGGGTATCGGTGGCACCGCGGGAATCCCGAACCTGCACCGTGATGGACTGCGTGACAGCGCTCAGCGGCCGTCCGCTCAACACACCGTTAGTGGCCAGGGAAAGGCCCGTGGGCAGGGCTCCCAGTGCACTCCAGATGTAGGGTGTCTCGCCGCCGGTGGCGGTCAGCGTCTGGGAATAGTCGTTCCCCACGGTTGCATTCGGCAGGGCCGTGGTGGCGATGCGAACACCGGCATTCACCGTGAACGGGATGTCCTTGGTCGCGGACCCCTCCCCGGAGTCATCCACACGCACACGGACGGTGTAGGATCCGGCCCGCGAGGGGGTGCCGGAGAAGAACCCATTCAGCAGCATGGTCATCCCGGGCGGCGGATCGCCAACCAGCGAGAAGCGATAGGGCGGGAATCCGCCCTGGGCGATCACGGATTCGGCGTAGTTGGCACCCTCCACCCCAGGGGAGAAGGAGTTGGTCAGGATGCTCAAATTCTGGTTGATGGCGATGGACAAGGAACGGCTGTCGCCGGCGCCGGTCTGGTCGATGACGCGCACCGCGAATGGGTAATTGCCGCCTGTGGTGGGAGTGCCGAGGATGACGCCGCCGGAACTCAGACTGAGCCCCGGTGGCAGGTTTCCTCCGGTAATCGCAAAGAAGTACGGGGCGAGTCCGCCGGTCACGGTGACGGGCTGCGAGTAGGGTGTGCCGGCGGTGCCGCTGGGCAGGCTGGTGGTGGTAATGAGGACCCCCCCGCCGGTTATGGTCAGGGAGAAGGCGCGCGTGGCGGTATTGCCGAGGATATCCTGCACGCGGAGGACGAAATTATAGACGCCGGGGGTTGTGGGATTGCCGCTTAGCAAACCGCCGGTGGGCAGGGTAAGGCCTGGCGGCAGCGTGGAGCCGGGGGCCACGGAGAAGTTGTACACGATGGCGTTCGCCGGCGGGGCTCCGGTGGCCTGCAACTGGAGGGAATAGGGGCTGCCGACCGCGCCGCTGGGCAATGGCGAGGTGGTGACGAAGGTGAGCGGCCCATTGATCACGATAGAGAAGGCACGGGTGCCGGAGCTGCCGCCGGAACCAATGACCAGAAGTGTGAAGTCAAAGACGCCCTGGGTGGTAGGCGTGCCGCTGATGGTTCCGGTGCTGGGCGTCAACGTGAGCCCAGGTGGCAGCGATCCGTTGAGAACGGAGAACGTATAGGGTCCCGGCGCTCCCGTTACGCCGACGGTTTGCGAATAGGGGACCTGGTAGGTTCCGGCGGGCAGCGACGTGGTCGTAAAGGTGAGCGCGGGAACTACGTTGATTTCGAAGAAGCCGGTGGCCGAACTCCCGTTGGAGTCCTGCACCCGGACGTTGAACGAGTAAAAGCCGGTGGTTGTTGGGGTTCCGGAGATCAGGCCGGAGGGAGCGAGGCTGAGTCCCGGAGGCAGGGGGCCGGAGGTGGAGCCAAGCGAGAAGGTATACGGGGGAATGCCGCCCTGGGCGGCGACGTTGTAAGAGTAGGGCGTGTTCACCACGCCGTTCGGCGTCGATGCGCTTGGAATCGAAAGGGGCGCGGTAATTAGAATGGAGTAGCCGCGGGTTCCTAAGGTGCCGACCGAATCGGTGGCTCCGACCGTGAAATTGTAGGTTCCGGAGGTGTTGGGCGTTCCGGAAACCACACCGTTGGCCGAGCCGAGGCCAAGGCCGGGAGGCAGCGCGCCGACCACCACTTCGTAGTTATAGGGGGCCCCGACGCCGCCAGAGGCCACCACCGTGGCGTTGTAAGTCGCAAACATGGAGCTGTTAGGCAGGGTGGCGGGCGATAGGTTGACTGGCGGGGGCGACAGAATCGCCCAGTTGACGATGTTCGAGCCCGATCCGGGTAGGGCGCAGGATGGGGTGTCGGCGCTAAACACCTGTACCGGCACGCTCGTCCCGCCCAGTCCGAGGGTCGCGGAACCCGGGATACTGGCGGTGATCAGGCCGGCATTGACCCAGGCACTTTGCACCGTGTTGCCATCGAACCGCACCGTGGAAAGTGGGCAGAACTGCGCACCCGTGATATTCAGCGTGAACGGCTGGCCGGCGTAAACCGGCGCAGGGGTGCTGCTCAGCGTGTTGATCTGCGGACCAGTCTGGGCAAGAGCGGCTCCGGCCAGAAAAGGCACAAGTAGAGCGCGGAACAGGCGGGGCGAAAGCGGCAAACGTTACTCCTCCACGGGATCGCTTGGGTCGGGTGGCACAAACAACGTGCGGAGACCGCCCTCATTGATTTCAACCAACCACAGCGCGCTGCGGTCGTACTCATTCAGGCGAAAAAGAGCGCCGCGGCTCATGCGAACGAGTTTTTTGGGGTCGCACGGGCACTGCACGCTGCGGGAATCGCCGGAGGTGAGGTTGAGCGCGACGACACTCTGGTTCTCGCTGTCGATGAGAACCATGTTCTGGCCATCAATGGAAGCCACCGCGCCGGAGGCGGCGATGGTGGACAATTGCTGCACGGTGGCGTTGTCCGCCAGGTCGCGGATCAGGAAAACACCGTCCTCGGCCGCCAGCAGCAAGTCGCGGCTGTTTTCGAGAAAGGCGGCGTCGGTGATTTTGGCTTCCTTGGGGGCCTTCCAGCGGTTGCCGCCGGCGTCGAATACGCGGGCTTCGCGGGCGTCGGGGTAGGCGGCTACCACGAGTGCGGCGTCGTCGGTAACGGCGATACCGGCAGGCGCCCCTTCCACACTGAGATCCAGTTCACGGGCGACGGCGGGTTCGGTGCCCAGGTTGGCCAGCACCACCAGCCGATGCGGGTCTTCGAAGTACAGCACCGCCGCCGTAGCGCGCGGGCTCAGCACCAGCCGCTTGGCTCCGGCGGGTGCTTCCAGATTACGGACCACCGGATCCGCGCCGCGCAGGTCGAGCAGCACCGGCTGCCGTTCCTCACGCGCCAGCACCAGGGCAAACTCCTGGCGGCCGGCAATGGCGGCGAACTTCACGGGGAAATCGAGAGTTAGGGGCTTGCCGAGAACCGACGACCCCACAATGCCGAGAATCGGCCGGATGGACTCTTTTTGACCGTCCCACACCCAGCCCAACATCGGGCCGCGAATCGGCTCCTGGCCCCACGACGGAAGCACCAGAGTAGCCGACAGGACGACTCGGGCGAAAACAGACTGTACCCGGTTCATATCCACCCGTATGATCGCCTTAAAGCAAGGTGAGGTGCAAGCCGGGATCCCCAGACCCGGTCCGCTGGCTACAATGGCAGGAGCTATGCGACTTCTGGGTTTCCTGCTTTGTGCGGTAGTGGCGTGGGGCGCAAACGGAGCAAAAACTCCGATTACAGCAACCGATTTACTGAAAATCCGGCGTGTCACCGAGGTGCAGGTGGCGCGCGACGGCAGCTTCGCGGTCTATGGCGTCCAGTCGATTAAGACGGGCGGAAAGAAAGACGACCCGCGGTACCACTACGAAACGCACCTCTACCGGATCGATCTGGCCAGCCCGCAGGCGGCGCCCCGGCAACTCACCTATGGGCGGCGCGCGGACCGCGGCCTGGCGCTAAGCCCCGACGGCAAGTGGCTGGCGTTCGAACGGCCGGACGAGGAAACCAAACGAAGCCAGATCTGGCTGCTGCCGATTGACGGCGGGGAGGCGCGGCCGCTCACCTCGCTCGAGTTCGGCGCGGCGTCGCCCCTTTGGAAGCCCGACGGCAAGGAGTTGCTGGTAGTTAGCCAGGTACCGCTGTCGAAGTTGGACGAAAAGCCGGCCTTTTCGCAGGACCGCCCGGCACGGGACTGGTTCGACTTCGACCGCGCCAAGCCAGGCAGCAGCGAAACCATCGAGGCCCGCCCGGACGGCGACCGGCGCGCCATCCGCAACTGGCTGGAGAAGAACGCGGCGGAGGACAACCCGTCGGTCATTACGCGGCTCGCCTTCCAGAATGAGACCGGACTGAGCAAAGAGATGCGGCGGGCGCGCTGGTTCAATGTCGCGGTGGATGGCAGCAGGGCTCCGCGCTTCGTGGCGCAGCTGGCCGGCCCCTGTGCCTGGGCGCCGGAGGAGAGCCGGATCGCCTGCGCCGGGACGGCTTCCGCCAAGGAACACCCGGACCGGAGCCGCCGCACCGCGGTCTATGTGATGGATGCCGAAGGGGGCAACCCGCGCGCCGTCGCGAACAAAGAGGATGAAAGCTATACGGACCCTCAGTTCACCGCCGACGGACGGAAGCTGATCCTGAAAGCCACTGCCACCGATGAGCCCACGTACCGCCAGACACGGCTGGTGCAGTTGGAAGTGGAGACGCAACGCCTCGCGCCGCTGGTGGAGTGGGCCGGGTCAGTGAACGAGGCCGCGATCGCCACGGACGGATCGGTGCTGTTCACCTCGGCCTGGCACGGCGGCTTCCCGCTGCAGCGCTTCGCCGGCAATGCTTTGCAGGACGTTGTGCCGTCGCCGCGGGGCGTTACCGCGTTTGGAGAGGGCGGCGGGCGGGTGGTCTATGCCGTCACGGCGGTGGAGAATCCCAACGAACTCTACCTGCGCGACAAGGACGGCTCCACGCGTAAACTTACGGCCTTGAACGAATGGGTGAACGCGAAGCAGCTTTCGTTGCCGAAGGAGCGCTGGATCACGCGCCCCGGCGGCTTGAAGGTGCAGACCTGGGTGATGGACCCTATCGCCGCCGAGCCCGGCCGGAAGTATCCGTGGGTGCTGGACATTCATGGCGGGCCGCATGCCATGTGGGGTCCGGGGGAACTGAGCATGTGGCACGAGTTCCAACTGCTGTGCGCCTGGGGGTATGGCGTGGTGTACTCGAATCCGCGCGGTTCCGGGGGTTATGGCTACGCCTTCCAGAAGGCAAATTATCGCGATTGGGGGGCTGGTCCGGCAGGCGATGTGCTGGCGGCGCTGGATGAGGCCGTCAAGTCGAATCCACTGGCCGATTCCAACCGGCTATTCATTACCGGCGGCTCCTATGCTGGGTATCTGACGGCATGGATCGTCGGGCACGATCATCGATTCAAGGCGGCGGCGGCGCAGCGCGGCGTGTACGACCTTTCCACCTTCTTTGGGGAGGGAAACGCGTTCCGGCTGCTAGCCGGCGACTTTGGCGGCTGGCCTTATGAGGGGGAAATGCGGCGGCTGCTGGAATCCGAGAGCCCGGCCACCTACGCGGCGCAGATCCGGACGCCGTTGCTGATCCTGCATGGAAGCAACGACATGCGTACAGGCGTGGTGCAGAGCGAGATGCTTTACCGCGCGTTGAAGCAGCAAGGAAAGCCGGTGGAGTATATCCGCTATCCTGGCGCCAGCCATGAACTGACACGTTCGGGCGATCCGCGGCAGCGGATGGATCATATGCTGCGGATTATTGAGTTTTTCGAGCGGTACAGCGCGAATGGGGCACCGGCTCCGCAGGAGCGGTAGCGGTTACAGGCGGTAACGCAACAGCAGAACACCGCCCTCGCCCTCGCTCGCTTCGAAGCCCATATCGCGGTAGAGCCGGATGGCGGTTTGCATGGCAGGCATGGTGTCCCCGATCAGTTCCTCATAACCGGCGCGGCGGGCTTCCTCGATCAGCCGTTCCATCAGGATACGGCCGAGCTGGCGTCCGCGGGCGGCGGGGGTGACGAAGAGGCGCTTGCCTTCGCAGCGGCGGTCGTCGACCCGGCGGTAAGCGCCACAGCCAGCGGGTTGGCCGTCGAGGAAGGCAAGCAGCAGGCAGCCCGTTGGGCGGGCGTAGGCACCGGGGAGCGAATCGAGTTCCTGGGCGAAGTTCTGGAAGCAGGGAGTGAAACCGAAGCTGGTCCAGTATTGCTGGAGCAGCGTGCGGACGGCGTCGATGTCGGCAAGGGACTCGGCTTCGCGAAGTAGCAAGGGGGCGGTGGGCACCTTCCTATCATCGTTAAAAGAAGGCGCGGAGGGCGTCGAACTCGGCTTTGTATTCAAAGAGGATGCGTTCGGCTTCGTCTTCCAACCCGAGGGTACAGAGCATGCGCTCGGGCGTACCCTCGGCGCGGCAGGCGCAAGGCGGGATGGAAACGTCGAGCAGATGGACCACCTGATGTGCCATGAACAGCAGCCCGCCGAGGGTGAGCGGGGGCTCGGGGGTGAGGTGTTGGGAACCGACGGCGCGCTGGATTTCCACGGGCAGTTTCCACTCGGCCAGGGCGTGCGTACACAATTCGGCATGAGTACAGGCAAGGACGTGCAGTTCGGCGTCTTCCATCGACAGGGTGGGGGTTTCCTGGTAGAGTCGAAGGATAGCGCCGTACTCGAGCGGGGTGCCGATGGCGATCATGAGCTTACCCATGCCGTGCAGGAGTCCGGCGGTAAAGGCTCCTTCGGGATAACCTACTCGCAGGCGTTGCGCCAGAAGATCGCACATTACGGCCACCGCCACCGCATGCAGGTTGAAAGCCGCCTGCGACCAGTTTTTCGGCGTTTTGGTTTGCTTCCACATCCGGGAGACCGAGAGGCTGAGGCCGACGTTGCGCAGCTTGTTGATCCCAAGAATGGACACAGCGTGTCGTACCGAATTGATAGTTCCGCTGCGGGCGTAGAGCGCCGAGTTGACCAGTTTGAGAACATGGCTGGCCAGCACGGCATCCTTCTCGATGATGCTGGACACTTCTCCGAAGTAGACATTCTCGTTAGCGAGCGTGGCCAGCAGTTTACTGAGGGTCGGCGAGAAGGGCGGCAACTGGTTCAGAGCGTTCATCGCCTTGGAGCGTGGGGGCAGAAGGGTGGCGGTCAGCGTGCTCACATAGCCCTTATCGGACCCCGGGGTCGAGCACGATAATAGAATCCGAATCGAAAGTAGAACTCGTTCCCGCATGGATGGTGTTTTAGTTGTTAACAAGGCGGAAGGCTGGACCTCGCACGATGTGGTGGGGAAGATGCGCCGCGTCACTGGAATCAGACGGATCGGCCACCTGGGGACTTTGGATCCGCTGGCGACGGGCGTGCTTCCTTTGGTGGTTGGCCGTGCCACACGTTTAGCGCAGTTTCATGTTCGGGCCGATAAGGTCTATACCGCACGAATTCGCTTCGGATTCGCCACTACCACCTATGATCGTCAGGGGGGGCCTACCTCTCCGGCGATTGATTTCTCCGTCTCCCGCGAGCAAATCGAGCCGGTCCTCGACCGCTTTCGGGGGACCTTCGCGCAAGTCCCGCCCGCCGTCTCGGCCAAGAAGATCGACGGGGTCCCCGCTTATAAACTGGCGCGCCGCAATATCCCGGTCGAACTGAAGCCGGTTGAAGTCACCGTCTCCGCTCTCGATCTGCTCGAGTGCCAGGGCGCGGAGATTGTGATCCGCGTACACTGCTCGGGGGGAACGTACGTCCGGAGCCTCGCCCATGATTTGGGCCGGATTCTGGGCTGTGGGGCGCATTTGACGGAATTGAACCGGGAGGCCAGCGGGGAGTTCCGCCTGGAGCAGGCGCGGACCATTGCCGCGTATGAGGAACTGGCCAAGGAGGACCGGCTGGGCGAAGCGCTGATCCCGGCGGCGCTGCTGCTGCCCGACTTTCCCAGCGAATGTGTCGATTCGATTACGATGGCGCAAATCCGCCAGGGGCGCGACTTCCGGGTCTCGCCTTTCCGGGTGCAGCGCGGAAGCCGGTATGTGAAGGCGTTAAGTCCGGATGGCGACCTGCTGGCGATCGGTGAGGTAAAACTGCCGAACCTTTATCACCCGATACTAGTCTTTTGATAATCGACAGGCTCGACAAACGTAATTTTAGTTACTTACGTCGGCGCAGCCAACAACCCGCTGCCTAATTTTTCTTCTCCCTCAACACAAATTAAGGGGGCAGAAGGGCCAGATTTTTACGCTCTACATGATGTACACGGCCTGTCACGACAGGAGTGGTTGTTAATCATGTCTCTCCCCAGCGCTCTTCAATCGGATCATGCGATTGGTAATCTGTTCTGCTCCACCCTTGCGGATCCCCATTCCGCGGAGCGTTATGACGAGTTTTACCAGCGCAGCCGCCCCTTGTTTGCCGCCATTGCCCGGCGAGTAGCCCGGCCGTTTGGAGGCAGCGCGGCGGACGACATCGAGGATCAGATACAGGAAGTGGGGCTGCGGTTGACCATCTCCGCGCCAACGATTGCACGGCGCCGATTCGCCGAGCCGGCCGCGGCGCAGGCTTATGTCTCGGCGGTGGCCTGGAATCTGTTCCGGGACACCTGGAAAGGGCGCACGGCGCGGAAGCGTGCGGTTAAGCTGATGCCGCTACGGGAGGCGGACGGTCAGGCACTGAATGGCCAGATGGCCAGCGTCGAGCATCGCATCCTGGTGAATCAGTTGGCGGCACGCTTCGGGTCGGCGCGCGACCGGCAGGTCTTCCGGCTGCACTTTCTGTTTGGCTGCACCGCCGCGGAGATTGCGAGCTTGCCTGGGATTGGGTTGCGGGCAAAGGGCGTGGAAACGCTGCTGTCCCGGTTGGCGGCCGAGTCGCGGCGGTATGTGCAGGAACCGGCGGGGGTGCGGCGGCATGCGGTTAGAGCCGGGCAATTCCATGGGTAGTCAACTCCAGATCCTGTTCCACGGAATGACGGTGTTCGTGAATCGCGGACGGCACCTGGAAGCCTGCGTGGTGCAACCGCCCACGCGGAACGGGCGCGCCGACGAGAGCTTTCACGCCGTGCTGCTGGCGGAGCGGTCAACCGTCGTTCCCATGCAGGGCAGCATGGAGTTGATGCTGGACCGGGTGGTAACACCGTTGTATCCGCTATTGCGCGGCGCCGAGCAGTTTCTGCTGGATGCCGCGACGTTCGACAACGAGGAGCGCGAGGTGGAAGGGCGAATTCTGCTGCCGCTGCCGGATGTAATCGCCTCGGCGCGCTATCAGTTCCATGGACGGTCGATTGTGCTGCCCGCCGCGAACCCGACGGCGCGTCAGCCTTCGCTGGCGCACATCCTGATGTACCAGGGCGTGGAGCGGGCCGAGTTGCGGCGCGCCGGCCGCCGGATGTGGGAGATGCCGTCCCGCGTGGTCACGGGGGTGCGGACGGACGCGTATGTGGGCCCGATCTTCCCGCCGAATTGAGCGGGGGAAGCCGCGTCCCGGCTAGACTATAGCCCATGAATGGAAAGCTGCTGCGCCTGCTGGGTGTCAGCTTCGGCGCGGCGGTAGTGGTGGGCACCAGCCTAGGTATCGGCATTCTGCGGACGCCTAATGAAGTGGCGGCGCGGCTGCCTCATCCGTGGCTGATCTTGGCGGCCTGGGTAGCTGGCGGCCTGTTTTCCTTCCTGGGTGTGGTGTCGGTGGCGGAGTTAGGGATCGCGCTGCCGTATGCCGGTGGATTCTATGTCTATGTGCGGCGGGCGTTTGGCGATAGCGCGGCGTTCGCCATGGGCTGTTGCGACTGGCTGGGACAAGCGGCGGCGGCCGCGCTGGGGATTCTTACCATTACCGAATATGCGCCACAGTTGTGGCCGGCGCTGGGCGGCGCGCCGCGGGTGTTGGGGCTGGCGGCCGTAGTCGCCTATACGGCTGTACTGACCGGCGGCACGCGGTTGAGCGCACGCGCCCAGGAACTGACGAGCTTTTCCAAGGCGCTGGCTTTCGGGGTGCTGATCGCGGCCTGTCTCCTCACGTCGCAGCCGCGTCCGGAGACGCCGCCGCTGACGTTGCCGCCGGGCTTGCCGGCGCTGGTGGTGGTGGCGCAGGCGGTCATCTACACTTACGACGGCTGGTACTCGGCGATTTACTTCACCGAGGAGGATGTCGCGCCGGAGAGGAACCTGCTGCGCTCCATGCTGTGGGGGGTGGCGCTAGTCACTGTGATTTACGTGATGATGAATGTCGCGCTGCTGGCGCTGCTGCCGGTTTCGGAGATAGCCGCGTCGACGCTGCCGGCGGCGGAGGCTGCCCGGCGCGTGTTCGGGCCTCCGGCGGGCGGGGTGATCGCGACGCTGGCCATCCTGTCCGCGCTGGGGCTTTACAGTGGGGCGCTGCTGTTGTGCTGCCGCATTCTGTTTGCGTTGAGCCGCGATGGGGCGCTGTTCCCGATTCTGTCGGAGGTGGCGAGCAACGGGCAGCCGGTGCCCGCGCTATGGATGAGCGCGGCGGCGGTGGCGGCGATGGTCGCGACGGGGACGACGGCACAGTTGCTGGCGCTGGCGGGCTTCTACTATGTGTTGAACTACGCCTCGGCTTATGTGTGCCTGTTCCGGTTGCGGCGGACCGAGCCGGAGTTGGCCCGGCCCTACCGTGCGTGGGGTTATCCGTATACCACTGGGTTTACACTGGCGGTCAGCGTTGCGTTCTTGGGAGGCGCGATTTGGACCGATAGCTGGAATAGTGGCGCCGCGATCGCGCTGTTGGTGTTGGCGATGGGCTTGCGGTCGGGGGCGCGGTGGATGGGTTCGGCGCGGTAACTACTGGTATTGAGGAAGATAAGACATGACCCGCAAGTATTCGCTGGTGATGGAGAGTGGCCCGACGGGATTCAGCGGCTACGTGCCCGAACTTCCCTCCATTCTGGTGACCGGCAGTTCCGTCGACGAGTTGACAACGCGCGCGGCCGAGGCGATCCAAGTCTATTGGGAGGTGCTGCGGGCCGAGCGTTCTCCGACGTCGGAGACTTGTGAGATCGAAGTCGAATTGCCAGTGTAGCCCGGCGCTGGCGATCTACGCCGCGGCGATTTCCACCGTTCCCGCCCAACTCGAGGGCGGAGGCACGGCCAGGCCCTCGGCCTTCAGTCCTTCGATGTGGTAACTGACTGCCTCATGGATCAGAGTTTCCACGTCCTCGCGGGAATCGCCCGCGGCGATGACGCCGGGCAGGTCGGGGACGTAGGCCGCCCAATTGGAATCGCCCTGTTCGTAGATCACGGTGTACTTCATTGCTCGTCTCCCACGGCCTGATCGTAACGCAAGTCGAGAGCGATCCGTCGCGAAGGGTAGACCGGGCGGGGAAAAAAGCGCCCTGCCCCCCGGTTGCGATATGCTCGCTGGGGTGATGAGTCATGGCGCGTTTCTGTTCCTGCTGGTGGTGCCCGCCTTGTTTGGCGAGGGATGGGACCGACTGCGCGGGCCGAATGGATCCGGCGTGGCGGATGGGCATGCCCTGCCGGCGGAGATCGGCGCCCAGGCTAAACACGCCTGGAAGGTGGCCATTCCGGCAGGCAAGTCGTCGCCGGCTCTGACGCGCAACCGCATCTTCCTTACCGGCCATGTAGACGGCAAACTGCTGACGTTCGCCCTGGACCGGGCCAGCGGGAAGCTGCTGTGGCGGCAGGATGCGCCAGGGCATCGGGACGAGAAGCGCAATAAGTTGAATGATCCGGCCGCTCCTAGCCCGACGACAGACGGCGAGAACGTCTACGTCTTCTTCTCCGGCTTCGGCCTGGTTTCCTACACCGGAGATGGCAAGGAACGCTGGCGTGTGGCGCTGGGGCCATTTACCAACTTCCATGGGATGGCGGCGTCTCCCGTGCTGGCCGATGGGCGCGTGCTGCTGATCTGCGACCAGGATCAGGATGCCTTCCTGCTGGCGGTGGATCAGAAGACCGGAAAGACGCTATGGCGCGTGTCGCGGCCGGAGATGGTACACAGCTTCTCGACGCCTATCGTCTGGCGGAATGGGAAGGCGCGGCGGACGGAGCTGATCGTGCCGGGCTCCTACCAAATGACTGCCTACGACGTGGCCGATGGGCGGCTGGTCTGGAAAGCGCGCGGGCTGACGTATCAGGTGAAGTCGGTGGCGGTGATTGGCGGCGATACGCTGTACTTCAATGGCTGGGCGCCCGGCGGCGAGCCGAGCGAACGCATGGAACTGCCGGACTTCGCCGGGATGATTGCAAAACACGATGCGAACAAGGACGGCAAACTGGCGCGGGACGAAGTGCCGAAGAACTGGCTGCCGGGCACCTGGGACATGCAGGATCTGGATAAAGACGGGCTGTTGAACGACAAGGACTGGCAGTATTACCGGATGCGGCGCACTTCCACGAATGCGGCGATGGCGATCCGTCTGGGAGGCGAGGGCGACGTTACCGAAACGCACGTGCGCTGGCGCTACCAGAAGTCGCTGCCGGATGTGCCGGCGATTCTGCTTTATCGCGACGTACTGTACCTGATCCGCAACGGCGGTATCCTGCAAACGCTGAAGCCGGAGACGGGCGAGTTGATCAAACAGGGACGGCTGCCGCATGCGCTGGATGAATACTACGCCTCGCCGGTGGCCGGCGACGGCAAAGTCTATATGATCAGCCGCACGGGGTCGGTATCGGTGCTGGAGGCTGGGGGCGACTGGGGCATTCGGGCCACGGGGGAATTCGGTGAGGAAGTCTTCGCCACGCCGGCGCTGGATGCCGGGTATCTCTACGTACGAACCGCCACGTCCCTGTATGCGTTCCACGGTACGCGGTAGGCCGGGCCGGTCGCCCCAATGAGCTATCCTGAGAACTTCTGATGTTGCGTTTGTGTATCTCTTTTTGCGGTATCGCCGTGGTCGCGGCGGCTTCCGCGGCGGCGCAGTCCATGGCCGGAAGCACCAGCATCACGGCCGTGTTTTCGGCAACCGCGCCGCCGCCGAACGTAGGTCAACCGGCACCCCGTGTGCTGCGGGGCCATCCGGCGATTCCGCTGGAGCAGTACCAGCAGTACAAGGCGCAACTGGCGCGGCGCCCGGTGCCCATCGGACCGGCGGCTCTGGAATCGAGCAACGCCCCCGGCGCGCTACGTGCTCCTGGAGTGGGTCAACAGCCGCTGGCATTGACGCCCACCACAAGTTTCGAAGGCATCGCGCAGACCAACTTCAGCCCGCCCGATCCGGATATGGCATCCGGGCCGGAGGATCTGATCCAGGTGGTGAACTCCTCGATCGCACGCTACACCAAGACTGGCGAGCAGACCAATGCCATGACCCTGCAGCAGTGGTATAGCAGCCTGCTGAATACGGTCTGTCCGACCGGAGCGATCTACTGCCGGATCTACGATCCGACGATTCGGTACGACGCGCTGCACGGGCGCTTTCTGCTGAGCGCGCAAGCCGAGGACGCGGCGACGGCCGTGACGTACTTTCTTCTATCGGTTTCGAACGGGTCGACGTATGCGGGGGGATGGCGGCACTGGGCATTGAAGGCTTCGCTGAACGGAACAACGGAAACCCCGCTCGAACTTGACTTTCCGATGTTAGGCTATGATACGCAAGCAGTGTATCTGACCGGTAACATGTTCGACGCCATTGGCGATCTAATCTATGGCAAGATCCGCATCCTGAAGAAGTCTGAGTTATACAACCCGGCTACGACGACGCTCACCTACCGCGACATCGTGAACTTGAAGAACGAGGACGGCACGACGGCAAAGAGCCTGCGCCCGGCGGAGTTGCGCGGGCGTCCGGGTGAGGCGACGGAACCGGGCATTCTGGTTAACGTCGCGGTGGAAGTGGTGCAGGCCGATTATATGACGTTGTGGCGCATCCAGAATCCGGTCAGTACGAACCCTACGGCCGTTCGCACTACGCTGAAGAATCTTTGGAAGTATGACTTCCCCGCCCCGATCCAACAGAAGGATTCGGTGGTACGGGTGGATACGGGCGACTCCCGTGTTCTGCGCGCCATTCTGCGCAATGGGGTGGTCTACACGGCGCGCCAGGCCGGGTATACCGACCAGCCGACCACCGTCACTTACGACCGGATCGACCTGGCGTTGAACAAAGTAACGCTACAGACGAGATTGGTGAACGGCGGGTATATGTTCCCGGCGTTCGAGGTGCCCGCCAGCCATGGTCCGGTGAACGCCATTCCGAACCGGCTGATAGTGGGCGCGAATGTCGATGCCGCCGGCGCGTTGACTTATCTGGGCATTCCCGATGTGAAGGCGGGGGAGGATAAGTTTGAACTGAGTTCCGGTGTTAGTGTCCGCTGGGGCGATTACTTCGGCGCGTCGATTGATCCGATTCGCGGCGGGATGTGGATCTTCGGCGAGTACGCTAAGACACGTGGGCAGGTATCGGGACGCTGGGGTACGTGGGCCGCTTACTTCCCGTGGATCACGACGCAGGCGTTCACCGATGTTCCCTCGTCGAACAGCTTCTTCGACTTTGTGAATGTGATGAAATTGTGGGCCATCACCGGCGGGTGCACGGCGTCGACGTATTGCCCGGGAGAGTCCGTGAAGCGGGGGCAAATGGCGGTATTCCTGATCCGCTCGATTCTGGGCGAGAACTTCACCTTTCCGCAGACGCCTTACTTCACCGATGTACCGGCCACGCACTCGTTCTTCAAGTACATCCAGAAGATGCGGGAGTTGGGAATTACGAGCGGCTGTACCACGACGACATATTGCCCGGAGAACAACGTCACACGGGGAGAGATGGCGGTATTCCTGACACGGGGGAAGATGCGCGCGCTGCTGGGGGACGAGTTTTCGTTTCCCACGCAAGGGTATTTCACGGATGTTCCTTCGACGCATCCCTACTATAAGTTCATTCAGAAGTTGCGGGAGTTGGGGGTTACCAGCGGATGTACGGTATCGACTTACTGCCCGGAGGCCGTGGTTACGCGGGAGCAGATGGCGGCGTTCGTGGTGCGGTCGTTTCTGAATTAGGAAGGCGCAGGCCCACAAAACAGGACCTGCGCCAATCCGGTCAGGCCTTTGACTCCTCCGAAGGCGGCGGGGTGTCGGGTTCGGGGTCCGGTCCCGACTCCTCCATGGGTTCCGATTCCGGCGAAGGATCGCCGGGGGGAGGAACGTCGGGGTCCGGCTCAGGACCTGGGGCACAGGAATAGCGTAGCTGTATTTCGTCGTCGTACACGGGGAGTGTCTCCTTAGGGGAGAAAGTCTACCATAGGCGGTTAGCGGGTTTGAAAGAGAAGCGCGGATCGGCCCGAAGCGCCGCTAATTCGGGGCTGCGCCGTACGAAGTCAGGCGGATAGCCCAGGGTCAGGCTCTTTCGGACCAGTCGCAGCGCCTCCTCTCGGTCGCCCAGTTTTTCGTAAGTCTCCGCGGCGCGCAGGGCCACGTCGCGATTGTCCGGGCTGAGCGCCAGTGCCTGCCGCACCAGCGCGATGCTGCGCGTTCTGTCGCCGAGGGAGGCATAGAGCCCGCTCATGTTCGCCAATAGCCGTGCGTTGCGCGGATCGCGGGTGCGCTCCTTTTCCGCCAATTCGGCGGCGCGGCGGTAATGCTCCAGCGCCTCGTCCCGGTTGGTATTACTCCAGAACAGCGCGGACGCCAGATTGGCGTGATAGAGATAACTGGACGGGTTACTTTCCAGCGCCTTACGGAACGGCTCGATGGCTTCGGCGCCGCGGCCTTCCATCATCAGCGTGTACCCCAAATTGACATAGACGGAAGGCCGGGGCTCGATGCGCAACGCCCGTTGGAAGGCTTCCAGCGCTTCGCCGAATCGCCCCTGCTCCACCAGGCACAAGCCCAAGTTACTAAGTGCAATGGGATTGCGCGGGCTGACGTCGACGGACCGGCGCAGCATCTTCAACGCCTCATCCAGTTTGCCGCTCTCGCGCAGGTGAACGCCATACACGACGAGGGGACGCCAATCGTCGGGAGCGAGGTCGACGGCCTGGCGCAGAGCCGGGCCGATCTCGGCGTCACGGCCGACCGCGCGGTAGAACTCGGCCAAAGCCTGGAGCACCTCCGGACTGCGGGGTTCCAGCGTTTTGGCGCGATCCAGTGAAGCCGCCGCCAGTTCGGTCTTTCCCGACATGGCATAGATGGAGCCCAGTGTGATGTGGGCGCGAACGAGGTTCGGATCCAGTTCCAGCGCCCGCTGCGATTCGTCGATGGCTTGTTGCAGGTCCGCGGGATTGCGCTGGCCGTTGCGGTAGGCGTGCCAGTGGGCGAGGCCCAGCCCGGCGTGGCCGAGGGCGAACTCCGGGCTCTGCTCCACTACCTTCGTGAGGATGCGAGTGGCTTCCTGAACGTTCTCGCGGCGATAGGAATGCGCCAGCAGGTCGCGGGCGCGCAGATAGCCGGCCTCGGCCCGGGCGGCGCGGCGGTCTGCTTCTCCTCCGCGATACTGGGTGAAGAATGCAGCGCCAAGTCCCAGGGAGAGCGCAGCAATGCCGGCGGCGGCCAGCATCCAGCGGCGCGGCCTCCGGCGTAGCAGGTTTGGAGTTGGCAGTAATCCGCTCCCCGCGCTGAGCAAACCTTCGACGGCCGCCGACGCGGTTGGTGGACGATCCTCCGGCTCCAGGGCCAGGCAGCGCAGGATCCCGTCATTCCAGGAGGCCGGTAGGGCTGGCACCAACGTCGCGGGCGGGGGAATCCGGCCGGGCCGTCCGGAGGCGGTGGCGGCATCGGCGGCACGCTGCCCGGTGACCATCTCAAACATGATCAGCCCGAATGCAAACAGATCGCTGGCGGCGGTGCCCGGATCGCCCATGCGCTGTTCGGGCGCCATGTACTGGGGCGTGCCGATTACCTGCCCTTCCCTGCTGATGGCCTCATCGCCAGGCTCCAGTTCGAAGGAGCGCGCCAGGCCGAAGTCGGTGATGACGGCCCGCGGCTTGCCGTCGCGCCCGGGTACCAGCATGATGTTGCCGGGCTTGAGGTCGCGATGCGCGATGCCGTGCTGGTGGAGCGCATCCAGGCCGAGCGCCATGTGCTGGAGAAACGGGAGCGCCACCTCGACGGACATGCTGCCTTCCCGCCGAAGGTATTGCGCCAGCGTCTCGCCGGGCAGAAACTCCATCGTGAAGAACGCAATGGGACGCCCCTGCCAGAGGTCGCTACCGACATCGTAGATGCGGCAGAGGTTCGGGTGCGTGACTTGCCGGCCCAGGTGCACTTCGCGCCGGAACCGGACCAGGAAGCGGGGGTTCGACAGCAGCGCCGGCTTTAAGGTCTTGAGCGCGACCTCGCCGCTCAGTTCGCGATCCGCCGCCAGGTAAACGTCGCCCATCCCGCCGCGGCCGAGAAAGCGCCGGATCTGGAAGCGATTGGACAGGACCGTACCTTCGGTGACGATGCCGGCATCCTGGATGCGGGTGGGCTCGTCGTGAACGCTGGTGCGGGTTTCGTCCAGCAGGCTTTCCACCTCGGCGCGCAGAGTTGGGTCTCCGGCGCACGATTCGTCCAGGTACGCTTTCACGTCCGTCAGGGGCAACAGCCTGGCGTGCCGGTAGATCCGATCCAACTTGTCGGCGCGGTTTGGGTCCATCAACGTGCCTTTACCGCCGTCATGCTTCGAAAACTGTAGTATAACCGGGCAGGTAAGTACCAGTTAGAATCGCAGTCCCTGGTAGGGCGTGAGGCGGGGAGGCTTTTGGTCGGGCTCGAAGCTCCAGAACTTGCGTCCGCCGTAGTAGGCTTCGAGCGCCTGGTTCTTCAAGGGACCCATGTCGCGAGCCCAGACGATGGGGCTTTTGTCGATATCGGCGGCGTTATAGACGATCTCGTGGTGGAAATCATGATCTGGGGCGTAGCGGACGATGACGACATGCTGGCCGCCCATATCCCGCAGCGCGCGCTCCACCTGCGTCCGCGGCCGGTCGGCATTCTTGCGGTAGGTCTTGTGGAGCATGTCGAGGCCGATCTGCCAGGCGTAGCTGAGCACCAGAACCGTGGCGATCGTGCGCGCCAGATGCAGGCCCAGCGGTGGCCGCCAGCGGCGCAGAGCTTCTAATCCCAACAACTGGAATAGCAGGATCAGCCCCGTGATGGGGGCGAAGTAGTGGTAGTAGAAGAACGGGTAGCAGTTCACGGCCAGCAGCACGGCCGCAACCGCGGCCACCATCAACGCCAACCGCTTGGGACGTTTGCCGGTGAAGAGGAACAGCAGCGGGATGGTCAACGCTGGCCCGATGAAGAAGAGCCAGAACTCTTTCATCTTCCAACCGACCGACCGCAGCCAATCGGCGACAGACTGGACCTCGCGGCGCACGTCCAACTGCCAGCGGTAGTTATCGGCCAGCGGCTGGTGGCGGAAGATGGGGGGCGGCGGAACCGGATCCTGCCAGTAGAAGCTCTGCGGCGTGCCGTAGAGGGTGCGGTTGTGGGCGTAGGGGAGCAGGGTGGGGTCGCCGGTGACGGTGTAGTTATGCAGGGCGATGAAGCCGGCGGTGCCAGCCAGGCAAAGCAGCAGCGGGATCAATACCTGGAATCGATTGCCGCGTCCGGCACCGCCGCGCACCAGCCAGACCAGCAGCGCGACACCTAAGACCATCGTGAGCGCGAGGCCTTCATAGGGGCGCGTGATGGCCAGCAGGAAGATGCCAGCGCCCAGCAGCCAGGCATACCGGCGGTTGGCGTTCTGCAGCAGGCGCGCGGTGGCACCAATGGCCAGCGCCCCGCCGGTACCCGCCACCGCCCCGCCCCAATAGGTGTGCATCCAACTGGACATGACACTCTCGCGGGCCAGTAGCAGCAGCGTGGCGAACAGCGCCCAATGCGCCGGCACCCAGGCTCGCAGCATCCAATAGACGGCGGCGGAAAGGAACGAGCAGCCTAGCCAGATGCCCACGTACGGTGGCAGTCCGGCGAACTGCGGCAGTGCCAGCACAACGCCATTCCCCACCGGATACTTCGAAGAGTAGGTGGGCTGGAAGAAGACGTGCATGGTCTCGAAGTGCTCCCACAAGGGGTGCGGCGGATTGGTGAGACGCCCTTCGCGGAGCGTGTCGGCGATCAGCAGGTAGCTGAACTCGTCGTGCACCCAGGGTTGCGGCGGCGGATAGACTCCCAGCAGCGCGATGCGTACGGCCAGCGGAAACACCAAAGCCAGTAGCAACGCGCGCCGGTCCGATGCTGCCCAGCGTTTTAAGGCGCCCTCGGCGCGGGCAAAGCCGCTGAAGGAACGGCCTCGCAGCACCAGCATGCCCGCCAGGCACAGCACCAGCAGGATGGCTTCCATGCTGGCGTTCGCTTCATTACCGGTGAACAGGAAGTCCGCTACCGGCGTCAACCAGGCGGGGATGGGCAGTGGAACCACCGTCTAACCTCGCGGCGGACCTTAGCGGTCCCGGTTGATCACCAGGTCCGTCACCGCGGTGAGCGCGCGCTGGTAAGGGGAATCGGGGAACTCGGAGATGATGGAGCGGGCGCGTTCGGTGAAATCGGCGGCGCGCTCGCGCACGCGGTCCACGCCTTTGTGGCGGTCGATGATGCGCAGCACCTTGCTGAACGAAACGCGGTCGTAACTGCGCTCCGCGAGCACCTGGCCGATCATCTGGCGTTCGCCGGCGTCGGCCCCTTTCAGTGTGTAGATCAGCGGTAATGTCACTTTGCCTTCGCGTAGATCATTGCCGGTGGGCTTGCCGAGGATGGTCTCGCGAGCGGTGAAGTCGAGTATGTCGTCGACGAGTTGAAAGGCGATGCCAAGATTCCAGGCAAACTCGCCGAGGCGCGATTCGGTGGCCTCGTCGGCGCCCGCCATGTGCGAGCCGACCTTGGCGCAGGCCGAAAACAGGCAAGCCGTTTTGCGGTCGATGAGCTGCATGTAGTCGGCTTCGGAGATGTCGATCTTGCCGAGCCGCTCCAATTGGAGCAGTTCGCCCTCCACCATCATCTGCGTGAGATTAATCAGCAGATCCAGCAGATGGAAATTGCGCTCGCGGAGGGCGATCTGGAAGGCCTGCATGTACAGCCAGTCGCCGGCTAGAACCGAAGTGTGATTGCCCCAGACCACGTTGGAGGAGGCACGCCCGCGGCGGGTCTCGGCCATGTCGATCACGTCATCGTGGATGAGGGTGGCGGCGTGGATCATCTCCATCACCGCGGCCATGCGAATAGCGCCTGGCGTAGCAGGCCCAATCATGCGCGCCGCCAGCAGCAGCATGGTGGGGCGCAACCGTTTGCCCCCGGACGCCTGCAGGTGCCTGGCGATACTGGTTACGGCTTCCACGCTGGCAACGGACTCGGCGGTCAGTTCCTTCTCTACCTGCTTCAGGTCGTCTTTAACAAGGTCGAAGATCTCCTTGGCGGTAAGGGACTGCCCCAGCCTACTTGTGAATCCCATGAGGAACCTCCAAGTTTACCCCATTCCATGGATGACCCGCTTTTAAGAATCGGTGGTAAATCTCTGGTGTCAGGGCGTGAGGCGGGTGTCGGGGACCGGGTAGCCGATGGCGAAATGATAGACCACCTGCCCTTGCTCCGGGGCTAGTCCCAGGTAGCCGTGCGTCGCATCGTCGAAGAATCCGCCAATCCCTGTAGCGCCCAGGCCCAGGGCCGTCGCCGCCAGATAGAGCCGTTGGCCGATGGCTCCTGCTTCGAAATGGGCGTAACGGTAGCCGCGGTCTCCATAGGTGCGGGTGGCTGCCTCCAGATCGGCGTTCATGGATAAGGCGAGGCAGGCGTTGCCAGCCAGATCCTGACGTAGGCTGAGGCCGGCGATGGCGACACGCTGGTCGCCCGCGCGTATGAGATGGAGTTCGCTGGTCTCGGCGGCATAGCGATAGACGCCGGGGGCGACTCCTTCCACGCGGTGGATATAGAGGTAGAGGGTAATCAGGCTGGGGGCTGTGACGGCCAGCAGGGCGGCGAGTTGGGAGGCGGTCATGATCTCGTCGCCACCGCGGAAATCGAGGGCGGAGCGGCGGGTTCTTGCGGCCTTGCCGAAGCTCATCTCCTTAGGAAATAGCAGTGGCGTGGGAGGCGCGGGCCAGGGCCATGGTGCGCGACTTGGATGAGTCGTCACACGATGGATGGCCTCGATGGCTTCGTTTGGTAGCGGATCACGGGAGAGGCGGCCGGGTGTACCGGCGGGCTTGTGGCTGGCGTGCCAGGCGATGCCGCCGGGCGGTGCGTTGAGGTTCACGAGCACCAGTGGCCATTCGTCTTCGGGGAGGTGCAGAGCCTCCGTAATGGCGCGGTCGTCGAAGGCGGCGCTTACTTCCGCGGTGCTACCGGAAGCCTGCGCGGCGAGCCGCACCGCCTCGGCCGCATGGCCGGCATCCAAGAGGCAATAGCGATAGGCGCGGTCGGCGTACTTCCAGGCCTCCCGCCACGCCACGCTGGTCAGGATGATCTGTAGGCCGGGCTCGGCGGTGGCCGGCGCGCGCTGCTCCGCCATGTGTGCCGAGGCGCGGTAGTGATAGACGCCATCGGGCCACTCCGGGAGCCCGCCGGCGATGAAGTGGAACTCGGTGGGGTGCAGGTTGCCGGAGGAGGGATTGACGCGGAGCGCGTAACGCCGTCCGGTGGGCGTCTGTTTGGCGGCGCTGTTTGCAGCCGAGTAGAAAAACAACTGCGACAGCCGCTCGGGGCCGCCGGAGACGTCGGTGCCGGGTTCGGGAGGATCGGCGGGCAGGTCCAGGACGGGGACACCTTCGTAGTCGCGGAACAGGTCCGGCATGTTCGCCCAATCGAGAATGGGTGAAGCCTGCCGGAGGCTTTCCGGCGTGTGTTTGGTGCGTTGGTGGTAGGCGCGCCAGGAGTCCACTTATCCCAAATGATCGCGCACGCGCGACGCCACTTCGTTGGGGCTGGCCACACGCAGGACCGGGAATCCGGCGGCCCGTCCGCTGGCCTCCCCGGCCGCCGAGTCTTCCACAACGAGGGCTGTTTCGATACCCAACAGCGACGCGGCATGGCGGTATGGCTCCGGGTCGGGCTTGTGCCGCTTCACGTCGTCGGCGTAGACGGTGGCATGCAGTACGGGCAGCAATCCACCGGCCTGCAGCACGGGCTCCACTTCGCTGCGGCGGCTGGACGTTACCACGGCGAGACGGTACCGCTCCGACAGGTTGGCCACCAACTCCGGCACCCCCGGCGAGAAGGGCAGCGTGCGCTGCATCTCGTCCCGGAAGATGCGTGTCTTTTCGGGATAGACCGCGTAGATGTCCGCTGCGGTAAGCGTGCGGCGGCTCATGCCCGCCAGGATATCGGCCATGGCCCGGTCGGAGACCCCGATGAAGTGCTGGTGGTAGAACTCCCAGCTCAGGTCCACTTCCAAAGGCTCGAGCACGCGCCGCCAGCACGCCCAATGCACCGGCTCACTATCGACAATTACCCCGTCGAAATCGAACAGAATCGCTTCGTAGGGCATGCGGCCTTAGCGGGCCACCTGCAACGACTGGATCATCCGCTCGAAGGACGGCTGTGCCGCGGGATACTCGCTTTCGGGCGAAATCATGATCATGTAGACCAGGCCCCGGGGATGCTCGATGGTCAGCACGGCATCCACTTCGCGCTGGTTAGCGAACGCCGACTTGTTATAGAACAGGTTCAGCACGGCCGGCGCTCCGCTCACCGTTACGCGTTGTCCGCCCTGGTTGGCCGCCTGCATGCCCTTGTTCTGCTGCATCATCTGCTGCAGGTAGGCCCTGGTATCGTTGTCCAGATTGCCGGTGGCTTTCGTCATGCCAATGATCACGCCGTAAGCGATCTCCGCGTTGCCGTTGTTATCGACGATGCCGCCCTGGGGGGCAATGGTCACTTCGCTCGATCCCTGGCTCTGGAACACCTCCCAGTTGGCGGGGTGCGCCACCGAAAGCCCGTTGCCCTGGAATTGCTTAAACTGGCCGTTTGGGCGAACCGCGGTTGGGTCGCCGGCCTGGCGGAAGTTAGGCTGCTTGGGAGGCGGGGGCAAGCCTTTCACGACGCTCTGCATCCGGCGCAGATCGCTCTCATCGCCACGCGAGTAGTTGCTTCTGGGCATCATCTGCACCTCGGCGGAGACTGCCTTCACGCGATTGCCGGGGCTGGGGTGATCCGACAGAAACTGCGGCGTTGAACGCCCGCTGGATTTCTCCTGCTCTTCCAGCTTCTGGAAGAAGCGCGCCATCTCGATGGGGTCATAGCCGGCCTTCGCCATCATGCGGGCGCCTAGTGTAGTGTCTATCATTTAGCTTGTAATAATTGATTGGAGAGCTTGCTTGG
>CAYLPH010000096.1:0-25974 GCA_964385495.1 uncultured Candidatus Solibacter sp.
GCGCTATCGGGCCGAGGATAACGGGTCGCGGGTGCGGGCGGTGGTGTTGGCGAAGGCCGATCAGCCGCGCTTCCGCGCCGGACGCACGGTGGCCGAACTCGCTTCGACACCCTATGGCCGGGATGGCGTGCTCAAGGTGCACCTGGTGACCCCGGGTGACTACGTCCTTATCCTCGACAACCGCCCGGAGGCCCGCCACGACGCGCAGGTGCAGGTGCGCGGGCAGATTGTCTACGACGCCGAGCCCGTCACCGCCTGGGAGTTGCCGCCCCAACGCAAAGCGGCTGTCATGGCCGCCAGCCTAGCGGTATTCTTTGCCCTGTTCTGGTGGTCAGGCCGGAAGGTGGTGGGCGCGGTTAATGAGAAGGAAAGGCGCGAGCGGCCGCTACCGTAGCGTCGATATCGGCATCGGTGTGCGCGGCGGACATAAACCCGGCCTCATACTGCGAAGGCGCCAGGTACACGCCGTGCTCCAGCATGTGGTGGAAGAACTTCGCATAGCGCGCCGTGTCGGAGCGGCTGGCCGTGGCCCAGTCGATCACCGGCCCCTCCTGGAAGAACATCGTGAACATGGAGCCGACGCGGTTCACCGTGGTGCCCTTCGGCGGATTGGCGCACAGCTTCGCCGTACGTTCCTCCAACTGCTGGTACACTTCCTGGTGCGTCTTCAGATACCGCAGCATCGCGATGCCCGCCGATACCGCCAGCGGATTGCCCGATAGCGTGCCCGCCTGATAAATCGGGCCCACCGGAGCGATCTTCGACATGATGTCCTTGCGGCCGCCATAAGCGGCGATCGGCAGGCCGCCGCCGATGACTTTGCCGAAGGTGCTCAGGTCGGGCCGGATCTTGTATAGCTCCTGCGCGCCGCCATAGGCCAGGCGGAAGCCGGTCATCACTTCGTCGAAGATGAACAGTGCGCCGTACTTGTCGCACAACGCGCGCAGCGTTTCCAGATAGCCAGGCAGCGGCGGGACGCAGCCCATGTTGCCAACTACCGGCTCGATGATGATGGCCGCGATCTGGTCGGGGTAGTTGCGGAACGCCTCTTCCACGGCTTCCGGGTTGTTGTAAGGCAGCACGACGGTGGTGTTGGCAATGGCGCGCGGCACGCCCACGGTATCGGAGATGGCCAGCGTCGCCATGCCGGATCCGGCCTTCACCAGCAGGCTGTCGACATGTCCGTGATAGCAGCCTTCGAACTTGATGGTGAGGTCACGTCCGGTGAAGCCGCGGGCCACGCGCAGGGCCGACATGGTGGCTTCCGTGCCGGAGTTCACCAGCCGGATCATCTCCATGGATGGCACCGCGTCGCGCAGCAGTTCGGCCATCTCGACTTCGCGCTCGGTCGGGGCACCGAAGCTGGTGCCTATTTCCAGCACTTGGCGCAATGCCTCCACCACTTCCGGCGGCCGGTGGCCGAGCAGCAGCGGTCCCCACGAGCCGACATAGTCGATGTAGCTATTGCCGTCTTCATCAATCAGGCGGCAGCCTTCCCCACGTCGGATGAAACGCGGTACCCCGCCGACTCCGCGAAAGGCACGGACCGGCGAGTTCACCCCACCGGGAATAGAAAGTTTCGCCCGTTCAAACAGGGCTTCGGAGCGATCGGTTTTCATGCGCGTTGACCGCCGGGAATCAGGCGTTGGAAGAAGAAGCTCATTACGATTTCGCCAAGCGTGCCGTTCAGGTTGCTCAACAGGCGCTCACGCAGCGTGAGGTAGGGTTGCGTTCCGGCAAACAGATCCTGCATCAGTTCCTGGAAGCGCGGGCTGCGGCGCATGAACTCCACCATGCGCGCCGGCACCGTACGGAAGAGGAAACTGCCCAGAAAGACGCGCCGGGCAATCAGCGATCCGAAGGCCAGGTCTTCCCAGAAATCATGCTGCAGCATGCGGCGGTAGGCGCTGTCCAACTCGTGAAGGGGGCAGGTGTCCTGGATGATGGTTTCGGCCGCCAGATCGGCCGAACGCATGGCATAGTAGAGGCCTTCGCCGGTGATGGGGTCGACCAGGCCGCCCGCGTCGCCCACGGCCATCCAACCCGGCCCGGCCACGCGATTCGTCTTCCAGGCGGGCGTTTCGAGAGAGGGTAGCAGGTGGCTGTAGAACTGCGCCTTGCCGTAGTCGATCTCTTTTTCGCGCATGTAGCGCTCCAGGCGCGCCCGCAGTTGCTGCGCCGGTTCGCCCTTCCCGCAGATGCCCACCGACAAGTGGCCGGTGCGCGGGAAGACCCAGATGTAGCCTTCCAACTGCGGCAGGAATTGGATGTCGATATGGCTTTGGGCGGCTGGTACGTAATAGCCGAGCGCGAGCATCGCATCGGCCGGGCGTAACTGCGTGCCCACGTCGCGAAGCGGATTGCGCGCGCCGGTGGCTACGATGCAGTAGTCGGCATCCAGCGAGCCGCCGCGGGTACGGATATCCCAACGCCCTTCGCGCCGTTCTAGACCCAGCACGCGGGTCTTTTCGACTTTGACGCCGGCGTGTTCGGCGCGCCGCAGCAGCATGCCGTTGAGGTCATAGCGGGAGTAGATGATTAGCGGCTGGCGCAGTTTCATCGGCGCCGTACCCACCTTGGGAGCCGCAATCAGCGTCTCGGTGACAAATTGCTTCGGCGCGTCGTTGTCCTTCAGGAACGGGTACTTGTCGTAGGCCTTGTAGGTGATGCCGCCGCCACAGGGCTTTTCCCAGGCCAGCTTCTCGTCGAGCAGGTAGGTTTCCAGGCCGGCCGCGGCCAGCTTGGCGGCAGCCATGGATCCCGCCGGCCCGCCGCCCAGAACGGCGACACGTTTCATTTCTTCTCCGCGCCCCCCGTGGGTGGATGACCGGGCGGCATGGCGCCGCCTTCGGTGGGCGGATGGCTGGGGGGCATCGCTCCGGCGGGTGGTTGGGTGTTGGTGTGTTCGTTGTTACCGCTGCGGCCTTTGACGGACCACTTGCCGTCCTTCTGCTCCAGCACGTACTTCATCTGCATCGGCTGGGAAGATTGCGAAGCGCCCTTGGCGGTGAACGCGACTTGCACGTCGGCTTCGTTGCCACGGAAGGTAACGGAGTTCACCTTCACGTCCATGCTGTTGATGTCCAGCCCCTTGCGGGTTTTCAGGTACTCGAGGACGCCGTCCTCCACCGCCTTGTTGCTTTGCGGAGCTTTGTCGGCGCAGCCTGTCAGCAACAGGATAGCGGCGAGCAGAATCTGGAATTGGCCGATTGACACGTTACGATTATACGATTGCCCGCCGGTGCTTCGGGATGTATTACTTGCGGCCCTACAATAGAGAGATGTGGTTCGTCCTGGGCTGGCTGGTGGCGTTGCACCTGGCCGCCGCGCCCCCCTCTGAACAGCAGTTGCTTCGGCTGGCCGAAGAGGCGGAAGCCTTCGGCCGCGTGGCGCCGGAAATCATTGGACAGGAGCAGATGGAGCAGATTCTGCTGCTGCCCCCACCGCGCTACATCGAACGCGGCCAGCGACCAATGCCGAAGTTCCGCACCCGCCGCCTGGTCTCCGAATACGGTTTTAGCATCTTTAAGGACGACGGCAATCTGCATGAACTGCGCCAGGTGCTGCAGGTGGATGGCAGGCAGGTGAAGAAGCCGGGCGCGCTGCGCGAGACGCTCTCCATGGGTATGAAGGGCGAGGCCGACCGCCTGAAGAAGAGGCTGCTCAAGGACTTCGAAGGCTACGGCCTGCCCCAGGCCGCCACCGACTTCGGGCAGATGATCCTGTTGTTCACCAAACGCCAGATTCCCAGCTACACCTTCGATGTCCGCCAAGTGCAGTACCAGGGGGCCGACCAGGTGCAGGTAGTTGCCTATGAACAGAAGGACGAGGACAGTACGGCAATGACGGTGTTCGAAGGCAAGCGCGTGGTGCGGCACCGGCTGCGGGGCGAAGTCTGGCTGCGCGTGCGCGATGGCATGCCGCTGAGAGTAACGATGGAGGCCGCGCGCATCGATGAGAAGAAGAAGATTGAGCTGAAGCATCTGGCGGCGGTGGAGTACAGTGTGAGTGCTTACGGAGCGCTGGTGCCGGCTTCCGTTACTTATAACGAGAGCATCGGCGGCGTTACGGTGATGGAGAGCCGCTGCCTGTATACGGAGTTCAAGAAGTTCGGCGCGGCGTCGGAGTTGAAGTTCACGGTGGAAGAAGAGAAACCGGAGCCTAAGAAAAAGTGAGAATCCTCTATTTGCACGGGTTTGCCTCGGGCCCCGGTTCCAGCAAGGCCCGCCTGTTCGCGCGGCGATTTGAAGAGATCGGGGTGCGGTTGGAAGTGCCGGACCTGGCCGCCGGGGACTTCGAGCATTTGACCATTACGGCGCAGTTGCGGGTGATCGAACAGGTGGCTGGCGGCGATGCAGTGGCTTTGATTGGATCGAGTCTCGGTGGCTATCTGGCGGCGTTGTATGCGGCGCGGCATCCGGAGACGACGAAGGTGGTGCTGATGGCTCCGGCCTTTGGGTTCGCCAAACGCTGGGAGGCGCGGATGGGGAGCGATGCCGCCCGGCACTGGGAACAGACGGGGTGGCTTTCTGTCTATCACTACGGCGAGCGGAAGGAATCGCGCGTGTGGTGGGGGTTTTTGGAAGACGGGCGAAGGTATGAGGATTTCCCGGATGTGACGCAGCCTTGCCTGCTGTTTCATGGGGTGCAGGATGATGTGGTAACGGCGGATTGGTCGGAGCGGTTTGCCGAGTCAAGGCCGAATGTGGAGTTGCACCTGGAGGAGTCCGGGCATGAGTTGTTGAATGTTGTGGAGAAGATGTTTGAGCGGACGCGGGGGTTCTTGCTGGATTGAGGCCGGTGGCGATTCAACTTTCCCGTTCTTCAGGATCGAGGAGCGGCCTGCATCTTTGGCGGTACAATGCACCTAGAAAGGTGCAGTTTTGTCAGATCCCGCTACGGGAAAGCTTCCGCTCGTCTTCTACCGCACGGCAGCGGGAACGGAGCCCGTAAGAGACTGGCTGAGGAGCCTGCCAGAGTTAGATCGCTACGCAATCGGCCTGGACTTATTGCGGGCGCAGTGGCGCTGGCCCGTGGGGATGCCTCTGTGCCGGCCCATGAGCGGCGGGCTCTGGGAAGTGCGGACGGATCTTCCCAGTAACCGGGCGGCGAGAGTGCTGATCTGCTTTCATGGCGGTCATCTGGTTGCCCTGCATGGGTTCATCAAGAAAGCAAAGACTACACCTGCGGACGATTTGGAATTGGCGCGGAAGCGGCAAAAGGACGTAGAGCGATGAGCAAGAAGCATCTTGGATCGAGCATCGAAGATTTCCTCAAGGAAGAAGGCGTCTTTGACGAATCCCAAGCGCAGGTGGTCAAGGAAGTGGTTGCTTGGCAACTAGCGGAGGCGATGAAGAAGCGCAACATCTCCAAGCGGAAACTCGCCACTCTCTTGAATACCAGCCGCACCCAGGTGGACAGGCTTCTCGATCCCAAGAACGACATCACCCTTGGCAGCTTGCAACGTGCCGCCGCCATGGTCGGCCGGCGCCTAGTGATTGAGTTGGTCTGAAGCCTCACCCGCCGTCACCCGAGCCTTCACCGTCCGCCTGTCCAACCCCAATTTCTCCGCCGCCCCCTCATACGTGCCCGTCTTTCCATACACCAGGCGGCAATAATGATTGAGCAACGCATCGGCGGTGAGTTCGCCGCGTTCGGCCTGCGCCAGCCAGGGCAGGGAAGCCGTCCGCGCTGCCGGTGGCCGGTACTCGCCGCGGATCAGCAGATTCCGCACGCACTGCTCCAACTCGCGGTAGTTGCCCGGCCACGCATGTCCGGGCAGGTTGCGGCGGATCCACGTCACCGCTGCTTCGGCAAAGGTGTCGTCCGCGCCGTTACGATGCGCCATGTAGGGCACCAGTTCCTCCAACACCTGTGGGCTTTCCTCAAGCTGCTGGGCGAGCGAGGGCGTCTCGATCAGGTCCGAACAGAGCCGGTAATACAGGTCTTCGCGGAACTTGCCATCCCGGATCGCACTGGCTAGGTCGCGGTTGGTGGCCGCGATCAGTTTGCCGGCGAACCGCCGCGCCTTGGTATCGCCAACAGGTGTGAACTCGCGGGCTTCAATCACGCGCAGCAATTTCACCTGCACCTCCGGGCTCATCTCGCCGAGTTCATCCAGAAACACCGCGCCCAACTCCGGGCAGGATTCGAGATATCCCTTGCGATCCGTCATCGCTCCGGTGAAGGCGCCGCGGCGATGGCCGAACAGTTCGCTCTCGACCAGCGTCGGCGTGAGGGCGGCGATGTTTAGCGGCCAGAACAGCGCATCGGCTTCATGGGGGAATGTCAGCTTCGCCGGGTCGAAGGGCTGGTACCGCGCACGGGCGATGCTGCGTGCCACCACTTCTTTCCCCGTCCCCGAAGGCCCGGTGATGAGCGTGGCGAAGCCGCCCATGCGGTTGTAGAGCGTGCGGCTGTAGCGGCGCAGATCATGCGTGAAGATGGAGCGCCACACCGACGCCCGCAGCCGTGCCGCCGGTTGCGAAGTGCCGAGGATGTTCTCAAACAGCAGCAGGAACGCCCGCACGAACTGGTAGTAAAGCGCGAACACGTGCGCGGGCTTTAAGTCCGGCACCCACGGATCGGGCAGCGAGAAGGCTTCCCTCCAGGCGGCTTCGAACTCGCGATAGAACGCCCAGCGGCGAGGCGTGGCGCCTCCGGTCGCCGCTTCGCTTACCGGCTGGTAGAAGCGATAGTAGAGCGCATGCAGCGCGCCGTCCTGATAAAGGCGCGGCTCGCCATCGGCCGCCGCCTTGCCGTTGCGGATACGATGGCGGATCACCGGCAGCAACTCTTCCAGGCGGCGGGCGATCTCCCAGGAGTTCGCGCGCGGCTTCATGGGGTCGCGCACGTCCAGGCTCCACACCGGGAAGTCGAGCGTAAAGGCGTCGCCCAGCGCGTCGCGCTCAGCCGCCGTCAACTCTTCGGTAAAGGGATTGGCCGATCCGCAACGGCTGGTGGCTTCCAGGAACCGGCGCTCGCGTGGGGAGAGGATGGCCATGCATTCAATGTACAGGGGCTGTCCAGAAAATGCCAGCAGTCATCAGCACTACGGCCCGTGGATGCCGCAGAAACAAATACTTACAGCCATGAGTGGGGCGGTACGGCAATTGCGCCTGTACGGGCATGAGTGACGGTTCGATCTCATCGCTTTTCCGGATGCGGGGCTTCCTGCCGCTATGGGGCAGCCAGTGCCTGGCATCCTTCAACGACCACTGCTTCAAGATCCTCACCTCCATGCTGGCCGTGGAGATGGCGAGGCAGCAAGGCCACTCCGGCGGCGACCTGCCGCTGGTGGCCGCCGCGTTTGTGACGCCCTATCTGCTGTTCTCGGCGCTCGCCGGACGCCTGGCGGATAGCGTCAGCAAGCCTCGCCTGCTGCAGACCATGAAGGCCGTGGAAGTGCTGGCGATGCTGGCCGGCTTGGCAGCGCTGGTAGTGGGCAGCGTACCGGCGATGATCGCTGTGGTTTTCCTGATGGGCACGCACTCGACGTTCTTTGGTCCGGCGCGGGCTGGCTTCATGGCGGAGATGGTCGGCACGCGCGCACTGGCCGGGGCCAATGGCGTGCTGGACATGGGCAGCTACCTTTCCATCGTGCTGGGCACCATGGGCGGCACGCTGCTGTTCGGATGGTTCAAGGACAGCCTCTGGCATGCCGGGGCGCTACTCGTCGCCACCGCCATGGTGGGCTTCCTGATCTCGCTGCGGTTGCCGAAGGAAGAGCCGGTGGCGTTGCAGGGCGCTCGCGTGCGCTTCCTGGACGGTTTCCAGCGCCTGCGCCAGGATGCGAAACTGGCGCGCACTGTGGCTGCCATCGCCGGCTTCTGGTTCCTGGGCGCGCTCATGCAGATGCTGGTTCTGCTGCTGGCGAAAGAGACGCTGCACTTGGAAGAAACGCGCACTGGCCTGCTGCTGGCGGCGCTCGCGGTAGGCATTGGTGTGGGCAGCCTCATCGCCGGCCGCCTCTCGGCCCAGAGCATTGAACTCGGCCTCCTGCCCATGGGCGGCGCGGGCATCATGATCGGTTTGGCTATGCTGGCGCGGGCGCACTCGTTCGAATCGGCGCTGCCCGCGCTGCTCGGCTTAGGCATCAGCGGCGGCTTCTGGATCGTGCCGCTCGATGCGTACCTGCAGTTCCGCACGCAAGCCAATGAACGCGGCCGGGTGCTGGGCGCCAGCGCGATTGTGAACACCATCGGCACGCTGGCCGCGCCCGCGATTCTGTGGGCTGCCGGCAAGGTGGGGCTCTCGAACACGGCTCTGCTGTGGTTTGCCGCCGCCGTGGCGCTCATCGGTACGGCCGTGGCGCTGGTGCTGAACATCCGCCCGCTGGCACGCTTCCTGACGCTGCGTTTGGTGCGCGTGTTCTATCGCATCCGCCTGGAAGGCGCGTCGAACATCCCCATGAACGGCGGTGCGCTGCTGATCGCCAACCACGTCACCTACGTTGATGCATTTATGATCTCGGCTTGTACGCCGCGTTTCGTACGCTTCCTGGTCGTCGAGAAGTACTACAACCAGTTCAAGCCGCTGATGCAGTTCCTGCGGGCCATACCAGTGAAGCACGGCCGCCCGCGCGACATCGTGCAGATGATCGCCAAGGCGCGGGCGGAACTGAAGGCCGGCCACGTGGTGTGCATCTTCCCGGAAGGCAACCTCACCCATACGGGCAACATCATGGAGTTCCAGCGCGGGATGGAGAAGATTCTCGAAGGCTTGGATGTGCCGGTGATTCCCATTCACATGCACGGCCTGTGGGGCAGTGTGTTCAGCTATGAAGGCGGTACGGCATTCCGCAAACTGCCGAAGCAGTTGCGCTACCCGGTGCGCATTACGGTAGGCAATGCGCTGCCGAAGGGTGTGACGGCGCCGGAGGCTCGCGAGGCGGTTACGGTGCTTGGCGCACGCGCCGCGGAGATCGAATCGCGCACTCTGCCGCAGTTGCAGCAGGCTTTTGTAAAGTCGGCGAAGCGCTACCCGTCGCGCCAGGCGCTGGCGGATTCCACGGGCCGCTCGTTGAACTATCGTGAGGCGCTGATCGCTTCGCGCCTGCTGGCGAATCGCCTGCGTGCAGTGGACGGCCACATGGTGGGTATCGTCATGCCGGCTTCGGTGGGCGGTGCGCTGGCGAACATCGCCACCTTGATGGCGAACAAGATCCCGGTGAACCTGAACTTCACCATCGGCAAGGATGCGATGGAGTCGGCCATTGCGCAGTGCGGCATCCAGCGGATCCTCACTTCGAAGGCTTTCCTTTCCAAGGCCAAGCTGGAAGAGCGCGAAGGCATGGTGTTTGTGGAAGACCTGCTGGGCAGCTTCAGCAAATGGGAAAAGCTGCGGGCCGCCGCCTGGTCCCTGCTGCCCGAAGCCCTCCTGCGCCGTATGGTGTGTAATGCCAGCGGCTCGGCCCAGGAGATGGCCACCGTGCTGTTTTCGAGCGGTTCCAGCGGCAAGCCGAAGGGCGTCATGCTGTCGCACGCCAACATCATGGCCAACATCCAGGCGTGTTCGGAGCTGATTCCGCTGAGTGATTCCGATCGCGTGGCCGGTGTGCTGCCGTTCTTCCATTCCTTCGGCTTCAACTTTACGCTGTGGTTCCCGCTGGTGCGCGGCATCGGCTCCATCTATCACCCGAATCCGATCGATGGGAAAGGCGTCGGTGCGCTGGTCGCGGCACATCGCGCCACTATCCTGCTGGCGACGCCTACCTTCTGCGGCTTCTACGTTCGCGGCGTGGAGCCCGAACAGTTCCGCACCTTGAAGCTGATGCTGGTGGGCGCCGAGAAGCTGCGGCCTTCAATTGCCGAGGCCTTCCACGCGAAGTTCGGCATTACGCCGCTGGAAGGGTACGGCGCGACGGAGATGGCTCCGGTGATTGCGGTGAACACGCCGGATGTGGACTGCGGCGGCTACACGCAACGCGCCTCTATACCCGGTTCGGTGGGCCGCGCGCTGCCCGGCGTTGCCATCCGCACGGTGGATCCGGAGACGAAGGCGCCCCTGCCCGCAGGTAGCGAAGGGCTGCTGCTGGTGAATGGGCCCAACCGCATGCTGGGCTATCTGGGGGACATCGAACGTACCGAACAGGCGTTCGTCGATGGCTGGTATAACACCGGCGACATTGGCCGGATTGACGACGAAGGCTTCGTCACGCTCACTGGCCGCCTCTCGCGCTTCAGCAAGATCGGCGGCGAGATGGTGCCGCATGGGCGTGTCGAGGAGGCTTTGGAAGCTTGCCTCAGCGATGGCGCGCGGTGCTGCCTGGTGGCGATCGCCGATGAGGAACGCGGCGAACGGCTGGTGGCGCTGCATACCGATGGCCTGCAGACCGCCGCGCAACTCGCGTCGAAGCTCAGCCGCAGCGGATTGCCGAACCTCTGGCTACCGCGCCGCGATGCCATCGTCTTCGTGCCGGAACTGCCCACGCTCGGCAGTGGCAAGCTGGATCTGCAGCGCGCCAAGCGTATGGCTATGGAGTCGCAGGCGGAGCCGGTGGGCGTTACGGCCGGCTAAGCCAGTCCAGGCCAAATGTGGCTAATGTGAGCGCGGCGCTTCGGAAGTGGTTGTCGCCCAACCCACCGCGCTCATAGAGGAGATAAATCGTGCCGTCCCGCGCCACGGCCAGATCCGAATACCCCGACCAGCCTGGCTCAATGCTCTTCCGCTTGGGCCAGGTCTTGCCGTTATCTTCACTGATCGTCACACTCAGGTTGCGGCGGTCGCGATTCTTACCTGGCTCGGCCGGGCCTGCCGAGCGATCCAGGTTATACGGATTCGAGAACAGAATGCGATTGCCCAGGCGCGCCATGCTGCCCATGCAGATGGGCTCCCAGAGCTCCTCGGCGAAGCGCATCGGCGTCCAATTGGTGGCGCCGTCTTTGCTATAGGTCAGGATGCGGCGGTTCGTCAGCGACTCGCTGCGCGCATTCAGCAGCACACGGCCATCGGCCAACTCCACCGCGGCCGTCTCGTTGGGGATGATGAACTCGCCGGTGTTCGGCAATGCAATGGCTCCGGCCTTCCAGGTCTTTCCGCTGTCATCGCTATAAACCGTGCCTGCGACAGAAGGCCGGTGCGCATGGCCGCCTGTGCCCGTCGATAGCCAGATAGGGATCAGCAGCCGCCCGCCGCGCAATTGAATCCCATGTCCAGGGCCGGTCGCCAATACCTTCCAGTCATACTGCGATCGAAAGCCTTCAAAGGCAGCCGTGATCTCCACCGGCTTGCTGAACGTAACCCCGTCATCCTCGCTGCGCATATAGAAGGCCCGCGCATACTCCAGGCAGAAGACAAAATGCACCACGCCGCTGCGATCCGGAATCGCCACCGGATTGTTGTAGGTAACCTCATCGGTAGTGGCCAGCTTCTGCGCCACGGCCACCGGATTCTTCTGCTTCGGCCCATCGACCTGGGCGGGAAACACCGGCGCGCTCCAGGTCTTGCCGCCATCGGTGCTGCGCCGGAGGGCGATGTCGATGGTGCCCCAATCGCCGCGGTCGCTCTTGCGCGCTTCGGCGTAGGCCAGCAGCGTGCCCTTGGCGGTAATCAGCAGGCCCGGGATGCGGTACAGCGTGTAGCCGCCTGTGCCGGCCGTGAACACATCGGTCTTGACCATTCCGGCCGGAGGCGCGGCCATAGCTGCACAGGCCAAGAAGAACATTAGAAAAGCTCGTCGCATGGGAACGCCCCCCATCGTATGCCATTTTTCCCGTCCCCCGTTGAGCGAATCGCCGCGTAGTTCGCGCCTGACTTCAGTGACGGGGAAGGAGACGCGAATGACCCGCAGAACACAACTCACGATGCTGGCGGCGGCCCTGATGGCCCCGGCGGCCGTTAACGCCAAGGAGGGAACAGTAACCATGTTTGACGAACTTTTTGAAACCAGCATGAAGGACAAGAAAGGCATCACCCTGCACGTGAACGGGCAGTCGATTGTGGGTGTCGTGGTGAAGGTGGGCAACGGCGCCGTGGAGATGCGCAGCCGCGAGTACAGCCGCATCGTCGTGAAACTCGACAGCATCGCCGCCGCTTCCCTGAGCTAAACGCCCGCGCTGCGCCATAATGGCAGCATGCGGGTATTTCTGGTTGCTTTGCTGGCGGTTGCTGCACTGCCCGGCGCTTCCTGGGAGCAGCTTTTCAATGGCAAGGATCTGACGGGCTGGAAGATGACCGGCCCCGGGCGATTCGTTGTCGAAGACGGCGCGCTCAAGACCGAAGGTGGCATGGGTCTGCTCTATTTCACCGGCAAGCCGTTCGGCAACACCACGATCCGCGTGGTCTTCAAGACCACCGGCGAGCGTGACAACGCCGGCGTCTTCATTCGCATGCCGGAACAGCCGGCCGACCCCTGGTACGGCGTCCACAACGGCTACGAAGTGCAGATCGACGGGCGCGGCGACGACTGGCATTCCACCGGTGCCCTCTATTCGCTATCGAAGGTGACGGCGCGCGCCCAGAAGCCGGGTGGCGAGTGGAACACCATGGATATCGTGCTCAAAGGGCAAACCACCACCGTCATCCTCAACGGCAAGAAGGTCAACGAATTTCGCGGCGATCAGGAAGTGCCGCCGCGCAAGATGTGGTACGAGCCCGTGCGCGGGCCGCGGCCGGACAGCGGCTACATCGGCCTGCAGAACCACGACAAGAACTCCACGGTGTTCTTCAAGGAGATCAGCGTCAAGCGATAAGCCATGGCTACCTCCTTACCCCTCCCCGCTCATTCGACACCCGTGGCTGCCGGCATCGCCAGCCAGAGCCGCGTGGCCTCCATCCCCTGGTACATCTGGTGCGCCGTCTTTGCCGCCACGTCGGCCATGGTGGGCGCGCACTGGGATATCTCGTGGCACCGCAGCATCGGCCGTGATACCTTCTGGACGCCCGCGCACATCGCCATCTATCTCTGCGGCGTGCTGGCGGGCATCAGTTGCGGGTACCTGATCTTGTCGCGCAGTTTTGGCTTCTCCGATGATCTGGCCACCGTCAAAGTGTGGGGATTCCGTGCCCCGCTGGGTGCGTTTCTGGCTTCTTGGGGCGGCATCGCGATGCTGACCTCGGCGCCCTTCGACAACTGGTGGCACGATGCCTACGGCCTGGATGTGAAGATCGTCAGTCCGCCGCATGTACTGCTGATCTTTGGTTCGGCCATGGTCATGGTAGGCGCCCTCCTGTTGACGCTCGGCCACATGAACCGTGCCACCGGAGCCGCCTACCGCCGTCTGAACGCCATCTTCCTCTATCTGGGTGCGATGTGCATTGTGCTGATGGGCATCCTGCTGCTGGAGTTCAACGTCAAAGTCCTGCAGCACACCGCCGGCTTCTACCAACGGGTTAGCCTGGCCATTCCGTTCCTGCTGGCGGGCGTGGCGCGGGCCTCCGGCATTCGCTGGGGCACGACCATCGTGGCCGCTATTTACACGCTGTTCATCTACGGAACCATCTGGATCCTGCCGCTGTTTCCCGCCGAGCCGAAATTAGGCCCGGTATACATTCCGGTCACCCATTTCATTCCGCCCGATTGCCCGCCGCTGTTCCTGGTGCCGGCGTTCCTTTTGGACCTGCTGTGGCAGCGCACCGAACATTGGAACAAGTGGAAGCTGGCGCTTGTTTCGGGCGTGTTGTTCACCGGTGTGCTGCTGGCCGTCCAGTGGCCATTCGCCGATTTCCTGCTCTCGGAGCATTCGAAGAACTGGGTCTTCGGCACGCACTACATGGGCTACTACCAGCACCCGCAGTCGTTCACCTTCCGGCGCGTTTTTGTGCCCGCCGAGCCGGATTTCCTACCGATCCTCGGATCGGCGTTCGTGTTCGCGATTCTTTCCATGCGCGCCGGCTTCACCTGGGGTGACTGGATGCGCACCATCAAGCGGTAACTCCATGCGCTTTGCGGTTCTTTGGGCGCTGACTGCTGCCGCGGCCTTCGGGCATATCGGCAGCCCCGACATTTTCCTCGAAGGTAAGGCTGGCCCCTACCCCCTGTTCCTGACCGTTCGCCCCCCGGACGTGATTCCCGGCGTGGCGGAGGTCGAAATCCGCACGTCCTCGAAGGATGTGTCGCAGGTGCGTATCGTGCCCTTGCCCATGAGTGGGCCGGGCGCGAAGTTCGCTCCTACACCCGACATCGCCACGCGGTCCAAAGAAGATCCGCAGTTCTTCACGGGCGGCCTGTGGATGATGACGAGCGGGTCGTGGCAAGTGAAGGTGACGGTGGATGGCGCGCAGGGGCAGGGAAGCCTCGCTGTACCCGTTCCGGCGCTGGCGGTGCGCACGCAGACCATGCAGTTGGGTCTTGGCATCACGCTGGGCATCCTCACGCTGATCCTAGCCGTGGGCGCCGTGTCCATCATCGGCGCGGCCATTCGCGAGGCTGGTGTCGAGCCCGGCCAGCAGCCCACGCCGGAGCGCATTGCCCGTTCCCGCCGCGCGATGGCAATGGGCGCGGTGGGCGTGGCAGCCCTGCTTTACCTAGGCAACAACTGGTGGACGGCGGAGGCCAATGCCTACGCCAAGGTGGTCTATAAGCCGCTGGAGATGAAGGCTTCGCTGGTGGACGGCGGCACGCTGCGGCTGGATCTGCGCGATCCGGGCTGGTTCTCCTCCCGGAAAGTGGATGATTTCCTGCCCGATCACAACCACCTGATGCATCTGTACGTGCTGCGCCTGCCGAAGATGGAGCGCGTCTGGCATCTGCATCCGGATATGACGTCGGCGGGTGTGTTCACGCATGCTCTGCCGCCCATGCCCGCCGGCCGCTACGCACTATACGCCGACGTAGTCCATGAGAACGGGCTGCCGGAGACGATGGCGGCTGACATCGATCTCCCCGAGTTGGCCGGCAAGCCGCTGAGTGGCGATGATTCCGCCGGGCGGGAAGGCAACACCTTCCCGGACGGCACGCGTCTGGTCTGGGATCGCAAGCCCGAAGGCTACACAGCCCGCAAGACGGAGTTGTTCACGTTCCGCGTTGTGGACGCCGCGGGCAAGCCGGTGGAGGACATGGAGCTATACATGGGCATGCTGGGACACGGGGCGTTCATCAAGAAAGATCGCACGGTGTTCGCGCACGTGCACCCCTCGGGATCGGTGCCCATGGCAGCGTTAGCGCTCACCCAGACCGCAGATCCACACGCCGGCCACACCATGCCGCAAACCGCGGCGCTGCCTGCCACCATCACCTTCCCTTACGGTTTCCCGCAGCCCGGCGAGTACCGCATCGTGGTGCAGTTCAAACGCGCCGGGCAGATCTACACCGCTACTTTCGACGACACCGTGCGCTAACGGGGTACAATCCCAACTGATGGCGAAACGACGTGATCTTCTCGCCGCGATGGCGGGCTTTCCCTTACTGGCTGGAGCCGCCCCGCGCCTTCCCAATGCTACCCATGCCGAGCAGCAGGCCAAGCTCACTAAAGAGCCGTTCGGCGACCTGCGCATCTACTTCGACGGGCCGACGGACCAGTTGAAAGCGATGACGGCCGGCAGCCTCCGCCTGAAGGCCGGCATGACTCCGCATGAGCCCCACAAGCATCCCGAAGAGGAGTTCATGGTCGTCACTGAAGGCACCGGTGAGATCTCCATGGAGGGCAAGATCACCAAGGTCGGGCCGGGCAGCATGATGTACTGCGGCGCCAACAAACTGCATGGCATCGTCAATACCGGCAAGACGCCCCTGCTGTTCTATTTCTATAAGTGGAAAGCCTAATGCGGACAAAACAACTCGGTAACAGCGACCTCCACGTCACCCCCATGGGGATCGGCGCCTGGGCGATGGGTGGCCCGGGATGGGCGTTCTCCTGGTCGAGCCAGGACGACAGCGATTCGATCGCGGCAATTCACAAGGCTTTGGACAAGGGCCTGAACTGGATCGACACGGCCGCCGTGTATGGGCTGGGCCATTCCGAAGAGGTAGTGGCGCAGGCGCTGGATGGCATGGCGCGGAAGCCGTATGTCTTCACCAAGTGCGCTCGTGTGTGGAACGAGAAGGGAGAAATCGGCAAGGTGTTGAAGGCCGATTCGGTGCGTAAGGAATGCGAAGCCAGCCTGCGCCGGTTGAAGACCGATTCCATCGACCTGTACCAGATGCACTGGCCCGAGCCCGACGAAGATATCGAAGAGGGATGGGAGACCATGAACCGCCTCCGCGAGGAGGGTAAGGTGCGCTGGATCGGCGTGTCGAACTACAGCGTCAGCCAGATGAAACGCGTTGCCCCACTGGGAGCCATTACGTCGCTGCAGCCGCCGTTCTCGCTGGTGTCCCCCGAAGTGGAGCGCGAGATCCTTCCCCATGCGCTGGCGAACAATATCGGCGTGATTGTCTATTCGCCCATGAAGGCCGGGCTGCTGAGCGGCGCCATGACCCGTGAACGCGCGTTGAATCTGCCGGCGGACGATTGGCGCCGCCGGAATCCGGCCTTTCAGGAGCCGGCGTTAACGCGGAACCTGGCGTTGGTGGATCTGCTGCGCGAGATTGGTAAGGCGCACGGCCGCACGCCGGGTGAGGTCGCGATCGCCTGGACGCTGGCGAATCCAGCGGTCACCGGGGCGATTGTCGGCATGCGCAACGCCGCCCAGGTGGACGGCGTGATCGGCGCGGCCAGCCTTACGCTATCGGCTGATGACCTGGCGCGGATCGAGGCGTTTCGGAATCAGGCGTAGGCGGCCATCGCCACTGGCGCAGCCGCCATTTCCCGTAGCCCCAGCAAACGGGGCGACGTTTCGCCACAACCACACGGCGCGGTGACCAGCCGCGCCGTCATGTGCGTACCCAGGCGGAGCAATGCATACTCCTCACAAGCCAGGCACGTCAACAGAAGCTCTTTGTTCCTGCCGGTTTTCTCGAAGATGGCGTTCTGTTCCCGAATGTGCAGCCCGTCGTGCGCCTCGCACTCCCAGGCCAGCAACTCCTGCGCAAAGCCGCGGAACTGTTCGAAGGCCGGCACGCGGAAGGCGCGCCATAAGAGGTCCCGCTGCTCCGGCTTTAGGCAGCCGTGCCGCAAGCCCGTGAAGGGAATCACGGCCGTCCGTAGCGACGGCAGAAGGAAGCGCCCAGCCAGTACCTGCTCGGCCAGCCGCAGCAGTTTCGACGCCGGGCCCGCCAGCGATTCCGGCTCGTATTCATCCAGGTCCTCCAGCGTGTGGTAGGGAAACTGCGCTACCTGCGGATCGGAGGCGAAGCCTTGTCCTAGCACGGCGGTCCGCCCCAGGTGCGGTACGGCAAACTCCAACGGGGCGGGCGTTACCTGCGGGTTCTGCCAGTTGTAGAGGTCGGCCGGCTGGCGCAGGAAGTCGTCCATGTCGAGGGTGGGAATCGACTCCAGGCACTGCGGTAGAAAAGCTTCATCGCGGGGAGCGCATTCCGGCAGCGCGACTCCTTCCCGCTTGTACCGGGCCGTCTGTGCGGCCCTTTCCAAAACGTCATCCAGCCGTTTCAGGCGAAGAGTGCGGGACCGGGATCCTCCCGAACCGCTGAACTGCCAGTGAATGATCACACGCATACGGCGACTGCCTTGAATTTACTAGTTGCCGCTGGACGGGGAAACTCTCACCCGTCGAGAAGAGATTCGAGATTTCCACCGAGAATCGCCCGCTGATCCGCTTCCGACAACCCCGCGTCGTTCATGGCCTTCGCCTGTTGTTCGTAAACCGCGCCATTCCAGCCTCGCGGGAAGAAGGAGGAGTCGGTGCCGAACAGCAGCCGCCCTGGGCCAAGCACGCCCACCGCCTTTCGAAATACCGCCGCCAGATCGATGTCCGGCAGTTGGTACCGCATCCAGGAATTGCTGCTCGACGTATCGAAGTAGATGTTCGGACACAGGTCGGCGAGCATGAGCGTTTCGCGGAAGTAGCCCGCCCCGAAATGCGGCACAATAAAGCGGATTTGCGGATACCGTAGCGCCAACGGATGCAGATCGATGGGATTCGAGTAGCGCATGTCGAATGGTGACGGCAGGCCCAATTTGCGGCGGATTCCGACGCTGAGCACGCCGCAGTGGACCAGCGCGACGGGTTTGGGGGTACCGGCCAACGTATCGAGCAGCGCGGTGACGCGGTCGTCACTGAGGCTGTAGCCGTGCATAGCCGGGAACAGGCAGGGCACCCGCAGCTTGCCCCGGCCCAGGATCGAGGCTAGTCGTGCAGGGGCGCCGTCGGCCAGCGGGTTGACGAAGAACTGGCCCCAGAAGCGGTCCGGGAAGGCTTCCGTGGCGACCTCGACGGAGGCTTCATCGCCGGGGATACTGGCGATAAGAGCGGCCCGGGCCACCCCATGTCGATCCAGTTGTTCCTTCCAACGCTCCGCCAGTTCGATTGGTTCCGGCGGGGGTGCCTCGATGCCGAGCCCGGCCAGCGGGCCGGTGCCTGGACCCAACAAGTCAAAGTAACGCTTGGAGAAAAAATGGATATGCGCGTCGCACAATCGGTTCACACCCAATTATACGAGCGGGCCTAAGGTGGAGGATTGCAGTCCCCCAAGCATGCTCACCCATTTCCGAGATAGTCACTCTGCTCCGTCACAGATTGATCACCTTCAGTCCAGGGATCATCTGAAGATGACGCAAGTTCGCGGTTCCCACCGCATAGCCGAGTTCGAGTGCGCTTGCTCCGATCAGCAGATCGGAAAGAGGGATTCGGATTCCGCGCGATTGACTCTGGCCATCTATTTGCCCGGCGCGGAGCGCGATGGGAACGGTCACCACTTGTATGGGGATGCCGCTCAGCAGGTCATCCAGAAAGCGTTGACGGCGGCGTTGGCGCTCCAATGTATCCGCACGTGCAACACCATGTGCCAGTTCCAACACCGTCATCACCGAAATAGCGATTTCTTCATTGCCAGTCTCTAGCGCCACTGCCTCCAGCAATTGGCGGGCATTCTTGCCTTCTCGTTCAGCGGCTACGGCAGCCGTCGAGTCAAGCATCAATCCCACGCAGGCGGCTCCAGCGGTTCGCGATGAGCATTGATCGCCGCATCAACATCTGCGGCGAAGCCGGCATCGATGACGCCGGTGGAATCGACCGCCATTAACTCGATACACTCCGAGATTCTACGCCGCAACGGCTCCGCCCGCCGGATCACAGCCACCGGCTGTGCGTCACGCTCAATGATGACCTCACCGCCATTTTCCACCCGCTTCAGCATGGCAAGCACATCCGTGGACAGATCGCGTTCCTTTATGTACAGCGTCTCCATACCTGGATCATAGCGTGTTTCCCCTGTTTACCTGCTCTGCGCCACCTCGCACAATCGGTTCACACCCAATTATACGAGCGGGCAGTCAGTCAATCCTGCTCGGTAGGTTCGGGCGAGCCCGGGGCCGCTTCGTTGAAGCGGGTCAGGCCAGCCGCCAGCGCGATCTGGGTCAGACCCGCAACATTAGTGACGTTCAACTTCTTCATCATGGTCTTGCGATAGCTGCGGACGGTCTGCAATCCCAGATCCAGCAAGACGGCGATTTCCTTGCTGGTCTTGCCTTCGGCCACCAGGCGCAGCACCTGCAATTCGCGCGGCGACAAGCCTTCTAGCGCCTGCGGCACCCGCTTGTCCTCCAAGTCACCCCGCTTGATGCGGTTCAACAGCCGGTCCGACACCTGCGGGCTTAGATAGGACCCGCCCTTGGCCACCGTGCGCAGGGCGTCCAGCAGATCATGGTCGCTGGCGCGCTTCAGTACGAAGGCCCGTGCGCCATTACGAATGGCGCTGACCACCGAATTCTCGTCGTCGTACATCGACAAAATGATGACCCGTGTTTCCGGGCAATGGCGCACGATCTCGCTGGTGGCTTCGATCCCGTTGAGCTTTGGAAGGTTGATGTCGATCAGTACGATGGCCGGACGCAGGAGCTTGCATTGGTTCACCGCGTCGGCTCCATCTTCGGCTTCGCCCGCGACACGAAACTCCTCGCTGTTCCGAAGAATGGCTTTGATGCCATCGCGCATGATCTTGTGGTCGTCGACGAGCAGGATATCGTAGAGCATGTCAGTTGCCTGTTGGCGCTGGTGGCGCACGCCTCATCCTGAAGGTAACGTTGCGGCCTGTGCGGCAACGTAGGTTGCCCGGATCAGGGTGCCCTGTCCCGGTTGTGTTTGGATGTCCAGCCGCAGTCCGGCGGTTTGCGCGGCATGTTTGATCCACAGCAGGCCTAAGCCAAGTCCGGCTTCCCGTGTCCGCTCCCAATCGAAGCCGCAGCCATTGTCTTTGATTTCCAGCCGTACGTCGGCCTGCGCGGGCTGCAGCACTACTTCGACCAAAGTGGCTCCCGAGTGGCGTATGGCGTTAGCCAGCGCCTGCTGTGCAATCTGATGAAAGGCGATCGCCACGGGCAGCGGCACGTGCACATGGGAATCCATTAGCAGGCGGATGGTGGCCTGGCTGGTATCGCGCAGACGTCCGATAAGGATGTCCATCGCGTAGCGCAAGCCGGAGCGCTGCACCACGTCCGGGTTGATGCGATAGCAGAGGTCGCGCACTTCGCTGACGGCGCGCTCGAGCAGGGCCTGGATTTCCTGGGTCCGCCCAGCCAACTCCGGATGCGCTTTGCTGTAGTCCTGGCGCAATACGTCGAGATGCAGGCCAACGACGGTCAACACCTGCCCGACTTCCTCATGCAGGACGCGGGCAACGTGGTTTAACTCAGCCTGTTTTTCCGTTACCGAGTCAATGAGGCGCGCTACCGCATCGGATGCCGCGTTGACTGGCGCGTTGGACGGCGCGCCGACATTTTTGGCCATTTTTGTTTGACGGCCCATGATCTAACATTTGCTCACGGTTTGGCAAGAGGGGCCTCGATAACACGGGCGGGACGGTTCGGCCAGACCACGCAGAGCACGCACAGCAGCAACCCAGCGACGGTCAGGCCTCCACCAACATACACCGATCCGGGCCGAAATGCGAATGTCACCTGGTGGCGGCCTCGGTCCACCACCACGGCGCGGAAGCAGCCGTAGGCATCCCAGAGCCTGGCCTGCTTGCCGTCCACGCGCACTTCCCAGCCCGGGTAAGTGAGTTCACTCCACACCAGCAGACCGCGGCAGCCGAACTCGGCGTCGATGACCGCATGGTCCGTACCGCGCGCGGCGAAGGTGGCGGACTCGGGTGCGTCGCAGACTTCCAGTTTCGGCGCATCGCGGATAAATAAAGCCGTCGTCCGCGGATCGGTTGCGGTGCCGGCCACTTTGACGCGCATCCAGTCGAAGCTCTCCACGGGTTCCGCCTGGTGGACGATGCGCAAGCGGGGCAGCGCATCGGGCGCGCGAAACACTTTCAGCCCACTTTGCGACGTGAAGACTTCCCGCTGCTCCGGCTTGTCCGGCTTCTTCCCCACGAAGTGCGTCACGCCGAATAGATCCTGCGTGCGTTTGGTATGCAGCTCATGTTCGAAGACATGCCGCGTGACGCCCGCCACGTAGCCGTAGAGCATGTCTAGGCCGTACCAGTCGCCCAGGTTCGCCCCAATCACCTCTTCGTCGAAGACCAGCCGCACCGGACCGGGCTGCGCGCGCAGGTAGGCGGCGATGTCGTCGTACTGCGTCAGAGTGTTCAGGAAGCGGTTGCGCTTCGAATCGAAGAGGCTTGCGTAGGTGGACGGGCCCACCCAGGTCCACTCCATCATGCCGACGGCCAGTAGCCCCGCGGTTAGCCAGGCGGCGGTGAACCGCTGTTGGGTCCACAGCAGCAATAGTCCGGCCGCGAACAAGCCGGCGAACCCGGTGGTGTACAGGCGGTCATCCGTATTGCCGCCGGCGGCGCTCATCGCGGTCATCGCCGCTACAACCACGCCACCCCCGACGGCCAGCACGAGCGCCAGTCTTGCGGTAAGCCGCTCGCTGGCCCGATCGAGAACCAGGTGTAGGCCACGCGCCGCCAACAACGCCAGACCCAGGTCCACCAGCATCACGCCGCGGGCGGGGATGCGGGCTTTGTCGATGACGGGCAGCAGTGCATAGAACAGCCCGTGGAACGGCGCGAAGTTGCCGAAGCAGTAAAGCAGCGAGATGGCGCTCAGCCCGAAGGCCCAGTTCGAGAACGCGGTCTGGCGCCACGCCAGCCCCGCCCCGGCCAAGCCTAATCCCACTACGCCCACCAGCGGACTGGCATCGGCATAGGTGCCGAAATAGGCCGAGACAAACGCCAGCAGCCCCTTCGGCGGCAGCGAGTAGATGGTATGCGCCAGATAGGGCACCTTCTCTTTCCAGGTGACAGCCTTCTCCAGCCCGACCCAACGCTGCGAGAGCCTGCCGAATTCGAAGGTGGGCAGCACTTGCACCGCCGCGATCAGGCCCATGATGCCGAAGAACACTACGGCATAGCGCCACTTACGCCAATCCCCGCGTGCCAGCCAGAGCCAGGTACCCGCCGCAGCCAGCGAGAGCAGAATGGGACATTCGTGATGGCCGCTGAGCCAGGCGATTCCCAGCACCAGCCCGCCCAGCGCGGCGTTTCGCAGCGGCCACTCCCCGCGCCCGGCTCGCAGCAGGAACAGGAAGACCAGCGGCGCCCACATCGCCCCGTTGATGACATCCAGCCAAGCCACTCCTCCGACGAATCCGGCGAAGGCGAACAGGCAGGCGCCGAACACCGCCGCCGCTCGCCGGATTCCGTTGTCCCGCGCCAGCCAATAAAAGAAGACGGCCGCCAGCCAGTGCACCGCCACCCAGTACCAGTTCAACAGGTGGAACTTGAGAGTGCCATTCCGCAAAGGCAGCAGGAAGAACAGCAGATTCAAGGGAAACAGCGGCCCCGGCTGCGTCTGGCCGATGAGCGGCTGCCCCGACCAGATGTGCGGATCCCATAAGGGGAAGTTGCCCTTGTGAATCTCGCGCGCCTGGAAGGCCAGCCGGGGCAACTCCAGATGCGCCATGTCGGGATGGTCGAACCAGTGATACTGGCGGGTTAGTGTCAGCTTCCAGTAAAACGCTACCGTCAGGAGCAGCAGCAGCAGCACCGGCAAAAGGCGGCGCAGTGGTGGTTCCGGAGCAGGGTGGTGGTTTTCAGCCATCGGAGGCGATTGCCCATCGTAGCAGAGGGCGACGCAATTCCAACGAGATACGCAAGTGGTGTGCGAATTGCAACGCAGAGGGTACAGCATCGACCAAGGAGGGTGACCATGTCGAGCCTATTCCGAAGATTCACTGCCCTCGCGTGGCTGGGGTTAGCCGCCACGGCCTGGGCCCAGTCCGCCGATCCGCCCGCCCGCGGCGTGGCACGGATTGCCCTGATCCAGGGCGACGTCTCCGTCAAGCGTGGCGACTCCGGCGAGTGGGTAGCCGCCGCCCCTAACGCCCCCTTAGTTGTGGAGGACCGTGTCCTTACAGGGGTGAACAGCCGCACCGAGGTCCAGTTCGACTACGCCAACATCATTCGCCTCTCGTCGCAGGCGGAACTCCGCTTGGCGGAACTCGAGCAGGCCCGCTACCTGCTGCAACTTGCCGCCGGCACGGCTACGTTCCGGGTTCTGCGGAATTCGCAGGCTGACGTCGAGATCAGCACGCCGAACGTTTCCGTGCGTCCGATCAAGAAAGGCATTTATCGCCTCCATGTGCTGGCCGACGGCACTACGGAGATTGTGGTCCATTCGGGCGAAGTTGAAATCTATACCACCCGCGGCACGGAGCGGCTGCGTTCCGGTCGCCTGATGATGGTGCGCGGCACCTCCAATGACCCCGAGTTCCAGGTGGTCTCCGCCCCGGACCGCGATAACTGGGACCGCTGGAGCGAGGACCGTGACCGGCAGTTGGAACGCTCCGCTTCCTATCGTTATGTGGATCCGACCGTCTACGGTGCCGAGGACCTGGACTACCATGGCTCCTGGGTCTACGATGCCCCGTATGGGCACGTCTGGGTTCCGCGCGTCGCGGTAGGTTGGGCTCCGTATCGGTATGGCCGGTGGGCCTGGGTGGACTGGTATGGCTGGTCCTGGGTCAGCCATGATCCCTGGGGCTGGGCACCTTATCATTATGGACGCTGGTATCACGGGCCACGCGGGTGGTGCTGGTGGCCGGGCGGTCTGGGCACCCGTCATCACTGGAGCCCCGGCCTGGTGGCTTGGTTTGGTTTTGGGGGTGGGGGAGGCGTTGGGGTGGGATTTGGACGGGTAGGTTGGGTGCCGCTGGCGCCGTACGAGCCGTACCACCGTTGGTATGGTTGGAATACGTATCGCGGCTGGAACCGTAATGTGAATAACGTCACGGTCGTAAATAATGTCAATATCACGAACGTTTATCGAAACGCCCGTGTCAACGATGGCATTACGGCACTCGATTCTCGTGATTTCGTCGCCGGACGCGTCGCTACCCGGCTGCGGCTCGCCGACAATGACTTGCAACGGGCCGATCTGGTGCGCGGGACGCTGCCGCTGGCACCGGAGCGAGCCAGTTTGCGCATGGCGGACCGCGACATCTCGCCCGCCGCTACCACTCGCGACAGCAGCCGCTTCTATAGCCGCCGCGCGCCGTCTACCGTCGAACGGGTGCCGTTCGACGAGCAGCGGCGGGGGGTGGAAGAGGTAGCGCGCCGGACCTTCAATGAAGGTGTTGGCGGCGACCGCACTGGCGCCGCCGAAGCCTTGCGCGGCTCCGGCGACCGATCGACAGTCTCCGATCGCATGCGCCCTGTGGAAGGCCGATCCATGGAGACCCGTACGCTCGACGGGCGGGGTGGGGAGAGCCGTGGAACCAGCACGACTCCATCCGAAGCCGCCGCCGGTAGCGAGAACGGGCGCGGTTGGCGGCGTCTTGGCGAGCGCCAGACCTCCGGTACCCCCGTGGAGGCCCGCCCCGATAACGACGGGTCACGGCGGAGCACATCCGAATCGGGTTGGCGGCGCTTTGGGCAGCCTCGCGGATCCGAATCGGTTGGTAATCCGGCAACGGGCGGCGATATGCAAGCCCCGCGCGAGACCACTCGCGAGCGCTCGACGGCGAGCGAGGGCTGGCGCAGGTTTGGCGACCCGCGCGGCGGCTCGCCGTCCGGCGCGGATGCGGGAAGCGCCGTTCCGCGTACTCCGGCCGACCGCGGTACGGCCACGCAGCGCGGAGCCTGGGGTAGCGATGGCAATAGCTTCCCACGCCGCCCGCGCGGCATGGAGGAGGGCGGCGCGGGCCGCAGCGAGCGGATGAACCGGTCTGAATCGCCGCGCCAGGAGCGGACCAGTCCGACCGAGCGGCCTAATCCGGTTGAGCGTTCCACGCCCACGATGGAGCGGCAACCGGCGGAACGCCCGCAGATCGAGCGCCGCGGCCGTCCGGAGGGAGGCGGTTCGCCCGAAGGGGGTAGCCGGAACGACTTCTTCCAGTCCAACCGCGCCCGGTCCCAGGAGTCTTCGGGCGGGAGCGAGCCGCTGCGGTTCAGTCCGCCGGTTGTCCGCGAACGTTCGGCGGATCGCGCTCCCTCGCCCGACGCTCCCCGTATGCGGAGCTTTGGTGGATCGGCTCGTCCCTCCATGGACTCGCCTCGGATGAGCGGGGGAGGTGGGGGTGGCGGCGGAGGGCGTTTTGAGGGACGCTCCGGAGGCGGCGGATCGTCAGGTGGTAATAGTGGAGGCGGCGGCGCTGGATCGATGCGCGGACGTGGCCGTTAGTTTAAACTTTCGCTCAATTTTCGCTCGTACTTCCCTAGCCTGCCCGTGGAATAGGTTCCTCTGGGCAGGCTCTTTTTTTGCCTTTCGCCCGATCCCGCTATCTCACTGAATGGGCAGCGGTTTCGCTTCACCGCAAAATAGGTGCACCGGAGCACTTGCTATTGACTTCCCCCTTGGTTTTAAGGTAGAAGTGACGTTTACGAACCATCTTCGTGTGCGGACCCTCTGGTGGGGTCGTTCGAGAATTTCAATCTGTTTGAACTTTGGAGGAGGGAAATGAAGCGTTTTTGGGCATCAGCAGCTTTTGCCGCTGCCGCCACGCTTTGCCTGACCTTAGCTGCGCCCGGCGTAGCGAAGGGCGCGGCAACCGTGGGTGGCCAGAATGCCTCGCGCCAACGGCCCG
>CAYLPH010000097.1:0-25009 GCA_964385495.1 uncultured Candidatus Solibacter sp.
CCCTTGTGGAAAGATAAGTTCAACAACTACTATATTTTATGACCCAGTAGTACTAGATGGCACGTGTCCAAACAGAACTGGATTCGCAGAGTTGTTCCGCGTGACGCCATCAGGCGTATATCGCTCAGTTCGTGGAGACGCGCGCCAAGGGTGAACCCCTGTCCGGCCGTACACTCCAACAACAGTGTCACGCGGAGCGTGCCCAACCCCGCCGTGGCCTGCGCCAAACCACTAGCAATGTTCGTCATCCCCAACTCCGGCGTCAATCCCTTCCAACTACCGGGATGCGCCACCAGGTACGCGGCACCCAGCATCTCGGCACGAAGGAGTTCTCCACGAAACGCTGCAATCGACTTGTCGCGAATGACCGGATCGCCAGAGGCAAGGTTGATGAGGTAGTTGTCGTGAATCACCAACGGTCCAATACTATGCCGCGCCATTACGGCCTGCATTGCCGCGATATCCGCGGACGCTGGGGTAGACTCCCGCCACATCCGCGGACTGGAGGAGAAGATCTGAAACGCATCGGCCCGCAGTTCACGGGCTTTCAATGCCGCGCTCTCCAGGGAACCTGCGATTGAGAGATGGATGCCGAACTTCATTGTGTGCCAACCGCGGCGTCAGAGTTTCTCCAGCAGTTTCGATAGATCTACATGGGCCTGCCGCAAGATGCTCTTAAGCGTCCCCGGCGCAAGCGTGTCGTGTGCCGGAACCGTCACTCGCAGGTCCTCGTTCGCCAGTTGAACGTGCGAGCCCACCTGCCGCTTCTTCTCGAAGCCAAGTTTCTCCAGTGCCTTGATGACTTCCGCGCCGGAAACCTGGCGCGGAAGTTTCACAAAGCGGCCAGCACGGGATCCGCCACGAAGTGAAGCCGGATCCGCTTCGGCCGTGCCCCTTCCTCAAAGTGGCAATGAACGGACTCGGAGATTTGTGTTTGTAGATCTCCCAAATCGAGGCCTTGTGTTGTGATGCCTCCACTCCGCGGATCATCCCAGCACGCCACCAGAATGCCGGTCTCTTCGTCCGGGGAGATTTGAAAGACAATCTCGTCCATGCCCTGATTATCTCATCTTCGCTCCCACCAGCCCCGAACCGATGATGCGATTGTCGCGAATCACCGCGCTGCCAGGGAACCTGCAATCGAGAGATGGATGCGGAACTTCATTGTGCCCACGCCCCGCGAGAACAGCTTACATTGGAAGTATGCGGCGGGCAGAGCAATACACACACAACGGACACCCCAGTCTCGATGAGCTCATTGCCGAACAGCGAGTTGTGTTTCCTGGTGATCCCAAAGAACTGCTCGGTGATTCATGGCCAGAAGATGAGTCCATTGACGACTTTGTTGCGGCTCTTCGTGAGTGGCGGGGCCTAGGGGTACGGGCGGCTTGGTTGCGCGGTGGTGAAGGTACGTAGGGTACTCGCTGCCGCCAAGCGGCGGATGTGATCCTGCGATGGTTGCGATTGAATTTTGGCTGCTCCTGTCTCGTTCTCAAACCAGTAAAATAGAGGGTTCTCATGAGCAATCATTCCTCCGCCAAGAACGAGTGCGCCGGTCGTCTGCGCAGCCGCAACTGGTTCGACAACCGCGCTAACGACGGCATGACCGCCATCTATTTGGAACGCTTCCCCAACTACGGCCTCACCCACCAGGAACTGCGTTCCGGCAAGCCGATCATCGGCATCGCCCAAACCGGCAACGACATCTCCGCCTGCAACCGCCATCACCTCGTTCTGGTGGATCGCGTGAAGGACGGCATCCGCGATGCCGGTGGCATTCCCTTTGTCATTCCCGTCCATCCCATCCAGGAAAGCTGCCGCCGTCCCACCGCCGCCATTGATCGCAACCTTGCCTACCTGGGCCTGGTTGAACTGCTCCACGGCAATCCCATCGACGGCGTGGTTCTCAACACCGGCTGCGACAAGACTACACCCGCCTGCATCATGGCCGCTGCCACCGTGAACATCCCCGCCATCGTCTTCTCCGGCGGCCCGATGATCAACAGCTACTTCAAGGGTCAACTCGCGGGCTCCGGCATGACCGTATGGGAGGCCCGGCGCCTGCTCGCCGCAGGCGAGATCGATATCGACGGCTTCATGGAGATGGTCGCGGCATCGGTCCCTAGCGTCGGCCACTGCAACACGATGGGCACCGCCATGACCATGAACTCGCTGGCCGAGGCGCTCGGCATGTCGCTGCCCGGCAATGCCTCCATCCCCGGCCCTTATCGCGAACGCGCCCAGATGGGCTACTTCACCGGACGCCGCATTGTGGAGATGGTGCATGAGGATCTGAAGCCTTCGAAGATTCTCACGCGCGAAGCGTTCGAGAACGCCATCGTGGTGAACTCGGCGATCGGCGGCTCCACCAACGCCACCAACCACATCATCGCCATCGCCCGCCATACGGGTGTCGACGTCAAACTCCAGGACTTTGAGACCGTCGGCCATCGGATCCCGCTGCTCGTCAATTGCCAGCCCGCCGGTGAATACCTGGCCGAGGCCTATCACCTGGCCGGCGGCGTCCCCGCCGTGTTCGGCGAACTGATCCAGGCCGGCAAGATCCACACCGGCGCGCTTACCGCCAATGGCAAAACGGTTGGCGAAAATTACGGCAAGTCGCGCAGCCTCGACAGCAAGGTTATCCGCACCTATGACGACCCGCTGATGGAGGACGCCGGCTTCCTGGTCCTCACCGGCAATCTCTTTAACTCCGCCATCATCAAAACCTCCTGTATCAGTTCCGACTTCCGCCGGCGCTACCTCTCGGCACCTGGGGAAGAGAACATCTTTAAAGGCCGGGCCATTGTCTTCGAAGGGCCTGAAGACTATCATCACCGCATCAACGATCCTTCGCTGAACATTGACGACCGCTGCGTGCTGGTGATCCGCGGCACCGGCCCGGTCGGCTATCCCGGCGCCGCCGAAGTGGTGAACATGCTGCCGCCGGATTCGCTTGTCCGCGCCGGGGTGAACAAGCTGCCGTGCATGGGCGATGGCCGCCAATCGGGTACTTCCGATAGCCCCTCCATCCTTCATGTCTCGCCGGAATCGGCGGTTGGCGGCAACCTCGCCATCCTCGAGACGAACGACGTGCTGGTCATCGATCTCAATACGCGCCGTGTCGACGTGCAGATCAGCGAGGAGGAAATCGCCCGCCGCCGCGCCAACATGAAGTTCGACATTCCACCCAGCCAAACGCCGTGGCAGGAGTTCTTCCGCGCCCATGTCGGCCAGCAGGAAACCGGCGCCGTCCTCGAGTTCGCGGTCAAGTATCGCGACTGCGGCGCCGAGATCCCACGCCATAATCATTAATATGGATAGTTCCCGCAGAGATTGGCTCGCCGCCTGGTGCGCGGCGGGCCTGCTGCCCCAGGCCGCACAAAGCGCCGAGTCTTCCACCGGGCTGGAGGAGGAGGTCCTCAAACGCCACGACGCTGCCGTAGAGACCAACATCGCCAAACAGAATACCGACCCCTCCAGCGAATATCGCGGCGCTGTCCGCGACGCGTATGGAATTCACTGGCCCGGCACCGGCACGGGGCTCGCCAATCAATTCGCCGCTGCATTCCTGCATCCGAAGTCCAAGCATTACCACAGCGCGCTGGTCTTCGAGCGGCTGAAGCTGGCCATGGATTATGTGATGCGCTCGCTGTCGCCGGACGGCAACATCTTCCATCCGCAAACCAACTTCAACTCGCCGCCCGACACTGCCTTCGCGGTTCTGGCGGCGGGAGAAGCGGCATCCATCGCGCGTAAGAAGGGGAATCGCGATGTGGAGCAGGCGCTGCTGCCGTTCCTTCAGAAAGCGACTGCCGCCCTGAGGACGGGCGGCATCCACACGCCCAACCATCGTTGGGTACTCTGCTCGGCTCTGGCCATTCTCCACGACCTCTACCCCGACCCGCGCCTGGTCAAACGCATTGATCAGTGGCTCGCCGAAGGCATCGACATTGATGAGGACGGCCAGTACGACGAGCGCAGCATCATTGGGTACAACATCATCGTCGACCGCGCCTTTGTCACGCTCGCCCATAAACTGAAGCGTCCCGAACTGCTCGATCCCGTTCGTAAGAATCTCGATGCCGCCTTTTACCTGATGCATCCCGGTGACGAGATGGTCACCGAGATCTCGCACCGCCAGGATCGCAATACGCGCGGGAACGTTGGCGTGTATTGGTTCCCCATGCATTACCTGGCCATCCACGACCGCAACCCGCGCTATGCCTGGGTAGCCCAGAAGTATGCACCGCGGAACGCCGGGCTATCCGCCCTCATGGATTACCCCGAACTGCTGCAACCGCTGCCTGCGCCCGTGGAGCCTTCCACCAACTACCATAAAGATTTTCCAGCGCTAGAGATTGCGCGGATCCGCCGCGGCCACAAGAGCGCCACACTCATGCTCCGTGGCGATAGCCGGTTCCTGCAGATCCGCAGCGGCGAAGCCGTGGTGGAAGCGGTCCGCTTCGCCAGCGCGTTCTTTGGCAAGGGCCAGTTCCTTCCACGTACCTGGGGACGCGATGGCGACAGCTACACGCTACGCCAAAGCCTCAGCGCCGCCTACTACCAACCGCTAGACCCGCCGCATCGCGTCAAAGCCGGCGAGTGGGGGGAGGCGCGCGGGGAACGCCAGCGCACGGAGATGAATTATCTGGAACAGTGGGCCACCGTTGCCGAAACAGAAAAGGGCTTCTCTGTTTCCCTGCACGCCACCGGCGCGGAGAAGGTGCCCGTTGCCATCGAGGTCGCCGTGCGCGGCACCGAAGGCCTGCAACTCGACGGCCTTGTCCGCGCGCCGGAAGTAGCCGACGGCTTCCTGCTCTCCAGTGGACACGCCGTGGTGAAGGCGGGCGCCCACCAGATCCGCTTTGGACCGGGCCGCGCTCTGCACCAATACACGCAACTCCGCGGGGCGGAAGCGAAGATGCCCGGCGGCAGCATCTACATCACTGGCTACACGCCGTTCCACCACACTTTGGAATTCGAGTGTCTATAATGACGCGGGTGTCTCTGGCATGGCTGGTCCTGTTGTGCGGCTCCTGCACGCCACCGCAGGCCACCGATGACGCGCCGCCAGGCAAAGTGCCGTCCCCCCTGCGCCTGGTGGATGCCGCGCCTTCCAATCCGGCGATGCGCCAGACGCTCTACGTGCCGGTCTACTCCAGCATTCACTGGGGCCTGGACCAGCGCCTGATCAACCTCGGCGTCACTCTGAGTATCCGCAACGTCAGCCGTACGCACCCCATCTATCTCACCAAAGTGGAATACTACGATTCCGCGGGCAAGAAGATCCGTGACTATCTGAAAGGCGCGGGTGAGATCAGCGCTCTCGCCACCGCCGAGTTCGTCGTCGAACAGCGCGATGTCAGCGGCGGCCCGGGCGCGAACTTTATCGTCGAATGGGCCAGCGCCGTTGCCATCGACACACCGATCGTCGAAAGCGTCATGGTGGGCCAGTTGGGCGCGGCTGGCATCTCCTTCACCAGTCCCGCCAAGCCGCTACTCTTGCCGTAGCGACGCGAGCGGATCTCCTCCGGTTGCCTGCCGTGCCGGTATCCAGCAGGCAGCCATGCCGGCCAGCAAGACACACGCCGCCGCGACGATCGGGCCAACCGGGTACGCCGATTCGAATCCCGCCATGAATCCCCTGACCAGGCGTAGCGCGACCATCGCAACGGCTATGCCACAGGCGACGCCCCCGCACACCGTCACCAATCCTTGCCGCAGCAGCAAGCCATGGATCGCGACAGGCGTTCCACCCAGAGCGAGGCGAATGCCAATCTCCCTTGTGCGCAGCCGCGTTGCATAAGCTGCCAGCGCATAGACACCGCCGGTTGCCAGCAACAACGCCAGGACGGCCGTCCCGCCCAACACCAGAAGCAGGAAGCGCCGGTCGGCGACCGTATCCTCAATCAGGCTGCGCAGCGATGCGGCCAGCAGTACGGGCTGAGCCGGGTCCACGGCCGCAATGGCGGCCCGGATGGCACCGTCCATCTCCGCCGCGGGCCGCTTCGTCCGTACCACCACGAATGCCGCCTCTTCCATCGCACGCGCCGCCAGGTACACGTTCCACGGCTCGCCGCCCTCCAAGGATGCGTGCCGCATTGGCGGAACTACGCCAATTACTTGTGTCCAGCCATTGGGTTGCTCCGGAGTGCAATGCACGCACAGGCTTCGCCCAAGGGCGTCTTGCCCCGGCCATAACCGCTGTGCCAATGGGGCGCTGATGATCGCCACCCTGGCGGCGGCTCGCATCTCTTCTTCGCGGAACCAGCGCCCCGCTTGCAGCCCCACGCCCATCGCTTGCAGGTAGTCGCCACCCACCACGTCGACTTCCGCCACCACTGCCGGTCCGCCGGCGTGCACGAAGCCGCCATGATTCTCGCCGCTGAAGGGCAGGGCATCCACCGTGCCGGCCAGCTCCACGCCAGGTAACTCGCGAACGGCTTGCAGGAATCGCCGGTACACCGCGGCGCGCGCGGCCGGGGCTGGATAGCGCTCCTTGGCGGGCAAGACAACGGCGGCGAATGTGTGATCGGCATCAAAGCCGGTATCGGTGCGCAGCAACTCCACGAACCGCGTGCCGAACTGCCCACCCAACGCCACCAGCAGCACCGTGATGGCCACCTCGCTCATCACAAACGCGCGGCGCAACCGGTTGCCGCCGCCCCTAGCGCCGAGCGCGGCTTGGTGAAACGAGACATCGGCCGCCCGTAACGCCGGCATCACGCCAAACAGTAGCCCTGCCGCCACGGCCACCGCTAGCGTGAACAGCAGCACCGTGCCATCCGCGCGGGCCGCTGCCAGCCGTGGAATGGACACCGGAACCATCGACGGCAGCACCTGCCAGGCCACCTGCGCTAGTGCGAAGCCGCCAGTGCCGCCCAGTAGCGCCAGCACTGCGCTTTCGGTCAGCAACTGCCGCAACAATCTCCCGCGGCCCGCTCCAATGGCCATCCGGACAGCGAACTCCCGCTCTCTCGCCAGGCCCCTTGCCAACAGCAGGCTCGCCACGTTCGCGCACCCCAACAGGAGAAACAGCGCGGCCATCGCGAACAGCAACAGCAGCGACTTCCCGCTGTTTCGCAACAATCGCTCGCGGTACAGCGCCAGCCTGTGGGTGCGATCCCGATTCGAGGTGGGGAACTCCCATGCCAGCGTGCGGCTGATGATGTCCAACTCGGCCCGCGCCTGCTCCAGGCTTATCCCGGGCCGCAGGCGCGCCACCATCCCCATCGCTCCTGCTTGCGACACAAGCGGATCCATTTGTTGGGGAGCCCAGAACTCCACGTAGGGCGCCGGCGTGCGCGTCGCCGTGCGCCGGATGGGAAAGGTGAAACCGGAAGGCATGACGCCGATGACTGTATAGTCACGAGCGTTGAGCTTTACCGTGCGCCCCACGATGCCGGGATCCGCGGCGAACCGGCGCGTCCACAAGCCGTGGCTCAGGATCACCACGTTGGCGCCGCCCGTGCGATCTTCTTCGGGCAGAATGTTTCGTCCTAACAGCGGCGACACGCCCAGCAGGGGGAAGACACTCGCCGAGACCCGCAGCCCATACAAAGCCAACGGGGGACTCTGCGCATCGCCAGCCAGATCGAACACCGCGTTCTGATAAGTGCCGGTGGCCGCCAGTGTTTGGGCGCGCCGCCCGATCTCCATCGAATCGCGATCAAAGACGTAATCGCCATCGGACTGCCGCGCGCCCTGGAAGTCCGTTGCCAGTTGCACGAGTTCCTCCGGCTTGGCATAGGGCAGCGGATCCAGCAGCACAGCCTGAACCGCGGCGAACACTACCGCCGTGATGCCGGCGCTTAGCGCGATCGACGCGATCGCAGGTATGGCAAAGCCCGGCGTGCGCCCGAGGCTTCGCAAGGCATGCCGGACATCGCGAATCACATCGCCGGAGGCCATGGGGATCCTGCCGTCTTAAGTAGGCTGCCGCATCAGCCACTTCACGGCATTCTGCTGGAGTTTGATGTACTCCGGGTTCCACAGCACCGTCAACAAGTGGCCCGGGGACAGATACGCCACGCGCCCCTTGCCGTAGTCGTATGCCCAACCGCCCGGTGCCGTCGCGCCCTGCTTGTTGTAATCCAAGCCTTCCTCGTTCACCGTCTCCAGGAAGATGTTCTTCCGGTCCTTGTCGTACTCCATGTAGTGCTGTTCATCGGTGATGATGAAGTCCTTCACGCCCTTGGTAATCGGGTGATTCGGATTCGTCACCTTCACTTTGAACGTGCGAATGGGCGGATGCCCGGCATACGCCGCGCCCAGCACATGCCGGAAGTCCGGATCGGTCAAGCCCACATGCGTGACGTTATGCAGAAACAGCGCGGACCCGCCATCTTCCACGAACTTTCGCACCGCCTTGCCTTGCTCCGGCTTAATCCAGTTTGCCGGCTTCGCGCCCGGCTTCGGCGTCGGCGGATCGAACACCAGTTTGGGACGGTTCGTCGCCACCCATGCCGCGTTTGTGTTCTCGTCCGGATAGCCGTCGGGCCAGATCATGCCGTCGCGAAGGATGATCAGCAGCTTGTATCCCTTCAACGTATCGGCATTCAGATTCTTGGTCTCATCGCAGAAGTCGATGGAGATCCCCATCTCCTTGCCGATCGTCCGCGAAAGTCCGGTCCGGATATAGTCGGAGTTATGATAGCGGTCGCCAATGAGAGCGAATGCCGTGCCCTTCTGCGCGGAGCGTCCCAGCGAGGGCGCCAGAGCCGCGCCGGCCATTGCGGCCAGCGATGCCCGGCGAGTGAGTGAACGGTGCCGTTGATCCATAACGATTGGCGATTCTATCACCAATTTAGCGGCTCATTCATACCGCAAAGCCTGCACCGGATCCAACCGCGCCGCACGCCGCGCCGGGATCCAACACGCCATTGCGCCAACCGCTCCCAACACCACCGCCACCACCGCATAGGTGAGCGGATCCGTCGACTTGGTGTTGAACAAAACGCTCTCCATTAACCGGCATACCCCAAACGCCGCCACCAGTCCCAGCAACAAACCCAATCCCAATTGCCGCACCCCGCGGCCCATCACTAACTGCAGGATCTCGCCCACGCTCGCGCCCATCGCCACCCGCACCCCGATCTCCCGCGTCCGGCGGCTGGTCGCATAGGCCATTACGGCGTAGATCCCGACGCACGCCATCGACAACGCAATCACCGCGAAGATCAGGAACACGGTGCCGAACACCCGTAGATACCATCGCTGCCGCGCCCAGTTCTCCGCCAACGACTCGACGCCCGTTGGCGGTAAGTCCACATCCAAGGCCGCCACCTCCGCACGCAGCCCAGGCGCCGCCGCCGTTGCCGAACCCGCTACTCGCAACAGGATTCCCGCCCAGCCCGGCGTCTCATACCGCATCGGCAGATAGACCAGCGTCGATCGCTCCTCGCCCGGCTGGTTGCTCTGCCGGAACGTGCGCGACACGCCGACCACCGTCAGCCATGGCTCCTTCCGCGCCTCGTCCCGATACAGCTTCAGCCGCTTGCCTAAAGCGTTCTGGCCCGGCCAGTAAGCCTTCGCGAACGCCTCGTCCACAATCGCGGTTTCCTTGCCGGCTGTGCCATCCGTCAGATCGAAATCGCGTCCCTGCAACAACGGAATGGATGCCATCGCGAAGTAGCCTGGGGAAGTCCACTGTCCTGAAGTCGCTGGCCGCCGCCGCGCATCCGCCGCCGGCTTGCCTTCCACTTCGAAGTGCCAGCCCGGCGCGCCCGTTGCCGGCGGGTTCATCGCAAACACCACGCTCTCCACCCCAGGCAGCGTCTTCAGCCGGCCCTCCAGCTTCTCGAAGAACTGCAGCTTCTCTTCCGGCTTCCCGTAGCGGGTGCGCGGCAGATTCACGCCTGCCGTCAAAATGCGATCCGCCGGCACTTCCGGATGATCGGTCTGGTGCGCCACAAAGCTGCGCATCATCAATCCCGCGCCGGTCAGCAACACCACGGCCAGTGTCAACTGAAACACCACCAGCGCCCCCGACAACCATCCGCCGCCTGGCCCTTCCGACGTCCCGCGCGACCCATCCTTCAACGCCTCATTCAAGTTCACCTGCGAGGCTCGCCACGCCGGCGCAAACCCAAACAGTACCCCCGACAACACGCATACCAGCGCAAAATAGAGGAACACCATCCAATCCATCTCAAACGCGATCCAGTAAGGCTTGCCGACATCTGCTACTGCCTTGGCAAACGCCGTGGTTCCCAGTTCCGTTAACCCCAACCCGAGCACGCCGCCCATCACCGACAACATCACGCTCTCCGTCAGCAACTGCCGCATCACACGCCAGCGGCTTGCGCCCAATGCCGTGCGGATCGAGATCTCCCGCGTGCGCCCTACCGCGCGGCTCAGCAGCATGTTCGCTACGTTGGCGCAGGCGATCAGCAGCACAAAGCCAACTGCCCCCATCATCAGCAGAAACATCACACGAATCGGCCCGCCATTGAACGTTTGGTGGAAGGTTTCTACCCGGATGCCATGGTCTTTGTTCGTATCCGGATAGTCCTTCGCGATCTGCCGCGCCGTCACGCTCATCGCCGCATTGGCTTCCGCGATTGTCGCGCCGCGCTTCAGGATTCCCATGATCATCAGCGGCGCCCGCGTGCGCCGTTCCCAATTCTCATCGGGAACAATCGGGAGCCACAATGTTTCGTTGTTTGGAAACTGGAAGCCTTCGGGCATCACGCCGATGATCGTCGTGGGCTTCTCCGCAATGCGAGCCGTCTTCCCGGCAATCTTCGGATCCAGCCCATAGCGGTCTTTCCATACGCCATAGCTCAGCAGCGCTACGGGTTCGGCGCCCGCCCGTCCGTCGGAGGCCTGGAAGCCGCGCCCGATCACCGGCCGCGTCTGGATCATGTCGAAGATGCCCGTGGTCACCCGCGCGCCGCGATACTGGTCCGGCGGCTTGCCCTGATCGCTGATGGTCATGCGCTCGCCCGAGTAAGCCTGCAGCGTCTCGAAGTCGCTCTCCGCGGCCATCTTGTATAGCAGAAAGTCCGGATACGAGGTGCCTTGCCGGTTATTCGGCCGCTCCGGCAGGATGGTGTGCATCGTGACCAGCCGCTCGCCGCCGGGGAAGGGAAGCGGCTTATAGAGGACGGCGTTCACAAGTGTGAAGACCGTGGTGTTCACTCCTATGCCCAATGCCAGCGTGATCACAATCGCCAGCGAAAACCAGGGTTGGGACGCGATCATACGCGACGCGTAGCGGAGATCTTGGTTCCAGGTCACGCAGAGAGAACGAAATCGCCCCCGGGTTTGTTTCCAGAATGTTGTCGGACCTTCGGAAATAGTGTGATGGCCTGTCTCCCCGGCCGCAGTCCATCAGCAAGACTGGCGCTCGTCAATGGGCATTACACGGGTGGAGTGGATAGAATCATCGGAAAGAAAGTATAATATCCGTAGAATCTATCCAATGCCGGCACGGGCAACGAGTCTCGCCAACGCGCGCCACCTGTTCACCCAGCATCGGGGGATGCTGCGAACCAGCGACGCCATCCGGCTGGGTGTCCACCCACGGACGCTCTATGCTCTCCGGGATAGCGGTGAGATCGAACAAGTGGCCCGCGGCTTCTACCGGCTCACCGCGAAGCCCGTGCTCACGAACCCCGACCTGGTGGCCGTTGCTCTCCGAATCCCGCGAGCCGTGATCTGCCTCATCTCAGCAATCGCGCATCATGGTCTCACGAGGCAGGTTCCGCACACGGTGGATGTTGCGCTTCCCAGCCATTCCCAGATTCCAAAGCTCGGCGGTATCCCGCTACGCGTGTTCTGGTACTCGGAGCCATCCTTCAGCGCGGGGGTCCAATCCGTCTCGATTGATGGGATAGGCGTGAGGATGTACTCTCCGGAGAAGTCCATCGCAGACTGCTTTAAATACCGAAACAAGATCGGCCTCGATGTCGCTATAGAGGCGCTCCGGACATACCGCGAGCGAACGAGAAAGCCTGACCTGAAGCTGATCTCCGAGTTTGCGGGGGTGGATCGGGTCGAGAAGGTTATGCGGCCCTACCTGGAGGCGGTGCTTTGAGCGGACGCGACCTTGGGGCATCCGTCCGTCAGCGGCTGCTGAACCGCGCCCGCGCGGAAGGCAGGCCCTTTCAGGAGCTGCTGCAATACTTCGCCATGGAGCGTTTCCTCTATCGGCTGGCAAGCTCCCGGTTCGCCGAAAGCTTCGTTCTGAAGGGCGCCCTCCTCTTGACGGCTTGGAAGGCTCCCGTCACTCGGCCGACGATCGACATAGACTTGACCGGCAGGACTAGCAACGAGTTGGAGCACATGCGGTCGGTTGCCGCCGAACTCTGTCAACTCGATACCGGGGCGGACGGATTGGAGTTCGCCGCGGACTCTATCGAGGTACAGCGCATCAAGGAAGACGCGGAATACGAAGGCGTGCGGATCCGATTCATAGCGACGCTTGCGAAAGCCAGAATTCCTATGCAGATCGACGTCGGGTTCGGCGACGTGATCGTGCCGAGTCCCGTTGAGGTTGAATACCCCGCCATGCTGGAATTTCCGCCGCCGGTGCTGCAGGCTTATCCCAAGGAGACGGTGGTGGCCGAGAAGTTGGAGGCCCTCACCGTACTCGGGATGCTTAACAGCCGAATCAAGGACTACTACGATCTGGCGCTGCTGGCGCGGCTCTATCCGTTTGAGGGTGCCGTCCTGGTCGAAGCGATTGACGCGACATTCCGCCATCGTGGCACTGCGGTGGCGTCAGCCCCGGTGGGGCTCACGGATGCTTTCAGCTCAGATCCGGCGCGGGCGTTGCAGTGGCGAGCCTTTGTTCGCCGCAGCAGAATCCGTTCGGAGTGGGAGTTGGCGCGGATCGTGGACCAAGTGCGGACCTTCGCCTCGGCACCGCTCGCAGCGGCCTCGGAGGACGTCCCCTTCGATCATACTTGGGAGCCCGGCGGACCGTGGCAATGAGCCCCCGCTAGCTCGCTCTCACTTGACGCTCCGCACACACCGGAACCCAATATTCGGACTTCGCTCGCCCACCCGCGCCCAACTCCGATACGCACACGTCAAATACTTATCCACATCCGACCATGACCCGCCCCGCATCACTTTATACTTGCCCTCGGCCGGCCCCTTCGGATTCACCTCCGGCGACTTCGCATAGTAATCGCGTTCATACCAATCCGCCACCCACTCCCAGACATTCCCCGCCATATCGTATAGCCCATACGCATTCGCCGGATACTGCCCCACCGCCACCGGACCCGCAATTGTTCCGAACCGCGCCAGCTTCGCCGTCGCCTTCGCGTCCCCCCATGGATACGTCAGCCCCTCCGCCTTCCCACGAGCCGCATGCTCCCACTCCGCCTCCGTTGGCAACCGCTTCCCCGCCCACTTGGCGAACGCCGCCGCGTCCTCCCAACTCACATTCACCACCGGAAACTGCTCTCTCCCCTCCGGCACCTGCCCCTTGGGCCAGTGAAACGGAGCGCGATGCTTCGTTGCCTTCACAAACGCCGCGTACTGTGAGTTAGTAACTTCGTAAGTGTCAATGTAGAAGGCGTCCACCTTAATCGCCTTCACCGGACGGTCGTCCTTCATCACCTCCGGATACCACTTCAATCCATCATCCGGAAGCGCATGCGTACGCCCGCGCTGGTACACGCCACCCGGGACAAACGTCATCCCCTCTTCGGCGCCCAGCGCGCTCACCAGCAGCCAAAGGCTAAGTGTAAAGATCCGCAATTTCATCAGTCGGGATATAACCGGCCGGCCCCAGCGCGTCCACATACGGGTAGGCCCGCTTCGACGGCGTGTTCCGGATCTCCTTGGACCAATCGATGCCCAGCGCGGAATACATCGTCGCCACCACGTTCTCAATCCGCGGCTGTTCCTTGCGATGCCAACCCGTCTCGACGGCCTTGTCCCCCTCGCGGTCGGACTTGCCCAGGATCTTGCCCGCCTTCACGCCCGCACCCGCGAACAGCGCCGGGAAACATGGATTGTGATGATCGCGCCCGGCCATGTTATTCAACTGGCCTGGCGTCCGCCCGAACTCGCTCATCACCACCACCAGCGTTTCGTCCAGCAACGTCTTCGATGGGTCGTGCTTCGACTTCATCGCCGACAAATCTTCCATCAGCGCCGACAGAGTCTGGTCCAGCTCCGCGCACAACACATAGTGATTCGAAGCCGCCTTCCGATCCCAGATCTGCACATGATGGTCCCACGCCGGGTGGCACAGATGGATATAGCGCGTCCCCCCATCGGCCGCCAACACATTCCTCGCCAGTATCGCCGAAATCCCCACCGGGTTATTCCCGTACCGCTGCTTGTCCTCCTCCTTGACTTGAAACGCCTCCGGCCAGCGCGAGTCCGTCAACAGCCGGTGCGCCGTGTCATAGAAGTCCACGTACCCGGCCATGTCCTTGCTGTAGGCCGCCGCACTCCCTTTGTTCGCATCGCGCAGCTTCGACAAGAGCCGCCAGCGCTGTTCCATCAACTCCAGCGCCTTCTGGTCCAGCGCGCCGCCCTTCGTGGCAAACTCCGGATTGATGTCCACCACCGAAAAGCGCGGTGGCAGAAATCCCGTGGACAGCGCACCCGCCGCGCCCTTTTCCAGGTAGAACGACATGTACGACGGGAAAGTCTCCGACGCCTGCCGCCGCTGCTCCATCTCCATCGCGATCACCGACCCCACCGCCGGTATCTCTTTGGCGAACGCCAGATTCAACTGCCGCCCCGTCTGCACGTAATACTGGCCGCGGAAGTGCACCTCTTCGTGGCTTTGCAGCGTTCGCAATATTGCGAACTTGTCCATGTGCTTTTGCAGCCGCGGAAACAGCAGGTCGCTCATGTACAGGTCATCGCGCAGCTTGCGCATCGCCAGGTCCGTCGGCGTTCCCTTGTTCTCTTTGAAGTCCCAGCTCTCCACGTGGCTGATCGCGCCCGAGATCTCATAGAACAGCACGTTGCGCGCATTGCCCCGTGGCGTGACTTTCCCGTTCGTCGCCGCGCCCACCTGCAACGGCCAGATCCCCTGCGCGGAGGCGCCCAGTAAGCCCAATCCGCCATAGCGCAGCAATTCGCGCCGCGTTGGAAACAGATCGCCAACTCTCATCGCTCGCCCGCCTCTCTTTAGTGGTTGAACAGAAACTCGACGTGGTTGATCAGCGCCCATTGCAGGTTCTCGGCACCCTGCTTCTGGTTCTGCGCCAACGCCTCCAGCGCTACCTGCCGCTCGTCCGAAGTCGCGGGCCGGTTCAGCGTACCCAGGAACAACTCCTCCACAATGCGTCCACTGTCATCCTTGTACGTCTCCACCAGATTCTGCACGCGCCCATCCTTCTGCGCCAGCACCCGGTCCGTCACCACCGGCGATTGCATCAGCAGCATCGCCTGCAAAGGCGACCCCCTTGGCGGCAACGGTGGATTACTTCTGTTCGATTGCCCAAACGTCTGCATGAAGTAGCGCAGATCCCCACCGCCGGCGGGACCGCTCGGCTGCATTGCCCACGCCACTGTCTGTCCGCTTGCCTTGATGTTGCCCGGACGCGCCGTCACCGATGCGATCGCGTCATGCATCTCTTCGGCGCCCAACTGCCGCACAAACTTCCGCGCATGATACTTGGTGTAGCTCTCGTTCCACTCGCCTTCATATCGCGCCGAAAGCTGATAAGCCGTCGACTTCACAATCCGCGCCATCATCGTCTTCACGCTGTGATTGTTCTTGCGGAAGTCCGCCGCCAGCGCCTCCAGCAACTCCGGATGGAACAACTGCGCCTCCCATCCCTGCGGCACACTGCGCGGATCCAGCCGCGCCAGGTCGAACTCATCATACGGCTCCACCAACCCGACACCCATCAGCCGCGCCCAAAACAGATTCACCGTCGCCCGTGCGAACTGCGGATGCGACGTGATCATCCGCCCCAACGCCTCGCGCGGCTCCTCGCCCTTCCGGGGCTCCTCGCCGGTGAGAATGAATCGCGGGTTGGAAGCCCCGCCAAACCGCGGCACCCGGATCATGCTCTTGCCCTTGCTGTCATAGCCCGGGTTCTCATCGTCAATCAGGAACTCGCCCGATTGCGGCTTGCCATGCTCCCAATACATCAGGTAGCGCGAGTTGCCCAGGAATCCGCCCATCTGGTAAAACTCGCTGCGTTTGCGCTGGCTCAGCCAAACGTTCACCTTCTCCAGATGGCCCCTGCCGTCATGGCAGGAAATGCACGAAAAGTTCAGTCCCAGGAATGTCTTGCCATACAGAATGGTGAGCTCATCGTGCGTGTCCGTCTGCTGCACCATGCCGAAGTCCTTGCCGTCGTCGGGCTGCGGCTTGCCCTGCACATGCTCCCGCGCAATGACGTTCGATGCCGCCACCACATGGTTGCTCTTCGCCGACGCCGCGATGATGTCCCGCACCGCATCGTCATAGGGCCGGTCCACCCGCAGGTTGTCCTTCATCCAATAGTGAAACAGGTCCTGCCCGCGCCCCATCTTCCCATTCGCGCGGAAGATATCCATGAAGACGTACGCCCACTTCTCGACAAAGGCTTCGCTCTCCAGCAGCCGGTCCACCAACTTGTCGCGCTTGGCCGCATCGGTATCGGCCACAAAGTCCCGCACCTGCTGGGCCGATGGCGGCCGCCCCGTCAAATCCAGGCTCACGCGCCGGACAAACTCGTAGTCGTTCGCGAGAGGCGCAGGCTTCACGCCGTCCTTCTCCATGCGCGCGAACAAGTGCTGGTCGATGTAATTGCGCCGCGCCAACCGCACCGCGGGCCCGCCGCCACGCGTACTGGGGTTCAGCCGCTCAGTCAACTCCCCCGCCTCGTTCTTCTTCGGCTGCAGCAACGGGGCGTGGATCTCGGAGAACCGCTCCTGCGACAGCGCCTCCGGCTTAGCCGCGCGGCGCTTGTTAGGAGCCGAATCGGCCGCCATCATCGCGCACACGCCAAGTGCGCCGGCCAGGAGTACGAAGCGTTTCGACATGCAGCCTCCCCAGTGGGTAAGTGGACTGCCAAAATTATACTCCGAATCGATTCGGAGCGCTGCCCCCCCCTATTACACCGCCTTCACCCCAGGACCGAACATCCGCGCCACGGCTTCCGAATTCATGAATGCCGCGTAGCGGCCTGGCTCGCCCTCTGTCAGCACCTCCACCAGCAGCGTATCGTCTAGCCAGATCTCCACCAGCGCGAACACTCCCCCGCGTTCACAACGGACCGTGCGCAACCCGGCGGACCGCCCCAACTCCATAACCTCCGCCTCACCTAACGGACTCGTCATCGCGAAGTGGAACGCGCTCGGCCGCAATTGCTCCCCGTCCGGGTAGATCTGGTCCTCCCAGGGCAGCGTCGCCGGGCCCGACGGCTGCATCGCCGCATCCGGCTCTCCTTCTCCGGCATGGTGCGCCATGCCGTTCGGATACACTTCGACGGCCGTGCCAAGGCCGTCATTGGCGATGGCGATCCACGCGCCCGGCACCACCGGAAATGGAAACGCCTCCCCCTTCATCAATGCGGCCAAAAGCAGCGACGTCTGCTTCGGATCTTTCGCGGGAATAGAAACATGTGCAATCAACGTTGACTCCTTAGCGCTTTCATTAATGGCGCAATGGCCCAGCGGGTCGCGCCGGCTTTCCAGACATTCCCCCCGGTGACACTGCTATCCTAAAGAATTGGCTTGTTCCCGCGCACCCCACGGCCCGCGGCCCATGCCGAGTCATTCCAGTCCGCAGGAGTTCTTTCCACCCATGAAAGGCGTCGTTCTGGCAGGTGGTACGGGTAGCCGTCTGGCTCCTCTGACCAAGATCACCAACAAGCACCTGCTTCCCATCTACAACAAGCCGATGATCTACTACCCCATCCAAACCCTTGTGGACGCGGGTATCAACGACATCCTCATCGTCACCGGCGGCCGCAACTCCGGCGACTTCCTCCGCCTGCTCGGCAATGGTAAGGAGTTCGGCCTCAAGCACCTCAACTACACCTACCAGGAAGGCGAAGGCGGCATCGCCGATGCCCTCAACCTCGCCGAACACTTCGCCGACAACCAGCCCATCTGCGTCATCCTCGGCGACAATATTATCGAAGGCTCCATCCGCGACGCCGTCACCGCCTTCCAGCAGCAGGGCCGCGGCGCTCGCATCCTTCTTAAGGAAGTGCCCGACGCCGAACGCTTCGGTGTCGCCGAACTGCGCGATGGGAAATGCGTCGGCATCGAAGAGAAACCCGCCAGTCCCAAGTCCCACTACGCCGTCACCGGCATCTATCTCTACGACGAAACGGTCTTCGATAAGAGCCGCGTCCTTAAGCCCTCCCGCCGCGGCGAACTCGAAATCACCGACGTGAACAACGGCTATATCCGCGAAGGCACGCTCGAATATTCCTTCCTCGAAGGCTGGTGGACCGACGCCGGCACCTTCGACTCGCTCCTGCGCGCCACCAACCTCGTGGCGGAAACCGAAAAGAAGCGCGGCAACGTCACCGCCAACGCCTGAGGCCCGAATCGCATGAAATATCTCGTCACCGGAGGAGCCGGCTTCATCGGCTCGGCCTTTGTTCGCCTCTGCCTGCGCGAACGGCCCGATATCGAAATCGTCAACCTGGATAAGCTCACCTACGCCGGCAATCTGGAGAACCTCGCCGAAGTCAGCGATTCGCCCCGCTATACCTTCGTCAAAGGCGACATCGCCGAACTCGACTTCGTCCACAACCTGGTGGCCGAAACGAAGCCAGATGCCATCGTTCATTTCGCGGCCGAAAGCCACGTCGACCGTAGTATTCTCTCTCCCGAACCGGTGATCCGCACTAACTTCCACGGCACCTTCTGCCTGCTGGAAGCCGCCCGGCGCCATAAGGTCCCGCGCTTCCACCATGTCTCCACCGACGAGGTCTACGGCAGTCTGGAAGAGCCGCTCGAAGCCGGCGAGTCCTACCCGCTCAAGCCCTCCAGCCCCTACTCATCTTCCAAAGCCGGCTCCGACCTGCTCGCCCTCAGCTACCACACCACCTACCACATGGACGTCACCGTATCGCGCGCGTCCAATAATTACGGTCCCTATCACTTCCCGGAAAAGCTCATCCCGCTGATGATCTCCAACGCGCTCGAAGACAAGCCACTGCCCATCTACGGCGACGGCTTGCAAGTGCGCGACTGGCTTTACGTCGACGACCACTGCCGCGCCATCCAGGCTGTCCTCGACAAGGGCCGTCCCGGCGAGATCTACAACATCGGCGGCAGCCGCTCGCTCCCCAATCGCGAAGTGGTGGAGATGATCCTTTCCATTACCGGCAAGCCGAAGTCGCTGATGGTCACGGTGAAGGATCGCCCCGGCCACGACCGCCGCTATGCGCTATCGAGCGAGAAGCTTACCCATGCGACCGGTTGGAGCCCACTGGTTCCGTTTGAAGAAGGGCTGGCGGCGACGGTGCGCTGGTATGAGGAACACCGCGACTGGGTGGCCCGTGTGAAAAGCGGTGAGTACCAGCGCTACTACGCCAACAACTACGCCGGCAGGTAACCTACTTGCTGTCACTGCGTCTGAACGCCGACCCTGAGTTCGAAGCGCTCGCCCAATTCGTCCGGGACTTTGCTGGCCTGGACTTATCGGTGGACATCACGCCCTCGACGCTGTTCGAAGACGACTTAGGCATCACCGGCGATGATGGCGGCGAACTACTGGAAGCCGTAGCCCAGCACTACAGCTACTTCTACGGACGGTCGAACACTTTACTCAAATCCCGCCGTCCATGCAGAATACGGACGATACGGATCACCTCGGTGTTCGGGCGCACGTAATAGATTCGGATCTCGTCAAAGCCTGGCACTGGCCAGGACCGCAGACCCGCCAAACTCGGGTTGCTGCACATTCGGGGTGAGCCTACTCCGGGTTGCTGTTCAATCTGCAGCACCGCCTCCCGCACCGCGAGCGGAAAGCGCTCCGCCGCTTCATAGGCGAGCTCGTCCAGGTAGTAGGCGACCTGCGCGAGGATATCCCGACGCGCGGCCGGTCGCATCACTACCTTCATCCGCGCTTCTTCCGCTTCCCTATCAACTCCACCGCCTCGCTCTTCAGATCCGACCAGAACCGCGCATCGGCCTGGATATCTTCCCCACCCGACTCAAGTCCTTCCAGCAGCAGTAACTCCAGCCGTTTCTTCGCCTCGGCTTCCTGATCCTGGCGCACCAGGCTACGCAGGTATTCGCTGGTGTTGCCATACCCCTTGGTTTGTACCTGTTGATCGATGAATTCCCGTAATGACTCCGGGAGCGAGATTGTGAGTGTTGGCATGATGTTGCTCCTGACCGTGAGGCTTATCTAGATCATAACTGTTCTTAATAGATCTTGTTTGTCAACCGTCCAGTCATAATCGGCGGCTTCCCAATCCGCCAAGTCATACAAGCTCCCACGTAGAGGCGGATCACCGGCGTACCCTCCGGAAACCACGGCGACAGTTCATACTGCTCAACGGTAATAGCGTTCTTCCCCACCATCCACACCTCCAAACTCCCGTCTTCCGGCCCCTGAATCGCCCTTCCTCTCGCATCCCACCACGCCTGGCAAAAGTGCTTGCCGTCCTCGCAGTCCGGAATCGGCCCATAGTACGCGGTGTCCAACTCGCACTCCACCCTCACCCGAGCCCTGCCAGAGACTCCACCAACGCTGGCGGATATGCCTCCTCTCGCTGCTGAAACAGATTCCGCTCGATATCCGAGTACGCCTGCGTCGCCGCGCGGCTCCCATAGAACCGCCGGTTCTCCTCCACATCCACGTCCAACTCCCAAGGCCCGCATCTCAGCAACATAGCTCTACCTTACCTACTCCGCCCCAACCGCTCCGCCACCCGTAGCCCTACCCCAATGAACACGACGCTAGCCACCACCCGCACCAGGTTCCCAGGCGCCGCCACCGCCACCCTCCGCCCTTCCTCCCCACCGCCTCCCATCACCATCGCCCCCACCGCAAGCATCATCCAGCAAGCCACCGTCAGCCCAACCGTCAGCCGAACCGGCCATAGAAAACCAACCGCCTGACCCAGCACCAGCGCCTCCCCGAACTGTAGCGCGACCGCCGGAGAGCATCCGCTCCACTCTGCGATAACCGTCGTTAACAAGATCATCGCGATCCGTCCACCCGTCACCAACACCCACAACGCACACGTCACCCACGCCACCCATGCCCAACGCGGGAGCACAGCCCATGGCCGTCCCAGCACCGCGAGTGGCGCCAACCCCACCAGCACCAGTGGCAGCCACCCGTACCTGCCCCGCGAGACCACGCGCGCCATTGTGCCTCCAACCGCCAGCACCAGGCCGGCGAGCGAGGGTATGGCCAAGATCACCGATAGCCGCGGGTCGAGTCCTTCACGCCTCGGCCTACCCACCAACCGTACTCGCATCCTGCGCTCCAGGGCCATCCTCCTCAATCACATTCCCCGCGGCGCCGAACCTGCCCTTCTAACGCGGGCGATAACAGAACATCAGGTCCAGCGCCCCGGTGACTACTTCCCAACCGGTATGGGATCTCGATGTGCATTGTAGTGTCGCTCGAACCATGAGGAATGTGATGCCAGCCACTCGACAAAGCGGAAGGCAACTTGATGGAACTCGCCGCGGGACAGAATCAGCTCGTGTACCTGCAATTCAGGGTTTTCCCAAATAAATCGGTCTTGCGTGGCTTCCTCGAGTAGGATGGCGATCCAACCATCGTGTGCCTGCTCACCCAGTGGGCACACTTCCAGGCGCGCCCATCGGGAGTAGTTATCCGCATCAGGAGCGCCATCGCCGTACCTCGCCTGTCGGAACACCCGGAAGGCCTCAAGGGCCGGCCGGCCATCGAGCCTCGGGTCAGAAAGCGTGCCCTTGCGCCGCCACTGATTCAAGAGAGTTCCGGCTGGCACGTGGAGCGCACAATCCATATGTGCATGTCCGAGACGGTGCCCACCTGCCCAGAGATACAGGATGCCCACCGGATAGTGATGGCCGTTGTATACCTCCGGTGGAAACAACTCGCACTCGATCCCGAATCGCTGCGGATCTCCAACGCTGTATAGCTGTGAACTCTCGATGGTGCGTTTCATGCGAAGCGATCAGGGCCCGGAATAACATTGTATGTCCGGCCAGTAAGTCGCGAGGGGCGACGTCTAAGGTCCTCTCCCAATGTCCCCACCCTCCCGCAGTGCTAGCATCAAATTGCGTCGGAGTTCCTCCGCGCCCGGTTCTGGCCGGATCGCCGGCGGTTCCGCAATCCCGACCCCTGGGTGCATCCAGGGATCTGCCTGCTACCTACAGGCACCAGAGATTTCAAAGTGGTACCGGCCCCATTCAGGCGGCCGTGATTCTGATCCGCAGCGCGCCGCCGGGCAAAACGGAGAATCTGTCCGGCAACTCCGAGCCGTGCTGGCTGATCGCAGCCAACGTATTAGCCGCAGTTTGGTCAGAGTTCTCGTCAGCGGCCGGCCTGATGAGCAAGACTCCGCAATGAGGAAGGCGGCTGCGAAAGACTAATTCACCGAAGTCCTTGTCCGCGGTAAGGAGAATCGCTTGGTCCCGGCGAGCAATTGCCAGTACCTCGGAATCTTCGATGCCGGGTGAAGCTTCAGCAATAAACAAAACGCTGTGACCGGCTTGGCGAAGAGCGTCTACGGTCGGCCCCTCGACGCTTTCAACCGCAACAAGGTTCACGACTCTATACTGTCAAGCGGGTAAACAACAGACGCTTGCAACGCCTGCGCTGCGAAGGCGAGCGCCGCTCGGATGCCTTCACGCGTGATGTGCGGGTGAGCACCAAGGACCTCCGCTTCCGTATAGCCAGCGGCGAGTTTCTCCAGGATGAGCTCTACCGTTATCCGCGTTCCACGGATAACCGGCTTACCCATCATGACCTTCGGACTTGAAACGATAAGGCCGGCGTCTGGCGAGTCCATAGGGTTCCCTTCCAGCCTAGCGCGCCCCACCGCCCCGTCTAAGGTCCTTCCCCCAATATCTCCGCCCTCCCCGCTAGCATCAAACTGCGGCGGAGTTCCTCTAAGCCCGGTTCTGGCCGGATCGCACGCGGTTCCGCCATAGCCTCTTTGGGGTTACCCCAGGGAATGTTTGCTACCTTCGCACTTCGTCGCGTGGACGGCACCTGCGCCACAACGCAGTCTTGTCCACGCATGGTGAGTCACGTTGGAGGCTCCGCCGCAAAAGATCGCTCCCGCAAGCCCATGCCCCTCCCCCTCGAGATCGCTATCTGCTCCGCCCTCGCGCAAGCCCTCAACGGCGCCGACTCCCTCCCCGAGATGCTCACGCGTGCGGACTACCTCCTCGGCTCCCGCTGGCGCTGGGTTCGCCTACTCGTCAAGCGCTACGCCGCCGCCACCCCATCCGGCACCCGCCCGCGCTACCGCGATACCTACCAATTCGTCGCCAAAGACGGAGCCGTCCGCCGCGCCCTCTATCGACACCCCGGCGCAATCTCCCTCGCCCAATCCATCACCCGCCCGCCCCGCATGCGGCCCGTCCCCGCCGCCCAATCCTGGAACCTGCCCGCCATCGAAACCCTGGGCGACCTCGCCCAATGGCTCTGGCTCTCCCCCGAACAGCTCGATTGGTTCGCCGGCCTGCACCGCTTCGCCCAAAAGAACGGCAGCGAACAACTCCAGCACTACCGCTACCGCCTCGAACGCAAAGCCCACGGTGGCCTTCGCCTGATCGAGATGCCGAAACCCCGCATCCGCAAACTCCAGCGCCAGATCCTCCGCTACATTCTCGACCTCATCCCCGCCCATCCCGCCGCTCATGGCTTCGTCAAAGGCCGTAGCATCCGCACCTTCGCCCAACCGCACGCAGGCAAACCCATCGTCCTCCGCCTCGACCTGCAGGATTTCTTCCCCAGCATCTACGGCCCGCGCGTCCAGACCCTGTTCCGTACCTTCGGCTATCCCGAAAGCGTCGCGGACAGCCTCGGCGGCATCTGCACCAACGCCGTCCCACGCCACATTTGGAACTCCACTCCCGACGGCGTTGCCCACGATGCGAAAGTCGCCGCCAAGGCCATCTACCGTTCGTCCCATCTGCCGCAGGGCGCCCCCACCTCACCAGCCCTCGCCAATCTCTGCGCCTATCGCCTCGATTGCCGCCTCACCGGACTTGCCCATGCCGCCGGTGCCGTCTACACCCGCTACGGTGATGACCTCGCCTTCTCCGGCGATACCTCCTTCGCCCGCGGTATCCATCGCTTTGCTCCCCAAGCCGCCGCCCTCGCCACCGAGGAAGGCTTCTCCGTCAACCATCGCAAAACCCGCATCATGCGCCAGGGCGTTCGCCAATACCTCGCCGGCCTGGTCGTCAACGAGAAGCCCAACATCCCCCGCGACACCTACGACGAACTCAAAGCTATCCTCACCAACTGCCTCCGCCACGGCCCCAACAGCCAGAACCGCGGCAACCATCCCGACTTCCGCGCTCACCTCGAAGGGCGCGTCTCCTTCGTCGCCTCCATCCATCCCGCCAAAGGCCTCAAACTCCAAGCGCTGCTGCGGCAGATCTCCTGGATTACCGGCTAACCTCTCCCTGGCACCGCTCCCGCCGCTTCTCCCAATACGCTTCCAGCTTCTTCAATTGGCCGCGAATGTTCTTCCGGATCGCGCTCTGCCGGCTGAAGGCATTGCCCATCAGCAGACCGCGCACCGATGGAGTGGAATCGATCACGGCGCGCGCGATCTCCGTCCTCTCGCCGCGCTCCAGCAACGCCAACTCGATACGATACTTGCCCGGATCCACAGCCCCTCCACCCGCCAAAGTGGACGCTATATTGAGCGCCCGATTTGACTCCCGAAACTCCACCAGCCGCACCTCCAGATCGAACTCCCGTCCTTTCCCCGTTTTCGCTCCGGCGCTTGCTCGCAGCGCCTTTCCCGCTTCGTCATGGACGATAGCCAGGAACTCCTCCAGGCGCCGCCGCCGCCCGCCTCGCACACCATCCAGCGGCGCCTCCAGGCGCGCCGGAAGCAACGTGAGATCGTCGCTGGCGCACAAATCCTTACCGCTC
>CAYLPH010000098.1:0-24966 GCA_964385495.1 uncultured Candidatus Solibacter sp.
AGATCATCCACGCCGCCTGGAATCTGCGCATGATCGCCGTCCAACTCGACAAACTCGCCGCCGAGTTCAACTGCGAAGAAGTCCCGGAGCTGCTAAACCTCCCCGACCTTCCCGAAGACGCCGAGCGCCGCTACAACCGGCTCCTCCGCTACCAGGGCCGCAACGAGCGAGCCTTCCAGGCCAACATGCGCCTCCTGGCCTCGCTCCAGACCAACAGAGTCGCCGCCGACTACACCGGAACCCCCGGCGAAAAGTCGCTCAATTCCATCTCGGCCCTAATAGACGTCGCCAAGATCGTGCGCCTGACCGATCGAAGCCAGCCGGAGCCCCCCGGCATCGCCCCCAAGGCCCGCCAGCAGCCCACCCGGGCCGCCTGACGAACCCCAAACGCAACCCTTAACCCCGTAGCCCGGCGAAATGCCACCCGCTCTTTGCCAACCGAATAACCCCCACCCGCGCCCAAGCCCGAAGTGTCTTAAAGCGGGGCGGTGGCGCCCGGTTCAGCTTCGCCAGCCTGCTCGGCCTCATCGGCAGCGGCGGGACCGGCGGCCTGGGCTTCGGCAAGGATGCGTTCCGCCTCCACCTGCACCTCCAGCGGCACCTTAACGTGGAAGGGAAGGTTAGGCAGCGACGAGGAGCCCACCAGCACCGCGTCGATGCCATTGGCGACCAGCACGCCGTGAACCGCCATGGCCTCCATCTCGCCTTCCGCTCCCTGGCTCTCAAAGATGGTGGCTAAATCCAGATCGTGGGAGATATCACCCGCAACGGCCGCTTCGTTATCGCCCGAATATTCGTTCATGCCTCAACCATAGCTCCGATACGAGAGATATTCAATGCATCTTTCTTCATACAGCCGACCTACAATGAGAGTAGAAAGGAAGTTGCCCAAATGACGGAAGACAATACGAGCAAAGTGGTGTGGTTCTGTGCAGGCGCCGCCATCGGCGCGGCGATTGCGTTGCTGTACGCGCCGAAATCGGGATCGGAAACACGGGAGATGCTGGCCGACCAGGCGAACCGTGGGAAACAGAAGCTTGCCGGGTCTTCGCGCGACCTGGTGGAGCGCGGCCGGGAGTTATACGAGCGGGGCCGGGAGATGGCAGACGAAGCAGGCGAGGTCATCGAGCGCGGCCGCAAGTTAGTTCAGGGCTAAGTGCAACGGTAATTCCGTGATAGCTGTCCAACGGGAGGTGCACTGTGACGCTGCCGCCATTTCGCAATGAGACGTATCGCGACTTCAACCAACCGGAGCACCGCCAGGCCATGGAAGCGGGGCTGGCGGCCGTTCGCAGCCAGTTAGGGCAGGACTATCCGCTGTGGATCGGAGGCCAGCAGGCCAAGGGCGACGGTACGTTCCGGTCGCTGAATCCATCGCGTCCGCGGGAGGTAGTGGGCGTCCACCAGCGGGGCACGCCGGCGCAGGCGTCGCAGGCGGTGGAAGCTGCGTGGAGTTGCTTTCCGACCTGGTCGGCCACTCCGGTGGAGCGGCGGGTGGAGCTTCTGGTGAAGGCCGCGGCGCTACTGCGCGAGCGCAAGAGCGAATTCAACGCCTGGCTGGTTTACGAAGCCGGCAAGAACTGGATTGAGGCCGAAGGCGACACCTGCGAGGCAATCGACTTTTGCGAGTACTACGCCCGGCAGGCCCTGCGGCTGGCGAACCCCGATCCGCTGGTGCAGATGCCGGGCGAGAAGGACGAGATGGTGTACCTGCCGCTGGGCGTGGGCATCATTATTCCACCGTGGAACTTTCCGCTGGCGATTCTGGTAGGCATGACTACGGCGGCGCTGGTGACGGGCAACACGGTGGTCGTGAAGCCATCGTCCGACACTCCGACGGTGGCGGCGCAGTTCATCCAACTGCTCTACGAGGCCGGGTTCCCGAAGGCTTGCTGCGCTTATCTGACGGGCAGCGGGTCCAGCGTCGGGGATAATCTCGTCGAACATCCGAAGACGCGGTTTATTTCGTTCACAGGCTCGCGCGAGGTGGGGCTGCGGATCAACGAACTCGCCGCCAAGCCGCGCAAAGGGCAGATCTGGATCAAGCGGGTGATCGCGGAGATGGGCGGTAAAGACGCCATCGTCGTGGATCAGAACGCGGATCTCGACGAGGCGGCGGCAGGCATCGTGGCGTCAGCCTTCGGATTCCAGGGCCAGAAGTGCTCGGCATGTTCGCGGGCGATCATTCACCAGTCCGTGTATGATCAGGTGCTGGCGAAGATCGTGGAGCGGACGGCGGGGCTGCGGATTGGTCCGGCCGATGAGCCGGGGCTGGATATGGGTCCGGTGATCAATGAGAAGGCGCGGGCGGCGATCCAGCGCTACATCGACGTGGGACGAAGTGAAGGACGGCTGGTGCATGGCGGCGGGAAGGCGGACGGCGAAGGCTTCTTCCTGCAGCCCACGGTAATTGCCGATATCGGGCCGGACGCGAAGATCTTCCAGGAGGAGATCTTCGGGCCGGTACTGGCGGTCACACGGGCGCGCAGCTTTGACGATGCCCTGGAGCTGGCGAACAACTCGCAGTACGGGCTGACCGGAGCCGTGTACACCAGGGATCCGGAGAAGATCCAGCGGGCCAAGGAGCAGTTCTTTGTCGGCAACCTCTACATCAACCGCAAGTGTACGGGGGCGATGGTGGGCGCGCACCCGTTCGGCGGTTTTAATATGTCGGGGACGGATTCGAAGGCGGGCGGGCCGGACTACCTGATGCAGTTCGTGCAGGCCAAGAGCATCGCCGAGAAGGTGGCGCCGTAAGCAGCGGCGGTCCGCGACCCTATACTGGAAGCTTGGGGTCCATGTCGTCGTCCGCGAAACCGGCCAAGGCGCGTAAGTTTTTCGGCCCGCACGGCGCGCTTTCGCAGTGGCATCCGAATTACGAATACCGGCCGGGCCAGATGCAGATGGCCGAGGCGGTGGAGCACGCGCTCGAACAGAAGCACCACCTGATCGTCGAGGCGGGCACGGGAACGGGCAAGACGCTGGCGTACCTGGTGCCGGCCATTCTGTCGGGCCGGCGGGTGGTGGTGAGCACGGGTACGAAGAACCTGCAGGAGCAGTTGTTCTACAAAGACGTGCCGTTCCTGCAGAAGCATTTCGCTCAGCCGTTGAAGGTGGCCTACATGAAGGGCCGGGCGAATTACCTGTGCCGGCAGAAGCTATACGACGCGGAGAAAGAGCTACTGCTGGATGGGATCGAGGAACTCACCGACTATAGGCTGATTCGGGATTGGGAGCCGTTAACCGAGACCGGCGACCGGTCGGAGATCCGGGAACTGCCGGAGCACTCCAACGCCTGGACGAAGCTGGACGCCAAGCGCGAACTGTGTTCGGGACAGAAGTGCCCGCAGTACGAACGCTGCTTCTTAACGCTGATGCACCAGCGGGCGCATGAGGCCGACATCATCATCGTCAACCACCACCTGCTATTCGCCGATCTGGCCGTGCGGGAGGAGGATTTCGGCGGGATCCTGCCGGACTACACGGCGCTCATCCTGGACGAAGCGCACGAGGTGGAGGATGTCGCGGGGACGTACTTCGGCCTGTCGGTCAGCATTTACCAGGTCCAGGATTTCAAGCGCGACGTGCTGGCCGTGTCGCGGAATAAGAAGTTCGCCACCGAGGAGTTGGACCGGGTGCTGATCCGGCTGGGCGACACGGCCGAGCGGTTTTTCGGACTCTTCGGCGAGATGGAAGGGCGCAGCGGCTTTACGGGGCAGCAGGCCTTTCTGCGGGAGCACGGCGAGGAATACCAGGACCTGCTGCACGGGCTGGAGTTGACGTGGACGCACCTGGAACTGGTGAAGGGCGCCCCGGAAGACATGATTCCGCTGCAACGGCGGGCGCGCGAGTTGCACCAGAACCTCTATCTCTGGATGGAAGGGAATGACCCGGCGTTTGTGTACTGGGTGGAGCGGCGGGGACGCGGGGTCTTCCTGCAAGCAACGCCGATTGACGTAAGCAGCCTGCTGGCGCATAAGCTGTTCGATAAGGTGGACACGGTGGTGATGACGTCGGCGACGATCACGGTGGCCGATAGCTTTGAGTACGCCAAGACGCGTCTGGGAGTGCCGGAGGCGCGCACGGTGCAGGTGGCGAGCCAGTTCGACTACCAGAGCCAGGCGCTGCTCTACGTACCGCAGCATCTGCCAGACCCGCGCAACGCTTCCTTCACGGGGTATGCCGTGGAGGAGATCCTGCGCATTCTGAAGCTCACCGAAGGGCGGGCGTTTGTGTTGTCGACCAGCAACGCGCAGATGCGGCAGATGCATGATCTGGTGTCGCCGGCGTTGCCGTATCCGATCCTGCTGCAGGGTACCGCGCCGAAGCATGCGTTGTTGGAGCAATTCCGTACCACGCCCAACGCGGTTCTATTCGCCACATCTTCGTTCTGGCAGGGGGTGGATGTGCCGGGGGATCAGTTAAGCTGCGTTATCATAGATAAGTTGCCGTTCGCGGTGCCAAGCGATCCGGTAGTAGATGCGCGGATCCGCATGGTCAAGGAAGCCGGGGGCACGCCGTTCTTCGATTACCAGATCCCTCAGGCCGCCATCACGCTGAAACAAGGGTTCGGCCGGTTGATCCGCAGCCGCTCGGATCGCGGGTTGCTGGCGCTGCTGGACAACCGCATTACGAAACAGCGGTACGGTCAGGTGTTCTTCGATAGCTTGCCGGATTACCGGTTCACCATTCACTGGAACGAGGTAGAGAGTTTCTTTCATGTTTGAAGTCGCGGTTCATGACACCTTCTCCGCCGGACATGCCTTGCGAGGCTATAAGGGCAAGTGCGAGAACGTGCATGGACATAACTATCGGGTACAGGTGATCGTAGAGGGCGAGAAGCTCGATGACATCGGGCTGCTGGTGGATTTCGGCGATGTGAAGAAGGTGCTGCGGGCGGCGATGGCGTACCTGGACCACCGCTTCATCAATGAACTGCCCCCGTTCGACGTGGTGAACCCGTCGGCGGAGAACATGGCGAAGTGGTTTTACGACCAAATGGAAAACGGCCTGAAGCCGGGGGGCGAAAAGCCGCATATCCGGATCCAGGCCGTGAAGGTTTGGGAGACCGATACGGCGGTAGCTACCTACCGGCCGTAGCGCGCGAGGTTAGCGTCCGAAGAAAGAAGCGTTGGTTTCGGCGTAGCCGGCCCACTTCTCCGGCAGGTCGTCGAGCGCGAAGATGGCCGACACGGGGCACACCGGGACGCAGGCGCCGCAATCGATGCATTCGACGGGATCGATGTAGAGCTGCGTGGCTCCGTCGTACTTGTCCTCGTCTTTCTTAGGATGGATGCAATCCACCGGGCAGGCATCGACGCAGGCGGTGTCTTTGGTACCGATGCAGGGTTCCGCGATAACGTAGGCCATATAGCTACTCCTGAGAGGCTCCTTTTGCAGATGTGGGCGGCAACCAATCACCGTAGCATAGCGCTGGCCGGAAGTTCAAACTTCCTGCTAATCTGAAGAACTTGCTGGTCATCGAACACACGAAACCGGAGGCGGGCGCGGCGCGGATCACGCTGCGGGGCAAGCTGATGCTGGGCGCCGACAGCGAGCGGATGGATGAGCTGGTGACAGGTCTGCTGGGCGAAGGGGTGACGGACTTCGTGTTCGACCTGGCGGGGCTGACGCATATCGACAGCACGGGGATCGGGCGGTTTATCTCGGCGTACAACCGCGTGGTGCCGGGAGGCGGGCGGATGCGGATGGCCGGGGCGCAAGGGGCGGTGCGGAGCGCGTTCCGGGTGACGAAGCTGGATACGGTGTTTGAGTTTGTAGACGGCTAGGGCTGCGGAGGTTGCGGCGTTTCGAGCCGGGTGACTGCCGCTTGGACGGCTGCTTTCAGTTCGGGAAGGCGATCTTCCAGCATGAACCAGATACGATCGCCTTCGATCCGGTCATACTCGTGGCGGAGGAAGTTTCCGAGCCCTCGAATGCTTGGCCAAGGAATATCGGGGCAGTGGTGGTGGGCCTCCTCCGCAAGTTTGATGGCCGCTTCACTGATGCGGGACAAACAGCGCTCCACGGCATCGTAGGTTTTGGGATCGGCCATGAACGCATCGCAGTTCATTCCGGCCGTGTACTGCTCGATGCGAGCAATATTATCGAGAATGTCCTGAAAACGCCGTAGTGGATCGTTAGAAGGCACGAACTGTCTCGGGGCCGGCACTCTGTTGCACGCGGGGCTTCAGGCGGCCCTCCTCCGCTAAGTCGACGGGACGGCCGAGCAACTCGGACAACTGCATTTGGAGCGTAACTACGTCGAGGATAGAAATGCGCCGCGTGTCGTCGAAGGCAGCCAGGAGATCGACGTCGGAGTCCGGGCCCGCCTCACCACGGGCGGTAGAACCAAACAGCGACAGACGGACGATCCCCGCCTGCTGCAACTGCTGCTGGTGTGCGCGGAGAGTGGCGAGAACCTGCTCGCGATCCATACTTACTTGATCTTCTCGTCCTTCGCCACCCTACCGTCGCGCACGTAAACGACGCGGTGGGCATGCATGGCGATGTCCTGTTCGTGGGTGACCAGGACGATGGTGTTGCCCTGCTGGTGCAGGCGCTCGAAGAGGCCCATGATTTCCACGCCGGTGGCGGAGTCCAGGTTACCGGTCGGCTCGTCGGCCAGCAGGATAGCCGGGTTGTTGACCAGGGCGCGGGCGATGGCAACGCGCTGGCGCTGGCCGCCCGACAGTTCGTTGGGCTTGTGGTACATGCGGTGGGCCAGATCGACGGACATCAGGGAGCCCTTGGCCATCTCCAGGCGTTTGTCGGCCGGGATCCCGGCATAGATGAGCGGCAGTTCAACGTTATGCAGCGCGGTGGCGCGGCTGAGCAGGTTGAAGGTCTGGAAGACGAAGCCGATTTCCTTGTTGCGGATCTGGGCCAATTCGTCGTCGTTCATGGAGCTGACCAAGCGGCCGTTGATGTAGTAGTCGCCCTTCGAAGGGGTGTCCAGACAGCCGATGAGGTTCATCAGCGTCGACTTGCCCGACCCCGACGGACCCATGATGGCAACATACTCGCCGACGCGGATCTCCAGATCCACGCCCGAGACCGCGTTGATGGTCTGGTCGCCCATGACATACGTCTTCCACAGGTCGTACGTCCGGATGACGATCCCCTGCCGCTTCAGCTCCGCGCCGCGCTCCATTCGTTCCGCCGTTGCCTGTGCCATCTCTAACCGACTGACTCCTTGCTCATTCTACCGCTTACGTCTCGGACTTCACCGGACCCTTGTTGTTCTCTATCTTGACTTTGGCTTCGTTTCGCACGGTGCGGATGACCTTGTAGGAGCCGGTGACGATCTCCTCGCCTTCCTGCAATCCGCTGAGGACCTCGATCTCGGTGGCGCCCGTGATGCCGGTGTCCACCTTGCGGAAGATCGCCTTGCCATCCTTCACAACGAAGACGCCCTGCAATTCCTCTTTGCGGGCCTTTTCGAGCGCGGGGTTCACCGGCTCATTCGATTTCTTCTTGTCCTTATCCTTCGATTCCGGCTCCAGGTCGCCCTTCTGGCGGACGGTGAGGGCCTGGATGGGGATGGCCAAGGCCTGCTTGCGCGTGGCGGTGGTGATCTTGGCCGTGCAGGAGAGGCCGGGGCGCAGTTCGGGGGGCGCATCGTCGATGGCCACTACGACCTTAAAATCCTTGGCTTCCTGGCTGGAGATCGCGCTCTGGCTGGCAGCCAAGCCGGTGGAGCGGAGGATGGCCGTGTTGCCGATCTCGATGACGTGGCCCTTGAAGGTTTTGTTCGGGATGGCGTCGATGGTAACGTCGGCCACCTGGTCCAGCTTCACGTTGACGATATCGGTTTCATCCACCTTCACTTCCGCGGTAATCAGCGACATGTCGGCAATCGTCATGATGAGGCTGGACGGGCTGTTCTGGATGCCAGGGACGACAGTCTCGCCCACGCGCACCGGGAGGTTGGTGACCATGCCATCAATGGGCGCGACGGAGTAAGTGCGCTGGAGAACATCGCTGGCGCGCTTGAGGTTGGCCTGGGCCACGGTGACGCGGCGCTGGGACGCGGACACGCCGGCGGCGGTCTGGGCGCGCTGGGCGCGAGCCTGCAGCACACGGGCTTCGGCTTCCCGGATGCCTGCCTGGAGCGACTGGTACTCGGAAGCGCGCTGGTCGTACTCCTGGCGGGAGATCAGTTTGTCCTCCCACAGTCTCTTGGCGCGATCAAAGAAGAGGCGGGCGCGGTCCATGTCCGCCTTCGCCCTTTCTACGCTGGCTTCGGCGGTACGAATGGCCTCGTCCGCGGCATTGAGGCTGGCCTCGGTGGCGGTGGATTCGGCCTCGGTCGTGCTCAACTGCGCGCGCTGGGCGGCCATTTCCGCTTCCGGCTGGACAGATTCCAGGCGTGCCAGGACTTGGCCTTTTTTCACCTGCTGTCCTTCGACGACCAGAATTTCCGTAATGCGCGACGGCGATACGGCGTTGGTGCCGATATTAATGTAGTTGCGAGGTTTAACTTCGCCGGACGCAGTCACCAGCGAGACCAGATCCTGGCGGATCACGCGGCCGGTTTGGACTTCGACGATTCCCTTTTTGCTGTATTGGTAGCTAACGCCCGCAGCCGTAGCTGCCGTCAGCAAGACCACCACCCCGATGATGACTTTGGTTTTCGTTTTCACTTTGATAGGAATGCCCTATCCATCTTGGACGCAGCCGGACCGGCAAAAGTTCACAAGTTACCGGCCCGCGGACCCGCCGGACTGTAAACGGATTGCCGGGCGCACGTGTAATGACGGCGCCCGGGGCGGAAAAGCAACAGGCCGCTGGCGTTATTCTTTTTCAGTTTAGCGTATGGCGCTACCAGGCCAAGCGCAGGGCAAGCTGCAGACGCCTTGGCGTGTAGGTAGACCGGATGGAGCCGAAGTCGACGTTGGTCCGGTTCGCTTGGGCGGCCCGGAAGTTGGTCTTGTTCAGGACATTGAAGGCTTCGGCGCGGAACTCCAGTTTGAAGCGTTCGCGGATGGGGAATGTCTTGTGGAGCCCGAGGTCGGTTTCATAAAGCGAGTTGGAACGTCCGACGTTACGGCCGGCGTTGCCAAACGGGCGAGTGACATCGGTTGGCACGGCAACGCCGGCGGGGTCGAAGTAGGCGTTGATGGACGGCGTGGCGGGGTAGATGCCGCCGATGATGTTGGGGCGATGCGTGCCAGCCAGTGTCTGAGCGGGCGTGGGTGAATAGACGAGGTTGACGGTCTCGCCGCTCTGCATAGTGTTGATGAGAGTGAAGCGCCAGCCGCCGATGGCGGCTTGTCCGGCCGCGGGCATGCCGCTCATGAAGGTCTGCCCCTTGCCGACGGGCAAATGCCAGACCAGGCTGGTGATGTTGGTCAGCGGCTGGTCAAAGGCCGAGCGGGCCCATTCTCCGCGGAGGTTGGTGAGCCAGTCCTGGACACCGCAGTTGTTGGGCGCCTCCATAAAGCCGCAGTAGTTGTCCATGGCGATGGACCAGGTGAACGAGTTGAGGAAGGCAAGCCCGCCCCGGAAGCGGCGCTCCACTTTCGTCTGCAGGGCATGATACTCGCTGGTGCCGATGGGGAGGTTGACACTGATCTCGGCGAAATCGCGAAGGGGCCGGCGGGCTTGGGGGGCTAAGGCCGCTCCCGGCAGATTGGGCGCCGGCTGGTTCCAGTCGCCGCCGGTTGGGATCTTCAGGCCGTGGTTGGCGACGTAGGCGATTTCGGCAACCCAGCTTTTGGGGAGTTGGCGCTGGATGGCGAGGGTCCAGTTCTGGACATAGGGGGTGACGCCGGTACGGTCGAAGTAAAGGATGGTGGTGCGCAGGGGGTCGAATCGATCGCGGGCGGTGAAGCCGGCGGGATAGCCCTGTTGGGTGGTGAGGAAAGAGGACATGGCCGGCGTCTGGTCAATAGCGGACCGGACCACGATAGGGGCGTTATAGACGGGCATGGTACCGCCGCGGCGGAAGTAGTGGATATAGCTGATACCATAGCCGCCGCGAATCACGGTTTGGGGAGTGGCCGACCAGGCAAAGCCGAGGCGGGGCGCGAAGTTGTTACGGTCGAGGCGGACTTGGGTGCGATCCTCAAGCGAGCCGTCCTTGGCAATCGTAAGTTGGAGCGTGTTCAGATCGAAATTACTGACGATGTTGTCGCGTTCGAACTGGGGGGTGGCGAACTCGTACCGAATGCCGAGGTTGAGGGTGAGGTTGCGAGTGATCTTGTAGTCGTCCTGGGCAAAGCCGAAGTGCATGCGCTGGCGGATGTTGACGACCTGGTAGTTGGTCATGGCATAGCGGCTGCGGGCGCCGGTGAGGAAGTCGGCCAGGTTGTAGACGGCGGCTTGCCCGGTGCCCCCGGTGGGACGGCTGAACTGGCCGCTATAGGTGTCGACGCCGTAGAGCGGATTCAAGTCCTGCACGGTGGTGTCGATGCGCTGGTGTTCCCACCCGAACTTGAAGTTGTGCCTGCCGCGCACCAGCGAGTAGGTAAGCTTGGGTGTGGCGACGGCGGGATCCTGATACTGCGGATTGGTGCTTTGGCGGCCCAACCCGCTGAAGCCGGAGATCGACTGGGTATGAAGGCCACCGACCAGTTCGTCCGCTTCGGGGAGGCCGGGGATGTTGAACCGGCGGGCAATGTTTTCCGAGCCGATCTGGAGGGGAGCTTTGCCGGCGCGGGTCCGCGAATAGCCGTACTTTGCTTCGAGGACGGCCGACGAGTTCATGACATAGGTGGCCGAAAGAACGCCCTGCTGGTTGAGCATGTAGTTGCGGCCTTCGCCGGGGTCGCCTTCGACACGGGGGTAGAGGGGCGATAGGACGAAGCGTTTGTAGGCCGAAAAGCGGGCAAATACCAACAGTTTGTCGCTGAAGCGATGGTCTATCTTGGCGTCGCCCTTGTCCAGATCGTCCTTCACGTAGTTGAGCGTTTCCCAGTTGTTGGCAAGGCCGGGCAGGTTAGGCTCCGGGTATAGGGTCAGGGCGTAGGCGGCAAAGGCCGACTGGGCCCGCTGGGGGATTTTGCCATCGTTGAAGACTTCGCCGGTGAGCGGGTGGCGCACGGGGGTGCCGAGGTCGCCGGAGCGCATGGCCAGGGTGGGAACCGAGTAAAAGGAGAGCGACTTGGAGCGGTTGCGGACAGCTTCGTAGTCGACGAAGAAGAAGGTGCGGTCCTTGACGAAGGGACCCCCCAACGTGGCGCCGAACTGGTTCCGGTTGAGTGCCGGCTTACGGCCTTGCAAGGGCTTAAAGAAGCCGACGGCGTTGAGTTGGGTGTTGCGCAGGTACTCATAAGCCGAGCCGTGAAACTGGTTGGTGCCGCTGCGCAGGGTGGCAGCGACGGTGGCGCCGACGGCGCGCCCGTATTCGGCGCTCATGGAACTGGTCTGGACGCTGAATTCCTCCACCGCGTCGGGGGATGGTTGGCTCACCTGATTGGAGAAGCCGCGGTTGCTGGTACCGTAGGAATTGTTGTCCACGCCGTCCATGACAAAGTTATTAAAGGCGCTTGGCAATCCATTCACATTCATCGAGGACTCGCGGAGGAAGGTGCCCTCGCCGCGATTCAGGGACGATTTGCGGACTCCCGGCACTAAGAGGGCAAGGTCGGCATAGCTGCGGCCGTTCAAGGGGAGGTTCTCGGTGACCTGACGCTCGATGACAGTGGCAATCACTGGGGTGTTCACGGCGGCCACCCCTTCGGTGCCGGCCACGACATTGACGGAGGTATCCACCTGGGCGAGGCGAAGCTGGAGATCGAGCCGCGCGTTCTGGGCCGTATCGAGTTTGATGTTTTCGCGGCGTTCCACCTGAAAGCCGGTCTTTTCGAAGGATAAAGAATAGGTGCCCGGCGGCAGAGCCGGTAGGCTGTAGGAGCCACTTTCATTGGTTTGGACACGGCGTACGAGGGACGTCGCAAGGTTGGTGGCGGCGACGCCGACGGCGGCGACGGAGTCACCCTGGGGATCCGTGACAATCCCCCCCAGTTGCGCCATTTGGGCCAACGCCTGGTTGGCAGTTAGGAAACTCAGCAGAAAAAGGAACAGAGATCGGATGGGAATCACCCAGGGATGCTAGCCGACGCGTGCTACGGTGTCGTGATTGGGCGATAACAGCGGTGCGACTGCCGCGACACGACTGTCGTTTCAGTACAATGAATGCCAAGACGATTGCCATGAAACGCAGGGTCGGCTTTATCCATACGTCCCCGGCCGCGCTAGCCCCATTAGCGGAGTTTTACCGCGACAACGCCCCCGAACTCGATAGTAATAATCTGCTGGACGACGGGGTGTTGCGGCTGTTCGCAAGGGGGGCCGAGCGGGAGGCGGAGTTCCGGCTGGCGGAGATGATCTGCATCTGCCGCGACACGTATGGCGCGGAGATGTGCGTGGTGACGTGCTCGGCGGTATCGCGGAGCATGATCGGACGGCTGGCCGATACGACCGGCGTACCCACGGTGAAGATTGACGAAGTGCTGGCGCACCAGGCGGTGGGCACGGGAACGAAACTGGGGGTGCTGGTGACGTTTCCGCCGACGCGGGCGGTGATCGAAAAGCTGCTGCGGGACGCGGCGCGGGAGGACGGCCGGCAGGTGGACCTGACCTTCAAGTTCATCCCGGAGGCCTATGAGGCGCTGCTGGGCGGGAAGTATGAACAGCACGACCAGCTTCTGCTGGCGGGAATCGGCGAGTTGGCGCGGGAGCCGCTGGATGCCATCGTATTCGCCCAGGTGAGCATGGCGCGGCTGTTGAAGAAGCTGCCGCCGACCCCGATGCCGGTGCTGTCCAGTTTGCTGGCCAGCCTGCGGGCGATCCGCGCCACGTTGGGATCCTTACCCGCGGTGGCAGCGCGGTAAGATAGCTTCTGTCATGCGTACCAGCCCTGTTCAGACCTCCGATTGGCGCGGTGTTTTCCCCGTGCCGCCCCTGGCCCGCCGCCGCGACGCGCGGCGCACGATTGACTTCGCCGAGAACGACCGGGTGGTGAAGCACCTGGCGGCAGGCGGGATGACGCGCTTTCTCTACGGAGGCAATGCGTTTCTGTACCACATCACGCTGGCCGAGTACGAAGAGCTGCTGGGCTGGTTGAACGGGTTTGCGGACAACTTGTGGGCGATTCCGAGCGCGGGCCCCTGTTACGGCCGGCTGATCGACCAGGCACCGCTGCTGCGGCGTTATGCTTTTCCGGCGGTGATGCACCTGCCGAGCGGCGATCCGCGCGATGCGGCGGGCATTGAAGCCGGGATGCGAGATTTCGCCGAGGCCTGCGGCCTGCCATTGATCCTCTATCTGAAGGAAGAGAACAATTGGGGCGGCAACCTGCTGGCCGGGTTGGACGCCGTGGCACGGCTGGTGAGCGATGGCATCTGCATCGGCATCAAGTACGCGGTGGTGCGGCAGAATCCGGAAGTAGATAATTACCTGGCGGCGCTGCTGGAGCGGGTTCCGAAAGAGATGGTAGTGAGCGGCATTGGGGAGCGGCCGGCGATCGCGCATATGCGCTACTTCGGCCTGCCGGGCTTTACGACGGGCAGCGGGTGCCTGGCGCCGAACCTGTCGAATCGCATTCTGGAGCATAACCAGCAGGGCGAATGGGAGGCGGCCGAGCCGCTGCGGCAGTTGTTTCTGCCGCATGAAGACTTGCGCGATGGCTGGGGTCCGGCGCGGGTGCTGCACGCGGCGACGGAACTGGCGGGCATTGCCACGGCTGGTGCGATTCCTCCGTTTATCTCCGAGTTGGACGATGCGCGGAAGACGCAATTGGCGCCGGTGGCCAGGCAACTGGTAGCGAGCGATGCATCGGTGTTGAGCCATGCCGGTATCGCGTAGGGCACTGCTGGCTTCCACGGCGGCGGCTTTGGCTCCAGCCGCCGAGATCGCGCCGGTGAAGCTGCCGGGCAAGGTACGGCTGGGGATTCTCGATGTTCTGGGGCATTTGGGCGATGTGACCTCGCATTTGCAGGATGCGCCGGATGTGGAAGTTGTGGCAGTGGCGGTGCCGGAGGCCGCGGACTTCAACCGCCTCTCGCGGAATGCGCGGGTGAAGGGCGCCAAGCACTACACGGATTGGCGCCGCATGCTGGACGCCGAGAAGTTGGATATGGTGGCGGTGTGCAACGCCAACGGACCACGCGCGGAAGCCATCTTGGACTGCCTGGACCGCAAGCTGCACGTGATTGCCGAGAAGCCCCTGGCACTGACGCGTGAGGATCTGCAGAAGATCCGGCGGAAGCTGGATGGATCGGACGTGAAGCTGACGGCGATTCTGCCGATGCGGTTTTCTCCCCCGTATCTGGCGCTGCGGCAGTTGGCGGCATCGGGGGCCATCGGCGAGGTCATCAACATTACGACGCAGAAGTCCTACAAGGCGGGTGACCGGCCGCAATGGATGAAGGAGCAGAAGACGTATGGAGGGACGATTCCGTGGATCGGCATCCATATGATCGACCTGCTGCGCTTCTGCAGCGGACGCGAGTGTACGGAAGCTTTTTCGTACCGGGCACAGGTGAAGGCGCCGGCGGGCATTGGCGAAATGGAGAACACGACGGGGACGATTTTCCGGCTGGATAACCAGGGTGTGGGAACGCTGCACATGGATTATTGCAGGCCGGAATCGGCGGAGACGCATGGGGACGACCGGCTGCGGATGGCCGGGACGAAGGGCGTGCTGGAGTATATGGCGGCGACGGGCGTGACGCTGCTGGCGGAAGGCAAGAAGCCGGAGGTGGTGGGGAAGTTGCCTACGGCAGGCTCTGTATTCCTGGATTTCATGGAGCACGTTTATCATAAGAAGCCGGCGGCATTGCCGTTCCATGATATTTATCAGGCGAACCTGATCACGATCGCCGCGCAGGAAGCGGCGGAGTCGGGGAAGCCGGTGAAGGTTTAGGGCGAAACGTTGCGGGAAGAGCGCGACGGGGGCGTCGCGCGCGGGTCTGGGGACCCGCCCTCCATCGCTGCCTGAACGGGAGAGTTGATGAAGCGGAGAATAATGATGGGGGCGCTGGCCGCCGGCGCCATGGCGGGATGCCGTTCGAAGTCCGGGACGGATCTGGCCGAGGTAGTGAACATTGCCGACGAAGGGCTGGCGCCGCAGTTGCTGCGCGGGTTTCACCGCGTGGAGAACGGCAGTTGGCGCTGGACGCAGGGGAAGTTTTCGGTGGCCTTGAAGCCGCCCAAGCAGGCGGGTAACGGGGCGGTGCTGCTGCTGCGATTTTCGATTCCCGACGCCTTGATGGCACAGCGCAAGGAAGTAACCATCAGCGCGGTGATCGAAGGGGTGCCGCTGCCGCCGGAGAAAGTGACGGCGCCGGGCGAGCATGAGTATCGGAGAGAAGTGCCGGCCGAAGTAGTAAAGGGCAAGCGGGCGGCGACGGTGGATTTCACGGTGGATCCGGTAACGCCACCGGGCGAAAGCGACGAGCGTGAGTTAGGCGTGATTGCAGCCACCGTAGGACTGCTCAAGAAGAGCTAGCGGCCGCCGCGCTGCGCTCCTGTTGCGGAGTTTCCTGCAGGTAGCGCAACAGGTGCCGGGAGGATCCCTCGAACAGGGATTCACAGAGCTCGTCGATGGCTTTGCGGCGAACGGTCTCCCGGTCGAGGACCGCGCGGTAGATGAAGGCACGGCCAGCTTTGCGGCGAGCCGCGCCGCCCTTGCGGACCAGGCGGTCGAGCAGGGTCATAACGGTCGTATAGGCAAGGTTGCGGCGCGGCATGAGGCGTTCGCGAACGTCGCGCACCGGGGCCTCTCCGACCTCCCAGAGGATCTTGAGACACTCGATCTCCAGTGGGGGAGGGATCTCCTTCGGCGGCCGCGCCGTGCGCATAGTGCGCCTCCTATGGCTTCAAAGCTTTCTGCAACTGCTCCGCGAACGGGGAGACGGGCGCCGGCTTCCGCTGTTGGGGCGGTGCAGCCGGTTTCCCGGAGATTCTATCAGGACCGGGAGCGGCTGCAACTGCCTCGCTAATTTGGGCCGTTTTTGACGATTCCGAGGGCTCGGCGGCGGGCGGAGGGTTCAGAAAGCGGTCTTTTTTGAAGATCTGGCGCTCGAGCGCCTGGTTGTATCCGGTGAGGAAACCGTCGATGCCGCGGTCGCGTTCGAGCGAGTAACGCATGGCTTCCATTTTGGAGTCCAGGTTGTCGATGTGGTGGAGCAGGAGCGCTTCGGGGAAGATGGGCAGGCGCGGCGAGCCGAACTCCATGGAGCCGTGATGGCTGAGGATCATGTGCTCGATGAGCATCTTGATCTTGGGCGGGAAGTCCGGGACGAGGCGTGCCTTCTCCTCGAGCAGGCGCATGCCGATGGCCATGTGGCCGAGCAGGTGGCCTTCCACCGAATAGCTGAAGCTGCGTTCGTAGCTGAGTTCGTAGACCTTGCCGATGTCATGGAGCAGGACGCCGGTGAGCAGCAGGTCCTGATCGACGTTGTAGTGCGGGGCGAGGCCTTGGGCGATCTTGGCCATCGAGAGCACGTGCTCCAGCAGCCCGCCCAGGTAGGCGTGATGCATGGTTTTGGCGGCGGGGGCCATCTTGAACAGGCGCATCAGCTCCTCGTCTTCAAAGAAGGCGCTGGCCAGGGCGCGGAGCTTGTCGTCGGTGAAGGCGGCCGCCATGGCGCACAGTTCCTGGAACATCTCCTCGGGGTTGCGCTTGGAAGCGGGGAAATAGTCGCTGAGGTCCAGCGTGCGCTCATCGGCGCGCTGCAGTTTCTGGATCTGCAACTGCATGCGGTTCTGGTGGATCTGGGCGAGCCCGCGCACGCGGACGAAGTCGTCCTTCTCGAAGGTGTCCAGAACCTCTTCGGCGTTGTCCCACATCTTGGCGTCGACATCGCCGGTGCGATCCGTGAGCGTAAGGCTCAGATAGGGTTCCCCGGTCTTTTTCTGCCGGATGTCTTTGTGGGTGACGAGGAAGGTGGAGGTGATGACCTGGCTGGGTTGCAGCTCAGCAACGTAGGGAGACTTCATGCGCACACAGACGGAAAGCGGGCGGCTTTCCGATGAAGCGCGCCCGCGAATTTCCAGTCCCTTTCTTATTTCTTGGCTTCTTTCGAGCTGCTGCTGGGAGAGCTCTTGGTTCCGGGAATGGGCACGGCCCACAGTAGACGCTTGCGGCGCGGCTGGCTGGCGACTTCTTCCTTGGTGACGGTCTCCGGCCTCAACTGCGCCGGATCCCTCCAGGTGGTGTCCTTACCGGGAGCGGCGCCGGCGTCGAGGAGGCCCGGCTTGATCTCGAGGAAGGCCTGTTCGCGGAGCTTGGTGAGGTATTCGCGAATCTTGGGCTGGAACCGCGGCATGTACAGCCGGTTCTGGATCTCGCTTTCGACGTCTTCCATGGCGGCCTGGCCTGCCTGGTGCTTGTCAATCACCTTGAGGATGAGCCAGCCTTCCGGACGTTTGATGGGGTCGGTGACATAATTGCGCTCCTTATCCCACACCAACGCTTCCAGGTCCGGGCTAAACTCACCCTTCTTGAAGCCGCCGAGTTCACCGCCGCTTTGGGCGCTGTTGGAATCGGAATTGTCACGCGCCAATTCGGGGAAGCGTTCGCCCCGACGCGCGCGTGCGACGAGGTCCTTCGCCTTCTTTTCAAGAAGTGCCTGCGCGGCGGGGTCCTTACCGGTGGTGGAAAGGAAAATGTCGGCCAGGAAGATGCGTTCTTCGCGAACGAATTCCTGCTTATGTTCTTCGTAGTATTTCGCGATCTCGCTTTTGGGGATACTGATCTGGGAGCCGACTTCCTGGCGGATGACGCGCTCGGTGAGCATGCTGTTGCGCATCTCGCTCTTGTAGTCTTCGAACGAGATCCCGAGTTGCTCCTTGACGGCGGACTGGAACTTGTCGGGATCCGGCTCCTTAATGCGTAACTGGATGTCGGAGAGCTGTTTGCTGACCTCGGTTTCGACGTTGATGTTGAGGTCCTTGGCCTTCTGCACCAGCAGTAACTGGTCGATGCGGTCGCGTAGCAGCAAGCCTTCGCGCTCTTTCATGGCGGTGGCGATTTGCGAGGGCGGCACCTTTTGTTGCTTCATCTCCGCCTCGGCCTGGCGGCGGGAACGGTCGATCTCGGTCTTGGTGATGATGTCACCGTTGACCTTGGCGACAATCTCCTCGACGACCATGATGTCGGCGGCCCAGACACCCAGGGCACAGAAGGGGACCAGATACTGCAAGCGCATACGTAATTATTATCTCCCAGGTTGCCCCCGGCCAGCCAACCGCGGCAACAAGGGGAAGAACGTATCCGGGCCGGAGCGCGTTACGTTATTTAATTTCCTTACTTTGGCCGTTGGCCGGTTCCTGGCCCCAATTCTCGCGGATAACGAGGGTTTGGTCGGAGAAGAAGGTGCGGCGGCCGGTGTTACCGAAGGCAACGGGGATGGCGACGACGCTATATCCGTTAGGTCCGCCGGTTACATTAAAGTTGTAGCCGCTCTTGCTACCCTGAGCGAGTTCGCCGGGGATGAGGTCGGCGGCGGAGGGGCCCGCTTGACCGCTGGTGGGGGGGCCGAGTTCCTGGATGGTAGTGGCGTAGCGCCCGAACTGGGAGAAGTATTGCGTCTGGGCGGTGTGGACGGTGGTGATGGTGCGAATGGCCGCCATCTCATGCGCCTGCATGCGCTGCTGGTTGATCTTGGGGATGGCGATGGAGGCGATGACCAGGATGATGGCCACCACGATCATGATTTCGATCAGGGAAAAGCCGGCTTTGCGGCGGCGGCGCTGTTGCGGCGTTAGTTCTTGGTCGAGGATGGGGTTCGGGTTCACTGCGGAGTACCTCTCGATATTAGACGGTATCACAAGCGGGAACGTGCACCTTACGTTCCATGCCGCCACCGCGCCAACGTGCGGCGGAGGCGAACGCGACCGTGATGTTTGGCGGCAGCACATCAGGATAAATTGAGGGGATCATGTTTTTCTGGGTAGCACTCGTGTGCATGGCGGCGGAACCGCCTGCGATCCGGCGCGATGGCGTGGTGAATGCCGCCTCGCAACGGCCGGCTTCGGCGGGCGGGATGCTGTCGCCGGGCAGCTTGATTTCGATTCATGGCACACGCTTCGGTGCGAACGTCCGTGCGAACACGGTGGCTTTGCAGATGGATTCGGGCCGAAACTTAAGCCTGCCGGTGGTGAGTGCCAGTTGGGAAGAGGTTGAGGTGCTGTTGCCGCAGGATGTGCCGGTGGGTAAGGGAAAGTTGGCGGTGTCGACAGGCGGAATGACGAGCGCCGCGGCAGCGGTGGAGATTGAGCGGGCGGCGATTGGGCTTTTCAGCGTTAATGGCAAAGGCTGGGGACCGGCGGCGCCTGGAGAGTTGGGCGCGTTGTTGGCGACCGGCGGCGGTCCAACGCCGGAGGTCTTCGTGGCGGGGAAGGCTGCCCGCGTCAGGCGAAGCGTTCGGCAGGCGGACCACCGGATTCGGATTGAGTATGAGGTGCCGGCCGAGACGCCTTCCGGTTGTCACGTACCGGTGTATGCGCGTAGTGGCGGTGCGGTGAGTAATACCGTGACGGCTCGGATTGGAGCCGGGGAGAGCGCCTGCCGGGAGCCGAACGGTAGATGGGGTTCGGGCCGTACCGCGGCGGTGATCGCGTCGCGCAGCATTCGGAGCATGCGGGCAGGTACGGAACAGCGGGTAACTGATGAAGCATCGGCTGTATTTCTGCACTCCACCAATCGCAGCCCGACGCAGCCTTTGGTGGTGGAACCGCCGCCGGGTACGTGTCTGACCTTCGTGGAGCAGATTTCGCCTGAAAGCGCGGTGTCAGAGGCCGCGGCGAGTCTGTTCGCGAACAACCCGCAGGGCGAGTTGATAGACGCCGGCAGGGTGGCTCTGGATGACGGGCGGAGGCGGGTGCTGTTGGGGAATATCCTCGCGTCCGGCGGCTCTTACAACCGGCAGCTAAGAGGTGGCGCCGACGGAGTAACACTGGACCAGCCAGTGACCATCAGCGTGGGCCAACCGCAAGGCACCGTGCAGTTGCCGGTGCCTCCTGCCTTTGAGGTGACTTTGGAGACGGCTGGGCAAATAGTGAAGCGAGGCCAGCCGTTGCTAGTGAAGTGGACGGGCGTAGAGGCCGAGACGCTGACGATCGTTTTATTCAGCGCGCAGGCTGGTAGATCCGCGGTAGTCACGAACTGCGTGGCGGAGCCGTCGGCGCGAAGCTTCCGGATTCCGGCAGACCTGTTGATGCACCTGCCAAAGGGAAACGGGCTTCTCGCGATATCCGCATGGAGGCCCGCGGCGCCAAGCGACTTACGGCAGGCCTTTGACACGTTCCGAGCCTACAGCCTGTTCACCCGGGAGATCGAAATTCAAGTGGAGTAACGGAAGAGGTTGAGCCGATGCGCGCCATCATGATTCTGCTGTTCGCAACCACGGCGCATGCCCAAGTGACATGTCCCGCAATTAGCTGGGTGTCGGCAGCCACCAGCACAATGGCAACGCCAGCAAACGCCAGCGTTTCGGTATTGCAACGCCTGACGGATGGATCGTTCACAAGAAGGAACTATCGCGGCTTCACGCCGCAGACCTTGACGCAGCAGCCCCCGGTGCCACGCTTTGAGCAGAGCTACTATCAATGCCAGGGTTTGACGCCACCCGCACCGCAAATGCCCGTGGGCTGGCTGTTCGGCGGGGACCGCATGCCCGGCGTATCGTCCCACCCGGTCGTGGGCGGCAGCTTCCTTGGGAATGGAACAGCTTTCGGTGCGTGTGTTCGGCCCTGTACGACGAACAACAAACTCCTGGCAGCTACGTTCTCGGCGGACGGCACGCTGACCGCTTCGAACAGCTACGACGTGGGGCCGAATCCGGCCGGTGTGTTGGCGGCTGACTTGAACGGCGATTCACGGCCCGATGTCATCGTGTTGAACGAAGGCAACTACACGACGATCAAAGGCAGTCTTTCCATTTTCCTGACCAACGCGAACGGGACTTTGAGCGGACCTTCCACCGTCCAACTGAGCACGGACCTGCGCAAGGGCGCGGCGGCCGATATCGATAACGATGGGAAGATCGACGTGGTGCTGGCGGTGGGGACGAACAATTTTCTGTGGCTGAAGGGCAACGGGAATGGCACGCTGGCGGCGCCGGTTGCGATTGCGACGCCGGGTCCCTCTTATGGAATTGCGGCGGCGGACTTTACGGGGGATGGCAAGGTGGACGTGCTGGTTGCCGGTACCAGTTCGATGTCGGTGATGCCCGGTAATGCGAATGGGACGTTCGGGGCGGCGAAGACTAGCAACCCCGGAGGCTTCATTTCGATGTCGAATATTGGCATGGGAGACTTCAATCGCGACGGCAAGCTAGATGTCGCGACGACGGGCGGCAGTTTCGGCGAGGTAAAGGTGATGCTGGGTAATGGCGACGGAACGTTCGGGGCTCCCAGCTATTACGTGACTCCCAATGAAGATGAGTACTTCTATGTGATGGACTTCGATTGGGACGGGAAACCAGACATCGTGATGGGGGAGGGGCATCCGGACGGAATCACGCCCGGCGCCTACAGCCCGAACATCACCGTGCTGTTCGGAAAAGGAGATGGAACGTTCCATGCGATGCGCGGTTACGGTACGCCGGGCACAATACAGAGTCTGGCGGTAGGCGACCTGAATGGGGATAACAAGCCGGACGTAGTGTCGACGGCCTTCAATAGTCTTACGATCCATCTCGGTAACGCCGGCGGCGCGCTACAGCAGGGCGTGACATTAACCGGGTCGTTCCGGGCGGCGGCGCTGGCCGATCTGAATCGCGACGGGAAACTGGATATCGCCGCCACGGGCAATAACGCCATCCTGACGTACCAGGGCAACGGCGACGGCACGTTCCAGGCAGCGGTAACAACAACCGTGGGGCGTACCTTCGACCTCATCGCCGCCGGCGACCTCAATGGTGACACCGTGATTGACCTGGTGGCCGGGGAATCCAGCACCGGCACCATCACGGTCTACACGCGATCGGCGGGAGGCGCCCTTGCGGCGGGCGCTTCGTTTGTCTCTGGGTCGAAGCCGAAAGAGGTGCAACTGGCCGACCTGAACGGCGACAGCAGGCTGGATTTGGTGGTCACCAACTACGGCACGCTATTCACGGCGGGTGACATCGGCGGTGTGGCCGTGTACCTGGGGAACGGAAACGGCACCTTCGGACAGGGCACCACGTACAACCACGGCGTTAATCCGAATGCCGTTTCGCTGGCGGATGTGAACGGGGACGGGCGCCTGGACCTGCTGACGGCGGCGGAATCGAACAGCAATGGGAACGGAGCGTACCGGCTCCACATCGCCATGAACCAGGGCAACGGCACGTTCGGCGCCCCGGCGGTTTATACGGTGGATTTCGGTCCCGGTAACGTGGTTTTCGCGGACTTCAATCTGGATTCGCGCAAAGATTTGATCGTGCGCCATTGCTGCGGACAGACCGATCTTGGATTCATGGCAGGCAATGGCAACGGTACGTTCCAGCCGGAGACGATGCTGATTCCCTCCGGGCAGGATCAGCGGCACCTGCTGATGGTGGATTGGAACAACGACGGCAAGCCGGGGCTGCTGGTGGGAACCGACGACCGGCTGATTGCGTTTGTGAACCGAACGGCCACGGGAGCGAGCTTGACGTCCCCTGCGCCGGGCGCAACGTTGTCGCAGGGCGCGGTGACGTTCACGTGGGGTGCGGTTGCGGGCGCGACGAAATACCGGTTGGATGTGGGCACGACGGCGGGATCGGCGAATCTGTTCACACAGGAGACGACCGCCACGACGCTTGCGGTGAGCAATCTACCGGCGGACGGGCGTACCCTTTACGTGCAGGTGACGGCGTTCGTGAATGGCGCTTATGGAACGCCGGGCACGGCGACGTACCGGGCCTACACGACACCCGTCCCGCTTCGATTCGTACCCCTGGCGCCCTGCCGGCTGATGGAGACGCGCGCGCTGTACAACTTTGAAGGCCGGACGGGAGCGTTCGGGCCACCGGCTTTGACGGCGGGATCCACACGCACGCTGAACCCGCCGGCGTCGAATGTTTGTTCGATTCCATCGAACGCGAAGGCCTACGTAGTGAATGTGACGGTGATTCCGAGCGGGGCCGTGGATTACGTGACGCTGTGGGCCGCGGGCGATCCGCAACCGAACACCTGGACCATCCGTTCGCCCGACGGGCAGACCGTCGCGAACACGGCCATCGTGAAGGCAGGCACGAACGGCGGGATCAGCGTGTACTCGTCGAGCAATACCGACCTGCTGATTGACATCAGCGGGTACTTCACGGACAGCACGGCGGTTTCCGGTCTGGTGTACTATCCGCTGACGCCCTGCCGGGTGATTGATACGCGCATTGTGTACCGGTCGCCGGCGGGACCCTTTGGACCGCCCTCCCTGGCGGCCCAACAGACGCGCCGGTTTGCCTTTCCGTCCACGCCCTACTGCAGCGTGCCGCAGGCAGCGGCTTACTCGATGACGATCACGGCGGTGCCCCCTGCGCCGCTGGCGTTTCTCACGATATGGCCGGCGACCACCGCGCAGCCCGGCGTTTCCAGCATCAACTCTTTTGCCGGACGGGTGCTGGCGAACAGCGTGATTCTGCCATCCACCAATGGCGCGTTGGACGTGTACGCCTATAACAACACGGATTTCCTGGTGGATATCAACGGCTACTTCGCTCCGGATAATGGACAAGGGCTGTCGTTTTTCACGGTGCCGCCGTGCCGGGCGAGCGACTCGACGGTATCGGGCGGCGTGTACGCGGCGGATAGCACGAGAAGCATCAACATACCGGCTGCGGCGGGTTGTTCGGGGATCCCCGCCAACGCGCGCGGGTATGCCATTAACGTGACGGCGCTGCCCAATGGGAATCCATTGCCTTTCCTCACGGCGTACCCAACCGGCCAGCCCAGACCGGGTGCTTCGATTCTGAACGCATTCGAGGGGCAAATTGTTTCCAACTCGGCCATTATCCCGGCCGGTACGAATGGGGCCATCGATATCTATGCCTATACGCAAACGAACGTGGTGGTGGAGGTGAGCGGGTACTTCGGAAGGCAATAGCGGCGCGTTGGGTGATATCGTACGGGCATCATGCTGCGATTGCTCTTGGGATTCCTGACGCTTGCGTTCTGCCTGGAGGCCGCACCCGCTGTGGCGTGGGGCGTGCCGACGTTTGAGGCGATTGGGATCTACTACAATTCGCCGCAGGCGCGGGAATCGTGTACGGTGCGGTATCGGGCGTTGGGCGATGCGGCTTGGCGCGACGGGTACCCACCGGTCTACGACGCGCGGGAGAAGCAGTATCGCGGGTCGCTGGTGGGATTGAAGGCGGATACGGCGTACGAGATCGAATTGAGGGCAGGGGCGGACAAGGCTGCGTTTCAGACGCGGACGCGGAGCGAGGTTTTTCCGATTGGGGCGGTGACGGAGGTAGAGGGGCATTCCGATCAGACGCTGTTCGTACGCGAGGGCGGCACGGAGAAGGGTTGGCGTTTGGTGACGCCGCCGAAGGGCAGGAAGTTTACCAGCGACGTCTTCAACCAGGCGGACTACAACATTGTGGTGGAGGCCGACTATGTGATTCTGCGTGGGCTGGAGTTGCGCAACGCCGCGATCCACGGCGTGCAGATCAAGGCGGGCGTGAAGCACGTGGTGATCGAGGACTGCCATATTACGCTGTGGGGACGAGTGGGTGGGGCGCGGGTATGGGGCGTGGTGGGCGGATCGGATAGCGCGGTGAATGCGGATAAGGGGGCGGGACAACTGGTGCTCCAGCGGAACCTGATCGAGTATCCGCGGGGCGCGGCCAACGATTGGGAGAGCGGGCATCCGTCGGGACCGCAGGCGATCTCGCTGCGGGATTCGAGTGGGGGAAACATCATCCGCTACAACACGATCCGGTCGACGGAGGATCACGGGTTTAATGACGGGATTGGGGGCGGGTCGAACTCACTAGCGTCCGGCTATAAGTCCCATAGATGCAACTGCTTAGAAATTCGGCCTGA
>CAYLPH010000099.1:0-24657 GCA_964385495.1 uncultured Candidatus Solibacter sp.
CAGCGCGCCAGGACCCGGCTGGACTTCATTCGGGTTGTAGGAGAACGCGAGGTTCATGCCGGTCGAGCCCGCATAATCCGCCTCGATCATCAGCGACTGCGTGAGCTGCCGCTGGATGTTCGCCGTCCACGTCTGCATGTAAGGCGTACGATTCTCGAGCGAGTGCCCGTTCAAACGCGGCGCCGGGCTCAGGGCGTTGATCTCCGCCGCCGTACGCGGCTTTACCGCCTGCGGCAGCGGGAACGGATTGTCGATGGTGGCAACCCCCGCCATCGTCGTGGGGAAGTCCGGGAAGGCCAGCGACTGCGTGAAGAACAGCGGCACGTTCAAGCCGATCTGCCCGTTCGCCGTCACCGGGTCCGGGAAGTACACCAGGCTGTAGCCGGCGCGGAAGATGGTCTTGCCGCTACCGGTGATGTCGTAGGCCATGCCGATGCGCGGGCCGAAGTTGCGCCAGTTGGTGCGCTTCCCAGCGGACGGGCTGACCCCGTCTTCCCCCGCGTAGATCATCCGCCGGCCGGCCAGATCGAAGTTGGGCAGGCGGTTGCGAACCTCCGTCTCCGGACGGAAGACTTCGTGGCGGACACCCAGGTTCAGCGTGAAGCGTCGGCTCACCTTGATATCGTCCTGGAGGTAGAACGAGTTCTCCCAGATATTGAGGTAGAAGGGTTCGAACACGCCCGAGCGCGCGCCGCTGTTCATGTAACCGGTAAGCAGCGTGGCCAACCCGAAACCGCTGGTGGCGGGGCTTTGCGGGTTGTTGGTGAAGGCGCGCGTGAAGTTCATGTTGCCGCGCACGGCTTCGTTCACGAACGGCTGCGCCCGGCGCTGCACAATGTGCCAGCCGAACTTCAGTGTCTGCTTGCCGATGGTCCAGTTCCAGGCGCTGTCCAATTGGTAGTGCGTCTGAAGCGGGTTTACCGGGAGGAAGGCCGGACCGCCCGAAAGGCCCGTGATGTCGGAGATGTTGATCGTCGGGATACCGGACGATTGCCGGTTGAGGTTGATGTTGCGGATGCCCAGCGAGGTGGCGGCGTTAATGCCGATGTCCTGCTGCGTCGTCAGAGGATTGGTGCGCGCAAAGCCCGCGCGGAACTCATGCAGCAGGTTCGGCTTCAAGACGTGCGTCCAGTTGAAGGCCGCGCCCTGCGTGGTCAGCGTGGTGTCCTGCAATCCGGCCACGAATGGGCCAAGCGTAAAGCGCGAGGCGGCATCGGCGGGCGTCGGCAGACAGCAGTTGGCCTGGCCCTGCGGAGCGGTTAGGTTGTAGGCGTTGTAGGTGTAGCGGAAGAACAGGCTGTCCTTGGTGCTGATCGTCTGGTCGATACGGCCCGTATAGACGTTATCCGATACCTGGCGGTTCGGCACCGAGATGTAGTTGTCGAACAGGCCGTTGTTGCGGCCCGGCGCGTTCGGCAGCGGGTAGATGCTGGCCACGTTGCGGCCCACCGGGTTGATGGACGACGCCGGCATGATGTTGTTCGGATAGGGATCGCGGATCGTGCGGCCGTCAACCATGCGCGTGGTCAGCGGATCGAAGATCTGCAGGTTGGCGTCGCGCAGCAGTTGTGAAAAGTCGCCCACACGGGTCTGCGCCGTGGGTACCGTGTTCACCGTGGCGATTCCCCGCCCGGACCGCAATCCCGCGTAATCGAAGAAGAAGAAGGTGCGGTTCTTGCCGTTATACAGTTTGGGAATAATTACCGGGCCGCCGATGGCGACGCCGAACTGGTTCTGCCGGAACACCGGCTTGCGCTGGTTGGCGGGAGCGAACACGTTGCGGGCGTCCAGCACGTGGTTGCGGTGGAACTCGAACACATTGCCGTGGTAGTCGTTGGACCCCGACTGCGTCGATACCGACACCACGCCGGCGCCGCGCCCGAACTCCGCCGAGAATACCCCGGTCAGCGTCTTGAACTCGCGCACCGACTCCACCGTCGGCGCCACGACAACCGTGTTGAACGTGAATTCGTTGTTGTCGATACCGTCGATGAGCCAGGCGTTCGTGTTGGCGCGGCTGCCGAGGGCGTTGAAGTTTGATGGGCCGCGCGGATTGAAGGTCGAGGCGCCCGAGAGATTCTCGCCGGCCTGGCCGGGCGTGACGCCTGGGTTCAGATAAACCAACTGCGCGAAGTTGCGGCCGTTCAGCGGCAGTTCGCGAACGGCGCGCGTGCCGATGACCTCACCGAGCTCGGCCGATTCGGAACGCACCAGCGGCGCCGCCGCCGTCACTTCGATGGTCTCGCTGACGTTACCGACCGCAAGTTGAAAGTCCGTGCGCGCCTTCTGGTCGACTTCGAGCGGCAGGTTCTGCACCAAGCCCTTCTTGAACCCGGCCTTTTCGACCGAGACGGTGTAAAGCCCAGGGACAAGGAACGGCGCGTTGTAATTGCCCGACTCATCCGTTAATGACTTCGTAACGGTGTTCTTGTTGACCTCGGTGATTGTGACTTCGGCGCCACTGATGGCGGCGCCGGAGGTATCGGACACCGTACCCAGAATAGTGCCCGTGGTGACCTGGGAAAGCAGGAGAGAAGCGTTCAGAAATAGCGTGCATCCTAGCGCGCAAAGGTAGCGTTGCAACATGGTAACCCCTAAAGATAGTTACAGAATACTGAACATGACTGTAACGCAAACCGGCGGCGCGCGTAAATCGAAACTTTCGAAGAGTGCGTTCGGCTATTTCGAAGGGGGCTTAAACAGACAAAAAAAGGGCCCGGGAACGAGGGTGTCCCGGGCCGTGAAGTGAATCATCGAGGAGAAAAATCAGGTTGCGGTCAGGCCACGGAGGCCACGGGGGCGGGCGCGGTGGCCAGAACGGTGGCTATGGCCTGCAGGACCGAGGCGATGCGGATGGCGGCCGCGACCTGTTCGTCGCTAACGCCCTTCTCGCGCACGACATTCTCGTGGGCGACCACGCACTTGTTGCAACCATTGATGGCCGACACGGCCAGGCACCACAGTTCAAACTCGGCGGCGTCGCAGCCGTGCGTACGCAGGGCATTCATGCGCAACCGGGCCGGCATGGTGGCGAAACGCTCATTGGCGGTGAGGTGGTGGAAGCGATACCAGACGTTGTTCATCGCCATGATGGAGGCCGCGATGCGGGCGCCTTCAATCACCTGCTCGCTCACATGATTGGCCGCTTCCGCCGTAACCGCTTCCAGCAGGGCCGGATTGCGGGCGGCGAGCGCGCAGGAGACCGCCGTCCCCCACAACTGTCCAGGTGTCAGCTCGGTTTGCCGGAGCACGCTGGACAGGTTCAGCTTAAGATCCTTGGCGTATCCGGGAAGGGAGTCGGCCAACTGTTCGAGAGTCATAATCGGTGCAGCTTTCTTCCCTTTCGAGGGAGTTAGACGTGGAGCGTGTCCTGGCCCTTCTGCCAGTTGCAGGGGCAGAGTTCGTCGGTCTGCAGGGCGTCGAGAACGCGGAGGACTTCCTCGGGGTTGCGGCCGACGCTGAGATCAGTGACGTAGATAAAGCGGGTGATGCCGTCGGGGTCGACGACGAAGGTGGCGCGCTGGGAGACGCCCGCGCCCGGATCCAGAATGCCGCACGCCTGGCTCAGTTCGCGCTTGATGTCGGCCAGCATCGGAAACGGCAGATCCTTCAGATCGGGGTGGTTATTGCGCCAGGCCAGGTGGACGAACTCGGAGTCGACACTGGCGCCCAGCACCTGCGTGTCGCGGTCGGCGAACTCCTTATTCAGCTTGCCGAAGGCGGCGATTTCGGTGGGGCACACGAACGTGAAGTCCTTGGGCCAGAAGAAGATAAGCTTCCACTTCCCGGCGTAATCCTTGTCGGTGATGGTGGCGAAGGCTTTGTTCTTGTCGAGGCTCACGGTAGCGGTGAGCGAGAACGAGGGGAATGGCTGTCCAATCTGAATCATGTTTAGAGGATAGCGGGGCGGCGGGGTGGAAGGGAAGAGCCGGGCCGCTATGTCTCCCATAGGCGCTGCCTATGGATCTGCGGTATAAGCAAGGGTATGGAGCTTTACCAGTTGCGCTATTTCGCCGCCGTGGCCCGCGCCGGCAGCTTTACCAGGGCCGCCGAGAGTGAAGGTGTGACGCAGCCGTCCTTATCGGAGGGCATTCGCAGGCTTGAAGAGGAGTTGGGAACGGCCCTGCTCGAACGGTTGGGGCGTACGGTCCGGCTGACCGAAGCCGGCGAGCGTTTGCTGCCGCATGCGCAACAGGTGCTGCGGGAGGTCGCGCAGGTCCGGCGTATCGCCCGCGCCGAGGCCGGCACACACCCTGGAGGAAAGCTGGTGGTCGGCTGCATTCCGACGATTACTCCCTACCTGCTGGCGCCTCATTTAGGCGAGTTTCTGGCGAAGTTCCCCGAGATCGACCTGCAACTGCAGGAGGACATGACCGCGCGGCTGCTGGAGCGGCTGCAGGACGGCGAGATCCAACTGGCGGTGTTGGCGCTGCCGATTAAGAAGCCGGAGATCGTCGTCAGCGAGGTGCTGCGGGAGCCGCTGCTGCTGGCCGTGTCGAAGGAGCATGCGCTGGCCAGGAAAGGGCAGGCGCGCCTGCAGGAAATTGGTGGGGAGGATGTCCTGCTGCTACGCGAGGGGCATTGCTTTCGGGAGGATGTCCTGAGCGTCTGCCAGAAGGCGCGCGTGATTCTAAATGGCCGCTTTGAGAGCGACCATTTGACGACCATCATTTCGCTGGCCGCGGGTGGGTTTGGGGTGGGTGTGATCCCGGCGATGGCGGCGTCTCACGCGGGCGACTGCGCGCTGCTGCCGCTGCACCCGCCGGGGGAGCGGCGGATCGGCTATGCACGGGTGCGGAATCACCAGGCGACGCCGGCGGAGCGGGCGTTTTTGAGTTGGTTGCGGGGGGTGGCGGGGCGGCGGAGGGAGGGGCATTAACCTTGAGATTCAAAGCAATTGCACAGCTCGCACCAACGCGCGTTGCCGTTGGCGTATACTCACGGCGACATGGGCATTCTGCAAAACACGCTGGGCTTAACGGAGAAGCAGGAGAAGGACGTCAATAGGTCTGTCGGGCGGGTGAAGTCGGTACTGGAGTATGCGAGCGACCTTTCAACAGCACTAAAGACGAAAGAGCTTTCCGCGGCGCTACAATCCGTTGCACCTTGGTGAATGGAGCCGGTCGGTGCAGCAGTAGCCGAGTCGTTGCCGATCGTGAAGTTCCTCGTCAAGCTGGCAGAGAACCTCAAAGAAAAGCCGACGGCGAAGCAATTGGGGTTACTGGCATGTACGATTGCCTTTCAGAAGGCTGCCGAGTCAGCACTTCTTCAGGTTGGCCCGCCTGCGAACCGCGTGCCGCTGATGGATTCGGCGAGGGAGGTGAAGCAGCGCGTCTCAAAGTTCAAGGCCGACGACCCCGACGTCCTGCTCGGGTTCTCGCTTAGCAACCCCGCCGCCCATCCCTTCGTCAACCTGGCACTGCAAGCCTTACGAGTACCGCTGCTGGAGTTCGGCTACTCGGAGATCGAGATCCGCCGGACGGAGGCGGCAATTCGCGACCAGTTCAAGTCGATCCTACGCGACGTGATGTCGGACACCGCGCTTCGCGAGAAGTTTGCCCCGTTCACCGATTGGGCGCAACTTGGCGGCGAGGAAGATCGGGCGCATCACGCGCTACAGGCCTTCGCCGACGCACAGCGGAGAGCCTTTGCCGAGAAGCCGGTACTAGGTCAGGAGCCATTCGCCTTAGCCGACGTCTACATCGAGACCGACTGTGGTGAGTTGCTTTGGAAAGAGATCAAAGGCGACGCCCGGACTCCTGAAAAGCAAATAGATGCCTTCGAGGAGAAGCACGGCGGCAGGAAACCCGTGCTCGGCACAGTGTTGCGTCTGCTTGGTGACAAGAACCTCAAGGAGCCGATCGTCATTCAAGGTGGGCCGGGCGCGGGAAAGACGGCATTCACCCTCCGGCTTAGCCGCGAACTGCAAGATCATGGGCTCGTTCCTATACGGATCCGAATCCGCGACCTGCGTATTGACCTTCCACTGGTGGACGCGCTGTCCCAGGCAATAACGGAATCGGACGATGTTCCCTTTGTCGACATGGACCTTCCGAAGCCTGCAAGCGCCCTCTTGCGTGGTGAAATCTTCGATCAGACAACCCAGTTCGGCGAGGCGAGCATCTCGCGGTTTGTTCTTATCTTGGATGGATGGGATGAAGTAAGCACGGCAGAGAAAGGCTACCAGATCCAAGTCAAAGAACTGTTGCAGAACGTCCGCAATGAGTTGGTCAGGCGGAGGACGCCGTTGGTGCGTGTCGTCCTGACAGGGCGTCCATCCGACGCGATCGATGGGAGCAACTTTCTCGCCGACCATACACCGGTCCTCACAATGAGACAGTACACCCCGGAGCAGCTCAAGCGCTATGCCACGAATCTCGCGCTCGTGATGCAGCGCGGTGGCAGCGTCTCTCAAGGCGAGGGGACGGGCACCTGGAAAGCTCCGGACCCAGAGCGGCTGCGCAGCGTTTTTGCGGCCTATCGCGATCAATGCGAGGCCGAACACCGCGGCCCACGAACCCTCGACGTTCTTGGGCAGCCTTTGCTCGCCCATTTGGCCATCCGCGTCATCTCGGAGTGCACCGGCAAAGAGGAGATTGCTTCCCTCGTGGCGTCGCCTACGAGGCTATATCGCCAGCTCGTTGACCTAACTTGCGGGAAGGCCGGAAAGGCTGCGAGTGACTCAGGCGATACAGCTGAGCAGGCCAGAATTCGCGGATATGAATTGCGGCGGAAACTGCATCGCACCGCAGCCGCAATTACTGCTTGGGGTCAAGAGAGCATCCCATTCGGAGAACTCACTTTACGCGCGCGACTGAACGAGGATGAGGGCGGTGCCGTGTCACCGGAGGCACATCAAGAGCGCCCATGGACGCGCCTCATGATCAGCTTTTACTTCAAGGGTGGCGGGGAGCATCACGGTTGCGAGTTCCTGCATAAATCCTTCCGGGAATACCTGTTTGCGGAGGGAATCATCGAGACAGTAAAGGAGTGTGCCACGCGTCAGACCGATCCGGTGCCCGTCCGTGATCCCAGCGACTACTGGCGGGACTTCACCGACGATGACCACGATCAAAGATTCCGTATAAGCCGGTCCCTGGGAGAATTGTTGTCGTCACAGTGGCTAACACCGGAGGTTTCGGGGCATGTACAAGTTCTGCTGGAGTGGGAGATCCACCGTTCCGCGCAGCCCTCTACCGACATCATTGAATCTACTGCGGTGTTGACACTGGAGCAGTGGGAGACGGCACGCGATCTTCTGGCAGAACTCTGGCACTGGTGGGCGGAGGGCGTCCACCTCCGTCCACAGCCCCACAGGAGCAAGAGGACCGATTCGATTGACTTAGAACCGCCCTATGTGCAGGAGTTGGTAGACTTGGCGATGCAGCGTGAGCGGACGAGAAACAAACCTATACCCGTTCCGCCGCGGACAACTACCATCGACGGGCATCTTGGAGATGGCCTATTTCGGCTGAACACTTTATGTCACTTCTTCCTGGCTCTGGATCGGGGCTGGACGAAAAACTGGACAAGCTGGGATTGGGGGGCGCGCTCGTATCAAACCGAGGTTGTTGGAGTTGAGGAAAGAATCGTGCTCTTCAGCCCGTCTGGACGGAACCGGACCTATTTCCGCAACTACATCGCGCGTATCAACGCTTCCGGCTGGACGCAGTTTCCCGCGGGGCGGGCAATGCCTGGGGTGGACTTTTCGGGTCGAGATCTGTACTTTACTCTCTTTTCTTCTTGCGATCTGCGCTTCAGCAACTTCGCTCGTGCGGATGCCCGTTATTGCTACTTTGGCCACACGACACTGGCCGGAGCGAATTTGCAGGCCGGTAGTTTCGAGTTCGCCTCGTTCGAAGGAGCTGATCTTGAGAACGCCAGCATTGATGGCGCACGGCTGCACCACACTGTCCGACTGGCTTCACAACAAATCAACTCAACAAGAGGAGCCAATAGCGCGAGTCTGCCTGAACATCTAGAGAAGCGGACGCGCAGACCCAAGCGGTAACCAGATACTTGTTAGACCGCGTCCATCAGTTCTTCCCACTCGAGTGCGTACCCGGCTCGCTTCACTTCGCCGGTCCGCTGGGCCGACAACTTCGAGACCTTCTCGACGAGATACTCCTTAGCGACCGTGCGAAGGCTATCAAAGTTCACGACACAGGCCCTGCGCAGGCCGTCAAATGGTCCGAGAGGGACTTCGATTGGGATGTTCCGTATCTTGGTGGTTATCCCGGCAACGATGTACTTGGTGAGCACCCCGTAGGCGCTGTCGCGGCTCAACAGCAACACCGGGCGGCGCCCGGCAGGTTGCGGCAGGCCGGCCCACCAGAACTAACGCTGCTTCAAGGCTTCCATTCCTCTGTGTTGGACCAATCGTCGGGGGTATCACAGTCTGGCTCTTTGAGATAGGCTTCCCGAATGATCTCGTACTCGCGCTGACGAGCGGCGCGAACCGCCTGCCGGATCAACTCGTCGCGCTCTTGACTGCTTTCAGAAGATGGCATTCTGGTTTCACTATATCTGCTACGGTCCCGGCGGCGTGACTCCAGTCACTGCTTCCCACCCTCCCCCGCCGCATCCTGGCCATGGAGGTACCGTCGCCATGTCCCAACTCGTGGACCTTCTCTACGCCGATCACCGCCGCATCGAAGCGAAGTTGGACGAAGTAGACCGCATCCTGCGCGGGCCATCGTTCCCATTCCCCAGCGCGTTCTTCGAAGAACTGCTCGCCTTCGTCAAGGACTTCGCCGACGGCGAACATCACCATCGCGAAGAGACGCTGCTATTCCCCGCGCTGGTGCAGGCCGGCGTTCCGGTGGAACACGGGCCTATCGCGGTGATGCTGCACGAACATGATTTGGGGCGGGAGTGCATCCGGCGCATCCGCGAGAACCTGGCGGCCGCCAACGAGGGGGACGAGGCCGCCGCGACCGCCGTATACACGGCCGCGGCGGAGTATAGTGAACTGCTCCGGGCTCACATCTGGAAAGAAGACAACGTGCTCTTTCCGTTGGCGAATCGCCTGTTGCCCGAGGCGGCGGCTGCCTGATTACTGCTCCATCACCACCGGATTCGTAAGCTGGCCGAGGCCTTCGCATTCGATCGTCACCGTATCGCCGGCCTTCAACCAGCGAGGCGGCTTGCGGCCGAAGCCCACGCCCGCGGGCGTCCCGGTGGAGATGATGTCGCCGGGTTCCAGGGTGAAGACGCTCGACAGGTATTCGATCAGCGTCGGGATATTGAAGATCAGGTGCTTGGTATTGCCGTCCTGCAGAACCTCGCCGTTGATGGTGCAGGTGACGCGCAGGTTGTGCGGATCGGCAATCTCGTCCGCCGTCACCACGTAGGGGCCCAGCGGGCAGAAGGTGTCGAAGGTCTTGCCCATCAGCCACTGGCTGGTGGCAAGCTGGAAGTCGCGGGCGCTGACGTCGTGAACGTTGGTGTACCCGAAAACCACATCCTTCCAGTTGTCGCCCTTGATGTGGCGGCCGCCTTTCCCGATCACCAGACCGAACTCGGCCTCGTAGTCGGGCTTCTCGGAGTTCTTCGGCAGCACGATGTTGTCGCCCGGCGCGATCACGGTGTTGGAGAACTTCGAAAAGATCGTTGGCCGCTCCGGGATGGGCATATTCGATTCTTCGGCGTGGTCGCGATAGTTCAGGCCGACGCAAATGATCTTCGGCGGGCGCGGGATGGGCGCCAGCAGCTTGGTGCTCGCCAGCGGATGCACCGACGATTCGCCGGGCGCCGCCGCCCACTGGCTCACCTTGGCGAGGGCATCCGCGCCGCCGCCGAGAATGTCGAGGATGGACCCGAAACCCGCTCCGTGCAGGCCGATAACATGATCGTTGGAGACGACGCCCGGTTCAGGCGCGCCCTGGGGGTTGAGGAACGTGACAAAGCGCATGGATTCACAAGCATTGTAAGTCAGCCGGAGCCCACGCGCCAACGGATCGGGACGGGTTATTCGAAGCGCTTAGCGCGCTCGGCGTCTTCGGCCGCCCCCGCCGCGTCTCCTCGTAGCCGCCGGGCCGCCGCCCGGTTGCGATAAGCATTGGCGTATTTCGGATTGAGTTCGAGCGCGCGGGTGGCGTCGGCGATGGCTTTGGCGTACTCCTTCAGCTTGAGGTATGCGAAGCCGCGGGCGTTCCAGATGAGCGGATTGCCGTTATCGGCCTGAATCGCTTCCGACAACGCGTCGGCGGCCTTGCGGAACTCGCCCTCTTCCAGCAGCGCGCGCCCCTTCTTGTGCAGCGCGGCGGCCTCGCGAACATCGCGCGGCTTTGCCGGTTTGGCCTTTGGCGCGGCCGGTTCCGGCGCGGGGGGAGCTTTCGTTTCTGGCGATGTCCGGGGCTCCACGACCTTGGCCACGGTAACGGGAGCGGTGACCGTAACAGGCCCGGCCACGATGGCGACTGGCGCCGGGGCGGGAGCGGGCGGAGGAACTGGTGAAGGCGCAGGCTCGGCCGGAGCGGTTTGGGCCTGGGTGACCAGGCGTGGCGCCGCGACGGGCGCCGGCGGCGGGGCTACGGGCGGCACTACGGGAACCGGACTCGCCGGCTTGACACCCGCGGCCGCTATCTCCGCAATCCGGCCTTCCACCTGCGCCAGCACCGTCTTCGCCTCCGGATACTCCGGTTTCCGCCGCAGCGCTTCCTTCAGATCGGAGCGCGACTTCTCAAAATCGCCCAGCAGGAACAGCGCGCTGCCACGGGCAAACCACGCTTCCGGCAGATCTGGTTTCAGGCGAATGGCTTCCGACCGGTCCGCAATGCCACGCTCGTGCTGGCCCAACAGGTGATAGGATCCGCCGCGGGCAATATACGCCTCGGCATGATCGGGCTTCAGCCGCACGGCCCGGTCCCGGTCATCCAGCGCCTTCTGAAAATCCTGGAGTTGGATATAGGCCGAGCCCCGGCTGAGGAACAAATCCTGGTTACGGTCGTCAATCTCGATGGCCGCCGTGAAATCCACAATCGCCTTCTGGAACTCGCCCGTGCGGCGATAGGCTTCCCCACGCAGGCCGAGCGCGCGGGGATTCTTCGGCTCCAACGCCAGCGCACGGGTAAACTCCAGGATCGCCGCCTGGAAGTTGCCAAGCTGCCCATAACAGAAACCGCGGTCCACCAGCGGACCGGCGGCGGACGGGTTAAATTCCACCGCCCGCGTATAGTCTTCGATCGCGTCCTGGTAGGTTTCCAGCTTCTGGTACGCGAGCCCGCGGCGCTGGTAGTAATCCGCGCGGTCCAGACGCAGCTTGATTGCTTTGGTGAAGTCTTCGACGGCCTCGCGATACTTCTGCAGCGCGGCATGCGCGTCGCCCCGCGAGGCGTACAGGTCGGAATGCTCACGGCGGAGCCGGAGGGCGGCGTCGAAGTCCTTCAGAGCCTTATCCGCGTCACCGGCGCGCAGCAGCAGGTCGCCTCGTAGGTGGAACGCCTCGGCGTCATCGGGCTGGAAGCGGATGGCCGCGTTCAGGTCGGTCAGGGCTTCGGTCGACAGGCCCTTGCTCTGCCGTAGGCGGGCGCGATGCCGGTAGGCGGCGGCAAAGTCCGGCGCGGCCTGAATCGCCTCGGAGAAGCGGGCGATGGCTTCGTCTGGCTTACCGGCGTTTTCCGCCCGGCGGCCCTGGCTGAAGGCAGATTCGGCCTTCTTCGGATCCGGCCCTTGCGCTAGGGCGAGGGACCAGACAAGGATACACAGCAAAGAGCTGTATTTCACGGCGCCATCACCTGCCATTCGATTACGATTACACTCAATTTTCTACCTCCGGCGCGGAGAGTGAGCTTCTTCAGATCCGATCCTCCCGGCATCTGTTCGACGATCAGATCGCGATAGCCCTTCGGATCATAAATGTACTGCGTGCGGTTCCAGGCGTTGGCCGCCGACGGATTCTCCACCCGGGGTTGGGAGAAGGCGGGGTTTCCGGTCAGCACGCGGATGCCACCGTCGGCAAGCTCGGCCGGGTAGGCCCCAAGGCGTACGGGCACACCGGGCAATTCGCCGTTGACAAAGCCCCGTGAGGGTTTCCGTCCGTCAATCACCAACTGGCCGTCCCGCGGCAGTTCCCCGGTCCAGATGAGACGTCCGGAGCGCGGACCGGCATAGCCAGACGGCTTCGGCGCCGCTACGGCAATGGGTGGCGGGGTGGCGCGGGCCATGGCAGGACCCGGTGCGGGGGCTGCGGTCACTGCCGGCGCGGCGTTACTGGCGGGTGGCGTGGGCCGCGGCGGCTCCACCTCGGCTGGACGCGGAGGCAGGCTACTGGCGGCCATCGGGAGCCGCACCGCCGGCGACGGGCGGTTGGCGATTTCCGGGGCCTGCGGCAGGTCGCGCGCCGGGGCCTGCGGCGCCTTCCGATTCGCCGCCGCCTGCACCGCGGCTCGCCGGGCCTCCAGGCGCTGGCGGCGCGACTCCTCTATCGCCACCAGGCGTGTCTGCACGTCGCCGAGGCGGGTTTCCAAAGCCTGATTCTCCGCGTCGCGCGAGGCTACCTCAGCGGTGGCGGCCCGAAATTCACTCTCGGCTTCCCGCAGCAGGCGCCGCTCCTCCACCAACTCGGGCGACGGCCTGCCCAGTTCGGGATGGGCCAGGAAAGTGGCCATCTCCCGCGACTGCCTGCCAAAGCCGGAGGTGGCCGTGAGCCGGATATCCACCCGTCCGGTGATAGGCCGGTACGTGATCTCGGGCGGACGCGCCGCCAGGCGAACCGGCATGTCTTTCTTCGTGGCGCCGTCAATCAGGCTGATCGAAATCTCGCTCGCCTCCTGTAATGTGGGGCTGGCCGGGTCCCACACCACCACCAACTCGCCTTCGCGGGGCACCACTCGCAGGCCCATGGGAGGATCCGGTTCGCGCAGCAGGCGGATCGAAATGCCGCCCGCCGCCAAAACCAACAGCGCGGCCGCCAGCAGCGCCCACTTGCCCACGCGAGAGGCCAGGCTGGGACCGGCGGGTTCCGGTGGCAGATCGTAGATGTCCGGCCGCTCGGGGACCTCCACGCGTAGAGGCGGCGCATCCAGCTCGGGATCGGCCTCTTCCAGGCGATCATCGGGCTCCGGATCGCGGAACGGCGGCGGAATCGGGACACCGCGCGAATCGATTTGCCAGGGCGGCTGCCGCCGGAATCCCTGGCTCCGCGGCGGCGCCTCGAACGCCATCTCCAGATAACTCTGGTCGCTCCTTACATACCCGTCTTCCTCCCGGAAGAAGAATCCGGCCCGAACCGGCTCCCGGTCCTTTGGGTGGAAAACCATGGCCACCTGCCAGGGTTCGGGGAAGAAGCGTTCGAACAGTTCCTGGTCCGACTCGGTCAGGAAGACCTCGCTACGCGTATGGCTGACGTAAAAGCCCAGCACCTCGCGATCCTGGGCGCAGGTTTTGATGAGCTCGGCGAAGCGGCGCTGGTCCGATTCCGACAGCGCGAAGCTCGGGCGCGGCGGCCGGATGGGGAGGGCCGCATGGGAAAGAACGCGGAGACGATTGCCGTCGCGGGTGCCGAGCAGGAGGCCCCCAACCTCGTACCCGCCTTCCAGGTACGTCTCATACGCGTCGAGTACCTCGACGATGATGGCGTGGATCGCCGCCCGGGAGTATTCGATCACCGGGGGGTGGCCCGGAACACTCCAGATGCCCGCTTCGACGGGACTATGCGCCGGCATCATAGGCGTACTATGAAAATTATCACAAACTTGGGGGCTTTTTTCACACTTCTAACCCTTGCGCTATAATGCGGGCACGTACTCCGCCCTTGTACGCACTATCGGCGCTCGGCGGTAGCGTCAGGAGGTCCCATGACGTCATTATCCTCTGGATACCCGCTTCGCTGCTGGCAGAAACCCCTGGCGGAGGTGCTGGTACTGGCCTTACTAGCACCCTGGGTGCCCCTGTGGGCACAGGCCGGGGCCGCGCCTGGAATTAAACTGACGGTGCGGGAAGGCGACGGGGCATTGAACAACATTAGAGTGGCTAAGGCGAAGGAGCCGGTGGTAGTAGTCACGGACACGGCGGACCGCCCGCTCGCGGGCGCGCAGGTGACTTTCCTGCTACCCGAGTTGGGCGCCAGCGCTATGTTTCCAGCCTCGGGTACGACGCTGATTGTTACCACGGGAGCCGATGGCGTGGCCGTTGGCCGCAACATGCACCCCAATAATGTTGTCGGCGAGTTCCAGATCCGGGTAACGGCTTCGTACCAGGGTCAGACCGCGCGCGCGGCCATCACCCAGACCAACGCGGCGCAAAAATCCTCCGGTAATGCGGGGAAGACCGCCCTCATCGTGGCACTGATCGGGGGAGCGGGCGCGGCGGTGGCCGTCGGCGTGACACGCGGCGGCGGCAGAACCCAAACACCGGCCGGCACGTCGATCTCCGCCGGCGGCTCGACGTTCGGACCTCCGCGGTAAGAGAGCAACGTGTTCCGACTGGCAGCGCAGACCTTCGTACTGCTGGGGTTGCTGACCCCGGCCTTTGGACAACTGACAATCTCGACGGCCTCGGTTCCCCCGATGATGGTGAACCGCACGGTCAACACGCAGCTCGCGGCGACGGGTGGGACGGGGACCCTTACTTGGAATCTGTCCGCGGGAACGTTGCCTACGGGCGTTTCCCTTGGATCGAATGGGTTGATCAGCGGCCAGCCGGTATCGACTGCTTTGTCCCCTCACAGCGCGACGGTTCGCGTGGTGGACAGCACCGCGCCGACACCGCAGGAGACCACCAGGCAGTTCACCGTTACGGTGCTGCCGGAACTCCTGATCACGGCGCCTGCCAGCCTCCCGAACGCGCAACTCGGATCGAACTACTCCCAAAGCTTCGCGGCAACCGGTGGACAGGGCGCATATACATGGACGGCGACAGGACTCCCCAACGGGCTTACCATCAACTCCACTAGCGGACTCCTTAGCGGCACTCCGCAAAGCAGTGGTACCTTCTCGACCGTCGTCGTAAGGGTCACCGACTCGACTTCCCCCACGCCTTTTTCCAACGAGCGTACCTACAGCCTCACCGTCACCGGCGCCTCGCTCAGCATCACCACCGCCTCGCCGTTACCGAACGCCGTCCAAAACGCAGCCTACTCCGCCGTAACCATGGCAGCCACTGGAGGAACCGGCACCGGCTATTCGTGGAGTCTGCAATCCGGTAGCAACCTCCCCAACGGCATGACGCTCTCCCCCGCCGGTGTCCTTGGCGGCACCCCCACTGCCACCGGCGCCTTCAACTTCACCGTCCAGGTCACCGACTCCGGCAACACCACCGCAACCAAGCCCTTCAGCCTCACGGTCTCTTCCGGCCTTACCATTACGACCGTATCGCCGTTGCCGGGCGGCACCTCCGGAGCGGCTTACGGCCCGGTCACACTGACCGCCACAGGCGGCACCGGCGCCGGTTACACGTGGAGTCTGCCGCCCGGGAACAACCTGCCCGGAGGGATGACTCTGTCCTCCGCCGGCGTTCTCGGCGGAACACCGAACGCCGCCGGCGGCTATGCATTCACCATCCAGGTAACGGACTCCGGCAACACCTCGGCGACGAAGGCCTTCTCCCTGTCGGTCGCAGCCGCCAGTACGCTCACGATCTCGACCGCCACGCTGCCCCCCTGGACCGTCGGCGTCCCCTACTCGCAGACACTCGCCGCCACCGGCAACACCGGGAACATGACTTGGTCCGTGGCCCAAGGCGCCTTGCCCACCGGCCTCGGCCTGGCGGGAACCGGCGTCATCAGCGGGACGCCCACCATCGCCGGTACGGCCAACTTCACCGCCCAAGTGGCGGACACCGCCAGCAGTACGCAGCGGGCGCTGTCCCTCACCATCAACCCGGCGCCGCAGGTAACCACCCTGACCCTCGCCCCGGCCGGCCTGAACTCACCCTTCACCACCACCCTATCGGCCAGCGGCGGCACCTCGCCCCTCACCTGGTCCATCCAGGGCGCCCTACCGGCCGGGATCACGCTAACGCCCGCGACCGGCGTAATCGCCGGTACCCCTACCACCTCCGGCTCTTTCCCCATCGCCTGCACCGTTACCGATTCGGTAGGCGCCACCGCCAGCCGCCAACTCACCCTCACTGTCGGCACGAACCTAACCGTCCCGCCGCAAAGCCTACCTAACGGAATCTTGAACTTCTCCTATGGCCCCGTAACGCTGTCGGCCAGCGGCGGCACGGGTACCGGCTATACGTGGACCGTCTTCTCCGGGCAGTTGCCACCCGGCTTGACGCTCTCCGCCAGCGGCACGCTGAGCGGTATTCCGAACACGGTTGGCACGTTCCCGTTCGTCGCCCAGGTACGCGATTCCAGCAACGCCACCGCCTCGGCCAGCCTCTCTATTGCGATTACGGCCTCCTCGCTGCAGGTAACCACCGCATCGCCTCTGCCGCAGGCACTGCAGGGGGCCATCTACGCTACCTCGCTATCGGCCTCGGGCGGCAGCGGCACCGGCTATAGCTGGAGCCTGGTTGGCTCCACTTTGCCGCCGGGCCTTACCCTATCCACCGGCGGCCAGATCAGCGGCGCCCCCACCACTGCCGGCGTCACTAACTTCATCGCGCAGGTCACCGATTCGGTCGGCAGCCAGGCCACCCGGCAGTTCTCGCTGGCCGTCGCGGCCGCCCCCGTCTCCATCACCACCGGTTCGCCCCTCACCGACGCGGTCGCCGGCATCCCCTATATCGCCGAAATCCGCGCCACCGGCGGCGCTCCCGGCGCCGTCTACCAGTTCTCCGTGCCCATTGGCAACCTGCCCATCGGACTGAACCTGCAATCCAACGGAACGCTCTCCGGCACCCCCACCACAGTGGGCACCTACAACTTCACCGTACTGGTCAACGACGGCTTCGGTGGCACCGCGGCCCGCCCCTTCTCCCTCTCCGTTACTTCCCCGAACCTCTCCATCTCGACGCAATCGCTGCCCTCGGCGGGCGTTGGACAACCCTATACCGCCACCTTAACGGCATCCGGCGGCACGGCGCCGCTGGTCTGGACGGTCAACGCCGGCCTGCTGCCTTCCGGCCTCACTTTGAATGCGCAAACCGGCACCATCAGCGGCACGCCCCAGAGCCCCGGCACTTTCAACTTCACGATCCAACTGCGCGACACCAACAACCTGACCACGACCGCTAACCTCACCATCCAGGTGCTGCAGTTCGCCATCACCACCTCCACGCTACCCCAGGCCAGCGCCGGCGCGGCCTACAGCGCCACCCTGAGCACCATTGGCGGCACCGCGCCCATCACCTGGTCGCTGGTGGGCGGGTCGTCCCTGCCGGCCGGCATCAGCCTCAATCCCAGCACCGGCGTCCTGTCGGGCACGCCCACCACCGCTGGCACCGCCAGCTTCACACTGCAAGCCAGGGACGCCAACCAGGCCACCGCCACCCAGACCCTCAGCCTCACCGTCACCACGTCCCTCACCATCGTTACCCAATCGCTGCCCGGCGGCACCGTCGGCCAACCGTACAGCCAGACGCTCCAAGCCGCCGGCGGCTCGGCTCCCTATGATTGGCGGGTCATCAGCGGCGCTCTTCCCCCTGGCCTCGCCCTCTCCCCGTCCACCGGTGTCCTCGGCGGGACCCCATCGACCACCGTCGGAAGCCCCGCCACGTTTGTCGTGCGCTTGACCGATAGCGCGTCCCGTACCTCGACCCAATCCCTTACCATCACAATTGGCGCCGCCGGCGGTGCTTTGAGCATCACCACGGGCGGAACCTTGCCCGGCGGCGTGGTAGGCGCGCCCTACAGCCAGACGCTCACCGCGTCCGGCGGCACCTCCCCATTCAACTGGTCCCTGACCTCCGGCACGCTACCCGCGGGCATCCTCCTCAACCCCAGTGGAACCCTGGCAGGGACACCCACCCAGGCCGGCAGCTTCAACTTCACCCTAACGGTAACGGATGCGGCCAGCCAGTCGGCGGCACGGGCCTTTAGCCTCTTGGTCACGCAGTCCAATGCACTTCAGGTCACTACCTCCTCCCTGCCGAACGCGAATTCCGGGGCCTCCTACTCGCAGACTCTGGCCGCTAGTGGCGGGAGCGGCACTGGCTATACCTGGAGCCTCATCGCCGGAAATCTGCCCCCAGGGTTGTCGCTGAATCCCTCCGGCGCCATCACCGGTATCCCGTCCGCGGCGGGCACCTCCAACTTCACCGTCCAGGTGCGCGATTCCCAGAACAATACGGCCATCGCCAGCCTGTCCATCAATGTAACCTCGGCGTCCTCTCTAATCATCACGACTTCGGCCCTGCCGGCCGGCACCGTGGGCGCACTCTATCCGGCCGCTACGCTCAGCGCCTCGGGCGGCACTGGCCCTTACACCTGGACGGCGGTGTCCGGCTTGCCCTCCGGGCTGATCCTCAGCACAGCCGGCGTCATCAGCGGCACACCCACCCTGGCCGGCGCCTTCACCGTCCAGATCCGCGCCACCGATGCAGCCGGAGCCAGCGCCACCCGCGACCTTACGCTGGTAGTCTCCGCGACCTCCTCCTTGACAATCACAACCCCAGCGCTGCCCGCGGCAACTACCGCCGTCGCCTATCCCGCCACGGCACTCACCGCCACCGGCGGCACGGGCAGCGGCTATTCCTGGTCCATCGCGTCCGGCCTCCTACCGCCCGGCATGACCCTATCCGCGGGCGGCATATTGAGCGGCACGCCCACCACCCCCGGCACCTTCACCATTACGCTGCGCGTACAGGATTCGGGCGGCAACCAAGCCACCCGCCAGTTCAACGTCACCGTCAGCGGATCGCTGGCCATCAACGCCCTGTCGCTGCCGGAAGCCGCCATCGGCGCGCCCTACAGCCAGATCCTGACGGCGTCGGGTGGCACGGGCGCGGGCTATGCCTTCGAACTCATCACTCCCACGCTCCCCGCTGGATTATCGCTGGCCGCCTCCGGTCTGATCTCGGGAACCGTGGCCCCCACCGTTACCCCCGGCGTCGTGTCGTTCACCGTGCGCGTCCGGGATTCCGCCGGAGCAATCGCCGAACGCACCTTCGCCCTCAACGTCACCAACACGGCGTTGCAGATCGACACCTCGTCGCTCGCGCAAGCCACCGTCAATGTGCCGTACAGCTTCGCCCTCACCGCCCGCGGCGGAACGGCGCCCTACACCTGGTTCCTGGCCTCGGGCCTGCTGCCCACCGGCGTCACGCTCTCCTCCACCGGGATCATGAGCGGCACGCCCGCTACCCCTGGCTCCTACCTTTTCAGCGTCGTCGTCCGCGACCTGCTGGGCCTCACCGCCACCCGCCAGATGAGCCTGGTAGTCGCCGTGGGCGCTCTATCGGTGGTCACCACCAGCCTCAACCCCGGCAGCGTTGGCGCGCCCTACACTGCCGCCCTCCTATCCCAAGGCGGCACCGCTCCCTTCCAGTGGACCGTGAATGCCGGGCAATTGCCCCCCGGCGTCACCCTGGCGGCGAACGGACAGCTCACCGGCACCCCCACCATCCCCGGCTCCTACGTGTTCACCGTGCAGGTGAACGACGCGGTCAACAACGCCGGCTCCCGCCAGCTTACGTTGCAGATTAACGGGCCGCTGGCCATCGGCACCCTCGAACTTCCCGGTGCCACCGTGTCCCTGAACTACAGCCAGACACTTGCCGGCAGCGGTGGCGCGCCGCCTTACACGTGGTCCATCACCAGCGGCCTGCTACCGGCGGGCCTGACGTTGAACGCCGCCACCGGCGCCATCACGGGCACCCCTACCAGCGCCGGCCCGTCCACCTTCAATGTCCAGATCACCGATGCCGCCGGCGCCACCGCCTCGCGTACCCTTTCCATCAATGTCGGCACCTCGCTCTCCATCAACACCACCACGCTGGCCAACGGCGCCACCGGCGTTCCCTATGCCCAGCCAGTGACGGCCTCCGGTGGTGTACCGCCCCTGCAATGGTCGGTAACCGGACCGCTACCGCCAGGGCTCACCCTGGGCGCCTCCAATGGAACCATCAGCGGCACGCCTACCGCTACCGGCGCCTACCCGTTTGTCATCCAGGTACGCGATTCCACCGGCGCCTCCGCCACGCGCCAATTGAGTATCACCATCGCCGACGGCCTGTCGATCACCACCGCCACCAACCTGCCGCAGGGCAGCGAAGGCATCCCCTATACGCAGGCTCTGGCCGCCACCGGCGGATCGGCGCCCTATAGCTGGGCCGTTACCATCGGCATCCTCCCACCCGGTCTGGAACTCAGCGCCGCCACCGGCGAGATTACCGGCACCCCCACCACCGTGGGCAACTACAGCTTCATCGTCCAGGTCACCGACGCCCAGCAGCAGACCTCGCAAAAGGCGTTCACCATCGCCATTCCCAGCCGCATGTCGATTGTCACGCCATCGGTGCTGCCCGCCGCCACCGTGCGCCAACCCTATAGCGAAACACTCACGGCGAATGGCGGCGTCGCTCCCTACACCTGGGCGCTGGCGCCCGGCGGCACCCCGCCCATCGGCATCAGCATCAGCGAAGGCGGCGTGGTCTCCGGTACGCCCACCAGCGCCGGCGCCTTCTCGTTCACGGTCCAGGTCACCGATAGCCAGGGCAACACCGCCATCCGTGCCTTCTCGCTAAACGTCGTACTAAACCTCAGCGTCACCACCGCCTCGCCGATCACCGCGGCAACCGCCGGCGTCGCGTACGCCCAGGCGCTCGCCGCCAGCGGCGGGCAGCCGCCTTATACCTGGGCGCTTACCTCCGGCGATCTGCCGCCCGGCCTCAGCCTCAGCGCGGCGGGCATCCTTACCGGCACGCCCACCACGTCCGGCAGCTATACCTTTACGGTGCAGGTTACCGATAACACGCGCGCCACCGCCTCGGCGCCCATCACGGTCACCATCACCAGTCCCACACCGCCCAGCCTTTCCATCCAGGGCCTGGGAGAGACCGTCGAACCGCAGCAGCAGCCGCGCATCACCCTCTCGGTTTCGAATCCCTATCCGCTAGCGCTCACCGGCACCCTTACTCTGAGCTTCGCCTCCGATGCCGCGGTGCCCGTCGACGATGCGGCGGTCGTGTTCACCAATGGCTTGCGTACCGTTAACTTCACGGTTCCCGCCAACGCCACCCAGGCGCAACTGCCTGTGGGCTTTGCCATGCAGACCGGTACCGTGGCAGGCACCATCCGCCTCTCGGCGGTGCTCCGTAGCGCCGGCCAGGACATCACGCCCTCCCCGGCTCCGGTCGTCGAGTCGCGCTTACGGCGTGGAACTCCGGTCATTGTTTCCAATTCGGTCCGCGCCACACGCATCTCCGGCGGCTTGCAGGTGGATCTGTCGGCCTACGCCACCTCGCGCGAAGTGACGGGCGCGACCTTCCGCTTCACCCCGGCCCCAGGCAGCGCCTTGCAGACTACCGAGCTGACCGTGCCTCTCAACGAAGGCGCGCAGCGCTGGTACCAGAGTGACCAGTCGCGGGCTTTCGGTAGCAGCTTTACCTTAAGCCAGCGTTTCAACGTCACCGGCGATACGACGGCCATCCGCTCGGTTACGGTAACGCTGACCAACGCCCAGGGAACGTCGCAGTCGGTTACCGTCGACTTCCAGTGATCCCGACTCGATACAATAGTAGGTTCACCGGTTACCCCAAGAATACCCATGAGCCAAGTTAACTCCTTTCAAGCCGCGTCCACATTGCAGGTGGGCGGGCGCTCGTACCGCATCTTCCGCCTCGACGCCGTCGAAAAGGCCGGCGCCGGCAAACTGGCGCGCCTGCCTTACTCCATCCGCATCCTGCTCGAGAACCTGCTGCGGAGTGAGGACAACCGCACCGTAAAGAAGACCGATATCGAATATGTCGCCGCCTGGGATACCAAGGCCACAGCCCGCGACATCAATTTCCGCCCCGCCCGTATCCTCATGCAGGACTTCACCGGCGTGCCGGCGGTGGTCGATCTCGCCGCCATGCGCGACGCGCTCTCCGCCATGGGTGCCGACCCGACCCTCGCCAACCCCCTCATCCCCGCCGACCTCGTCATCGACCACTCCGTCCAGGTCGACAACTTCGGCACTAGGGACGCCTTCGACCTCAACGTCCTGCTGGAATACCAGCGCAACCATGAGCGTTACTCGCTGTTGCGCTGGGCCCAGGGCGCTTTCCGCAACTTCCGCGCCGTGCCCCCCGGCACTGGCATCGTGCACCAGGTAAACCTGGAATACCTCGCCAGCGTCGTGTTCCAGAACGAAGAGGGCGGCGAAGTCACCGCCTATCCCGACACCCTCCTCGGTACCGACTCGCACACCACGATGATCAACGGCCTCGGCGTCGTCGGTTGGGGTGTGGGCGGTATCGAAGCCGAGGCCTGCATGCTCGGCCAGCCCATCACCATGCTGTTGCCCGAAGTCGTCGGCTTCAAGCTCTCCGGCAACGTGCCCGAAGGCGTCACTGCCACCGATGTCGTGCTCACCGTCACGCAGATGCTCCGCAAGAAAGGCGTCGTCGGCAAGTTCGTCGAATTCTACGGCCCTGGCGTGAAGCAACTGGCGTTGGCCGATCGCGCCACTATCGCCAACATGGCTCCCGAATACGGCGCCACCATCGGCTTCTTCCCGGTCGACGAGCAAACGCTGGAATATCTGCGCCTCAGCAATCGTCCGCAGGATCTCATCGCACTGGTCGAGGCCTATTCGAAGGAACAGGGCCTGTTCCTCACCGCCGACGCCCCGGATCCCGTCTACAACGACACCCTGGAACTCGATCTGTCGACGGTTGTGCCGTCGCTCGCCGGGCCCAAGCGCCCGCAGGATCGCGTGGCCCTCCCCGCCGTCAAGGATAACTTCGCCGCGGGATTCCCCGGCGCCAACAAGAGTGCTCCGTTTGCCGGCGGCACCGTGGACGATGGCGCTGTCGTCATCGCCGCCATCACGTCCTGCACCAACACCTCGAATCCCGCCGTCATGCTGGCCGCGGGCCTGGTCGCGCAGAAGGCCGTGGCCAAGGGGCTGAAGGTGAAGCCTTGGGTGAAAACCTCGCTCGCCCCCGGCTCCAAGGTCGTCATGGATTACTTCAACGAAGCGGGCGTCATGCCGGCGTTGGAGGCTCTCGGCTTCCACCTGGTCGGCTTCGGCTGTACGACCTGCATCGGCAATAGCGGTCCCCTGCCCGACGCGGTGGCCAAAGCCATCACCGATGGCAAGCTTACGGTCGCCGCGGTGCTCAGCGGCAACCGCAACTTTGAAGGCCGCGTGAATCCACTCGTGAAGGCGAACTACCTCGCCTCGCCGCCGCTGGTTGTCGCCTACGCCATCGCCGGCTCCGTCACCATCGACCTCCAGAATGAGCCCCTCGGCACCGGCACCGATGGCCATCCCGTCTATCTTCGCGATATCTGGCCCACCAATGCCGAAGTGCAGCAGGCTGTCGCGAAGTCGGTGCAGCGCGAGATGTTCGATCGCCAATACTCGGTCGTCTTCGAAGGCGATGAGCAGTGGCGCAACGTCAAAACCGCGACGGGCGAACTGTTCCAGTGGGACGAGCAGTCCACCTACATCCGCCGGCCTCCCTACTTCGACAACATGGTCGATCCGGCAACCTCCGTTAAGGATATGGCCAACCTGCGCGTGCTGGCCGTGCTGGGCGATTCCATCACCACCGACCATATTTCCCCCGCCGGCAATATCGCCAAGGACAGCCCCGCCGCCCGCTACCTCATGGAGCACGGCGTGGCGCCGGTCGACTTTAACCAGTACGGCTCCCGCCGCGGCAATCACGAAGTCATGATGCGCGGCACCTTCGCCAATATCCGGCTGAAGAACGCCCTCGCCGATAGCGAAGGCAACTGGACCACCCACCAGCCCAGCGGCGAGAAGATGAGCATCTACGACGCCGCCATGAAGTACAAGAGCGAAGGGGTCGGCCTGCTGGTGCTGGCCGGCAAAGAGTATGGGTCCGGCTCCTCGCGCGACTGGGCCGCCAAAGGCGTACAGTTGCAGGGCGTGCAGGCCGTCATCGCCGAGAGCTTCGAGCGCATTCACCGTTCGAATCTGGTTGGCATGGGCGTGCTACCGCTGCAGTTCTCCCCGGGCGATTCCAAGGAGTCGCTGGGATTGACGGGCAAGGAGGTGTTCTCCATCTCCGGTGTCGTCGAGGGTGTTGCCAGTACGAAGCGCGCCACCGTTACCGCTATCGGGCCGGACGGCACGTCGAAGACCTTTCCCGTGGTGGTTCGCATCGATACGCCCACCGAAGCCGAATACTATCGCAGCGGGGGCATTCTGCCGTACGTATTGCGGCAGTTGGCCGCCAAGCCGGCTCCGGTGAAGGCGTAACGCAAGAAATACGAGTGCCCTAGCGGGCGCAAGGCAGGCGCAGGTTGGTGTCCACCACCCAGCGCAACTGCGCCCGCTCGAACGGCGGCGCTACGTAATCCGCGGCTCCGGCATCCATTGCATCCAGCCAGGCCAGTTCGGTCGGATCCTGCGCCACCACCACAACCGGTAAGGAGCGTTCCCTGCAGGCCCGCAGAGCGTGTGGCAGCGCCGGTGACGCGGCCGAACAGAATATCAGATCTCCGTTGGCTTCTTCGAGCAGTCCATCCCACTCCGAAGTGCTCAACGGCGCCTCCTCATGGACGAATGCGTGGAAATCCGGCAGCGCGGTTACCAGCTTAGGGCCTGTCACAAAACAAGTAGATCAACTTATGTCCGTCGGGGCAGTATG
>CAYLPH010000100.1:0-24362 GCA_964385495.1 uncultured Candidatus Solibacter sp.
GCCGCCTTGGGGCTTCGTTGCAGAAGGTAAACGCGAATCTCCTCAACATCGGCGTGGCATGTCTTTCATACAGGCGATAAGGGCGGGCCGCCCTTGCGCCTTCTCGACGGCGACGGCCATGGCCCAACCCAGGGTGTACCACGGTCCCTGCGTCCCGAAGAAGGACATTGCTCGTTCGCGTTGCTGCTTTTCGTCGAGCTTGCCGTCGACTGTGTCGAGGAGGAAGGCTTCCACTGCACGTTGGTCGCGCGGCAGTTGTCGAAGGTCGCGATCCCAGCGAGCGCGAACTTCAGGAGGACTATGCCGGTGTGGATGCGCGTGCGGTCCACCCGCGGCGGCTAACATGGCCAAGCCCTCGCCGAATGCGCTTACGAAGCGCCTGGCCTGCTCCGGGCCTGAGGCGGCAGGAGCGGAGCCGTTCGAGGAAAGACTCGCTAACCCGACATGATGGAGTTCATGAGCAACCGTATTTTCGAACTCTTCCATGGAGATCCCGGGGTCAAGGTAAAGGAAAATGGCGGGGTTGGTGGCGAGTTCGTATACGAAGCTATTGGTCCTGGGCTTGATAACGATATAGACAGTAGCCCGCAACTTAGCGTCTGCCGGCAGATAGGCACGCACGCGGGCCCCGGTGGCGATGAAGTCCGCGCGCTTCCATGCTGCCAAAGTATTCTGCAAAGCAGTCCTGCGAGCCCGCAGGTCATTCGAGGATAAGAATAACTTGAAGTCCTCGTCCTCGAACGGCCGTCCGATCTCAGCCTCCCGCCTCTTTAAGCGGATGTATCCGCTGGCCGATAGGAGACGCTGCCAGTCGTCACGGCCGGAGAGAATAGCGAGGGCTGCATCGGCTTGTCCGGTATCGAGCCGGATATCGGCTGGTGTGGCCGCCGGTTGCGCAAAGCCATGTTCCGCGAGGAGGAGGAGACACAGGCAGAGGCGCACGGTTCCGTGCGTTCTTTTTTCCATTGGAACTAGTGTACGGGGGGACACGACGCAGGCCCCGCTTCGACCGGGAGCCGGGATCCGGCTTTGACGAGCCGGTGGTACTTGCCGGCCGATGTTAGGCTGAGAGCAGGATGGTAACCTTCGCGGAGTTCCTGGGGAATGCCGCTTCCAAACGGGAGTTCGTGAATGTCTTGTTCGAGGAGCGTGTCTTCGACCTGATCGGTACACTGCAGAAGCTTTCCGTCCCCCTGGAAAGTGCGGGAGTGCCACATGAATTAGTGGGTGGTCTTGCCGTTTTTCTACACGTGGAGAATGCCGACGCGACGCATTCGTCCCTGACTCGCGACATCGACATAATGATCAAGCGGGCGGACCTGGCACGAGTCGTGGCGGTGGCGGAAAGCCACGGGTTTCGGTTTCGCCACTCGGAGGGCGTTGACATGTTGCTTTACGGCGACACTACCAGCGCCCGCAACGCTGTTCATTTACTCTTTGCCGGTGAGAAGGTCAAAGACTCGCAACTGGAAGCCCACCCCGGCATTCGCCCAGTCCGGACCGCTCTCCACGGGCAGGAATTCTGGGTGATCCCCGTGGTGGATCTGGTGCGTATGAAGTTGAGTTCCAATCGAGACAAGGACCGGGTGCACGTTCGAGGAATGGACGCCGCGGGCCTTATCAGCGACGCGGTCGAACAGGCACTTTCGGCGGAGCATCTTGCCCGGCTGCGGCACATTCGCGCGACCGAGTAGATGGGGGGCGGCTAGCGTTCCTTTGCCATCTGCTCGCGAAGGATGTTATTGATCCGGGTCAAATGTCCCTCTCCCTTCGACTTCAGCCAATCCAGCACTTCGGTGTCAATGCGAAGCGAGATCTGGGTCTTCAAAGGCCGGTAGTATTTGCCGATTGACGCGCCCGCCCAGTAACCCGGCGGTAATTGCGGGGCATCGAGGTCCTGGTCTAGCGCCCGATCCCGTTTGCGGTAGGCTTTCCTGGTTGCTTCGCTGATGCTAAGTTTCTTCCCGGAACTGATCGTCGTAGATGCTTTCTTCATAGTTCACTGCCTTTCGTGCCGAAACGATGCGGATCAGATTCGCCCCTGACTCAACGAAGACCACAAGCAGGAGAACAAGGTTACGAGTCATCCCAATGATCTGAAACCGTTGCTCGCCTGCTTCCTCTATGTAGTAGTTCTCGCCCACCACGTGGTTTGGATCGTCGAAAACCTCGGTTGCGGTTGTGAACGAGACGCCGTGGACTATCTTGTTGCGCCTGTTTTTGGCAGGGTCCCACGTGAATCTCATTGATGTACCCTATTATCGTATATACGGAAGGGTGATGCGGAGGGGCTGGACCGACACTTCCTTGAATGACCTTACGCAACACTCACCGTTGATTGCGATAGAACTCGGCCAGTCTAGGTGCCCGCACCTCCTGCTCCCACTTGCTCAGCCGATTGCGGAGGTCGCTGGCAATGGCGGGTTGAGCCGCCAGTTGGCTCGTCTCTTCCCTCGGATCGGACTTAAGGTCGAAGAGCTCTTCCCTGCCGCTGTCATTCGTGAGTTTCCAGTCGCCGTGGAGGACGGCTTTGCGGGTGGCTTCGGCGCGGCGGTAGCGCCAGAAGACGGTGCGGGGCTTCACGGGCTGTTTGCCGCTCCAAATAGGCAGCAGGTTCTCGCCATCCAAGGGGCGCGTGGGCTTGGCGCCAGCCGCGGCGACAATGGCGGCGGTGACGTCGAACATCAGGCTGACCTGGGCCGTGGACGAGCCGGGGCGGAAGACACCGGGCCAGCGCATCAGCATCGGGGTGCGCAGGCCGCCTTCATAGACGGACGACTTGCGGCCGCGCAGCGGCGCATTGCTGGCCGCGGGGAGCGGGCCGCCGTTGTCGCTGAGGAAGATGACCCAAGTGTTGTCCGCGGCGTTGATCACCTTGAGTTGGTCGAGGATGGCGCCCACCTGCTTGTCCATGGCTTCCACCATGCCGGCGTAAGTCTTACGGCCGCCTTTGTTCCAACTGGCTGGCGGAATATCGCGGCTTTGCGGGGTTTGGAAAGGGGCGTGGGGGGCGTTGAAGGGCACGTACAAAAACCAGGGCTTCTGTTTTCGTTCCCCGAGCCAGTCAACCGCCGCCAGTCCGAATAACTCCGTGAGGTAGCCTTCGCGTTTGACGGGTTTCCCATTCGCATAGAGCACGGGAGAGCCGTCTTCCTCGGTGTGCCGGTAATAGTCGGCATTGCCGCCAAGGATGCCGAAGTAGTGGTCGAAGCCGTGGGCGATGGGGGAGAACTCGGGCGTATAGCCGAGGTGCCATTTGCCGATGCAGGCGGCGTCGTAGCCGCGGGCCTTCAGCATGCGGGCGACGGAGGTTTCCGAAGCAGGCAGGCCGAGTTGATTGCGCTCGCGCAGCCAGATGGCCTCGTCATAGCGGCCAACGTTGCCGACGCCGAGGGCGCACTCCATGCCGCCCGGGCGCTGCGGGTAACGGCCGGTGAGCAGGGCGGTTCGGCTGGGGGTGCATTCCGGAGCATTGCAGTAGGCGCGGTTGAAGCGAAGGCCGTCGCGTCCGATGGAGTCGATGTTGGGGGTGCGGATATCCGTTGCGCCATAGCTGGAAAGGTCGGCGGAGCCCATGTCGTCGGCAAGCAGCAGAAGGATATTGGGAGGGCGCCGGGAGGGGGCGAGAGCGGCTTGCAGCAGGGAGCGCCGGGAGAGCAGATCGGGCACCACATTATTATCTCTTCATCGGCGAGAGTTTCTTTCGGAACCTGCGTTTGCAAAGGCAGGAGGAGTCAGAAACCATATGAAACGACTCATGATGCTGACCTTGATCGCGGGCGCGCTGACCGCCTGCTCCGGACGTACGGTGGTGGTGACGCGGGCGCCGCTGCCTCCGCCCCGGCCGGTCGCCGTTGTCGCCAGAGGCGTGGCGCCGGGACCTGGCTATGTATGGGTGGACGGCTACCATGACTGGCGGGCGAACCGGTATGTTTGGGTGCCTGGGACGTGGATGCGGCCGCCGCGGGTGAGGGCGGTATGGGTGCCGGGCCACTTCGCGCCGCGAGGCCGGGGACAGGTCTGGGTAGCCGGGCACTGGCGCTAGCCGACGCGCACGCAATTCCGCCGGTGTCAGAGGGGGCGTGTTATCCTTTCATGAAAAGTCTTCTCCGTTCGAAGCCTTTTTTGCTTTGGTCTTACACCTATGGCGAACACGGAATCGACGGGACACGCCCTCAAGGCCCCTTTCCGCTCCTACGAACTGAACGAATCCTACGACGAGATGTTCGAGACGATGGCGTCGCCGCGCGAGCCCTACCAGCCGCTGCTCGAATCGCTCATCGACATGAAGCCGGAGGAGTTCCGCAAGCGCAAGCAGGCGGCGGACCTTTCCTTTCTGCACCAGGGGATCACGTTCACGGTGTATGGGCGCGATGAGGGGACCGAGCGCATCTTCCCGCATGACCTGCTGCCGCGCATCATCACGGCGAAGGAATGGGACAAGGTCGAGCGCGGCCTGACGCAGCGCATCATTGCGTTGAATGAGTTTCTGCGCGATATCTACCACGAAGGCCGCATTCTCTCCGACGGGATTATCCCGAGGGAGATCGTGTACACGTGCAAGCATTTCCGTCGCCAGATGCGCGGATTACACGTTGCCAAGAATATCTATGTGACGGTGGTGGGCACGGATCTGATCCGCATGCCCGACGGCGAGTTCGTGGTTCTGGAAGACAATCTGCGCGTGCCGAGCGGCGTGTCGTACATGCTGACATCGCGGGAAGTGATGAAGCGCGTGTTCCCGGAGTTGTTCCGCGAGTGCCGGGTAAAGCCCATCGACCAATACGCACAGGCGCTGTTGGCGACGCTGCGTTCGTTGTCGCCGGCGGGGCGGTCGGAACCCGTGATTGCGCTGTTGACGCCGGGCGTCTATAACTCGGCCTATTTCGAACATGCGTTTCTGGCGCGGCAGATGGGCATCCATCTGGTTGAAGGCCGCGACCTTGTCGTTAACAACAACTTCGTCTATATGCGGACCACCGCCGGCTTGGAGCGCGTGGATGTGATTTACCGGCGCATCGACGACGACTTCATCGACCCGTTGGCGTTCCGGCCGGATTCCAGCCTGGGTGTGCCGGGGCTATTCAATAGCTATCGCGCGGGCAACGTGACCTTGTGCAATGCGCTTGGCAATGGCGTGGCCGACGATAAGGCGATGTATGCGTACGTGCCGGCCATCATCCGCTATTACCTGAACGAGCGGCCGATTCTGGATAACGTAGAGACCTTCCTGTGCAGTGAGCCGGAACAGCGGCAGCACGTGCTGGTGAACCTGGACAAGATGGTGGTAAAGGCGGTGGGCGAATCGGGCGGCTATGGGATGCTCATAGGGCCGCACTCGACGGCGAAGGAGCGGGAGGAGTTCGCGCGGCGGATTGAAGATGATCCGCGCAATTACATCGCGCAACCGACGATCATGCTGTCGCGGGCGCCCTGCTATATCGACGGGCAGGTGGAACCCCGGCATGTCGATCTGCGGCCGTACATCCTCTATGGGGATAAGGTGACGATTGTGCCTGGGGGGTTGACGCGGGTGGCCTTGCGGAAAGGGTCGCTGGTGGTGAACTCCTCGCAGGGCGGCGGCAGCAAAGATACCTGGGTATTGCAGGAGTAGCGCATGTTATCGCGAGTGGCCGATAGTCTTTACTGGACCAACCGCTACCTGGAGCGCGCCGAACATACCGCGCGGGTAGTGGGCGTGAACCTGGGACTGAGCCTGGACCTTTCTTCGGAGACGGGCGACCTGGGTTGGGGACGGGCGGCGCGCAGTCTTGGGCTGACGGTGACCGAGCCGGACCCGGTGTCGCTGGCGCAATTGCTGGCCTTCGACCCAGGCAGTTCGGCCTCGATCGTGAACTGCCTGATCGGGGCGCGGGAGAACGCACGGCAGATTCGCGAGCAGATCAGCTCGGAGATGTGGGAGCAGTTGAACCGCGTCTTTCATGAAGTGAAGCGGGCCGGGTATGACGATTTGCAGGAAGCGAATCCGCTGGAGTTTCTGGAGTCGGTGATCGAGGGCATCCACCTGTTCCATGGGATCACGGATTCGACGATGACGCATGGCGAGGGCTGGCGTTTTCTGCAGGTGGGCCGCTACATGGAGCGGGCGTTGAATACGTCCACATTATTGAAACAGCATTTCCGCGAGTTCCATTGGGACGACGAAGGGCGTATCTTTCCGAAGGATCACCTGCACTGGATTACGCTGCTGCGCTGCAGCACGGCGTTTGAAGCCTATTGCAAGGTTTACACGGCCGATTTGAAGGCGGATCGCATCGCCGAGTTCCTGCTGCTGAGCGGGGAATTTCCGCACTCGCTGCGGTTTTCACTCGACCGGCTGCATGTGGCGTTGGAGGCGCTGCCCGAGGGCGCCTGGACGAAGAAGACCGGGAAAGTGACGCGATTGAGCGGACGGCTGCGGGCGAACCTCGGCTTCAGCCAGATTGAAGAGATTCTGGCGTCGGGGTTGGACGAGTCACTCGAGAACATCACCGAACAGTGCGCGCAGATCCATTCGGCGATCTTCCAGATTTTCATCAATTACCCGATCGAAGCAGCGGTGGAGGTGTAGCCGTGTTTTACGCCATCCGGCATGTCACCCGGTTCCAATATGAGGAGCCTGTCAGCGAGACGGTGATGGAGGTGCGCAAGCATCCGCGGACGGAGGGGAATCAGCGATGCCTGAGCCACACGTTGCGCGTGATGCCGAGGGCTCGGGTATTCTCCTATCGCGACTACCTGGGGAACACAGTACTGCACTTCAACGTGCCGGGGCGGTTCACGAAGCTCATGCTGGCGGCCGATTCGCTGGTGGAAGTGGAGGCGCCGCCGGAGTTACCGCGGCTGACGGCGGACCACTGGGCGGAGTTGGACACGCAGGTGGCGCAGGGCGATTTCTGGGAGTTTCTGACGCCGAGCCACTTCGCGCGGCCGAGCCAGGAGTTGCTGGAGTTTGGACAGGCGATTTACTGCGAGCGGGGCCCGGATCCGCTGACCACCGTACGGACCATCAAGCGCAAGATCTACGAGCATTTCGAGTACGACACGGAAAGCACGGATGTGGATTCGCCGATCGAGCAGGCGCTGCGGGTGCGGCGCGGCGTGTGCCAGGATTTCGCGCACATCATGATCACGCTGCTGCGGGAGTTGCGGATTCCGGCGCGCTACGTGAGCGGCTACACGTTCCACAGCCGCACCAAGGATCGTTCGGTGGAAGGGGCGACGCATGCCTGGGTGGAAGCGTTTGTGCCGCGCGTGGGATGGCTGGGCGTCGATCCGACGAACCGCCAACTCGCCAGCGAACGGCACGTGCGTACGGCGATTGGGCGCGATTACGCCGACGTGCCGCCGACGCGCGGGGTGTTCAAAGGCGGCGGTCCAGGGAAGTTGTCGGTGAGCGTGAAGGTGACGCTTTCCGACGCGCCGCTGTCGGCACAGGAAGAGCCGACCAGCGAAACGTGGACGCCGGCGCCGGAACCGGAGCAGACGCTGGCTGGGCCCTACTATAATCACCAGCAGCAACAGCAACAGCAGTAGCCCGCGGGTCAACGGACAGGCAGGCGCAGGGCAACCATTTCCGTGCCATTGCGGACATAGAGTCTGTCGCCAACCAGCACCGGATGATTCCAGGTTTTCCCTTCGAGCACCGGCATGCGCGCGAGTTCCGTGAACTGATCGGGCTCGGCCTTCACCAGCGCGATCTCCCCTTCTTCCGATAGCACCAGCAGCAGGTTCTGGTCACGCAGCAGCAGGAGTTGGCCATGGCCGTAGCGGCCGCCCTTCCACTTGCGTTGGCCGTCATCGGCGTCGATGCAGGCGAGGATCGCGTTGTCGAACCCGTAGACATGGCCGTTGTGGGCCACGTAGTCGTTGAAGTTGGGTTTCAGACCCATGGTGGCCCAGCGCTGCTCCGGCTTCCAATCGCCGTCCTTGCCGGTTAAAGCGAGGCGCTGCATGCCGGCGCCATCGCCCGCCGTGATGAGCAGGTCCCGGTCGAGAACGGCCGGTTGCACGATGGGACCGGAAGGAGGCCACTCGTGCTTCCAGAGCAGCTTGCCATCGCGTGGGTCGACGGCATGAATGGCCTTGCCGCTCTGGAGCACCACCTGCGTGACGCCGCCCGCCGTGAAGAGGTGAGGGGAACTGTAGCCGCCGCCGCTCTTGGGACCTTGCCAGAGGGGCTTGCCGGTGTTGCGGTCATAGGCCGCGAGTTGTCCCCCGGCGGCGACGATCACATTATCGCCAACAACCAAAGGCGAACTGGAGAAGCCCCAGCCGGGGATCTTCGTCGCGGTTTCCTCAGCGACGTTGCGGGACCAAAGGCGGGCTCCGGTGCCGGCATCGAGGGCGTTGAGGATGCCGGTGGCGCCGAAGCTGTAGACACGGCCATCGTGGAGGGCCGGCGTGCCGCGCGGGCCTGCCCCGGCGTTCGATTCCCAGAAGCGGGCTTGATCGCGATGGATCCAGACAGGGTCGCCTGTGGTGGCGTTGTAGCAACTGACGAGTTCCTCTTCTCCGCGCTGCTCCTGCGTGTAGAGCCGGTCACCGGCGACGGCGAAGGATGACCAGCCCGGGCCGATGGGCTTACGCCAGAGTTCGGCCGGCTTCTGTTGGGACCAATCGGTGAGGATGGCTGTACCGGCGACGATGCTGTCGCGATTCGGACCACGGAAGCCGGGCCATTCTGGGAGGACGGGGGGCGCGGCGGGGACAGCGACGGCAGGCGCGGAAGTTGCCACGGCCACGGGCGCCGCGGCCACCACTGGGGCGGGCGGCGGCGGAGGAGGTAGAGCGACACGCGCCAGCACCTGCTGCTCTTTCGTCGGTGTCCAGCGCCAGGCGAAGTCCGATTGCGCCTGCCCGGTTATCCCTTCGGTGCGCAGCAGTGTGAATCCGCCGCAGGCCAGCACTACGGAGCCGAGGAATGCCGCGCGGCGCGCGGTAGGGAACAGGCCACGGCTGGCAATGGCCCACAGCACCAGGGCGAGACTGAGGATGGGAACCAGGTAGATGGGGAATAGCATGCCCATCATGCCACCGGCGATGGAAGGATGCAGCAAAGGCCTGGTCAGAAGGGCGGCCGCGATCATCACCAGAAGGCCGCCCCAACGCTCCAATCGCGGGGCACGGCTGAAGAATGTCCACCAGATCAGGACCGCCACGCCACAGGCGACACTGCCCAGTACGGCCGCCAGTGTCGCCTCCGGAAAGGCCACCGGGACCGCGTAACGGAGGATCCACTGTAGGGCAACCAGGAGAAGTCCGGGCCAAAGCCGGAGAGGACTGGCGGATACGGCGTCGCTCATGCCGATGAAATACGAACTTCGCCGTGGCTGTGTTCCAACCGTTTAAGCGCCGACGCGGTTGATGCCGTCAAACGCGGCGGTTTTGTAGCATTCGGCCAGCGTGGGGTAATTGAATACCGTGTCGATAAAGTAGTCGATGGTACCGCCGAAGGCCAGCACGGCCTGGCCGATATGGACAAGTTCGCTGGCACCTTCGCCAATGATGTGGACGGCGAGGAGTTTGCGGTCCTTCGAGTTGAAAATCAGCTTCAGCAAGCCCGTAGAATCGCCGATAATCTGCCCGCGTGCGATTTCGCGATAGCGCGCCTTGCCGATTTCGTAAGGGATGCCGTCGGCGGTGAGTTCCTCTTCGCTCCGGCCGACCATGGAGATCTCCGGGATCGTGTAAATGCCGTAGGGGAAGAGTTCGGGGACGGAACAGGCCTCCTCATCGAAAGCGTGGGCGGCGGCCAGGCGGCCCTGTTCCATGGAGGTGGAGGCGAGGCTGGGGAATCCGATCAGATCGCCGACGGCATAGATGTGCGGAACGGAAGTCTGAAAGTTACCATTGACCTTGAGGCGGCCGCGATCGTCGGCTTTGAGCCCGGCGGCATCGAGATTGAGGCGGCTGGTGTTGCCGGTGCGCCCGATCGAGTAGAGGGCCTTGTCGGTCAGGATCTGCTTGCCGCTGGCGAGATTGATGCGCACGCGCTGCCCGTGTTCATCCTCCACCCTTTCAATTCCGCTGACCTCCTCGCCCAGGCGCATGGTGACCCGGTTCTCGCGCAGGTGGTAGGTAAGGGCGTCGGCCATCTCGTCGTCCACGAAGGGCAGCAGGCGGGGGCGCTTGTCGATCAGGGTGACTCGCACGCCCAAGGCGGCGAACATGCTCGCGTACTCGCAGCCGATCACGCCGGCGCCAATCACGGCGAGGGTTCGCGGCAGCTTATCGAGCCGCAGAATGTCGTCGCTGGTGAAGATGCGAAGGCCATCGAAGGGGATATGGGAATCCTGCGTGGCTTCGGTACCAACCGCGAGGATGATCTTCTCCGCGGTGACCGTGCGCGTGGTGTGCGAGTCCGAATGATCCAGCTTGATGGTGTGGGGATCGACGAAGGAACCGTAGGCGGAAATCACTTCCACGCGATTGCGGATGAGTTGGTGGCGCGTGACTTCGATTTCGTGACGGATGACCTGATCGGTGCGCAGCAGCAGGTCCTCCATGGTGATGTTCTGCTTCACCGAATAGGAAGCGCCGTAGAACGCGCGTTCGCGATAGCCGGACAGATACATCACGGCTTCGCGCAGGGTTTTGCTGGGAATGGTGCCGGTGTTGACGGAGACGCCGCCGACCACGGCCTTGCGCTCCACCACGGCCACGCGCTTGTCCATCTTCGCTGCCTGGATGGCCGCGCGTTGGCCGCCCGGGCCGGAACCGATGACCAGAAGGTCGTAGTCGTACGGAGGACTGGATTGCGTCACGTTCATGTAGAGAGCCGCGCGGTGGCGGTTCTTCCATCATAAAGAATGACGCGGGGGCGAGGTGGACTATTGTATCGTCACCTTGACCGGCTGCTCGATGAGCTTGGGGTCGGCGCCGGCGGTCATCAACATCAGGCTGAAGCGCCCGGCCTTGGCTTCGGCTGGAATCTTGAATTTGATGTTATCCGCTGCCTGCGTGACGATGGTGAGTTTCAGGTCGTTTTTGCCGTCGGTCAGATAGAGTTCGGCGACGGCTTTTTTATCCAGATTTTCGCCTTTTACCATGGCTTCGGCGCCGGCTTTGCACTCGGCGGGCTCCACGGTGAGGAGGCGGGGCATGCTTTGCGCCCAGAGCGCAATTCCCAGCGCGATGGCCAATACGGCGGATTTGATCAGGTTCACGGGGCACCTACCTTTGCCGCCTATGCTATTGCGCCTTGGCGCGAAAAGCAATGGGTGAAAACCGCCGGTTACTGAGTATCGAGTGCATCGGGGCGGAGTTCGGCGGTCAGCACCGTGCCGCGTTCCTCCGTGCTTTCGGCGTAGAGTTCTCCGCCGAGTTCGCGGACCATTTGGCGGGCGCTGAAGAGTTCCCAGTTGGCGGTTCCGATTTTGCCGCCCACGGAGCGGAAGGCCGGATCGAATAAGTGCAGCAGGTCGGCCTCTGGAATCACCCGGCTGGGTTGACGGACCTGGATGCGGATAAGGCCGGCGTCCGAAGTGAGGACAACTTGCGCGCCGTTCTCGCGGCAGAAATCGAACATGGAAGTGAAGACGGCGCTGAGCACTTGCGGGCGGGAGACAATCTCGAGCTTATCCGGTGTGTGGAGATCCAGGGTTGCGCCTTCGGTTAAGGGCACAATTTGCGCGACATCCCGCAGCAGCAGCGGTAAGTCGAGTTGCTGGACATCGGCGCGGTCGAGATTTGTGACGCGCCGCAGGCGGGCGGCGATCTCGTTGAGGCGGCCGACGGAGGCTTGGATGGAGGTGCAGAGTTCGGCGGCGAGTTCCAGGTAGCGCGGGTCGCCCGCGGCGGCGTGCAGTTTGTCGATGGTGCGCAGCAGGGTGTCGACCGAACTGTTGAGCGCGCCGATCGGGGAGTTGATCTCATGGCTGACGGCGGCGGCCAGCCGTCCGAGCGAGGCGGCCGACTCGGCAAGAACGGCGCGGGTTTCGGCGTGGCGCATCAGTTCGGCCGCTTCGAGCGCGCGGCGCCGGGCATCGGCGAGTTTCTCCGCGCGGCGCTCGCGTTCCACCAGAAGCTCCTCTTCGCGCTTCACCGCCGCAAGGTGGGCGAGCACCGTGGCGGTATTGAGATCTTCGATGCTGAAATGCGGCGCTTCGGTTTTGTGCAGGTAGAGCAGGCCGTGGACGTCCTTTTCGGTTTGGAGCGGCGCGGCGATGATGCTGCTGACACCCTGGAGGAGAAGGCTGTGCGCGTCGTGGAAGCGGGAGTCGTCCCGCACATCGGCGGCGAAGATCGAGATACGCTCGCGCAGGACGCGGTCGCGGATGGTGCTGCTGATGGGCAGGTCCGGTCCGGCGGAGGCGCGGACCCGCAGTTCCCCCTCTTCCAGGATGAGCAGCGCCCCACGTTCGGCGCGCAGATAGCGCATGGCGGTGGAGAGAATGACGCCGTACCAGCCCTTCGGGCCGGGGCGCAGCAACTGGCGGCAGACGCGCACCAACAGTTCCAGGGAGCCCTGGGCGGGGCCGGCCTGGATGGCATCGGTGAGGGTACGCTCGGCGTGGAGGGTATCGGCGGAGGCGCTCGACACCGGTGGTGCCGCGGCGCGGGCGGGCCCATCGGCGGCGAGGCCGCTTGCTTCAAAGCGCAGAATGACGTGTCCCGCGGAGATGATGTCGCCATCGATCAGGTCGCGGTCGCCGGCAATCGGGTCGCCATTGACGCGAGTCCCATTGCGGGTGCCAAGGTCGCGCACCGCCCAGCCCGTATCCTGCTTCACCAGCATGAAGTGCTGGCGGGAGAGCGTGCTGTCTTCCGGGAAGCTCAGGTCATTCATGCGGACACGGCCGACGGTGATACTGGCATCGGCCAAGGGAGTTGTCCGCTCCGCGCCTTCGGGGCGTAGGATCCGCAGCAGGTATTGCATTCAGGCTATCGAGAGGGCTTCGCGCGCATCCCGGTTGAAGAATAACATAGTGCCGCGGTTTCGCTGGTCCGGTTGAGACCGGAAGATGGGTTGTGGCATCCAGTAAGTGTGAACTCTACACGTTCAACGCGTTATTCCATACTCGATCTGGCTCCGGTGCGTGCCGGCGGCACGGTGGGGGAGACGCTCCGCAACACACTGGATTTGGCGCGTCATGCCGAAGAGTGGGGATACACACGGTACTGGCTTGCCGAACATCACAACATGGCGGGCATCGCGAGTGCGGCGACAGCAGTGTTAATCGGCTATGTGGCGGGCGGCACTTCGCGGATAAGGGTGGGGTCGGGCGGGATCATGCTGCCGAACCATCCGTCGTTGGTGATTGCCGAGCAGTTCGGTACTCTCGAGAGCCTCTATCCGGGACGTATCGATCTGGGGCTGGGAAGAGCGCCGGGTTCCGATGGATTGACCATGCGGGCGCTGCGGCGAGGGGTTGTCGAGAGCGAAGAGGATTTCCCGAGGCAGGTGTCGGAACTGCTGGAATTGCTGGGTCCGGAGCAGGCGGGGAAGCGGCTGCGGGCGTTTCCGGGGCAGGGAACCGGGGTGCCGCTATGGCTGTTGGGATCGAGCACGTTCAGCGCGCAGTTGGCGGCGAAGCTGGGGTTGCCCTTTGCCTTTGCGAGCCACTTTGCGCCGGCGTTGTTGGAGGAGGCGATTCATGTGTACCGGCGCAATTTCCAGGCGTCGGCGACTTTGGAGAAGCCTTATGTGATGGCGGGCGTGCCTTTCGTCGCGGCGGAGACCGACGAGCGGGCGCGGTATTTGGCGACGACGCCGCTGCAGCGCGCGCTGAGCCTGATGCGTGGCGGGCCGATTTATCTGCAGCCGCCGGTGGAGTCGATGGACGGACGTTGGACGCAGGCGGAGCGCTGGATGGTGGAGTCGAAGTTAGGAGTCATGATCACGGGCGGGCCGGAGACGGTGCGCACGAAGCTGGAGGAGTTCGTGACGTATGCCGGATTGGATGAGGTGATGTTTATTTGTGATTTGTATGAGCATGCGGACCGGCTAAAGTCGTTTGAGATTGTGGCGCAAGTGATGAACTCTTCCGTGGGAGCTGCCGCCCGCTAACGTTTCGGCTTCGACGCCAGAAACTCCTTCACGACGTCCACCGCCTGCCGCTGGCGTCCCGCCACCTCATAGTTCAGCCGCCGCATCGCGGCATCGTCGATAGCGCCGGACAGCTCCATAAGGGCGGCGCGGACTTCCGGCGTCAGCACAGCCGTGCGGGCAATAACAGCCGCCTGGTAGGGCGGGAAGTAACGCCGGTCATCCTCCAGTACCACGAACTCCCCCGTCGAAAGCAGGCCATCCGTCGAGTTCGCAGCGGCAAGGTCGATCTTCCGGCTGCGCAGTGCGGCGTAGAGCAGACCGAGGTCCATGGTCACGGGGTTGCCCTCCAGCCGAAGCTCATAAGCCTTCTGGAGCCCGGGCCAGCCATCGGGACGCGTGAGGAATTCATATCCCACACCCAGCTTCCACTCCCGCGCTTTGGCGGCCTCCGTGATCGTTCTCACCTTGACCGCATCGGCGTCCGCTTTGCGGACGGCCATGGCGAAGGTGTTGTTGAAACCGAGTGGGTTCAGCCATTCCAGTTGCCACTGCCGATAGCCTTCGCGGACTTGCGCCAGTGTCTCTTCGGGGGAAGCATTGGGCGGCCGCTTGAGAACCGTCGTGAGGGCGGTGCCGGTGTATTCCGGTAGGATATCGATCTGGCCGCTGGTGAGCGCGTTGTGAGCAAGCAGAGCTCCGCCCAGATTGAACTTGCGGTCGACGGGCTTGCCGGTGCGCTGTTCCAGATGCTGGGCGATGATCTCGCCGAGAATCAGTTGTTCGGTGAAGTTCTTGGCGCCCACGGTCAGACGGTCGCTGCGGCCGCAGGAGGCCAGCAATAGGATTAGCGGGACAAGCGTCGTTCGCACCAGGCGAGTCCTCCATCGGTGACTAAGGCTAACAGAGCGGCGGGCGCGGCGCCGGCCAGGATCTCGCCTGTGTTGAGGGAAGCGAGTCCGCGGAAGATGAGGACGCCGAGTCCGCCACCACCTATGGCCGCGGCGATGGTAGCGGTGCCGATGGTAGTGACCGCTGCGATGCGCACGCCGGCGAGGATCGTGCGCGCGGCCAAGGGGATCTCCACGTAGCGCAGCATTTCGCCCGGCTTCATGCCGATGGCGAGCGCGGATTCGCGAAGCGCGGGGTCTATGCCTTCAATGCCGGCTACCGTGTTGCGGAGGATGGGCAGCAGCGCGTAAAGGATCAGCGCGACGATGGCAGGCCTGGGGCCGATGCCGCCAACAACCGGCAAAGTGATCAGGAAGCCGAAGAGCGCCAGGCTGGGTATGGTTTGGGCGATGTTGGCTAGGCCGACTAGCCAGGTTTCGAGAGCGGGACGGCGTGTGGCGGCGATGCCGGCCGGGATACCGATCATGGCGGCCAGCGCGATGCTCAGCGCGACAATGCCGATATGCTCCAGAAGCAGCGCGGGGAGGTCTGGCGGGAGGTTGGGGGTCATGCGTCCTCTCCCAGGAAGGCGGCGACAATCGGGTTGGCGGACGATTGGAAGGCCTCGGGCGCGGCGAGCACTTCCATCCGGCCCTCATAGAGCAGGCCGACCAACGAGCCGAGCCGTAGCGCCTCCCGCATATCATGCGTGACCAGGACGGTGGTCTGGCGATGGCGCTGCTGCAATGTTTGGAACAGCCGCTGCATGTCGATGCGGGTCACCGGATCGAGCGCGCTGAAGGGCTCATCCAGGAGCAGGATGGGCGGTTCCGTCGCCAGGGCGCGGGCCAGGCTGACTCGCTGGCGCTGGCCTCCGCTGAGTTGTCTGGGATAACGCTGCCGAAACTCCCGAGGGGCGAGTTGCACCTCTTCCAGAAGTTGCGTGACGCGGGTTTGGATGCGCTCCCCCGGCCAGCCGGCGAGTTTGGGGGCGAGGCCGATGTTCTGTTCCACCGTCATGTGCGGGAACAGGCCGCCTTCCTGCAGAACATATCCGGTTTGTCTTCGAAGCGCGATGGGGTCCCAGGCGTCGCTGCGTTGGTCTTGAATCATCACCTCGCCTTCGTTGGGCAAGCGGAGGGCATTGATCAGCCGGAGCAGCGTAGTCTTGCCCGCCCCGCTGGGACCGACCAGAGCCAGAATCTGCCCCGGCGGAAGCGTGAAGCTGAGGTTCCGCACGATGGTCCGGTCCGCGATACGGCAGGTGACGGAGCGGAACTCGATCTGCATCGGATCAGACGCCTTGCTTCGGTGGGTTGGCCGGGAGGCGAACGGTGAAGCGCGTATCGCCGGGGACGGATTTGACCGTGATGGTGCCGCCGTGGCGGGCGGTGATGATGCGATAGACGGTATCCAGTCCGAGGCCCGTACCCTTCCCCACGGGCTTGGTCGTGAAGAAGGGATCGAAGATGCGATTGCGCACGGCTTCCGGAATGCCAGGCCCCGTATCGGCAATCTGCACACAGGCGCCATCGCCTTCGCGCCGCGTGATAACCGTCAGTTTGCCTTTGCCGTTCATGGCATCCAGGGCATTGTCGATCAGATTCGTCCAGACCTGGTTGAGTTCGCCAGGATAGGCGCAGACGATGGGCAGATCGGGGTCGAAGTCGCGCTGGATGACGATGGTGCCGGATTTCAGCTTGGCGGCGAAGATCGTCAGCGTGCTATCCAGGCCTTTGTGGATGTCGGTGTCCTGCAGGTCGGCGCGGTCCATGTAGGTGTACTGCTTCATGGCCTTGACGAGCTCGGACACGCGGCCGGCGGCCGTTTGCACTTCGTTGGCAAGAGCGGACATGCGCAGCGTGGCTTCCAGCCAGTCGATGGCCGCCTGGAGGGCGTCGCCTTCAAAGACAGCGCCTACCGAGGAGATGCAGGACAGAGTGAAGCCGGCATCGACGAGCGTGGGGGCCTTCTCCCAGCCGTTCGTGAGGCCGCGATCTTCCATCCACTGTTCGATGGCTTGTTCGCGGTCGCTGCGCTCCACTGAATCGAGAACCTCGCCCGGTTCGGTATCTGTGCGGATCTCCTCTTCCAGCTTCAGGAGGGCGTCGCGTTGCCGGTCGTTGAAGCGGCAGTCGTAGCGGATGGACTGCAGACGCATCGTAGTGATGGCTTCGTCCAGCGAACGCGCGGCGCGCGCGGCGGCGGACGCCGGGTTGTTCAACTCGTGTGCCAGCCCGGCGGAGAGTTTACCGAGAGAGGCGAGTTTGTCCCGCTGCCGGGTTTGGGCTTCAATGTCGCGCGTGCGGGCAGCCATGGCCGTGAGGATCGTGCGCGACACCGGACTGTCCTTGCCCGAGACTTTGCGGAACTGGCTGTTCTCAATGCGGGCGACCCGGGTGCGTCCAACCGCCGTACAGGTGGCCACCGCGGGGCCTCCCGTCAGCATCGAAATCTCGCCGCAAAACTGCCCGCGCTGGTGTAGCGCCAGCGTGATGGACTCCGGGCCGGAGCGCTTGGTGACGCGCACCTGTCCGTCCAACACGGCGAAGAACGGGTAATCGCATTCCCCCTCGGAGAACAGTACCTGGCCATCTTCGTAGTCGAGGACTTCGCCGTACTGCGGCAACTGGGCGAGCACATCCTCCGGCAACACGGGGAAGAGGCTGGATTCCTGCAGATCATGCAACATATCAGCGCACCTTGCTGAGGTATTGGTGGACCATGGCCACCGTGATGGAACCTTCCCCCACGCTGCTGGCTACGCGCTTTACCGAGCCCGCGCGCGTGTCGCCGGCTACGAAGACGCCGGGGAGCCCCGTTTCCAGCAGAAAGGGATCGCGATCCGGAGTCCAGCGCGTGGGGCGCTTGCCATCGCGCATGAGTTGCGGCCCGGCCAGGATATAGCCGTGGTCGTCCATCGGCACCACGTCTTTCAGCCAGGAAGTGCAAGGCTGGGCGCCGATGAAGATGAACAGCGCGTTGGCCGGTACTTCCGTGCGTTCCCCGGTTTTTCGATTGGCTAGCGTGAGGCCGGTAAGCTTCTCGTCGCCGTGAGCTTCGGCGATTTCCGTATAAGGCAGAACTTCGATGTTGGGCGTGGCTTCGATTTGATCGATGAGGTACTGCGACATGGTGGCCGCCAGCGATTCGCCGCGGACCAGCATCGTCACTTTGCGGGCATACCTCGAGAAGTGCATGGCCCCTTGCCCGGCGGAGTTGGCGCCGCCCACCACGTATACCTCCTCGTCCTTGCAGGAGACAGCTTCGGTCATGGCCGCGCCATAGTAAATGCCCGCGCCTGTGAGCTTCTCCACACCCGGCGCCTCCAGTTTGCGCCAGGCAAGGCCGGTGGCGATCAGCACGGAAAAACTCGTGACTTCGGATCCATCACGGAAGCGAAGAATACGGTAATTGCCTTCGGTGCGCAGGGAGACCACTTCCTGCGGGGCTAGAATCTCGGCGCCGAGACGGCGGGCTTGCGTAACGGCGCGGCGCGTGAGGTCGGCGCCGGAGACGCCGGAGGGGAAGCCGAGGTAGTTCTCGATCTTGGAACTCATGCCCGCCTGGCCGCCGGGACCTTCCCTATCGACCAGCAGCGTGCAGAGGCCTTCCGAGGCGCCATAAACCGCGGCGGCCAGACCCGCGGGTCCGGCGCCGACAATCACCAAATCATAAAGAGGGCTCTCGGCGCGCACCCGCAGTCCGCACTTCTCCGCCACCTGCTCGGTGCTGGGTGTGGGTAGGCGGGTGCCATCGGGGAAGACCGCGATGGGAAGTTCGCCTGTGGGGCCGAGGGCCTCCAGAAAGCGGCGCACTTCGGCATCCTGCGCTTCGACGTCCACCCATTGGAAGGGAATGTGATTGCGGCCGAGGAAATCCTTAAGCTGGTGGGTCTGCGGGGACCAGCGGTGTCCCACAATACGAATACCTTCAAAGGGCGGGCGGTAGTTGCCTCTCCAGTCTTCGAGCAGGTCGTCCAGAACGGGATAAAGACGTTCCTCGGGCGGGTCCCAGGGTTTGAGAAGGTAATGGTCGATCTTGACGTCGTTGATGGCTTTGATGGCGGCGTCGGTATCGGCGTAGGCGGTGAGCAGGGCGCGGCGGGCATCGGGAAAGACCTGGCGCGCGCCGGCAAGAAACGTGACGCCATCCATGCCGGGCATACGCTGATCGGCAATCAGCAGTGCCACGGGCTCATTACGAAGTTTCAGTTTGCGAAGGGCGTCCAGAGCCTCTTCGCCGGATGCGGCGCGCAGGATGCGGTAATCCTGGCCAAATCGTTTGCGCAGGTCGCGCTCCACCGAACGCAGCACGTTCGGGTCATCATCCACGGTAAGAATACTGGGTTTTGTCATTCCGGCCGGCAGCCCTTGGCTTTGAGTATAGGATGCCGGCCGGGGTGGGTAGGAAGCAACGAAGCGCGGATTGTATTTAATCCTGCGAAAGATTCACGGAGGCTGCGGTAGGCGCGATGGCATTGCGCTTGTTGGCCGGGAAGGGGCGCTTATAGGTGATGGGGTCGCCTTGGAAGCGGACGCTCTCGATCTCGCAGGCTTCGGCGGCGCACTTGAACTCGATTTTGCCCGCGCCGGGTTTGCCGGTGGTGCGCACGGGGGCCTGGAAGACGGCGGCGGTGCGGGTGACGGTATTCTCGACAATGTAGGCGCCGGTGGCGGTGCGTCCGATGGTGTACTTGCCGGCGGGCATCTGGCGGCCCGAGAGCTGGAAGGGGAAGGGGACATCGGCGACCGCGGTGCGAACTACGGTAGCTGCCGGCAGGGTGGTCATCGCGAGGGCCGCGACTGTCATCATCTTCGTCCAGGTTTTCATGTTCGTTGTCTCCTTTGATTTAGGCTTGCGTGACGCGATTTGTAGGTGCACGGAAATGGCCGCGCTGTAAGTAATTGAGATTGCGTGGGGCGGGTGGTCTGGGTTAACGGAATGGTGAATGGTGCTATCCGATCGAGGCGGGAGACAATAAGGATTCCCTTGATGACGGCAGTGGAGCTTATCCCGGTGGCATTGAGCCGCGATCCGGCCGTGCTCGCGCGGGCGGCGGCGTTTCTCGATGAGGAGGAGCGGCGCCGCGCGGCGCGCTTCGTGGTGGAGGAGCCGCGCATGTCGTTCACGGTGGCGCGGGCGGTGCTGCGGATTCTATTGGGACAGCGGTTGGGGATTGCGCCAGGGGAGGTGCGATTTACTTATGGGGCTTATGGGAAGCCGGCTGTGGAGGGCGATCTGCGGTTTAACGTGTCTCATGCCGGGCGGATGGCGCTGTATGGATTCGCATGGGGCCGCGAGATTGGCGTGGATATCGAGTATCACAGGCGGCAGACGGATCGCATGGGGATCGCCCAGCGCTTCTTTCATCCGGAGGAATGCGCGCGGATATTGGAGTTGCCGGAGGAACTGCGCGAGCGCGCCTTCTACGAGGTGTGGTCTCGGAAAGAGGCTTACATCAAGGCGACGGGAATGGGTTTGTCGCTGCCGCTGACGGGATTTCAGGTGCCGGTTATGGGGGGGCAGTTGCGGAAGTGGAGTGAGGATCCCAGGGAGTGGACGATGTGGCTGCCGGCGCGGGAGATGGATGGGTATTCGTACGCGATGGTGTACGAGGGGGCGGAGACGGAGGTGGTGGCGCGGGGGTGTTGGGAGAGTGAGGAGATCCTGGGCTGCTGAAGCGCGAATTCAGACCGCCCAGAAAGACGGAAAATCAGCACCGGATGCTCGTCCTTTCTCGGTTCCAAACTACTTCTTTTTCCCCACCGTCTATCGAGTCAACCCACAGCGCTGAGATCTCGCGCCGCGCCGGACTCCATCGCTACGCCGCCCGCGTGCACCGTGTCCGCAGCACCGCGCTCGCCGGCCTGCGCCTCCTCCGAAATCCCCCGAATTCGACGGGACGGCGTACCCCCCCAGGTCCGGGCGGGGGTCCCCAGGCTCTCGCCAGAGTCCACCGCAACCCATTGAATCGGCTAGAGTTGTACCTCAGGTCTCCTCCAATGCCGAACAAACCTGAGGTACATTCCGCCCCAACGATCTCAGCCACCGAAACCACCGCAAGGACCCACCTATGCACGGCGCAGCCGTCTGGGATCGGAGGCTACTTCCCTACGGCCCCGCCAATCGACTCCGCCCGGTACCCACCCCGCGACTGGAAGTATGCGTGCAATCCCGCGAACGCGAAGACGCAAATCGCCGGGAGTAGCGCCACGTAGCGGAATGCCGCCGCGGGACCCGCGGTGTCATACCAGCCGCCCATCACGGGGAGGACGAAGGCTACCGCGAGGTTTCCCGTTCCTCCCATCAAGGCGAGCAGCAGGGCGCCGCCGCGCGGGAACTGCTCCGATGTAATGCCCAGCATCGTCGGCCAGAAGTAGGTCTTGCCTACTCCGAACAGGGTCGCCGCCAGGAACGCCTCCGTTGGTGTCGTTACCTGCGACAAGCCGTACAAGCCCGCGGCCGCCAGGAGTGCCGAAGCGGTGAGTAGCTTGAATGGCGATACGTAGTGCGCCACGCCTCCGCCGAAATAGCGCAGCGCGAACATTAGCCCCGCCGTGTAGACCAGGATCAGAATCCCTTGCATGCCCGTTAACTGCGTGATCAGCGACCCGACCCACTGATCCGGACCTAACTCGGTGGCCGCGGTCATCCACATGCACACCCACAGCAGCAGGAATAGGGGACGGAAGGCCTCGCGGAGCATCTCGCCGTTGGTTACGCCCGCGGCTACGCGTTCGGTCGCGGGAAACTCCTGGCCGCGGATCAGCAGCAGATAGCCCACTGCCGCAGCCAGGATCGTCGCCAGCTTGCTCTGCCAGCCGAGGGTTACCGCGGAAGCTGCCACGCCTAATTGATCCAGCCCCATCACCTTGGTTATGGCAAAGGCTGTCAGCCCGCCAATGATCAGCCCTCCCGGCCACCAGGCATGCAGCACGTTCATCTTGTGCGTTTTGTCGTGCGGATAGAGCGTAGCGCAGAGCGGGTTGATGACGCCTTCCACCAGGCCCTGCGACAGGCCCAGCGTTAACATTCCGCCGTACAGAATCAGGAAGCCCGGGTCGCTATAGAACGGAGCCACTGGCGCGGTGGGGCGCGGCGCCAAGACGATCGCCGCAATCGCCGCGATGTATCCCCAGCCCGATAGCGCCAGCAGGCGGCGCATGCCGAAGTAGTCCACCAGCGACCCGCCAATGAGAATCGACAGCGTGAAGCCCCAGAACGCCGGGCTCAGAATCAGCCCCACCTGCTGTTTATTCAGTTGGAAGTCCGCGCCGAGCGCGTCGAGGATATCGCCGCGAATGGAAAAGACCATAGACGTGGTAACCAGCGCGAGACAACTGGCCGTAAACAGGCGCCCGGAATGCATGAGGGTGAGTGTATCCTATCCGCGTGGCTCTCCCTTCCGGCCCGCTCACCCATTGGACGCTTCGCCAGATTCGCGATGCCATTGCGCAGGGCCGCCTCAGCCCGCGGGAAGCCTGGCAGGCGCATCGCGACCGTATCGCCGAAGTGAATCCCGCCCTTAATGCCTTCACCACTCTGTGTGACTACGAAGAGCCCGCGGCGAAAGGTCCGCTCTACGGCGTTCCGCTGACGATTAAGGATAGTTTCGATGTTCTCGGCTATCCGACGCTGGCCGGTTCCAGGCTGCGTCTCGGCCATATGGCCGCCGCCGATGCGCACGCGGTCGCCCGGCTGCGCGCCGCGGGGGCCACCTTCCTGGGAAAGACGAATGTGCCGGAATTGCTCACCAGCTATGAGACCGATAACTTCGTCACTGGCCGCACCAACCACCCTCTCCACGCGGACTATACGCCGGGCGGGTCCAGCGGCGGGGAGGCGGCGGCGATTGCGGCATTCTGTTCTCCTGGAGGACTGGCGGGCGATGGCGGCGGCTCCGTTCGGGTGCCGGCTCACTTCTGCGGCTTGGCTGGTTTCAAGCCAACGCACCGCCGCATTGGTGGCAGCGGACAGTTTCCCTTGTTCGACCCGCCGGGTGGTGTGGTGCTGGTGCCGGGGATTCTCGCCCGTACCGTGGAGGACGCCGCGCTGCTTTTCTCGGTGTTGGATGGTGTGGATCTGCGCGATTCGCTCTCTGTTGGCCGCCCTGATCCTGCTCCGATTGCGAAGACCCGCCGTATCGGCCTGGTCCGCACGCTTGGCACTATCCCCGTTCATCGGGCGATTACCCAGGGAGTGGAGGAGGCCGCCGCGCGATTCCAATCTCTTGGATACAAGGTGGAGCCTGTTACGTTGGAAGGCCTGGAGCGTGCCCCGAACGTCTGGGCGTTCTTCTTCGCCGAACTCGCCAACTATGAGAAGAGGGATTTCCTTGCCGGGCGCGACGCCGAGGCGCATTGGAGCCTATTGGAGAATCTCAAAACCGGCGCCATGCCCGATGCCCGCCAAGTCGCGCAACAGTTCACCGAACGGGAGCGTCTGCGGCACATCGCCCTTCAAAAAATGGAGGGCTTCGAAGCGCTGCTGATGCCGCCCTGTTCCATCCCCGCCTTCCGCCATCGCGAGCGCCGCTGGCAGGTGGAAGGCCAGTCGATCGGACTCTTTCCGGGCCTTGCGCTTTCCACTATTTGGAACCTTACGGGCTTCCCCGCACTGACCTTACCCTGGGGCCGGACGGCCGATGGTTTGCCCGTTGGGGTCCAGTTGGTCAGCAAGCCCTTCCAGGATGAGGATATACTGTCTCTCGGTGCCGAGGTTGCATCGGCTTCCGGCATCTGCTAAACAAGAAACTTCGGCTAAGTGAATTGCCGCATATGAAGAAGTCAACGCCAGCAGTACAGGCGACTTTCCAAGCAGTGACCAGTACAACGCTCAGTCCATCTCAATTCCAGCTGCAACAATTTGAGGCAGCGATGCAGCATTTCCATGCTCGCGAGTTTCAAAAGGCCATCGAATTGTTCCGCTTGGCCGCGGGTGGTCCCGCGCGGGAAGTGGCCCATGTCGCCCGCCAGCATTTGCGCATGTGCGAACAGCGCCTGGCACAAACCGCGCCCACCCTCGATTCCCCCGAGGACCACTACCATTACGCCGTTACCCTGCTGAACCAGCGCCGCGCGGCTGACGCCGAAACGCACCTGCGCCAGGCGCTGCAGGCTCTGCCCAATGCTGAGCATGTCCACTACGCCCTGGCCCTTAGCCGGGGATTGCAGGGCGATATGGCGCAGTCCGCTCACCACTTGGCCGAGGCGATTCGGCTGGAGCCCAAGAACCGCGCCCTGGCCCGTAGCGATGCCGACTTCCTGGAGTTCGCCCGCAACGGCCCGGTTCGCGACGTGATATTTTCAGAGAAGCGGGAAGGGTAATAAGTCCCCGGATTGCGTCCCGTCTGGAGATCTCTACAACTGCATGGCGGGTAAGCGCGGATCGAGGCCGGCTAAGAGTTCTGGGCAGAACCCGGCCGCCGGGCAGAACCCGGCCGCCGGGCAGAACCCGGCCGCCGGGCAGAACCCGGCCG
>CAYLPH010000101.1:0-24268 GCA_964385495.1 uncultured Candidatus Solibacter sp.
CGGCGAGAACGAGTACTTCGTGGCGTCGGACGTGCCGGCGCTGCTCAGCCATACGCGCGACATGTTCTTCCTCGGCGACGGCGATATGGCGGTCATCACGCCCGAGGGCGTGCACCTCACCGACTTCCATGGCAAACCGGTGAAGCGCCAGGTTTCCCACATCCTATGGGATCCCATCATGGCCGAAAAGGGCGGCTACAAGCACTTCATGCTCAAAGAGATCTTTGAGCAGCCACGGGCCGTGCGCGATACCATGTTGGGCCGCGTCGGACAGGAAACCGGCAAGGTATTCCTGGACGAGATGGACATCAGCGAAGCCGAGTTCAAGGCCTTCGAGAGTGTCCGCATTATCGCCTGCGGCACAAGCTGGCATGCGGCGCTGGCCGGTAAGTTCATGATCGAGAAGCTGGCGCGTATCCCGGTGGAAGTGGACTACGGGAGCGAGTTCCGTTACCGGGATCCGATTGTCGATTCGAAGATGCTGACCGTCGTTATTTCGCAGTCGGGCGAAACCGCCGACACGCTCGCCGCGCAGCGCGAGGCGAAGACAAAGGGCTCCAAGACGCTGGCCATCTGCAACGTGCTCGGCTCCATGATCACCCGCGAGGCCGCCGGCACGATCCTCACGCACGCCGGACCGGAGATTGGCGTGGCCTCTACGAAGGCTTTCACCTCCCAGTTGACGGCGCTCTTCGTGCTTGCCATGTATCTGGGGCAGGTGCGCGGCAAGATGTCCGCCGAGCTCTCGCAGAACCTTATGCAGGAGATGACCCGCCTGCCCGGCAAGCTGGAGCATATCCTCTCGGTGGACCCCATCACCGACGACCTGACCAAGAAGCTCTTCCGCGCGCAGGACTTCCTATTCCTCGGCCGCGGCGTGCACTTCCCCATCGCCCTCGAAGGCGCCCTGAAGCTCAAGGAAATCTCGTACATCCACGCCGAGGGCTACCCCGCCGGCGAGATGAAGCATGGGCCGAATGCGCTCATCGATGAGAATCTGCCCGTCGTCGTCCTCGCCACGCGCGACCCCAACAGCGAAGAGAGCCATACCCTATTCGAAAAGACGCTGTCGAATATCCAGGAAGTGAAGGCCCGCGGCGGCATGGTGATTGCGGTTGCCTGCGAGGGCGAGCAACTCATCGACAAGATGGCGGACCACGTCCTGTGGATTCCCCCCGCCCCCGACCTGCTGCTGCCGATCCTCGAGATCGTGCCGCTGCAGTTGCTGGCCTATCACATCGCCGTCCGCCGGGGCTGCGATGTCGATCAGCCGCGCAATCTGGCCAAGAGCGTTACGGTGGAATGAAGCAGTTCACGCATCGTTTTGAGATCCGGACCGACGGCAAGGGCCTCTATAACGTCACGCGCGAAATTGAGAGGTGGGTCCGCGAGTGCGGGCTCACCACCGGACTACTGACGGTATGGCTGCAACATACCTCGGCGTCGCTGACGGTGCAGGAAAACGCCGACCCGGATGTCGTGCTGGATCTGGCCGACTTCTTTCGAAAACTGGTGCCCGATAATCCACGGTTGTACCGGCATACCATCGAAGGACCGGATGACATGCCGGCCCACATCCGCGCCGCTTTGACGATGACGCAGTTGTCGATTCCCTTGTTGGATGGGGAGTTGGCGCTGGGGACTTGGCAGGGGGTTTATGTGTTCGAACACCGCGTGATGTCGCACCGGCGATCGGTGATCCTGCATTTGCTGGGGGAGTGACGCCAATGGTCTTCCTGTGCTGGAACCTGAACCGGCAGCGACGGTGTGATCTGGTCGCTGAGTTGGTAAGGTTGAAGCGGGTTGACGTGGTCGTGCTTCTGGAGTGCGTCGATTCGGTGGGTGACTTAATTCGCGAACTCAGTTTAAGGACCGGAGATGTCTTTCACAACGCTGGTACTGCGGTGCCTAATCCCGTAGCCCGTGTATTCACCCGCTTTTCCAAGCAGTTCCTGATGCCTTTCGATGAGGGCAAACGGCATTCTGTTTATCGCATCGTACTTCCTGCCGTTGAGGAAATGCTGCTTGCGGTCGTTCACCTCCCAAGTAAGCTCTATTGGAGCGAGGCGAGCCAAGCGCAGCACTGCTACGAACTTAAGCGCCTCATTGAGGGAGTTGAAAAACGTGCTGGACATTCGAGAACCATTCTTATGGGGGACCTCAACATGAACCCGTTCGAAAGCGGTGTTGTGGGGGGCATGGGTCTGAATGCCACGATGTCCCGAAGGGAGGCGGAGAAGGGATTTCGGACCGTTCAGAGGAAGCATTATCCCTTCTTCTTCAACCCGATGTGGCAAGTGTTTGCGGGTCTTGCAGGAGCACCCCAAGGGACCTACTACTATTCACGCAATGAGCACGTGACCTACTTCTGGAACGTTTTTGACCAAGTGATGGTGCGTCCAAGCCTCTTGCAAAACTTACCGGATAAATCGATCGAGGTGGTTAATCAGATCGGCGAACGGTCTCTCTTGACGGCGGCTGGCCACCCTGACCGGGCAGTCGCGTCGGATCACCTGCCCGTGGTTGCAACCATGCGATTCTAATAGCATGAGCAATGAGCAAGATGATCTCTGGCCAGATCTAAGTCCGGCTGCGGTGAGAACGCCTGCTTCGATCCTGAAGACTCAGGCGACAGCTCTGTCAATAAAGACCAAAGGCCTGCTTGGCGGCGAGGTGGAGACCTGGACGTACAAGGATCTAATCTATCACCGGCTCTACATCGTTGTGCCCGCGCTAGATAACTATAGGTACTCCCTGCTCCGGATTCACCACCCGCCGACGCTGTTTCCCGTATCTGTGGATGAAGAACCCGATACCGGGATTAGAGACATGCTGCCGATGGAGTTGAAGGATGAAGAACAGTTACAGTCATGGCTCAAGGTCTGCTTCAATAGTCGGGAAACGCGCCGGGTCCTTGAAAGCCTCATGGCCCAAGCCGTCGCCTAAGACAAGTCAGTTATACGGGCTCCGATTCGCCGGCTTCGCAACCTCCACCGGCTTTACCCCCGCCTTCGCAAACACCTGCTCAAAAGCCTCCACCGTCACCAGCGACGGCTTATAATTCCCAAACCGGTACCCCTGCGCAATCGTCAGCGGCGACCAGCCATGCCGGTTCGGCTGATTCCAAACCTTGATGTCCGCGCCCTTCGACGCCAGCAGCAGCACCGCTCCCGGCGCGTTCTTATACGCCGCCCCGTGCATCGCGGTCTCACCATTATTGTCCACAGCGTCAATATTGTTCCCCAACGCCAGCGCCACCTCGATCGCTTCCATCACTTCCTTCTCCGTCCCGGCATCCTCGCCGGGCGAACGCGTCCCCAGCCCCGCGGCCGCCATCAACGGCGTCGAATTGTCGGCGTTCGTGATCGAAGGGTCCGCACCCAACTTCGCCAGCAGACGCATCAGTTCCGCATCGGCGGTCTTGGCGGCCATGAAGAAGGGCGTCGCCCCCAGCGTATTAATCCCCGTCAAGCCAAGTTGCACTTTCTTCGTCATGCGGGCATTCAAATCAGCCCCGTGCTCCTTCAGCTTCTTCACGAACTCCAGGCTCGTCATCCGCCCGCTGCCGATCGGGGACGGATCGTTGTCGCCGCCGCCAGGCTTTCGGACGTGCGTCACCATGTGCAACGGCGTGATCCCCGCCTCCAGGTTGTTGGGATTCGCGCCCTTCTCTAACAGGTAAGCGCCCAGGTCAAAGTGCGCGTTCGTAGCCGCCAGCAGAAGCGCACTTGTGCCGATCGCCGGCCACTGCCGCCCCTGCGACGCCCGCTTGTTCGTGCCGCTGCGCTGGATGGTGTCATTCACGTCCGCGCCAGCCGCCAGCAGCACCTTCACCACCTCGATCCGCCCTTCCCGCGCCGCGAACAGGAACGCATTGAATCCGGACTCCACCCGCGCACGGAAATCCGCGCCGCCTTTCACCAGCGCGTCTACCGTGTCGGCATGACCCTCCGCCGCCGCCCACATAACAGCCGTCTGGCCCAGGCGCGCTTCCTTGGCATGGACGTCCGCACCCTTCGCCAGCAGCAGCTTCACAGCGCCCGTCATGCCCGCTCGCGAGGCCGTCATCAAAGCGGTCTCGCCCCCCGGCAGCGCCGTGTTCGGATCCGCGCCGGCATCCAGCAGCAGCTTCACCATCTCCGGACTGCCGCTCGTGCAGGCCAAAGTCAGCGGCGTCACCCCATAGCGATTCTTGGCTCCAACTTGAGCGCCCTTGCCCAGCAGCAGCTTCGCCAACTCGCGATCGTCCTGATAGGCGGCCCAGTGCAGCGCCGTCGTGCCGTCCGGCTCCGCCGCGTTTACCTCGGCACCCGACTGCAATGCCGCGGTTACGGCCGCCCGGTCCTGCCGTTTCGCCGCTTCGGGTAGTGTCGCGGCAGTCCCCAAACTAAACGCGCCCAGCGCGCCGATACAGACTATGCGGCGTATCATCGGCAATCTCCGTTCAGACGCTCAGCAGTTCGTCGATCTTGCCCTTGCTGTCGGCGAACTTATCCATGCGGATCCCCACCTTCTCCAGCAGCGTCAGGTGCAGGTTCGCCAGCGGCGTCGCTTCCTTATAACGGATGTGCCGCCCGCCCTTCAGCCGCCCCGCGCACCCACCCGCCACCAGCACCGGAAGATTCACATGGTCGTGGATATCCGGGTTACCCATGCCGCTGCCGTACAGCACCACCGAATGATCCAGCAGGTTCCCATCGCCTTCCTTCGTCGCCTTCAGCTTCTCCAGGTAGTACGCCAACAGGCTGACGTGGAATTGATTGATCTTCGCTACCTTCGCCAGCTTCTCCGGATTCCCGCCGTTATGCGTCAGCGGATGGTGCGAATCGTCCACGCCGATCTCGGGATACGTGCGCGTCGAAGCTTCGCGCGCCAACTGGAACGTCATCACCCGCGTCACATCCGCCTGCATCGCCAGCACCTGCAGATCGAACATCAGCTTGGCATGCTCGGCATACGACGCGGGCACGCCCACCGGCCGGTCCAGATCCTTCAGATTGGAATGCTCCGTCTCGCTTTCGGCCTTCTGGATGCGGCGCTCCACTTCGCGAACCGTCTCCAGATACTGGTTCACTTTCGTGCGGTCTTCAGGCCCCAGCTTCTTCTGCAACCGGGCGATGCTCTCGCCAACCGAATCCAGCAACGACGCCGTGGTGCGCAACTCCGCTTGCCGTTCCGCCACGCTGCCGCCCTCGCCGAACAACCGCTCGAACACCACGCGCGGATGCGCTTCGGCCGGCAGCGGCGTCGTCGGCGACGACCACGACAGATTGTTCTGATAAACGCACGCGTAGCCGTTGTCGCACTGGCCCACCGTGGTCAACAGATCCATCGCCAACTCCAGCGACGGGATGCGCGTCTCCTTGCCCAACTGCTTGGCCGCCACTTGGTCCACCGTGGTTCCCAGGTAGTAGTCCGAACTCTCCGTCCACTTGGCCGTGGCCGCGCTCAGGAACGAAGCATTGGAAGTGGCATGCGTGCCGGGATACGCATTGCGCAACTCCATATGCGTGAACACCGCGATATCGTCCACCAGGCTCTGCAACGGAGACAGCGTCGGCGAAAGCTGCGACAGATCCCCTTCACTCCGCGGAATCCACGACGGGAAGTGGCTGCCCATCGGAATATAGACGAAGCCCAGGCGGCGTACCGGCTTGGCCGCCGTGGCCGCCAGCGCCGTCATGGCCGGGACCATCGCATCCAGCAGCGGCAGCGCGAGCGTGGATCCCATGCCGCGCAGAAATGTGCGCCGGGGGAGCGCCTTCTTGGTGACGATCATTGCGATCTCCTCATCTGGAACGGGGTGCTTTGGACAATGCCAAGGATAAGCGAAGAGAACTTATACTGCGATGTTTTGGCCTGCGCCACGATCTTCCGAACCGCCGGCGCATCGTAGTACTCCGTGCCGCGGCCCAAACCATAGGTCAGCAGCTTCTCGGTCAGCGTCATCGCGAAGAACTCGGGCTTGGCCGTAATGGCCTTCTGCAGCCCGCTCAGGTCACGGAATTCGCTGCCGTCCGGAAGTGACCCGGAGGCATCGATCGGCTGGCCCTCTTCCACCGTGCGCCAACGCCCAATGGCGTCGTAGTTCTCAAATGCGAAGCCAACCGGGTCCATGATGTTATGACAGCCGGAGCAGGCTGGATTGGCGCGATGCTCGGCGATCCGCTGGCGCATATTCAATGCCTCGCCCACTTTGCGGTCTTCCTTGATGGCCGGCACCACGGCGGGCGGCGGCGGTGGCGGCACGCCCAGCACGTTATCCAAAACCCACTTGCCGCGAATCACCGGCGACGTGCGCGTGGCGTACGACGTCACCGTCAGCACGCTGCCCTGCCGCAAGAGCCCGCCCCGTACCGCTCCCGGTTCGAACGTCACCTTGCGGAACCGGCTCCCATACACGTTGGGAATGCCGTAATGCTTGGCCAGCCGCTCATTCACGAAGGTGTAGTTCGCGTTCAGCAGGTCGAAGATGCTGCGATCCTCGCGCCAGATGCTCTCCACGAACAGCTCCGTCTCCCGGCGGAACGCCTGCCGCAGGTTATCGTCGAAATCCGGATACAGCCGCATGTCCGGATTCGCCGACGCCAGATTGCGCAGGTACAGCCACTGTCCGGCGAAGTTCGTCACCAGCGTGCGCGCGCGCTCATCGGCCAGCATCCGCCGGACCTGCGCCTCCAGCACCTTCGGCTGCGACAACTTCCCGCCAATCGCCGCCTGCAGCAATTCGTCATCCGGAATGCTGCTCCATAGGAAGAAGGATAGCCGCGTCGCCAGATCAAGGTCGCTCAGCTTATACACGCTACCGGCGGCCAGCCCCGAAGGCGTATTCTCCACACGGAAGAGAAACTCGGGGTTGACCAGAATCGAACGCAGCGCCAACTCAATGCCCGCCTCGAAGTCGCCGCCCTTGCGCCCCTCCCGGTATAGCTTCATCGCCGTGGCCGTGTCCTCTGCGGTTACCGGACGGCGATACGCCCGCTGCATCAGCGTGTTCAGAGTCTTCACCGCGCAAGGCTCCTCTTCCGACGCCCCACCCGGCTTGCAAACCAAGATCCGGCGGCGGCTGGGCGTATCGCCCGCGCCCTTCGCGTTATAAGGACCCGTGATGGATACCGAATACACCGCGGGCTGGATGCGCGGGTGACGATCCATATTGAAGTTCGCCTGATAAGGTTGGCGCGCCGTCTCAACCATCGCCCACGGCTTCTTCACGAACGTCGCCGCCACCATATGCGGACCCGGCTTCAGCGGCAGCCGGATGTTCAGATGCTGGTCCACCTGGCTGTGATCCTGTGCGCCGGGAGGCGGCTTCACTGTAAAGACATGGCTACGCACGCCGTCGATCAGCAACTCCACCTGGTGCGCTTCATACAAGCCTTCCACGCGCTCATTCCGATCGCGCGCCAGCCGGATCTGGAAATCGTACTCCGCCTCCAGCGGGAACGTATACCGCACCGCCGTGCCGCCGCGCGTTCCCAGCGGCAAGCCATCGAAGTGGTCTTCCTGCGTCAGGTCCGGCGGCAGATTGATCAGGTCGCCACCGGGACTGCGGGTCGCACTGCCCACCGCCAAACGGCTAATGCGTCGCGCCGCGGTAATGTAGCGCTCCAGCAGCGTCGGCGGCAGATCCGCCACCGTAATGTTGTCGAAGCCATGGCTCGATTCGTCCATCGGCAGCAGGTTCGCGACATCCACATCCACGGCCAGCAGATCGCGAATCACGTTCTGATATTCGGTGCGATTCAGACGCCGGAAGGTGTCCGTGCGGCCGGGATTCGGATGCACGGCGGCAGCCTCGTCCAGCGCGCCTTCCAGCGCCGTCACAAGCGTGTTGTAACTGGCTTCGTTTGGTCGCGGCAGCCCCACCGGAGGCATATGGCGCGCCCGCACCTTCCGCAGCACCTTCTCCCACACTTCCGGATGCTCCCCGACGGGCTTGTCCTGCAGGGCATCTAACGCCAGGTTGCCCTGCTTGCCTTTGGTGTTATGGCAGCCGTAGCAATACTGCTTTAACAAGGCTCGGTCCAGGGAAGGTGCGGCGCTGCACACACCAGCGGCAAGCGAAAGGTAGGCGAACCAGCGGCAAACAGACATGGGTGGCGGTTCCAGAGAACTGACCCTATTATATTCAGTTCCCTACCACCTGGCGGGCCGGGCTTCACCGGATCTCGCCGGCGGCCACCCGCACTGTCTGCCCCCGCCCGTTTCTCCCCTTCCACCGCCTTATCGCAAAGCTGCCACTGCGATCCACACGGTAAACCTCCACGGCCGGCACCTCCGCCGCACTCTGCGCCTTCAAGCGCCTTGGCTTTTCCCGCAGCCGCGCAAAATGCGCCGACCCTTCCCCTACCACCGTCACCGCGCCGTCCCTCTCCAGCAATACCGCCGTGCGCTCGTCGATCCCCACGCCGCGCGCTTCCTGACATGGCGAGTCCAGCCGCATGCGCGCCAGAAACACCAACAGGCGTCCCATCCGCTCCCGCTGTGTGAAGTGGCTATCGGTGATCAGGCACCCCAGGTTCGGCACACGCAAAAAGTCCCTCACAATGGACACCTTCTTATCAAAGGGGTCCGCCAACGCTTCCTTCGATTGCACTGTGTCGAACTCGGCTCCGAAGACGTATTCCCCTAACACCGCCAGCCCCGCGCTCGTACCGCCAACCGGCACGCCCCGGTCGATCAACCCCTGAACGGCCTCCTGCACCGGCGTACCCTTCCAATAACGGATGTAGTTCCACTGGTCGCCGCCGGCGATAAACAGCCCCTCGGCGTTGCGGATCTTTTCAAGAATCCCCGGGTCACTGGCGGCCTCCCGCGAGCGGAACAGAATGGTCTCCACCGAGTCCACCTTGCCGAGCTTGTAAAGGTCTTGGTTATAGCCGTCGCCGCCGCCAGCGCGCAGAACGACGATATCGCCTCCGCCCGATCGGTCCAGAAACCATCGCATGGCGGCATCCTGATCCTTTCCGCCGCCGGCCAGTACGAAGCCCGCCCGTGTCGTGGCGCGCACGTCCGCCGCATTCCCGGTGAGAAAGAGTTGGTAAGCCGGATCGGCGGCCTGGGCCATCGCCAGTGCCGCCAGCAGCATGCCTTGCATAGCGACAGCCATGGTAGCATCGGGTACCCATGTCCCTGTCGCGCCGTGCGTTCCTATCCGCCGCCACCGCCGCCCCACTGGCCACCGCGCAGGCCCGCCGCAAGCCAAACATCGTCCTAATCCTTGTGGACGATTACGGTTGGACCGACACCAGTTACAACGGCAGCACGTTCTATCGCACCCCGAACATCGACGCCCTTGCCACCGGCGGCATGGTCTTCACAAACGGCTATGCGGCGGCTCCGGTCTGCTCGCCCACCCGTTCGGCCATCATGACCGGCAAATACCCGGCCCGCCTGCGCCTTACCTCGCATCTCCAGGGTGCCTCCAATCGCCTGCCTTTCACCAAGGTGCTGCAACCCAACGCCCGCCTGGAATTGCCGCTGGAAGAGGTGACCATCGCCGAATTGCTAAAGGCCGAGGGCTACCGCACCGCCTGCATCGGCAAATGGCACCTGGGCAAAACTGGCTTCCTGCCCAAGGATCAGGGCTTCGACATCGCGTACGCCGGCGATGAGGCCGGTTCCACCAACAGCTTCTTCTATCCGCAATGGAAGAAGAAGGTGCCGCTCGAAGGCCAGGCCGGCGACTACCTCACCGACCGTCTCACCGAACTCGCCGTCGACTTCATCAACACCCAGCGCGACCGGCCCTTCTTCCTCTATCTGCCCCACTTCGCCGTCCATACGCCCATTGAGGCCAAGGCCGACAAGCTGCAGATGTACGAAGCTCTCTCCAAGCCTGGCAACCCCCAGAACTACGCCGAATACGCGGCTATGATTGAAAGCGTCGATGAAAGCGTAGGCCGCGTCATGGCCGCCTTGCAGCAGCATGGGCTCGAAGAAAACACGCTGGTGCTGTTCAGTTCCGACAACGGCGGCGTCACCTCTCTCGAATGGAAGAAGCGCCCCATCACTTCGAATCTGCCCCTTCGCTTGGGAAAAGGCCACCTCTATGAGGGCGGCATTCGCGTCCCCACCATCGCCCGCTGGAGTGGCGTCATCAAGCCCGGCAGCCGTTGCGCCGAGCCAGTCGTCAGCTATGACTACGCGCCCACCTTCGCCGAGATCGCCGGCGTGGCCCGCCGCAAAACCGCGCAGATGGACGGGCGTAGCCTTACCTCGCTCTGGAAGGGCGGCACTCTCGACAAGCGCGACAACTTCTGGCACTACCCCCACTACAGCCCGCAGTTGGGTAGGCCGTCGGCGGCCATTCGCAACGGCGACGACAAGCTGATCCTCTTCTTTGAAGACCGCCACGCCGAACTCTACAACCTGCGCGACGATATCGGCGAAAAGAAGGATCTCGCCGCCGCGCAACCCGAAAAGGCCGCCGCTCTCCGCCGCCGCCTGGAAGCCTGGCTGAAGCAGACCAACGCCCAATTGCCGCGTCCGAACCCAAAGCACGACCCGGCCCGCGAACGTCAACCCGGTCCCCCGGACGGCCCCACTACCGCCAAGTAGTTGCGATCATAAAAGGGCATGTCCCAACAGCTTCGGGAGTCCCCTGGGGACGCCATCCAGGATCTGGTGCGCCGGCGGCTGGTGCCTGCTTTTCCTGAGTTTCTACAATGCCGCTCCACCGCCGAACTGCATGCCCATCCGCGCTATCGCGAACTGGAGTCCGACATCCGCCTGGCGCTGGATACGCCACAAACCGGCGACTTCCGCCCCCAGCACGCCCCCGTGCGCAAGAGCTATCGCTTCGTCGCCTGGAACATCGAACGCGGCACCCAACTCGACGGCCAGTTGCAAGCGCTGACCCGGGATCCGTACCTGCGCGAGGCCGACGTCCTGCTGCTGACTGAAACCGACGTTGGCATGGCGCGCTCCGGCAACCTTGACATCGCCCGCCGCATGGCCCAGGAACTCGGCATGTGCTACGCGTTCGTGCCTTGCTACCTGAGCCTGGTGAAAGGCTCCGGCGTCGAACGCAGCGTCTCGGGCGAGAACACCGTCGGTCTCCACGGCAACGCCATCCTCAGCCGTTACCCCATTCGCAATGTCCGTCCCATCCCTCTTGAAAACGGCATCGACAAAGTCGCCGCCCGCGAGAAGCGTCTGGGCCAGCAGACCACCATCGCCGCCGTTATCGACCTGCCCCAGCAGTCCATCGCCGCCGCCTCCATCCACCTCTGCGCCCAGTCCAGCCAACGCCATCGCATGCTGCAGATGCAGACCGTCCTCGATGCGCTGCCCACCGCCGGGCCAGCCGTGATCGGCGGCGACTGGAACACCAGCACCTACGATACCTCCCACGCCTTCCACGCCATCATGGGCTTCTGGCGCCGTGTCCTCATGGGCGTCGGCCACGTCATTCGCAACCACTACCGCTACCCCGAAAACTACTTCGAACGCGACCTCTTCCAATTGCTCGAAAGCCGCGGCTTCGGCTATAAGAACGCCAATGTCCTGGGCGCGCACACCGTGCATTACGACGTTGCCGACGCCCGCGCCGAGGGCAGCCTGCGCGAATGGGTGCCGGAGTGGTGTTTCGCCTTCATCCACTGGAGCCTTCGTGAGCATGGCGGCCGCTGCCCCTTCAAACTGGACTGGCTGGCCGTGCGCGGCGTCGAGCCCTCCGAGCCCCGCGTTTTGCATGAGAAACGCGACCGCACCCATGCCCCGCTCTCCGACCACGACGCCATCGGCGTGGATGTACGGTTTTAGGCAGGGTTGCGCCCCACGCCGCCGCGCGTTATCGTTGCCTCGTGAACTCGCGACGGGCCGCACTGCTGTGTCTGGTGTTGCTGGCTGGCGGAGTGCTGTACGCGCAACGCTATCGCGGTGGCTTCTTCGACGACGAGGAAGATAACCCCGCCGCTATCCCGCACGACGCCGCCGAGAAGACTGAATTCGTCTTCACGCGCCTCCGCTACCCCAATTTCCAGGGCGGCAGACGCTGGCGCGGAGCCTGGGCCACCGACTATCCCAAAGCCGACCGCCAGTTCCTCCAAGGCCTCCGCCGCCTTACCCGCATCCATGGCCGCTCCATGGAGAATGTCGCCGATCTCGATAGCGACGAACTCTACAACTATCCCTGGATCTACGCCGTCGAAGTCGGCAATTGGGGATTGGACGAACAGCGCGCCGCCAAACTGCGCGATTACCTGCTCCGCGGCGGCTTCCTCATGGTGGACGATTTCCACGGTACCTACGAATGGATGGTCTTTGAAGACAGCATGAAGCGCGTCTTCCCCGATCAGCCCATCGTCGAACTGGAAAGCGCCGAGCCCGTCTTCCACGTCCTCTACGACCTCGACCAACGCGTGCAGGTGCCCGGTATCCACACCGCCTTCAGCGGCCGCACCTATGAGCGTGACGGCGTGGAACCCCGCTGGCGAGGCGTCTTCGACAGCAAGGGCCGCCTGGTGGTGGCCATCTGCCACAACATGGATCTGGGCGACGCCTGGGAATGGGCCGACCATCCGCAGTACCCGGAAAAGTACGCCTCCGTAGCTTACCGTGTGGCGCTCAACTACATCATCTATTCGATGACCCACTAACCCGCGGGTCCGCGCCCCGCAAGGCGCGATACAATAAAGGATTAACCCCTTGATGTCTCCCCGCATTCGTTCGACTACAATCCTCTGCGTCCGCCGAAATGAGAAAGTCGTGATGGCCGGCGACGGCCAGGTCACCATGGGCAGTGAGGTCCTGAAATCCTCCGCCAAAAAGCTCCGGCGCCTCTATAACGGTAAGATCCTGGCGGGCTTCGCCGGATCCACGGCCGACGCCTTCTCGCTGTTCGCCCGCTTTGAAAGCAAGCTCGAACAGCACAATGGCAACCTGCCCCGCTCCGTTGTCGAACTGGCGAAGGATTGGCGCACCGACAAGGTTTTGCGCCATCTGGAGGCCCTGCTATTGGTGGCCGACACCGCCAATACCTACGTCGTCAGCGGCAATGGTGACGTCATCGAGCCGGACGAAGCCATCGCGTCCATCGGTTCCGGCGGCCCGTTCGCCAAAGCCGCCGCCGTCGCCCTCCTCGATAACACGAAACTCACGGCGCGCGAGATCGTCGAAAAGTCCATGAAGATCGCCGCCGACATTTGCATCTACACCAACGGCAACGTCGTTTATGAGGAGCTTGGCTAATGGTGATCTATCTTCCGAGCCAATCGCTGGACGAAACGCCGGCGCTCGATGAATTGACGCCGCGCGAGATTGTTCGCGAACTCGATAAGCACGTCGTTGGACAGGCCGACGCCAAGCGCGCCGTCGCCATCGCCTTGCGCAACCGCATCCGCCGCCAGCGCCTGGAACCGGAAATGGCCGAAGAGGTCATGCCGAAGAACATCCTCATGATCGGGCCCACCGGCGTGGGGAAAACCGAACTGGCGCGCCGCCTGGCGAAGCTCGCTAACTCGCCTTTCCTGAAAGTGGAAGCCAGCAAGTTCACCGAAGTCGGTTACGTCGGCCGCGACGTCGAAAGCATGATCCGCGATCTGGTCGAGATTGCCATCGACATGGTGCGCGAAGAGAAGCTGGACGAAGTGGCGGATCGGGCCGAGCGTAACGCCGAAGAGCGCCTGCTGGAGCTGTTGATGCCGCCGCAGCCCGAAGCCAGCGAGTCCAACGAACGCACGCGCGAAAAGCTACGCGAGAAACTGCGCGCCGGCAAACTCGACGACAAGTCCGTCGAGATCGACGTCAAGGAGCAGGGGCCGCGCTTCGAAATCACCGCCGCGCCCGGCATGGAAGACATGGACATCAACCTCAAGGATGTCCTTGGACCCTTGTTCGGCAACCGCAGCAAGAAACGCAAGATGCGCGTCCATGAGGCGCTCGATTACCTCATCCAGGAAGAAGAGCAGAAGCTCATCGACATGGACCACGTTACCCGCATCGCGCTGGAACGCGTGGAACGCAACGGCATCATGTTCCTGGATGAGATCGACAAGATCGCCGGACGCGAAGGAGGCCACGGGCCCGACGTCAGCCGCGAAGGCGTGCAGCGAGACATCCTGCCGATTGTCGAAGGCACCACCGTTAACACCCGCTACGGCTTCGTCCGCACCGATCATATCCTCTTCATTGCCGCCGGCGCCTTTCACGTCGCCAAACCCGCCGACCTGATTCCCGAACTGCAGGGGCGCTTCCCCATCCGTGTGGAACTGAAATCGCTAACGGAAGAGGACTTCATCCGCATTCTCAAGGAGCCGAAGAACGCGCTCGTGAAGCAGTACATGGCGCTGCTCGAAACCGAAGGCATCAAGCTCACGTTCACGGACGACGCCCTGGAGGAGATGGCCCGCTACGCGGCGCAGATCAACCAGCAGATGGAGAACATCGGCGCGCGCCGCCTGCACACCATCATGGAAAAGGTGTTGGAGGAGATCAGCTTCCAGGGGCCCGACCTTAAGAAGAAGAACGTGAAGATCGACGCCGCCTACGTACGGCAGCATCTGGCCAGCATCGTTAAGGACCAGGACCTCAGCCGCTACATCCTCTAACCGATGCACAAAGCCTGGCTGTGTTTCCCGCTGCTGCTGACCGGGTGCGGCTATGTGGGCGATCCGCTGCCGCCTGCCCTGCATATTCCCGAAGCCGTGAAGGATCTTTCGGTGCGGCAGCGCGGCGCGAAGCTAGACATTACCTTCACCCTGCCGCAGCTCACCACCGAAGGCATGGGACTGGAGTATCCGGAGGAGATCGAACTGCGCATTGGGCCTCCCGTGAGCGGAGAGTTCGATGCGGACCGCTGGGCCTCCACTGCGCGACGGGTGCCCGTGCCCGTTCCCGACAGTGGTACCTCGGCCTATGTCATCGCGCCGCTCACCGAAGCGGCCGGTACCGAAGTGTTCGCCGCCGTCCGAACGTTAGGCCCCTCCCGCCGCTGGTCGCAATGGTCGAACATCGTCACATTCCCGGCGCGGCAAGCCCTCGCCCAGCCGCAACTCCAGGCCGAATCCGCACCCGAAGGCGTGCAGTTGCGCTGGTCCGGCACCGCGCCGCTGTACCGCATCTCGCGCCAGGCCGAAGGCGAGACTGCCATGACGCCTCTGGCCGAAGTCCCTGGTGCGGCCTACTACGATAAGACCGCGGAGGTTGGCAAACCCTACGCCTACCAGGTGACCGGCGTCGCGAAGGCCGATGATCGCGAGAACACCAGCGAACCTTCGGCCGTGGCCTCCATCACGCCCGTCGATCGCTTTCCGCCCGCCGTCCCACGAGGCTTAACCGCTCTGGCCGGCATCAACACCGTGGAACTCGCCTGGGACCGCAATACCGAGCCCGACCTGCAAGGCTACGCGGTATACCGCGCCGCCGGCGATGGGCCGCTTGAAAAGCTAGGCCCCAGCGAGCCGCCCTCCTACAGCGACAAGGCGGTGGAGTCCGGCAAAACCTACCGTTACGCAGTCAGTTCCATCGACCGCTACGGCAACGAAAGCAAGCCCTCGGAGGCCGTCTCCATCAGCCTTCCCTGAGCCAACAAAAATCGAGGAGAATGTTTTTATGCGCAAGCACGTGCGGTTCAGCCTGAACCATAACGCCTGGCCCACCACCCCCGACAGTTCACCCCTGGCCCGCTATGGCGTGGTGGAAGGCGAATGGGTCTATGAAACCGACTCCCTGTGGGACACCGGAGGCAAGGAAGGCTACGCCCTCAGCGAAGTGCGCCTGCTGCCGCCGGTCTGCCCCTCCAAGATCGTCTGCGTCGGCCGCAACTACGTGGACCATGCCAAGGAATTGGGCAACCCCGTCCCCGTCGAACCGCTCATCTTCTACAAACCGCCATCGTCCCTCATTGCCAGCGGCGATGACATTGTTTATCCCTCCTTCGTCGGCCAGATGAGCTTCGAAGGGGAACTGACGCTCGTCATGGGACGGCAGGCTCGCCACGTGGCCGCCGAGGATTGGGAACAGTACGTCTACGGCTTCACGATTGTGAACGACATCACCGCCCGCGACCTACAGAAGAAAGACGGCCAGTGGGCGCGCGCCAAAGGCTGCGATACCTTCTGCCCCTGCGGCCCCTATATCGTCCCCCGCACCGCCTTGAAATTCGACGACATCCGCATCCAAAGCTGGGTCAACGATCAGCCCAAGCAGAACGGCTCCGTCCGGGATATGATCTTTTCCCCCGGTGCTATAATCGCCTACGTCACGCAATTCCTGACGCTCGAGCCGGGCGATATCATCGCTACCGGCACTCCCCCTGGAGTGGGGCCCCTGGAGCCAGGCGATTCGGTGAAGGTTGCAATCGAAGGGATTGGGGCTCTGGAGAACAAGGTAATCCGAGGGTGAACTACTAGCCATGAAGATTTTTCTCGATACGGCCAATCTGGATGAGATTCGCAAAGGCGCGGACTGGGGCATTGTAGATGGCGTCACGACAAACCCGTCGCTGATCGCCAAAGAAGGGCGGCCGATTGAAGAGCAGGTCCGTATGATCTGCGACATCGTGGACGGCGATATCAGCGCCGAAGTGGTGGCCACCGAGGCCTCCGAAATGATCCGCGAAGGCCTGAAACTCGCCAAAATTCACAAGAACATCGTGGTGAAGCTGCCGCTGATCCGCGATGGCATCAAAGCCTGCGCGGCGCTTTCGAAGGAAGGCATCCGTACCAACGTCACGCTCTGCTTTACAGCCAACCAGGCGCTGCTGGCCGCCAAAGCCGGCGCTTATATCATCAGCCCGTTCGTCGGCCGCCTGGACGACATCTCGCACGACGGCATGGAACTGATTCACAACATCTGCACCATCTACGAGAACTACGGCTACAAGACGCAGGTGCTGGCCGCTTCCCTGCGCCACCCGCTGCATGTGCAGGATTCGGCGCTGGCCGGCGCCCACATCGGCACCATGCCGTTCAAGGTGCTCGACATGCTGTTCAATCATCCGCTCACCGATAAGGGCCTGGAGCAATTCCTTAAGGATCACGCCAAGGCTTTCCAACAAACCGGCGCCGCGCGCTGATTTGGGGTACTGAGGCGATCTGCTGTGACGACGGCCACCGCGATTCTGCTACTGGCGCTGAGCGGCGGTGTCCTGCTGGTTCTGGGTGGCTGGTTGCTCGTTGGCAAACGGCGAACCCCCGGCGAGCAGGAGCGCTCGCGCCGCGCCTTCCTCACCACCCGCGGGCGTATGTTGGACGCCGAAGTCACGGAGTTTCACGAGAACCTGGTGGGCTACTCCTACGAGGTTTCGGGAGTCACCTACCACGTGGTACAGGATGTCGCCCCGTTTCGCGACATCCTGCCCCGCGATGCATCACTGCTAATCGGGCCGGCGGTGATTCGATATCTGCCGGCGAATCCGGCCAATTCCATCCTCATCAGCGAAGGCTGGAGTGGTATTCGCGTGGCCCGGCCCGTTGGAAATAAAGGAGCGTAGAACATGAAGAACTGGATGAAGAATGCTTTGTTGTGCGCCACGGCAGGCTTGCTGTTCGGCGCCGGGGTCATGGTGGGCGCCAAGAAGTACGAGAAGCCCAAATCCATCGTTCACGTCGTCACGTTGTATTGGAAGGACGGCGCTACGGAAGCCCAGAAGAAGGCCGCCTTGGACGGCGTCGAGAAGATGGCGTCCGAAATCCCCGGCCTGGACCGCGTGTGGCTGAAGAGCGTGAAGGTGCAGGGCGACGCCGGCGGCACCCCGCTGCAGGCCGCCTTCGTCATGGAGTTCAAGGACGAGGCTTCCTTCAAGGCCTACGACAATCACCCCGCGCACCGCGCCTGGGAGAAGGTCTACACGCCCGTCCGCGGCGAGAGCCGCACGCACGACATCACCAACTAAGGCGGTTCACGCGTGGCAAGCGGTCTCCTGGAAGTTCCTCCGCGCGCGGCCTAAGGGAATTCATAACCGTACCGTGCCAATATGGCGCGTCCCTTACCTCCGCATAGGAAGTCCAGGAACCGCATCGCTTCGCGCTCGCGCGGCGAGCCTTCCACCACACCCGACGCCTGGTCTAGCGCCTGATGCAGTCCGGCGTCGACCTTCACAACATTCCTCTCCGCCGTCACCAAAGAGTACGCCGTAAACGCCGCATCGGCATTGCCCGACTGCGCAAACTGCTTCGCCATCTGAATATTGTTCGCGTAAACAATCTTCGGCTTTAGCGTTTCCCATAAACCCAACTGCGTGAGCGCGTCCACCGCCGCCTGCCCATAGGGCGCCGCTCCCGGCTGCGCGATGGCAATGAATCGAACACGCGGATCCTTCAGCGCTTCCACAGTCAGCGCCGCGCCCTCCCAGCGAGGAGCCCACAGAGCCAGCCGGCCCCGCGCATATACCCGCCGCGACTCCTTCCTAACTCTCCCTTTGTTCACCAGCCCGTCGACATGCGCTGTATCCGCCGCCGCGAACACATCGAAAGGAGCCCCGTGGTCGATCTGCTGCGCCAACTGCGCCGTCGATCCAAAGCTGAACACCACCGGCGCCTGCGTCGCTTCCGTGAACGCCTTCCCCACCGAACCGAACGCATCGGCCAGGTTCGCCGCCGCCGCCACCGACAATGGCCCCGGCGCGGTCACCGGGCGTTCCGGCTTCGTACACGCACAGGTCACCGCCAAAGCCAGCAGCGCCAGGGTCCGCTTCCGCATGAACCCCTATTATCCCGTCTACCGGAACATCGCGCGCGGCTGTATTCCCGCCATGCCGATAACGCCGGCCCAGAAGCGGTGTTACCTTGGTGGGTGAAGAAAAGAGGGCAAGCGAATGGCTGAGTTTCGCTTCAACGTCAATGGCAAGCCGCGCACCGTCAACACGGCGCCGGAGCGGCCTTTGCTGGAAGTGCTTCGCGAAGACCTGCACCTGACCGGAACCAAGTATGGCTGCGGCGAAGGGCAATGCCGTGCCTGCACCGTACTGCTGGACGGCAAGCCCGCCATCACCTGCATGCTGCCGGTGAAGAACGCCGCCGGCCGCCGCATCACGACCATCGAAGCCCTCGCGCCGGGGCCGGTTCTTCATCGCGTCCAGCAGGCGTTCCTCGAAGAGGGGGCCCTGCAATGCGGCTACTGCACCGGCGGCATGATCCTGCGTACCGTCGCCCTGCTGGAAGCCACCCCGCGTCCCACCGAAGCGCAGATCATCCAAACCCTGGATGGCAGCCTCTGCCGCTGCTGTGGCTATTCGCGAATCGTCGCCGCCGTGCATCGCGCGGCCAACGACGCCGTTAGCGGAGGTGACGGGCGATGAACGGCGTACTCGACTTCGAACGGTACGAACTGCGCGAGGATCTCGCCTACCATTTCACGCCGGACCGCCGCCAGTTCCTCCAATCCCTAGGCGCCGGCCTGCTGTTCGTCTTCGCCGCCGATGCGCAGAATGCCGCGCCGGAAACCCGCATCCACGTTGGCCAGAACGGCCACTATACGGTGTTGACCGGCAAGATCGAGGAAGGGCAGGGGGCTCGTACCGAGGTCGCCATGGCTGCCGCTGAGGAGTTGGGCGTCCCCCTTTCGCGCGTGACCGTGCTGATGGCCGACACCAGCCAGGTGCCTAACGATGGCATTACGGCAGGCAGCGGCACGACGCCGCGCACCATACCAGCCGTGCGCCGCGCCGCCGCTACCGTGCGCGGGGAACTCGACAACTCGGCCAAGCCCATCGCGCCCGCGGACTGGAAGCTGCTCGGCACTCCGCAAGTGCGCCTGAACAGCCGCGACATTGTCACCGGATCGCACCAGTTCCCCTCCGATATCCAACGCGAAGGCATGCTGTACGGCGCCGTTCTGCGAGCCCCGGCATTCGGCGCGAAGTTGCTCTCCGTGGATGAGAAAGCCGCTGGCGATGTGATTGCCGTGCGCGATGGCGATTTCGTGGGCTGTGCCGCGACCACCTCCTTCGCCGCCCGCCAGGCCATGCAGAAGATTGCCGCCACGGCCAAGTGGGACGTGCCCACCACTCCCGTAAACTCGGTGAACCTCTTTGATCATCTGAAGGCCAAGGCTCAAGCCGGAGCGGCCTCCGGACGTAACCGGCCTATCCAGCAAGGCGATGCCGAAGCCGCTCTCCAACAGGCCCAACGCAAGCTCGAAGCCACCTACACCGCCGCTTACATCCAACACGCCCCCATGGAGCCGCGCGCCGCCGTCGCCGAATGGCGCGATGGCAGCCTTACTGTTTGGACCGGAACCAGCAACCCCTTCTCCGTGCGCGATCAACTCGCGCAGGCCTTCCAGATCCCCGCCGCGAAAGTGAAGGTGCTGGTGCCCGACTTCGGCGGCGGCTTTGGCGGCAAGCATACGGGAGAAGCCGCGCTCGAAGCCGCGCGCCTGGCCCGCGCCGCCGAGAAGCCCGTCTCCTTGCGCTGGACCCGCGCCGAGGAGTTCACCTGGGCCTATTGCCGCCCCGCCGCCGTCATCGAAGTCCGCGCCGCGCTGGACCAAAACAACGCCATCGCCGCCTGGGACTTCACCAACATCAACTCCGGCGGCTCCGCCATCGAGAGCCCGTACAAATCCGCGAACCATCGCATCCGCTTCCTGCCCAGCGATTCGCCGCTACGCCAGGGCTCCTACCGCGCGCTGGCCTCCACCGCCAACAACTTCGCCCGCGAATCTCACATCGACGAACTCGCGCTCGCCGCCAAGATAGATCCGCTCGAGTTCCGCCTACAGCACCTCGACAACGATCGCATTCGCGAAGTGTTGCAGGCCGCCGCCCGGAAGTTTGGCTGGAAGGATCGGGTGGCGAAGAAGATCCCCAACCGCGGCGTCGGGCTTGCCTGCGGCCTGGAGAAGAACTCCGTCGTCGCGGCTTGTGTCGAGATCGAGATCGACCCGCGCACGCATCTGCCGCGCCTGCTGGAGATTTGCGAAGCCTATGAATGCGGCGCGATTCTCAACCCCTTGAACCTGCGCCAGCAGGTGGAAGGCGCCATCGTCATGGGTCTTGGCGCGGTGCTCGGGGAAGGCCTGCGGTTTGAGCAGGGCAGGATCACTAACGCGCGATTCTCCGCTTACAAGGTGCCTCGCTTCCACGACGTTCCCCCGAAGATGGAGATCGTGCTGGTGGATAAGAAGGATGCCGCGCCCATCGGCGCCGGCGAAACGCCAATCATTGCCGTGGCGCCCGCGATGGCCAATGCCGTCTTCGCGGCCACCGGCTACCGGCCGCGGTCGCTGCCCTTCGCTCCCGTCCCGGCCCGCGCCTGAAGCTTCATGCGGCCGTCAAAGGAGCAGGTGGCGGCGGTCATCGTCACCTATCACCCGCCCGCCACGCTGCCCACTCTTGTCGACGACGTCCGTCCACAGGTGGCCCGCGTGCTGGTCATCGACAACGCACCCCGAACCATCGAACTAATCGGGGTGGATGTCATCGCTAACGCCACTAACCTGGGGCAAGCCGCCGCTCTCAACCAAGGCTGTGAGTGGGCGATAGCGCAGGGCTTCCAATGGGTGCTCTTCCTCGACCAGGACACCGCGGTTCTGCCCGGCCTCGTCGCGGGGCTCAGCGAAGCCTGGCACCCGGGCGCCGCACTCATCGGCGCTGGCCGGCAGGGAGTTCACCAGGGCTCCGGCACGCGCGACGTAGCATTCGTCATTACCTCCGGATCCCTGCTCTGGCTGAAAGCCTTCGCCGCCGCCGGCCCGTTTCGCAGCGACTTCTTCATCGACTGGGTGGACCACGAGTACTGCTGGCGTCTGAAAACACTAGGCTGGAAGGTGCTGCTCAGCCTCCGGCCCGGTCTGGTCCACCACTGGGGAAACCCGGAGCGGGTCCGCGTGCTGGGCATTCCCGTCATGATCGAGAACTATCCACCGCTGCGCCGCTACTATATCGTGCGCAACTGGATCTATGTCTGCACGCGTTACGCCGGGCGGTTACCCGGCTACTCGCTGTTTTTTCTGGCGGCACTGGTCAAGCAGATGATTAAGGTGATGCTGTTCGAGCCGCGCCGGGGCGAGAAGGCCCGCGCCGCCTGGCGTGGCCTGTGCGATGGTCTGCGCGGCCGCCTTGGTCCGGCGCCCTTTTAGAACGGGTTCAGGACTCCCTCGCGAGTGGCCTTGCCGTCGCGTACCAGCGCCAGCAGGATCGCCGTTGCCAGCAGTGGCACAATCGCCGCCACCGTCAGAATCGGCTCGAACGACACGCGGTCCGCCACCACGCCCGTGAGATACGTCGCCCCAATCGTTCCAATACCCGCGCCGGTTCCGCTCATCCCACTTACCGACGCCACGCTGCCCCGCTTGTATAGGTCCGCCGGCAGGATCAGGACAATCGTCGAGAAGCCCGCATAGGCGAACGTCGCAATCGAGAAGCACAGCACCATCGCCTCGAACGACGGAAACAGCAGCGTGCCGCCCAGCGCGCTCATCCCGATGCCGCACACCAGTCCAACTAACCGCCGCGACGCGCCAGTACTCCACCCGCGCTGGATCAGCCAGCTCGAAGCGCCGCCACCGGCGAAGTTGCCCAGATCCGCCGCCAGGAATGGCGCCCATAATGCCAGCAGACTTTGCTCCGGCCGGAACCCGCGCGAGACCAAATACAGCGTGAACCAGTCCGTGATGAAGTACCACACCGGATCCGTCAATGCCTTTGCGCCGATGATGCCCCACGTCTGCGGGAGCCGCAGCAGCGTGCGATAGGGCAGGGAAGGCTCCGGCTCGCGGGCCGTATCGCCGCGTCCATTGAGAATCAGTTCGCGCTCGGAAACCGACAGCCGCGGATGCTCCTCCGGCTTGAAATAGAACGCGCGAAACAGCGGGATCCATAGCAGCCCCAGCAATCCCGTCAACAGAAACGCCGGCCGCCAACTCCCAAACTGGTGATAGAAGAACAGCACCAGGAAGGGCGCCACCGCGCCGCCAATTGCCGACCCGCTATCGTACAGCGCCACCGCCCATCCGCTCTCGCGCCGCGGGAACCACTCCGCCACCGCCTTCGCCGCCCCTGGCCAGTTCGCCGATTCGCCCAGGCCCAACAGGAACCGCATCGCGCAGAGGCTGCGCAGGCCCGTCCCGAACGACGTCAGCATCGCCGCCACCGAATAGAACGCCACGCCGATCGTCAATCCCTTGCGCAGCCCAACGCGATCCAGGAAGCGCCCCGACAGGCTTTGCCCCAGCGCATAGGCAACCCGGAACGAGATGATCAGCAGCGCGAATGTGGAGTTGTCCCACTGCATCTCCGTCTTGATGTACGGCGCCAGCACGCTCAGCGTCTGGCGATCGATGTAGTTGATGACGGTGGAGAGAAACAGGATGGCGCCGATGTACCAGCGCAGGTGCCGCAGCGGTGGCTTCATCTCGGCTTGATCCCGAGGATGCCCGCCAGTGTCAGTCCGTAGATCTTCGCGCGGCTCGCCTCCGGAACGTTGCAGGCCTGGAACAGCGCCTCATGACGGCCGATTACCGTATCCAGGTTCTCCGGCGGCTCGTCGGTTCCGAATAGCAGCTTCTCAAAGGCATACACCGCATGAGGGGAGCTATGCAGGCCGCTGCCCTCCCACCACAAGTACTTTTTGAAGTCTTCCAGGCTCTTGGCCTTCTTGATCAGCGTCGACCCGGTCACGTCGAAGTAGAGGCGCGGACCCCAACGCGCGGCCTCGGCCGCTTCTTCATACCAGGGATTGCCCAGGTGCGCGCCCTGGATGTACAGCTCCGGAAAGGCCCGCGTCAGCGTGTCCATGTACGACGGCCGCATGCGCTCCATCGAGGTGAACTGCACTCCTTCGGTATGCGAGCCGATGCCCGTGTGAAACAGTGCTACCAGCTTATTCCGCTGCAGCCGCTCATAGAAAGGGAAGTACCGCGCGTCGTCCCAGTTCGCCACCGGGCTATGCATCTTGATGCCACGGAACCCGGCGCCGGCGAACTTCTCGATCTGCTGGTACGCCGAGGGCTCATCGAGATTCACACGCCCATACGGGATCACCAGATTCGGGAGCCGCTTGGACGCCTGGCTGAGCGCATCGAAGTCACGCATAAACGCGTTCACGCAGACCATGGCGTTGCGCGGCGTGTAGTGCCGCTCCAGCCGGTCGAAGTAGTCCGCTTTGTTCTCGTAGTGCGCGTGCGAGTCGATGATAAACCGGCGCGGCGGGGATTGTGCCAGCAGGCTGCCGGCGCCAACGGTGAACAACGCCCGGCGGGAGAGCGATCGGGAGGCCATTGGCAGAGCATACCGTACTTGCCCGCGCGCCTATTAACCATCTCGTTAACGGGATTCACCGGTATCTTCCATCGCCTCGCGCCCGCCGACGTGTTTTCA
>CAYLPH010000102.1:0-24172 GCA_964385495.1 uncultured Candidatus Solibacter sp.
CCACACCCTACCGGTTTCTTCCTCCCACTTCCCCCAAAACGGTTAAGCACCCCTCGGTGTGCATGGTAGCGAAGTTAATAGCAAAAGCGCATATAATGCACTGGTGCGAAATCCAGAGAATCGGGGCCTGACGCGCCGTGGAGCGTTGGCGGGCCTACTGGGCGGCATTGCCACGACTGTGGCCGCAGCATCCGTAAAGATCACCAACATCGAAAGCTTCGTGGTACAGGTGCCGGATGGCGGCTCGCCGGATCCGTTGAAGGCGTACCGCTATCCCGTGACGCGCGTGCATACCGACGCGGGCGTTACCGGCACATCCTTTATCGGCATCGCGCCGGACCTGTTGAATGGTTGGGTGAAGCCAACGCTGGTGGGCGACGATCTGTTCGCCATGGATCGCCACATGCGGCGGCTGCAGATGAACTCGGGCGAGTCGCGGACGCAGGGCTGGTCGGGCGTGGAACATGCCATGTGGGATGCGATCGGCCGGCTCGCGGGGCGGCCCGTGGCGGAGTTGCTGGGTAAGGCTCGCGAGCGCCTGCGGGTATATCGCACGACGGTATTTCCCGGCAAGCAGGATCAGTCCGATGTACCGTATGAGCGGCAGGCGGAGTTCGCGCTGCGGTTAAAGAACAACGGCTATCAGGCGATCAAGATCCGGGCGTGGCGGCCGCGGCCGATGGACGATGTGGATGCGGTCGGCGTGATTCGCGCGGCGGTGGGTCCATCTTTCAAGATCATGCTGGACCGCACTGCGGTTCGTCCCGGCTGGGTTTGGGATTACCCGACGGCGCTAAAGGTGGCGCGCGGGTTGGAGAAGCACAACGCCTATTGGCTGGAAGAGCCGTTCGATGGGCAGGATCTGCAGGGTCCGGCGCGGCTGGCGGCGGAGGTGGACATTCTGATCACGGGCGGCGAGTTGGGCCGGACGCTATACGAGTTCGCGGGGTTCCTGCACAACAAGACTTACGACGTGGTGCAGCCGGACACGCGTATCTGCGGGGGTATTTGGGCGGCGAAGAAGATATCGACACTGGCGGCGTCGTTCGGCGTGCCTTGCATCCAGCACGGCACGGGAGGCTTCTCGCTGGCGGGCTATATCCAGGCAGGCTGCTCGATGACGAATTGCGAATGGCAGGAGATGATCGGCGCGGGACCGAATCTGCCGACCGAAGAATGGGCGCCGGGTGAGGTGCTATTGAAGAACAAGAAGGCGTGGCGGATTGAGAACGGCTGGGTATACCTGCCGGAGGCGCCGGGATTGGGTTTGGATGTGGACGAAGCTGCGTTGCAGGAGTATCGCCGTGCTTAGCCGCCGCCTGTTTTGTACCCTGCCGTTTGCGGCGCTGGCGGCGCAAGCCAAGCCGGTGCGCATCACGGGCATCGAGATTTACAACATCCGCATCCCGGTGACGAAGGATGAAGCCGAAGCCGGATTGAACCATGCCTATACGGTGGTGGAGGTGGCTACCGATGCAGGTGTGAAGGGCTTCTCGTTTGCCGGTCCTCCGGTAGCGCAGTTGCCGGCGGTACGGCAGTTGCTGGTGGGGCAGGATCTGTTCGCCATCGAGCGGCACCTGGATAACGGATTGGAGAAGTGGGGCGGCGTGGAGCATGCGCTCTGGGATGCCATCGGGCGCATTGCCAAGCAGCCGGTGTATCGCCTGTTGGGCGGCGGCGGCACGCGCGTGAAGGCTTACGTGACGTGCGTGTGGAAGGGCAAAGCCGATCAACAGCACATCACCTATCAGGAGCAGGCGGACCAGGCCGTCCGGTTGAAGAAGGCCGGCTACGTGGGGATGAAGATCCGGGCGTGGCGTCCGAACCCGATTGACGATGCCGACGCGTGCGCCGAGATCCGCCATGCCACCGATGCGAACTTCGCCATTATGTTTGATCGCACGGCGCATCAGCCGGTATCGATCGGGCAGACGGTGTGGAGCTTCGAGACGGGGTTGAAGGTGGCACGGGCGTTGGAGCGCGCGGGCGCGTATTGGCTGGAGGAGCCCTTCGCGCGCGACGATTTCGAATCGCCGGCGCGGTTGGCGTCGATGGTGGACCTGCCGATTACGGGCGGTGAGGGATACGTTGGCGTGCGCGACTTCCAGAAGTGCCTGGTGAACCGCACCTATGACATTGTGCAGCCGGAGGGTCGCGGTAGCGGCGGTATTCTGACGTGCCGCAAGGTGGCGATGATGGCCGACGGTTATCACGTGCCCTGTATCCTGCATGGGACGATGGGCCTGATGCTGGCCGGATGGCTGCAGGCGACCTTCGCGATTGGATCCGAGTGGCAGGAGGTGGCGCTGGTCACGCCGCCGCTACTTCCGCAACAGCAATGGGCGCCGGGGCTGAAGGTGATCCGGAATAAAGAGATGTACCGTGTGGAGCAGGGTCATATTCTGGCGCCGGATCTGCCTGGGTTAGGCTTCGATGTGATCGAAGAAGCGCTGCGCGAGTACCGGCAAGGGTAGGGCAAGTGCGAAGATAAGGAGAAGCCATGAGGCCCTCCGATCTTTGTACTTGTACGCGCCGTGTGTTCGCCACCACCGTGCTTGGGATGGCAGGCGGCTGCGGCACGCGCGAGAAGGACAAGGTACGGGTGCTGGCCAGGCAGACAAATGCTCGCTTCGGCCTCACCTGCGAGTTTATCGGGCAATCGGTGGATGCCGAGAGCCGCTACTCCTCGGTGGACCTGCTGCGCTTTCGCAATGACAAGACGGGGGACTGGCAGGAACTGGTGCCGTCGGACCCGGACACGCTGCGCATTCCGAACAGCAATTTTTTCCGGCTGTGGTCACCCGATGAGACGCTCTTCGTGTTGCCCTTGGGGCGGCTGGAGGGCTTTCGGTTCGTGCGATGCGACCGGCTGCTGCAATCGCTGCGCGACGGCGAATCGGCCGATCTGATCCGGGTGCAGTTTTCAACCGGCTCACGTTTATTCCATGAGTTTGTGGGCTGGAAGGGTGTGAGCATTTTCCAGTTCACAGCAGGGCGGCCAGGGACGACGATCCCATTCGACTACGATCTGCGGAGCGGCGGGCTGTCGTGTCCGAAATCGGCATTTCAGGCCGATATTCGCGGGTTCAACGCGAAGGGCGAGATCCAGCCGGAGATCACCGGCTGATACGGGCGGCGCGTTCGGCGAGCGATTCCGCTTGCAGCCGCGCGCAAAGCGGGGCGAAGGCGGCGGTGGGGCCTTGCCAGTGGAGTTCCTGCAGGGTGTGGAATACGGAGATATCGGTGCGCAGGGTGGCCAGAGTCCGGAACAACAGCGCATCGTGCCACTGGGATTGCAACACGCCAGCCAAGCGTTGCGCCCCGCGAATACCTGGCGGCCATTGCCGGATATCCTTCGGAATGTCTTCCAGGTGAGGATGCGCGGCGAACATGGCGGAGGCGGCCTTCTCGCCCCATCCCGGCAGGCCGGGGAAGCCATCGGCGGTGTCGCCCACCACGGCCAGCCAGTCGGGGATGGATTGCGGCAGGATGCCCCATTTTTCGCGCACGCCGGCTTCGTCGCGAAGGATGTTGCGGCGGCGATCGAACTGCACGACGCGGGTGCCGCGCACGCACTGGGCAAGGTCTTTGTCGGGCGAGCAGACCAGCACCTGTTCGACATCGGGGAGCGGGGCGGCAAGGGCGGCCGCGGCGGCGAGGGCATCGTCGGCTTCGAAATCGACCATGGCCCATACCTTCACGCCCATGGCTTGCAGAGCCTCTTCCAATAGGGGGAACTGCGCCCACAGTTTGGGGTCGATGCCGTCGCTGGTCTTGTAGCCCGCGTAGAGCTGGTTGCGGAAGGATTCGATGACGTGGTCGGTGGCGACGCCGATATGCGTGGCACCGGATTCGATCAGTTGGAGGATACTGCCGAGCACACCGCGTACGGCGCCGGCCTCCATGCCTGACGTATCGGGTGACGGCGGCACGGCGTAGAAGTAGCGGAACAGTTCGTAGGTGCCGTCGATGAGATGGATCTTCACTCTACAGGTTTACCGCGCCAGGAAGGCTCGCGACAAAAAGGTGGCCATTTGGCTGCGCGTTGTGGTCTCATCGACGCAGAAGGTGGTGGTGGTACAGCCGTTCGTGATGCCCCAATCGAATAGCTTCTGGACGTGGCTGAAGAAGGTGTTGGTGGTGGCGACATCGGTGAAAATGGGCGCGGTGCGGAAGGGGAAGGCTTCGGTGGCCGTGATGCCGCCGCGGGCTCTGACGAGGAAGGCGGCCATCTGCCCGCGGGTGACGGCGGCGTCGGGGCAGAAGGTGGTAGCGGTGCAGCCGTTGGTGATGCCGAGTTCGGCGAGTTTCTGGATCCACCCGAAGTGGGGATGCGTGGAGGGCACGTCGGTGAAGGTGGCGGGGCCGGGGGTGAAGTCGGCGGTGCCGAGGACGGCAATGACGATCTGGCGTGCGGCTTCGGAACGGGTGATGGCTCGCTCGGGGCAGAAGAGATTGGTACCGCAGGTGTCGGCGATGTTGTTGCGTTGGAGGAGAGTGATGTATTCGCCAAGGGAGTGCGCGGCGGTGACGTCGGTGTAGGGCAGCACTGGCGCGACGGGCTTCTGCAGGATAGCGAGCCGCTGGCCGCCGATGAAGTAAGTGCTGAGCCGGGGGGCGCCGGTGCCGTTGGCTTGCGCGGTGATGGGGAGGGTCTGGTTGCCGGTGATGGCGGAGGTGGCGGCGCTGAGCCAGTTTTCCGATCGGCCGGCGATGTAGCTGCAGGCCGGGTCGGCGGTGACGTTGACGTTGCGGGTGGATGTGGTGGAGTCGAAGGCGTCGGGGCGTTGGACGCGGAGCGAGGAGCAGGATTCGCCCACCTGGCGGATGTCGACGGGCGCGTTGCCAATGAGGATGGTGGCCTGGCGGGCGAGTGCCGAGGGGTTGGCGTCGATGCGGTAGTTGAGATAGTTGGCCGATTTGCGGATGGTGAGCCAGGACGGGAGTTGGGTGACGTCCCAGGTGCAGCCGGAGGTGGTGGAGACGTCGATGCGGCCGATGTTGCCGGAGGCGGGGGCCTGGAGGAGGGTGGGGGAGAGGGTGATGCCGCACCCGGCGCCGGTGTAGGCGAATTCGGCGGTGATGTTCATGCGGCCGTTAACGACGAACTCGACGGGGTTGGCCGTGTTGGCGATGGCGCCGGACCAGCGGACGAAGGAGTAGCCAGGGTTGGGGCGGGCATCGAGGGTGATTTTGTTGCCGTTGACAATGGGGGCGGCGGGGATGTTGATGGTGCCGCCGTTGGTGGGTGATGGGGTAGCGGTTAGGGAGCCGGGTTGGTCGGCGACGTAGAAGTTGACCTTGATCGTAACGTAGCTGCCGTACTGGACTAATCCCAGATTGATAGTTGTTGAATGAAAGCCAGCACTCTTGTTTGACATGTTTGGCGTCAGCACCAGGATTGAACCGTTTCCAGAGGTGCCAGGATAAAGCGAGCCGCGTGTTGGGGCAATCGAAAGCCAGTTCGTATCGAAGAGCCCCGTATTCCAGTCGATGATAGCGTCAGGTTGCCTGGATATAGTGACGATCTGTGACGGAGGGTTAGGTTCTCCACGTGTATAGCTGAAGGTGATTTCCGATGGAGACACACTGAATGAGAAGGGCCGATACGCGTAGATAATTGTGGCCCACCCGCGTCCGACACCTTCGGCATCCACTGGCAGAAGTGCGGTGCGACCGTCGACACATTCACCCAAGAACTGTGTGCCGTACCAGTACGTTGCTTTGCCGGGCCCTGCAGGACCGATGCTGTCAAAGTCCGAAAGCGGCCGCGCTAGCACGGGAACGTTCTCGGGGGTGATGACATCAAAGGTCAAAAAGGTAGTGATGGGAATACTGGAACACACCACAGTGACGGCGTTTGGAACGCGGACAACGGCGCGTGTGAGGCGGGCACGCACGTTGATTACAAAGTATGCGTATAGCGATCCCAGGTTAGACCCGTGCGGCAGCCCAGCGAGCGGGAGTGAGAGTAGCAATCTCGGAGAGTTTCCGCTGTGCCATGCCAGGGAGCACGTCGAGCAGGTAGTCCCGCACGGGAATCTTCAACCTGCGGCAGGATTCGACGATCGACAATATCGCCGCCACCTTCGGCCCCGACTGTTGACTCCCCACGTGCAGCCAGTTCTTACGGCCCAAAGCCAGCGGCCGCATCGAATTCTCCGCCAGGTTGTTGGACAACTCTACTTCCGGGTACTCGAAACATCGCTTCAGCTTCGGCCATTGGTTCAGCGTGTAGTTCACCGCTTTGCCAAGCGCGCTTCGCGGCAACACCGTTGGGCGCAGCTTCAAGCACTCCGCATGAATCTCGCCGGCCCACTCCATGGAAAATTGCCGCCGCTGCTCATCCCGCTCCGCAACAGTCAGTCCCTTCTCCCGAGCCCCCCGATCGACCACAAACAAAGCATCCATGCGCAAGACCATCTTCACGGCCTCGCCATCTTCCTTGTTCACCTTCACGGCATCTACAAAATACCGCCGCGCGTGCGTCCAGCAGCCGGCATGCACGACTCCCGCGCCGCCGACTCCCTCGTAAGCCTGATAGCCGTCGGTTTGCAGAATCCCCGTCCAGCCTTCAAGAAACTTCGCCGGTCCGGCTCGCTCCCGGCTCATGCAAAAGTCGAACACTGTTTCGCCCCATGGTTTGCCGTACTGCCACAAGTACGCTTGATGGTTCTCCCCACGCTTGTCTCGCATCTGTACCGGCACCGTTGTCTCATCCGCTTGCAGGTATCCGCTCATTAGCAGTTCCCGCCGCATCGCCGCCACCAACGGTTCCAGTAACTCGCCCACTCGCATCACCCAACCGTCCAGCGTCGCGCGCCCCATCTTCACTCCCGCTTCGCTGTTCCAGATCTCCTCTTGCCGGTACAGTGGCAGATGATGGCAGTACTTTGCGATCACCGTGTCGATCACGACGCGGTCGCTCGCCAGGCCCTTCTCCACAATCCGAGGCGCCAACTCCTCCATCAACACTGGACCCTGCTTGCAGCAAGGACACGCCTTCTTCTCCCGCTTGACTACGCGCACGAAGTACTTTCTCGGCTCCGCATCCAGCAACTCGCTTTCGTCGTAGCCGATTGTCTTCATCTCTCCGCCGCATTCCTGACACGGCCGCGCCGGCGCCGGGATCACTTCCTCCACGCGCGGCAAATGCTCCGGCAGCCGCCGTCTTCCTGGATGGGGGCGGCGCTTCTTCTCGAGTGGCGGCGGTAGTGGCTGGAGTGGTTCACGCCTGGCTTCGGCTTCCACTTCCTCAGCCGACACGCCAGGTTCTTCTTCGATGAGCAGCCGCAGTTGCAGATCGTTCAACGTCTCACTCTTCGGGCCGAGAAACTTCACCCGCTCCAAGCGAAGCTGCTCGCGCAACGACTCGATCACCAACTGCGCGCGCTGCAACTCGTACTCCAGAGTCTGGATCTGTTGCCGTTGCTGTTGTTCGAGTTGGGAGACCATTTTCGCTGCCGGGCGCCAGAGTAAGCGTGCAAGTGAGAATGAAAGACAAGTATAAGCGCAAACGCCCGCTAATACGAGCCTTTTCCAAACATTCCTTGCAGAAAATGTTCTCCCCGCCCGCTACGCCGCATTAGGGCTCGAATACCAATTCCGGCGCCGCTCCACCGCCTTCAGATCGAGCCCGTTGAGCAGCATCGCCAACTCTTCCGGCCGCATCACCACGCTCTTGCCGTTGCCGCTCGCGGCTGCCCCTTGCTCTTCTACCGGCCAGTGAAAACATCCGCGCTCCAACCGCTTGGCGCAGACCCACAACCCGCTTCCATCCCATACCAGCGCCTTCACCCTTGTCCGCGTACGGTTGCTGAACAGAAAGACATGGCCGCTCAGCGGATCTTCTCCTAAATGGTCCCGCACCAATCCGTACAGCCCGTTGAAGCTCCGCCGCATATCTACCGCATCGAGCGCGATGTGGATTCGTGTCGCTACACTGAGGCCGAACATCGCTGCCCTTTACGCCCGCTCCACCACTTGGATCAGCCGGGCAAGATCCTGGTCCCGGTACCCCCAGCCGTTCACTTCAATTCGCCGCCCGTTGCACACTGTCATGGTGAAACCAGTTGGTGTCACCGCCGCGATGGTCTCGCTGCGCAGTTCCACTCTGGCCAGTCTCGGCATCCGTGATTCCGGCCTGCTGGGCTTCGCCTTTGCGCTGCTATCGCGCTCGCTCAGCTTAGACAGTCGCCGCTGGTAATAGTCCAGCATGTGTACGGTGATGCCTTCCCGCTCACAGTACTCGCGCCGCGTGAGTCGGCTCTGCCTGAACTTGCTCACGATCGCTTCCACTTCTGCTCTTGTTGCTCCAGCTTTTCTCGCCATGCGTCCATCTTCAGCAGTTTCCGTGCGCCCGACAAGATGGTTTGGCTGTACGCATACATTACAAACTCAGTGGCATGCGTGGGAATGACAGGGCCTTCCGCCAGCGAGAAGTACACACCATCCTTCTCGTATCCCAGCGACCAGACGGGGGGGCCCGTGTCGTTTGGATCCTCGGTGTTTAGCGAAACGGGGATGCGTAGATCAGAACCAGCGCCGGTGTTGATCTCAACAATCAACTGGCCGGAAGCACGGCTGCCGGTTCTGCGGGTTCCGCGGATCTGCCCAATGAGGGCGTACGAGAAATCCGTGTTGTTAACCGGTAGTGTGTGAGGCCCAGGGAAAGAGATCAGGTCAATCCGTGAGAGCCCGTCGGATGATTGAACAACCGTCCTTCCGTCCCCCCACACGAAACGTGTTGTAAACGTCACCGGCTGCGCAGAGGCCGACGATATAAAGACGAACCACACCAAAATAAGAAACAACACGCCTGAGATATAGCAAAACTCCCGCCCCCGTGTCCGCGTTGTATGGTGGAACATGTCGCGCAATCAGGTTCGCCGTCTTCCCGACCGGGGCCGCTACGACGAGGCCTCCATTCACGCCATTCTCGACGCGGCGTTCCTCTGCCATGTCGCGTTCAATGTCGACGCACAGCCGTTCGTAATCCCTACCCTCTATGCCCGCGAAGGGAATACGCTCTATCTGCACGGCTCGGCAGCCAGCCGCATGCTTCGTCAACTGAAGGAAGGCATCGCGGCGTGCATCACGGTCACGCTCGTCGACGGCCTGGTGCTGGCGCGCTCCGCCTTTCATCACTCCATCAACTACCGCAGCGCCGTTTGCTTTGGCACGGCGAAAGCCGTCGAAGGAGACGAAGAGAAGAACCGCGTCCTGGCGCTCATCTCGGAGAACGTGATCCGCGGCCGCTGGGATGACGTGCGGCCCCCGACGGCCCAGGAGTTGAAAGCCACGCTCGTGCTGGCGTTCACCATTGAGGAAGCATCGGGCAAGATACGGACCGGCGGTCCCAAAGACGACGCCGAAGACTACGCCCTGCCGGTGTGGGCGGGCGTGCTCCCGCTATCCCTACAGCCAAGCGCTCCTATCCCCGACGGCGAGCAGAGCGCGGCGGTACCGGATTACATCAAAGCTTGGGATCGCGCTCGGCCACACAGGCCGCTGGATCCGGGGGCCAGCGATGTCCCGGAAGCAGGGGTTTGACGCGCGTATTGGCGCGGGCGGCGCGTTGGCGGATGTCGCCGATGCGGTCACCAGTGAGCGGATGGGATGACAGGTACTTCGCGGCGCGCGGCATGTCGCCGCTTATCTGATCCAGCAGTTCCAGCATGCCCACCATGGCTTGCGGGTCAATACCGGCGTCGATGAGCATCTCCAGGCCATCGCGGTCGGCCTGCTGCTCGTCGGCCCGCTGGTAGTGGAGCGAGCCAAGGTTGCCGGCGATGGCGGCGAGGGTGTCGGTGGGGTCGCCGGTCAGCAGCGCCAGCGCCAGCCAGATCGAGACGCCGCGCAGCATCCCCTTCACGCTGTGGCGATGCTCCACATGCTGCATCTCGTGCGCCAGTACGGCCGCGGCTTGCTCGGGTTTACGGGTCTTATCCAGCAGGCCGCGAAAGATTACGATGTAGCCGCCGGGCGCGGCAAAGGCGTTCATGGTGGGGTCATTGGCGACATAGATCCGGAAGGTGTATGGGGAATCGGGCAGGGTGGCGCGGAGGGTTTCGGCGATGCGGGTGATCGCGGGGTCCAGGCAGCGCTTGGATCGCGGCGCAAGGCTCTCCAGCGCCGCGCGGCCCAGCGTCTCCTCCGTACTAAGCGGGACCAGCTTCGCGATCGCCGATGCGGCGAAGGAAAGCCCGTAGTAGATCCCGCCTAGCAACAGGCCGATCACCACCACCGCGGCGATCACCAGACTGACGGCGAGGTGCAACTCTCGCTTCCCACTGTTGCGAATGCGGCGCCATTCGGCGAGCAGCGGTTCGCCTTCCATTGTGAGCACCTGCGGACCGCGTGTAATCCGCACGCGCTGGGGCGCCTCGTGAACCTGCGTGTGCTCGAAAGGCCACCAAAGTTGCGGCCCCTCCGCCGGCTGGATGGCAACGCCGTGCGGGGCAAGGATTACCTGCACCATTTGCGGTGGTGAGGCGCTATCACTAAACTGCGCCGGATAGGCTGGCTGCATGGGCACTTTCCAGTGTAGGTCTACAGGGAGTCGGGGATGGAGCGCGAGAAAATCGTATGCCATAATGTCCGCAGCAGCTTCAGGAGATACCATGTTTTGTTACACTCCCGCAGTAGTCCGCTTACTGATTGCCTCTTCCCTCCTTCTACCCGTATACGCTCAGGAGTTCCGGTCCACGTTAAGTGGGCGCGTGATGGACTCGAGCGGCGCCGCGATCGCCGGCGCAAAAGTGGTAGTAACCGAAACCCAGACCGGTGCGCGCGCGGAAGTAAGCACGGGCGCCGAAGGCGAGTATTCCCTGCCGTTTCTGGCGCCGGGCCCGTACACGTTGTCGGCCGAAGCGGCGGGCTTTAAGAAGTACAGCCAGGAAGGCATCCAGATTGGCACCAACCAGCGTTTGACGCAGGACGTGAAGCTGGAAGTGGGCTCGCAGACCGAGAGCGTTACCGTGACGGCGGACGCCAGTCTGTTGTCGACGGCCACGGCTTCGGTGGGCCAGGTAATCAGTTCGAACATGGTGGAGAACATCCCCATGAACGGGCGCACGCCGTTGACGCTGGCGCAGTTGGCGTTTGGCGTGACGCCGGCCAGCGACCCGCGGTTCACCCGTCCTTTTGATAACGCCGGCCCGAGCGGCTTTTCGATGGGCGGCGGGCAATCGCAGACTAATGAGTTGCTGATTGACGGCACACCGGACATGACGCGCAACCGCCGCGTGGCGTACAACCCGCCGGTGGACGCGGTGAGCGAAGTGAAGGTAGAAGCCTTCCAGCCGGATGCCGCGTATGGCAATACCAGCGGCGGTACGGTGAACGTGGTGATGAAGGGCGGCACGAACGACTTCCACGGCACGTTGTATGAGTTCAATCAGGTGTCGGCGCTAAAGGCCACGCAGTTCTTCACGAACGCGGCCGGGCAGAAGAAGGCCGTCACGCGGTTCAACCAGTATGGCGGCACGGTGGGTGGTCCCATCATTCTGCCGAAGATCTTCAACGGCCGGAACAAGCTGTTCTTCTTCTTTGCCTATGAAGGCATCCGCCAGAGCGAGCCGGAGCCGACGTTCTCCACCGTGCCGACGGCGGCGCAGCGCAACGGCGACTTTTCGGCGCTGCTGGCGCAGGGCTCCGTCTACCAGATCTACGATCCGTATTCCGGCGTCCTGCAAAATGGCGTGCTACAGAGGCAACCATTCCCAAACAACATCATTCCCGCGAACCGCATCAGCGCGGTCGGCAAGAACATCATGAACTTCTACCCGCAGCCCAATGCGGTGGGGCGGCCGGATGGGCGCGACAACTTCTTTTCCAACGCGGTCCGCTCCGACGTGTTTTCGAGCTATATGGGCCGCCTGGATTACAACGTATCGGACCGGCACAAGTTCTTCTTCAACATGAGGCAGAACGACCGCGTGGAGAATCGCGGAAACCGCTTCGAGAACATTGTGACGGGCAACTTCCTGTCGCGCGTGAACTACGGCATGACGTTCGACGATGTGTACACGTTCACGCCCACCCTGATTCTGAACACGCGCGCGGGTTGGACACGGTTCACCGAGGGCAGCATTCGTCCCCATGACGGTTTCGACTTCGTGAGCCTGGGATTCCCGGCGAACCTGGCGCAGTCGAGCGCAAAGCGGGTATTCCCGCGCATTGAGATGTCGAACGGCGGCACGTCGATCGGCGACTCGGGCGGCGACAAGACGCCCTTCGACACGTTCCAAATTTTTCTTGCGGCAACCAAGATCACCGGAAGGCACAGTCTGAAGTTCGGCACGGATCTGCGGCAACAGCGGGAGAGTTCGAACGGCTTCGGCAACTCCAGCGGCCGTTACGAGTTCAACGCAAACTGGACGCGGCAGAACCTGGCCTCGCAGGTGGCGCCAAATGGCCAGGATATGGCGGCGTTGCTGATGGGTCTGCCGACGGGGGGCAACTGGCAGGTGAACGCCACTCGCACGCAGAGCGCAAACTATTATGCCTTCTTCCTGCAGGACGACTGGCGTGTGAGCTCGACGCTGAGCTTGAACCTGGGCCTGCGCTATGAAAAAGAGACGGGCACCATCGAGCGGTACGACCGCTCCCTGAACGGCTTTGACTTCGGCGCGGTCAACGGCGTGACGAACGCGGCCAAGGCGGCGTATGCGGCTTCGCCTTCCCCGCTGTTGCCCGCATCGCAGTTCAACCCGCTGGGCGGCGTAACGTTCGCCGGCAGCAACGGGCGGCGCTCGGTCTACACGACGTATCCGGCGGCGTTTGCGCCGCGTTTCGGCTTTAGCTGGTCGCCGATCGGGCCGAAAACGGTTATCCGCGGCGGTATCGGCATGTTCTACTCGACGTTCGGCACTACTGGCATCCAGCAGCCTGGCTTTAGCCAGCAGACGCCAGTGGCGGCGGACGTTAACAACTTCCTCAGCCCGGTGATCACGCTGTCGAATCCGTTCCCGAACGGCATCCAGCAGCCTGTGGGATCCAGCCGGGGAGTCGATACCTTCCTGGGACAGAACGTGACTTTCGCGAATCCGAATCCGGGCCAGCCCTACATCTGGAGATGGAACTTCAACCTCCAGCGCGAACTGGGTAACAACATGGTGATGGAACTCGGCTACATGGGCTCGAATGGTTCGCAACTGGCGGTGAATCGGGACCTGAACTACCTTCCCCTGGAGTTCCTCTCCACCAGCCCGGTGCGGGACCAGGCCAACATCAACCGGCTCGTTGCCACGATGCCGAATCCGTTCCGCGGCTTGCTCCCCGGGACGGGCCTAAACGGGAACACAACATCCACCGAGCAGTTGCTGCGGTCTTACCCGCAGTTCAACGGCCAGAACGGCGTTCGCATGGAAGCCGATACCAACGGCTACTCGCGCTTCCACCAAATGATGGTGCGGTTTGAAAAGCGCTATGCATCCGGATTCAGCCTGCTGACCAACTTCACCTGGCAGAAGATGATGGAGGCGGTGGACCGGCTGAACGAGGCCGATCCGTTCCTGGCTTACCGTATCGGCGATGAGGACCGCAAACTGCGATTCATCCTGAGCGGCGGCTACGAACTGCCGTTCGGCAAGGGTAAGCCGCTGCTGTCGAACGTAGGGGCGTGGGGCAACCGCCTGGTGGGCGGCTGGATGATTAACGGCATCTGGAACATCCAGTCGGGTCCGCCGGTGGAGTGGACGAACAACGGCACCATCTACCTGGGTGGAGACATGAACTGGAGCGCCCGCAACGTGGCCAATGTCTTCAACCGCGCGGCCTTCAATACCGTGGCGGCCCAGCAGTTGGACCGCAACCGCCGCGTCTTCCCGCGCCGCTTCGACAATCTGCGTGCCGACGGCGTGCGAAACGTGGACATGTCGGTGATCAAGAATGTCTCGATAGTGGAACGGGTGCGTTTCCAGTTCCGCGCCGAGGCTTTCAACCTGCTCAACCGGGCGCAGTTCAATGGACCGAATGTGAATCCGGCCGATCAGAACTTCGGACGGATTACATCGCAGGCGAACTTGAACCGGTCGATCCAATTGGCGGGGCGGCTGGTTTTTTAGGCCAGCGCGCGCTTCAACAAATTCGACGTAATCCGCTGCACCCGTGCGTCCGGCCCTTGCGGACGCACGAAATGGGACCACGGCAGCACATGGCCCGGCGGCGATGCCAGCCCTTGCGCCCACCAGATGGTGGCCGCGTTGAATACAAGATTGCCCTTGGGACCTGGATAGATCGTGGCGGTATAGGACGACGGCCGCGCCCCGCCGCTCAGCACGTCGCCTTCCGCCACCACCTCCAGACCGGCGATATCGGCCGGGTCGCCGTGATGCTCCCAGCCCACCAGGCCGGCGATGCGATCGCCCCGTTTCATCGCGGTGCCATCGAACATCCAGTGGCGCGGCTGGGTGCAGATCCAATCGCCGCCGCCGTTGAAGGGATACACCGACTGAGCGCCGATCAGTTTCTTGGCGGGCGGCCCCTCCTGTGGGAAGGGGTATTTGAAGAACTCCGGGAAGTTGCCGTACAGCCCGCCGAAGATGCCCTGGCGGTTGAGGATGCGATTGGGACGGCCGTCGGCCGCGGCCTGAAACGGCGCCAGCCCGAAGACGGCATTACCGCTCAGATAGAGCTGGCTGACCCCGGCTTTCACGGCCGCCAGAGCATTCTCATACTGCCGTATGTCCCAGTATTCGTCGTGGCCCACGCTGAGGAAGACGCGGGTGCGAAGAAACTGGCCCGGCTCAATCATGTCGGCATTCGATACATAGCTGACGTCATAGCCGAGCATTTCCAGCCAGTAGGCCAGCGGGAACTCCCACAGGAGGAACTCGCCGGAGCCGATGGTGAGCGGATGGTCGGCGAAGATCTGCGGGTACTTGCCGTAGGGCCGGTCGAAGCTGACGGCGATTTCCGGCGCCCAGGGGTGGCGCGGATCGGTGTAAAGCGAATAGTCGTCAGGCCAGCGATTGTAGGCCGCCCATGTGTTGTCGCTAGTCTGGAAAAGAATACCGGCGCGGCGGTTGTCGCGAACCACGAAGATCACGTAGCTCTGCCAGGCGTGCTCGTGTTTCGATTGGGGCACGGTGCGCAGTTTGGCCAGGTAGACGCCGCTGAGCCAGTCGTTCCCAATCCTGATTTCCAGCGACGGCTCCCAGCGGCAGGCGCGCAGGCGGAAGTCCTCGATGGGGGGATCGGGCTGCGCGGAGACGGAAATAGGCCCCAGCGTTTCGACCAGGCGCGCCCCCGTTCCGCCGTAGTATCCCATGCGATACAGGTCGATCAGAACGGGGCGCGCAGGCTGGGCGCTAAGGGCTACGGGCAGCCGGTCTCCGGCGGATACCGATTGCCGGAAGGCGTAGCCCTCGACGAGCGAAGTGCGAAATCCTTTCCCGGCGTTGGGCCTGATGGCGGTAAGTTGCCAATCGCGCGTGCCGGGTTTGCGATTCTCCCGCTCCACCAGGTTGGAAGCCTGGGGCGGAACGGCGGCAGCCAGGGAACTGAGAAACCAATCGCGCCGGCGCATGACAGCGATTATGTCAGGTTCGCCGCCCGTTACTTAAACACTGACGACCGGGCACGGGCTGTGCCGGATGATGCCGTAAGCATGGGCGCGGATGCGGCCGAACACGCCGCCGGTGGAACCGCGGCCGATGACAAGCATGCCGCAACCGTTGGCCCTCGCCAGTTCCGCCACCTCCATGGGGACGTTGCCCGCGCTGATGCGGACCGGAACGTTGATGCCTACCTCATTCTGAATCTCGGCGATTCGCGCGCCTGCCTCCTCGGCAAAGCGCTCGCGCCAGTTGGGCTCAAAGTACTCGCCGGACATCCCTTCAATCGAAGGGGTGACGTGCAGGACTTCGAGTTCGGCGCCGGCATTCTTGGCGAAGCAGACCGCCCATTTCAAAACATTGGTGCAGGCTTCGTTCAGATCCAGCGCGACGCCGACTTTGCGGATGTGAATCTCTTCGGGCTCCGGCGTATCTTCCATGTGGACGCCGGTGAGCACGGGGCACTCGGCATCGTGCAGCACCTTGGCGGTGATGGAGCCGAGCATGAAGCGGCGGAATCCGCCGTAGCCGTGGGTGGGCATGACGATCATGTCCATCTGGCGGCTTTGGGCGTACTCAGTCAGGCGGCGCGCTGGGTCGCCTTCCAGCAGCACGCGATGCAGTTTGAAGGCCTGCAATTCCACGTCAAGGAAGTACTCCAGGTCCTTGCGGGCCTGCTCGGTGCGGGCGAGCGTGTACTCCTGGATCACGCCACCGCCAAGGTCCGCCATGCTGTACTCCAGATGGGGAGGCGGCAACACGTGGGCGAGCGTGACTTCCAGGTCAAAATGGGAATGCAAGGCGTCCAGAACGCGTGCCGCGCCGCGGCAGCGGTTCGAGAAATCGACGGGGAACAGGACGTTCTTCAGCCGGAACATCGGAGCCTCCTTCTGAAAGCGGACGCAATTTTCTCTGCACGTGCGCGGCCAGCATCTGGTAGCAACGGTTGGGAGAACGGGTTAGCAGCATGTTGAATGAAGCGCGAGACTTAGGGGCGACGCCTCCGATCTGCAAGACACGATCCGGTTACGGCGCGGGCTGGGGAACCCAAAGTCGTGCTCGCTCGCTGAGTCATTTCCCCCAACTCCCACAACGTCCCGGTGGTAAACTGCTCACAGAGACACAACTTTCATGCCGAAACTTCTCGAAAGCTGGCAGCAGTCCCGCGTTCTGGAAGCGGTCTTCGATCATCTTTCGGATGCATTGGTGCTGTACGACACCGACATGCAGATTACTGGAATGAATCGCGCGGCCGAACAGATGTTCGGCATGAGCGCCGAGGAGATGGTCGGAACGCACTGCCGCGAAATGTTTAACTGTGGTCCTTGTGAGGCCGGGTGTGGGATCCAACTCGGCTCGTCACAACTGTCGTTGGCAAACGGCACGGTGCGCCTGCGCACGGCGGGAAATCTGGAACGGCTGGCGGTGATCCGAACCGAGCAGATCTTCGACCACGACGGGGAACTGCAAGGGACGGTGGCGACCGTCAAAGACATCACGGACGAGTTTCTGCCCCAGAAACGGGACATGGTGGCCGAGTCCCAGTCGATGCGGGATATCGCCCTGTTCCTGAAGCGCGTGGCCGCGAGCGAAGCCGCGACGGTGCTCATCGAAGGCGAAAACGGCACGGGCAAGGACATGGTGGCGAAGACCATTCATTACTCGAGCATGCGCCAGACGGAGCCGTTTATCGCTATAAACTGCGCGGCAATTCCCGATACACTGCTCGAGAGCGAACTGTTCGGCTTCGAGAAAGGCGCCTTCACCGACGCCCGGTCGCAGAAGCGCGGCCTGTTCGAACTGGCGGATAAAGGAACGCTTTTTCTGGACGAAGTGGGCGAGATTCCGGTAATGCTGCAGGCGAAATTGCTGCGCGTGTTGGAAGAACAGACATTCCGGAGGCTGGGCGGGTTGAAGGACATCCACCTGGATATCCGGGTGATCGCGGCCACCAATCGCAATCTTCAGGAAGCCGTCAAGGAAGGCGCCTTTCGCCAGGATCTGTACTTCCGCCTGAACGTAATCCACGTCGAGATCCCCCCGCTGCGCGAGCGCCGGGAAGACATCCTCCCGCTGGCACGGCACTTCATCGAGCACTACAACCACAAGTTTAAGCGCCAGATTCTGGGCCTGGCCCCGCAGGCAGAACAGATGCTGGTGCATTACGACTGGCCGGGCAATGTGCGCGAAGTTCGCAATGCGGTGGAGCGGGCGATGATTCTCGAAGACTCCTCGTTCCTGCAGCCCGAGAGTTTGCCGTTGACGCTGACCCGCGTCAACCGCGATAGCTTGGCCATGCCGGCGGCGGCGGCGCCGGAGAGTTTCCCCTCCGAAGGCGTTTCTCTTCAGGATGCCGAGCGCGGATTGGTGGTACGCGCCTTGGAGAAGACCAACGGCAACCAGACCCAGGCGGCGCGGCTGTTGAAAATCACCCGCGACACGCTCCGCTACAAGATGAAGAAGTTCAACCTGCGGTGAACGCGTGGGAAAACCCTTCGTTTGGGAGACGCGCATCCGCTTTGTCGATACGGACGCATCGGGCCGCATCCATTACACCTCGATGTTCCGGCACTTTGAAGTAGCCGAACAGGAGTTCCTGCGCGAGGCGGGTTTCCCGTTCAGCAGTCCGTCGCTGGAAGAATACAGCTTTCCGCGGGTGCACGTGGAGTGCGATTACCGCTCGGAGCTACGCTATGACGATCTGGTGCGGATCACAATGCGGCTGGAACGGCTGGGACGCACCTCGTACACGTTGGGGTTCGAGGTGACGTGCGAAGGGCGCGAGGCGGCTGCCGGGCGCATTGTGATCGTCTGCATCAACAAGCGGGAGAAGCGGTCAGTACCCATACCGGCGGGCTTTGCAGCCGCGCTGGAGGGGCTGGCCGCGCCGGACAGCGCTTCAACCCTCTGAGTTGTCTGGACCCCGATTAGACCAGCGGACTAGCGTCTGGCGCAGGTGGTCCAGTTGCACCGGCTTCGGCAGGAAATCGTCCATGCCAGTCTGGAGACATCGCGTGCGATCCCCATCCAGGACGTTCGCCGTCATGGCGACAATCGGAATCCGCGCGAGTTGGGATTCGGCTTCGATGCGGCGGATCTCTCGCGTGGCTTCGAAGCCATCGAGGATGGGCATCTGGCAATCCATCAGAATCAGTTGATAGGCGCGTTCCTGCCAGAGGCGGACGGCTTCGCGGCCATTGGCGGCGATGTCCACCTTGCAGCCAAAGCGCTCTAGCACGCGCTGGGCCAGGCGCTGGTTGATGACGTTATCCTCCGCTACGAGAACCGTGAGATTAGGCAGAGCGGCGGTATCCGCGGTCGCGGCGGGGGCAGGCGGCGGCGCCACGGCGGCCCCCGCGCACTCCGCAACACGCAGATAAAAGTCACGGGGCCGGACGGGCTTGGTAAGTACGGTGCAGGCACCGGCCTCTTCCACTGCTTGGCGGCCGGCACCGCTACGCAGGCGGGTGAGCACCAGTAGCCCGGCGCCGGGGAGTCGCGCCCGGATGACGGCGAGGTGCCGGCAAAGCTCGGCGGCCGGTAGATTGCCGCCATCCAGAATGACAACGCGCGGACCGCCCGCCGGCGGCACGCCGTAGCATTCCTCGATGGAGTTGAGCACATCCACCCGCATCCCGGCCGAGCGCAGCATGTTACCCAGGGAGAGGCGCGTCCGTTCCGAGCCGCCACACAAAATCGCCGTCTCCCCGGCCAGCGCCTGCAACGTCTCCGCGCCGAGGATGGACTGCTCCGGCTCCGGAACGGCAACCGGGATGCGGAAACCGACGCGAGTTCCCTTGCCGGGTTCGCTGGCCAGTTCGATAGACCCGCCCATCAGATCGCAGAGGCGGCGGCAGATCGCCAGGCCAAGACCTGTGCCGCCAAAGCGCCGCGTGGTGGAGGCATCGCCCTGGATGAACTCGTGGAACAAGGATGTCTGGGCTTCCGGGCTGATCCCGATGCCAGTATCTTCGATGGATACGTCCAGCACCTGTTCGTTGCGGCACCGATTCTGGGTCAACCGCACGGAAATGGCCACTCCGCCGGCGTCCGTGAACTTCACCGCATTGCCGAGCAGATTCAGCAGAATCTGGCGCACTCGGGCCGGATCGGCGACAATCCCGGCGGGCGTGCGGCCGGGAATGTCCGCCAACAGTTCCAGTTTCTTCTCGTCGGCCTTGGGCCCAAGCAGGCTGACCACATCGGCCACGCAGGCTTCCAGATCGAATGGAACGGGCTCAATGTTCACCTTGCCGGCCTCGATCTTTGAAATATCCAGAATGTCGTTGAGCAGTATGAGGAGGGACTCGGCGGAGTTGCGTACCGTTTCGGCATACTCGCGCTGTTCAGGGTTGAGTTCGGTCTCCAGTAGCAGCCCGGTCATACCCAGAACACCATGCATGGGCGTGCGAATCTCGTGGCTCATGTGGGCCAGAAACTCGCTCTTGGCGCGGGCCGCCAGCTCCGCGCGCTGGTGGGCCTCCTTCAATTGCTCCACCAGGGTCTGCAACTTCTGTTCGGCGCGTTTGCGCTCCGTCATGTCGCTAATGGAGCCCGCCATCCGAACAGCGCGGCCTTCTCCGTTCCACACGGCCAGACCCCGGACCCGGAACCAGCGATGCTCCCCATCGTCCACGCGCAGGCGGCATTCGATATCGAAGGGCGCATGGTCCCGCACGTGGCGGCGGAGAGCCTCGCGTACGGGTTCCCGCTCCTCGGGGTGAAGATGATCGAGGAAGAACTCCTCGGTAGCCGGAACGCTTTCGCGGCCTTCCTGGCCCAGGAGTTCCAGGAATCGCGGGGAATAGTACACCGTGTCGTGGACGATGTCCCAATCCCAGATGCCGTCGCTGGTGCCGCGCACGGCCAGTTCGAATCGCTGGCGGCCGGCGCGCAGTTCGCGTTCCATCTGTTTGCGCGCGGTGACATCCTGCACCAGCCAGACTTCGATATCCTGGCTGCGGTAAGCGGCCAGTTCCAGGTGGCGCACTTCGCCATCCCGGCGCCAGCAGAGCATCGTGAAGGGGCCGGGAAAATGCGCACTGCGTTCCTGGTCATAAAGGGCACGGGCACCGGCGGCGCCGGCGCCGGCGCCGCCCATGCGCAGGAACCAGTCGTTCATGGTGGAGAGTTCCTCGCGGCTGTAGCCGGAGATCTGCTCCATGGCGCGGTTCACAACCAGGCTTTCCCCCTTGCGGAAGACGGCGCCGGCGGGTAGGTGCTCCACGAGCAGGCGCAGTTGCTGCTCACTGGCGCGTAGCGCCTCTTCAATCTGCCGCCGTACGGTGATGTCGGTGAGGGTGCCCAGGAACCCGCTACAGGCGCCGGTCTCATCGCGCACCGGAACGGCCTGCAAAGCAATCCAGAAGTCGAGGCCGGTGCTGCGGACCCTGGCTTCGGTGGCGAACATCTTGCCCGTGCGCACGGCGGCGGACCAATCGTGGAGGAAGCGCGTGGCATCGTCCGGATGCAGCATCGTCCGCCAGCCTTCCTCGGCGGCCACCTCCGGCGGCAGGCCGCAGAGCAGCACGAACTGATCGTTGCCCATCACGACGCGGCCCTGGACATCGGTCATGAATATGCCCACCGGGGCGTGGCGCATGAGCATCTCGAAACGATGCTTGGTTTCCCACAAGGCGCTTTCCTCCCGTTTCCGGTCGACGGCCAAGCCGGCCAGTTCGGCCGAGGCCTCCAGAGCGCGAACCTCGGACGAGGTGGGACGCCGGACCTGCATATGCAGGAGCGTGAGGGCGCCAAGCACGTTGCGCCCGCGGTCGCGTATAGGCATGCTCCAGGCCGCGCGGATGCCGTGGCCAAGGGCGGCCTCGCGCAGGTTGCGCCAGCCAGGGTCGGACGCGATGTCCTCGGCGATCGAGGTCCGGTTGAAATTCACCGCCGCGGCGGCCGAACCGTCTCCAGGCTGGAGCGCAACCTCCGTCATGGCCTGCGCCAAAGTTTCGGGCACGCCGGGCAGGATGTTGCGGCCGAAGCGGTCCCTGTTGGGATTGAGCAGTTGCAGACAACACACCGCTTGCGGCCACATCAGTTCAATATTGGTGTTGATGGCGTTCAGAACAGGCTCCAGCGCCGCGCCGGACGCGAGCATGCGCAGCACCTCACGCTCGCCTTCCAGCGCATGGGTGACAGTCTGCAGTTCCAGCGCCACCTGCTTCTGCTCGGTGATGTCCTGGATGGTGCTGATCAGGCGGACCGGCTGGCCCTGCCCGCCGCTGGCCGTGCGGCCGCGGGCGCGGATTACGTGGATCTGGCGGTCCCCGTCCAGCAGGCGGATTTCGCAGTCGTATTCGCCTCCGTCGCGGGCACAACGCTCAATGCCGGTAAGGTAATCCATGCGGTCGTCCGCATGCACGCTGTCGAGAAACCGCACCAGCGAGAGGGGTTCGTCCCGGCCGGCGCCCGCCATCCGGTAGCCTTCGTCCGACCAGTTCTCCTCGCCCGTTTCCAGATTCCACTCCCAGCCGCACAGCTTGGCCACCTCCTCGGTGGCTCGCAATAGGCGCGCGTTGTCGATGAGCTTTTGGTCCGGATGCAGGGGCGGTGCCAGAACAAACAAACGGAGCCCGGTGACGGCGCCGCCGGGAGCGGTAAGGAGCGTTTCGTGTACCGCGTGGGACTGGCGCTTCCCTTCCCCATCGCAATACTCACGCTCGGTATACTCCGGCTCCATCTCCCCGCGCAGTTTCTTCAACAGATCGCCGCGGCGGGCCTCCCGCGCTTCGGGCGGATGCAACTCCCAGGCGGGGCGTCCGACCATCTGGTCAGGCCGCAGGCCGAAGAGGCGGCATTGCGCGTCGTTAGCCCAACTTACGGCACCCGAAGTGTCGATCTCATGTGCGGCGAACGGGATCTCATCCAAAGCGTGGCCGGTACGCGAAGCAGTGTGGTGACACTCTGGAAGGGGGCTGTTACCGCCACCGCCGTTCGTATCGTGTCGCACACACCCCATCAGTGCTCGCATCGGCTGTGCGCCGGGAAGTATGAAAAGCGCCATTTTCCTGAACCTCGGGACGCAGTGGTAAAATCGGCCCAAGCCGACGCTTCCATGGGACTCTCCTCTCTGTCTCGCCGCAGCACTCTCTGCCTGCCCGCGGCTGCTTTTGCCCAACGCCGCCGTCCCAATATCCTGTTCTTCTTTCCCGACCAGCACCGTCATGACTGGGTGGGCGGAAACGCCGCGCTGCCGGTCTATACGCCGTTCCTCGACTCGGTGGCAAGGCTAGGAGTACGTTTCACGCGGGCGATGGTGGCAAGCCCGCTTTGCGCGCCATCGCGCGCCTGTCTGGCGTCCGGACGCGAGTACGCGCGATGCCCGGTCCGGAACAACGGCTATGACTACCCGTTGGATCTGCCGACCTTCTACCAGTCGTTGCGCGAGACTGGCTACGCCGTAATGGCGTGCGGCAAGGTGGATTTGCACAAAGCCACCCGCGACTGGGGTATCGACGGACGCCGCTTCCTGCCCGAATGGGGCTTCACCGCCGGTATCGATAACGCCGGCAAAGGCGATGCCATTGCCAGTGGCGCGGTCGAGCCGCGCGACCCCTACATGGCCTACCTTCACAGCCGCGGCCTGGCCAACCTGCACCTGGAAGATTTCCGGCGCCGCCGCCAGGCCCAAAGCTACACCAACACCGAGCCCACGCCACTGCCCGAAGAGGCCTATTGCGACAACTGGCTCGCCCAGAACGGGCTGTCGCTGCTGCGCGGCGTACCGCCTGGCAAACCCTGGTTCCTGCAGGTCAACTTCACCGGACCGCACAACCCCTTGGATATCACTCGCCGTATGGAGCGCACCGTGCGCCGGCGCGGTTACCCGCCGCCGGTGGATTCCGGACAATATACGGCCGAGCGGCACATGGCTATGCGGCAGAACTATACGGCCATGGTGGAGAATATCGACCGCTGGCTGGGCGCTTACCTGGAGGAGATCCGGCGCCGAGGGGAGACTGGCAACACCTACGTGATCTGGTGCAGCGATCATGGCGAGATGCTCGGCGATCACGAGTTGTGGGGCAAGAGCGTGCCCTACCAGCCCGCGGTCGGCGTGCCCTTGGTGATGGCCGGACCCGCGGTAAGGCCAGGAGCGTCCACCGGCGCGCTGGTCAACCACATTGACCTGGCGGCGACGTTTCTCGATTGGGCGGGAGCGCCGGCGCTGCGGGACAGCGATAGCCGGTCGCTGCGAGCGTTAGCGGAAGGAAAGGCGGAGTCGCACCGCGAGTTCGTGCGCGCCGGCTTGGATAAGTGGAGCCTGGTTTTTGATGGGCGTTACAAGCTCATCCGTGGATATGGGACGCCGAAGAGTCCGGCCACCAAGGGCAAGCCCGCCGAGCCCAGCCTCATTTTGTTCGACCGGAAGCTGGATCCGGACGAAACCAGCAACATCGTTCACAAGGTGCCGGAGGAGGTGGAACGGCTGTCGAAGCTGCTCTAGCTAACGGCACCGGTTCCCTCGCGGGCGCGGCTTAGTGTAACCTGCTGATTCCGTTACGGAGCCGCGACCGCAAGCGGGTGCCCCGAAACGCAAAAAAGGGGGCCGGTCGAAAGACCGGACCCCCTTTCGCTTTAGGCTCCTTGTCGAAGCCGCGTTT
>CAYLPH010000103.1:0-23691 GCA_964385495.1 uncultured Candidatus Solibacter sp.
TTTGGGATACGGGCGGGAGGTCAGACAGGGAGGCTGTCAACCAAATCGGACGGTGAAAAGTTCGCGTTTGAAAGAATGGCTCCCCATCGTGGATTCGAACTAGGCGCCAGCCGAGCATGACACTCCAATGTCTGGATGTTCGGCTATTCGTCAATTGACGGGTTGTGCGTCACTCGCTCGAAGGCAGGATCGGGTTTACACTGGCCGGCAACATCATGGAAGTCCGCGCGCTTGCGAAGCGCGTTAGTCGCAGCGGACAATTCCTCCACAATGATCCGATTTAGGCTTAACTTACGATTCGCGGCTTTTTGACGCAGTGCCCGGTCGACCTCCTGTGGGATACCGCGAAGGGTATAACGGATCTCGCGTGCCTGCTGCTTCGTGCCTGCATGATAGTACGAGACGCACTCAAGCAGCTTGCCTGATCCGGCCGTTGACGGCGGCCTTGATTCACTGCTTGCATCCGCTCTTGGTTGAGTGGTTACGCAATCGGGGCCGGCTGCGGGCGGCGCATCGTGATAGACTCGCCGGAGTAGTCGCGGATACCATTCGACAGTTCCAAATCGCGGGCCGACAGGGGTGATGACTGTGACAACAGAGCCTCCACTGTTAAGTCGCTGTGAAAGCGTTCCAGAGTTGACGGCCGGCTTGTACGCCGAGCTGCGGCGGCTGGCGGCGCAATTTCTGCGCCGTGAGGCGAACCATTCCCTACAGCCGACGGCGTTGGTGCACGAGGCCTACATCCGCCTGGCGAGTTGGAAGGATTTCCGTTTTCAGAGCCGTGCGGAGTTTTTCGGAGCCGCCTCTTTTGTGATGCGGCGGGTGTTGGCGGAGGCGGGGCGCCGCCGCAGCACCCTGAAACGCGGAGCGAGTACAACGCTGCTGGTCAGCCTGGACGACGCTGAGATGCAAACCTGTGGGGCATTGGTGGATGTTCTGGCGATCGACCAGGCGCTGCGGCGGCTGGAGGAAATTCACCCGAAGGCGAGCCGTGTGGTGGAGATCCGGATCTTCGGCGGTCTAACGATTCCCGAAACGGCCGCTTACCTCAACGTCTCGCCGGCAACCGTCAAACGGCACTGGATCACGGCCAGGGCTTGGCTGACGAGGGAATTGACACCGCGGTGATGAACCAGGAGAGGTGGGAGCGGGTTGAGGACCTGCTAACGCGCGCGATCGATCTGCCGGCGGCGCGGCGCATGGCCTTCCTGCGGCGGGAGTGCGCCGGTGACGGCGAGCTGCTGGGCGAGTTGCTTTCGCTGCTGGCGGCGCACGAGAAACCCGCTCCGGCAGGTTTCCGCACGGTGCGATCCATACTTACGGCGATCGAAGAAGAGTATCATCTGGGGCGGCGGCTGGGAGGGTATCGTCTGGATGCGTTGCTGGGGCGCGGCGGGGCGGGCCTGGTTTACCGGGCAGTGGACCTTGCCTCGGGCGGCGTGGTGGCCCTTAAGGTCTTCGCTTCCGGCCAGGAGGATCGCGGCCGGCTGGAACGCGAGTGCCGCGCCATGAAGGCGATACGGCATGAGAATGTAGTGGCGGTGCTCGGCTTCGGCGAGGACGAGGGCACGGCATACCTGGTGATGGAGTGCATCACTGGGGAGACGCTGGCGCAGCGCTTGCGACGAGGGCCCCTGCCTGGGGAGCAACTAGCTGGCGTGGCTCTCCAGATAGCCGCTGGGCTTGCGGCAGCCCACCGCGCGGGCATTGTTCACGGCGACCTTAAGCCGGGGAACGTCATGATAGATCGCGAGGGTTGCATCAAGCTTCTCGACTTCGGCCTATCGCGCTCGCTGGACGCGGATACGAACGACTCGACTACGTTTACGGGACAGACCATACGGGGAACGGTGGCGTATCTGTCTCCCGAGCAGGTCCAGGGACAGCGGCCAGACGCGCGGTCGGACATCTTTTCCTTCGGCGCCATGTTGCAGGAGTTGGCGACGGGAGAGCGGCCGTTTCAAGGAGAAACGCCGGCGGCGACGATGGGCGCGATTCTTCACCTGGCGCCGCGGCCGCCCGAGGGCGTATCGCGGGAGCTACGCTCGCTGCTTGCACGTTGCCTGGAGAAAGATCCCGCGCAGCGATTCCGCGATGCGGCCGAATTGGAGACGCGGTTAAGCGCGTTGCCGAAGCGGGAACGGGTGAGTCGCGTGGCGCGGAGGGGATTGGGAACTTGGTGGCGGCGCCCGGTGCGTATCGCGGCCATCGCGGGGCTGGCGGCCGTGGCGGGGTGGGGCCTGCGCTGGGTAGGGCAACGGCCGGCGGCGGGTCCTACGCAGATGCGGCTGCTGTCGGACTCGTCGGTGACGGCCATCGAGCCGGCATTCTCGCCCGATGGCAAATGGGTGACCTACGCGGCGCAAGCCAGGCCAGGCGAGGGGCTGGACATCTGGGTGCAGGATCTTCCCGATGGCGAGCCGCGCAGGATAACGTTCCATGAAGCGGACGACCGCTCGCCGGACATATCCCCGGATGGGCATTGGATCGCCTTCCGTTCCGTGCGCGATAAGGGAGGTATCTACCGGGTGAAGCCATCCGGGGGAGGGGAGCAATGGCTGGCGCCTTTGGGACGTCAGCCCCGTTACTCCCCCGATGGGAAATGGCTCGCATTCACGACCGATCCGGAGGGCACCGGGTACGAATCCGGATCCGCTGTGAACGCGCTGTACATCATGCCAGCAGAGGGCGGCGAGGCGCACCGCTTCCATCCCGAGATACCACGAACCTTTGCGCCGGTGTGGAGCCCCGACGGCCGCTTTCTGCTGTTCTCCTCGCTGGGAAGTCAACGCGGCGAAGAGAGTTGGTGGGTCGCCGCCATGGAAGGGGGACCGGCCAGGCGCGTCCGTCCCCTCCCCGCCCACATGAGGGGCGATTACCCGTTCGACTTCACGAGGATTCAGCCGCAGTGCTGGCTTCCCGACGGCCGGCTGGTGTTTCAATATTTCCAGGGAAACATCACTTCGATTATGGATGCGCCCTTCTCAATCCGCGGGGCGCAGTTCACCGGACCGCCCAAACGAACTCTACTGGGAGGGGACAATCAGGCGAATCCGGTCTGCGGGCCGGACCGGCAGATGCTGTTTGTGAGCTACACGGCGGAGGCGGAGATCTGGAGCGTACCGACGGTGGAGAACCCGCGGCGGCTGCCACGAGAGTTGCGGGCGCTGACAAAGCTCCACACCGCCTTGGTGAACCCCCACTTGTCGACCGATGGCACCAGCCTGCTTTACTCGCTATTTAGCGAACGCCAGATGTCTGCCCGGCGCAAGGATCTGGACACGGGAACGGAGCACGAAGTGGCGGTAATAAAAGGCATGGGGATGTGGATGCGGCAGAGCTCCGGGGGCCGCTACTACGCCACTTACGACGGGTTGGAGCCGGGGGCGGGTGTGCGGATCACGGCCAACCACGATGGGTCCGCTACTACCATCGCCGCGAGCGGCGAGCCGGTCGAGATCTCGCCCGATGGCCGGTACCTGCTTTTCCAGTTGAAGTCCGACCCTTCGCGCGTGCTTCTTCAGACCGCGGGGGGTGCCGTCTCCCCGACGCCGATTCTCCACCTGCCCGAGGCCGTGATTCGCTTTGTCCGGTTTTCTCCGGACCAGAACTGGCTGGTGATCGGCGTGCAGCGCGGGAATGCGGCGGTGGTGAGTCACGTTGCTCGGTTTCGGGGAGCGACGGAGATCCCTTTTGAGGCTTGGCACGAGGCGAGTGCGGTGGCGGCGAGTCATGCGGAGTGGACCCCGGACGGCCGGCGGCTGTACTTCTTCTCGCGGCACGACGGTTATCTTTGCCTGTGGACGCAGGAGTTGGACGGGAGAACGAAGCGGCCGATTGGACCAAGCGAAGCGGTCCAGCACTTCCATCACTTCCATCTGAATCTGCAGGGCGTCCCGAAGTACCACCTGGGTCTTACGGTGTCGAGGGATAGGGTGGCGTTCAATGCGCGCGGGTGGCATTCCGGGGTGTGGTGGGTACGCTGAGTTCCGGCGAGTGAGCCGGTTTGCGAGGGAATCGCACTTTTAACGGTGTATGCCCATTTCGCGCAGGCAGGCGCTGTTCGGATTCCCGCCGCTGGTTCTGGGGAGTTGCGGGCGGGAGCGGACGGCTATCCGTCTGGTGACGATCGCCTTCCAGGAGAACTTTCCGTTGGACATCGCCGCCAGCCTTGGTTACATCCGCGAGGCGGGGATTACGCTGCTCGTCGAGAAGATGGGCAAGGGGAGCCAGGTTCCTGAGTCCCTGGTGGGTGGATCCGCGGAGGTATCGTATACCGGGTTTTCCGACACGCTGCTGCGCTTGTCCGGTGCCAATCGGCTGAAGGCCTTCTGCACGATGACGGTGTTGCCGAATGGTGTGCTTGCGACTTCGGAAGCGGGATCGCGCAAGATTCATCGTGTGGAAGATCTCAAGGGGGCCGTAGTTGGAATCGCGAGCTTCGGCAGCTTCCATCACCGCCTGCTGCAAGCGATACTTTCGGTTCATGGCATGGCGAGTACGGACGTGCAGTTGGTGGCCACTGGCAACGGTCCGCCGGCAGTCGCGGCGATGGAGCACGGTAAGGTAGACGCGGCGGTGCTGAGCACCAGTGTGCATAATCAACTGCGAAAGCGATCGCCGGGGATGCGGGTATTGGCGGATCCGCGCACGCGGAGCGAGTGCCGCCGGCTCTTCGGTATTGATGCCGTACCTAATCATTGTCTGATTGCGACGTCGAAATGGCTGGAGCGCAACCCGGACCTCGCGGGCCGCATGGCCGAAGCGATGGTGAAGACGATGCATTGGATCCAGGAGCATCCCTTGGAGGAGGTGCGCTCCCTTCTGCCGGAGGCGGTGCGGACCTCCGACGCGGATGCGGATTTGGCGACGATTCGCTCTGTCGCCGGGGCGTTCTCCATGGATGGGAGGATGCCCCCCGAGGGGCCTGCCGCCGTTCGCAGACTGTATACGCTGCCGGTCGAAGAGCAATTGGATCGCGAGGTGGATTTGAACGGCACCTTCACCAATGCCCTCATCCCAGCGGAAACGAAGTGAGCCGGTTTGCGAGGGAATCGCACTTTTAACGGTGTATGCCTATTTCGCGCAGGCAGGCGCTGTCCGGATTCCCGCCGCTGGTTCTGGGAAGTTGCGGGAGGAAGGGCGAGGTACTGCGGCTGGTTTCGGTGTCGTTCCAGGAGGCGTTCCCTGTCTACGCCGCGGTGGAACTGGGCTTTCTGCGGGATGCCGGGATAGCGCCTCGGATGGAGGCGATGCCTCGCGGCAGCCAGATCACCGAATCGCTGGTGGGAGGCTCGGCCGACGTGGCCTACCATACCTTCTTCGATACGCTGCTCCGCGCAGCGGGAAACCGCCGGCTCCAGTCCTTCTGCATGATGACGGTTCGCCCGGTTGCGGTACTCGCGGTTTCGGCTTCGTCAGCCGGCAGGATACAACGTGTGCAGGATGTGAAGGGCTCGGTTGTCGGGATCGCCGGCTTTGGCAGCGGCCATCAGCGGCAATTGGAGGCGATTCTGTCGGTTCACGGATTGACCAGCGCCGATGTGCAACTGGTGGCGACGGGAAATGGAGCGTCGGCGATCGCCGCGATGGAGCATGGCAAGGTTGCGGTCTCGGTTCTCAATACAAGCGTATTGAACGCTCTGAGAAAGCGTTCGCCAGGCATCCGCGTATTGGTAGACCCTCGAACGCCGGGCGAATGCCGGAGACTTTTCGGCGCCGACGCCGTGCCTTCGCACGCTCTGATCGCCACATCGGCATGGATTGAGCGCAATCCCGAGACGGCGCGGCACTTGGCGCAGGCGATGGTGAAGACCATGCGTTGGATCCGCGAGCATCCGCCCGAGGAAGTGCGCGCCCTCCTGCCCGAACGGATGCGCACCGTTGATGCGGAGGCGGACGTTGACACGATTCGCACCATTGCGGAGGCGTTCTCGATGGATGGGAGGATGCCGCCGGATGGGCCTGCCACGGTTCGCAGGCTCTACACACTGAACTCCGAACGCGAGATGGACATGCAGACCGACCTGGCGGGTAGTTTTACGAACGCGTTTGTGGAGGACAAGCGATGAGGAGGGTAACCCGCCGGAAGGCTGTCTCGGCGCTGGCGGTGTTGGGTGGATGCGGGGGCAGGGAGGGTAGCCCGGTGCGGATCGTCGCTGTTGGTTTGCAGGAGTTCTTTCCCTTGTTTCTCGCGCAGGAGTTGGGTCACTTTCGGGACGCTGGGGTGGAGGTGGTGACGGAGGTGATTGCGGGAGGGTCGAAGGGTGTGGAGGCGTTGATGGCGGGATCGTCCGATGTGATGTACGACGGCTATGACTACACGCTGTTTCGCGCTCCCGAGGGCCGCCGGCTGCGTGCCTTTGTGATCACCACGCTGACACCCGTCCGGCTGCTTGCGGTGGCCCCAGGACAGGCGGACCGTATCCGGCGGGTGGAGGATCTGAAGGGCGCGACGGTGGGAGTAGGCAGTTTCGGTGGCGCCCACCAGCGGGCTCTGGAACGCTTTCTGCATCTGCACGGATTGAAGGTATCGGATGTACGCTTGGCCGTGGCCGGCGCGGGTGCGCCAGCGGTGGCCGCGTTCGAGTATGGGAAGGTGGACGCGGGCATTCTCACCTGGAGTGCATACAACGTGCTCAAGAGGCGTGCGCCGCGGACCCGCGTGTTGATCGACCCTCGATCAAGTGAAGAGAAACGGCGCGTGTTCGGGGTTGAGGATCTGCCGAGCCACTCGTTATTCGCCCGTGAAGATTGGCTCGCCGGGCACCCGGCTCAGGCTCGCGCTCTCGCGCAGGGCATGCTGAGAACCCTGCGGTGGATTCGGGAACATCCGGTGGAAGAAGTCCGTGCTCGCATGCCGGAGCGCCTCCGAACGGCTTATCCGGAGGCGGACATGGAGACGCTACGCGCCGTGGCGGACGCCTTGTCCGCGGATGGAACGATGCCTCCTGGCGGGCCAGAAGCCGTCGCCAAGGCGTTCACGCCGGCGGTGGACCGGGAACGGGAGCCGAACTTCGATCTGTCCAAGACCTACACCGGGGAGTTCGTGAAGCCCGCTCAGTAGTATGCGCCTTTCTGAAGGAGACCCGATGGAGATGAGCCGCAGACAAGCCCTTTCGACCCTGGGCTTGTTGGGAAGTTGCCACAGTGGCGCGCAGGGCCGCTTAGAGGCGGAACTGGCGCGCGGATCCAGAAACGCCCGGGTGGAGGGATCATGAAGCTGACACGCAGAGCCGCGTTGACGGGTTTGGCGTTGTTGGGGAACTGCAGCCGCCCCGAGGGGGGGCCGGTGCGGATTGTGGCGGTGGGGGTGCAAGAGTTCTTCCTCCCGTTCCTCGCGCAGGAACTGGGCACTTTCCGGGATGCCGGCGTAGAGGTGAAGCTCGATGTGGTTGCCGGGGGAACGAAGGCGGTGGAGGCCCTGATGGCGGGCTCCTCCCACGTCATGTACGGAAACTATGAGAATACCCTTCTTCGGGCGCCGGAGGGCCGCCGGCTACGCGCCTTCCTAGTCGGTTCGGTAAAGCCTGGCATCCTGTTGGTGGTTGCACCCGCGCAGGCGCACCGCATCCGCCGCGTGGAGGATCTGAAGGGCGCGACGGTCGGGATTGGCAGCTTTGGCGGGCCTTTCCATCGTACGCTGGAGCACTTCTTGTCCCTGCATCGATTGAAGATCTCCGATGTTCATGTAGCCGTAGCCGGCGTCGGCGCTTCCGCGGTAGCGGCGTTGGAGCACGGCAAGGTGGACGCCGGCATGCTTAACCGGGGTGCCTATAACGTACTCAGGCGGCGGGCGCCGTTGACGCGTGTATTGGTGGACCCGCGTTCGCGGGAGGAGCAACTGCGACTCTTTGGCGTAGAGGAGTTACCCGGCGCTTCGCTGCTCGCGCGAGAGGACTGGCTGGCCGGACATCGCGCCGAAGCCCTCGGTTTGGCGCAAGGAATGCTGGCGACCATGAGGTGGATCCGGGAGCACACCTTGGAGGAAGTCGCCGCGCGCCTGCCCGACGGCTTCCGCAGCGGTGATCGGGAGGCGGACATAGAGACGATGGGCGAGGTGGCGGACTCGTTATCCAAGGACGGTCGCATGCCTCTGGGTGGACCCGAAGCGGTTGCGAGGATCTATACGCCGGAGGCGGAACGGGAACGGGAGCAGGGCTTCGACCTTTCGAAAACCTATACCGACGAGTTCGTGAAACGCGGGAAGTAGCGGCGCAATATTTGCGGTGACGTGAGCCGGTATTGACCCGAAGCGCACTTCTACAGGTATGCCCCGGAAACCGGCTCTCCTGCTCCTGCTCGGCGCCCCGCTATGGCTTGCGGGATGCGGACAGAAGTCCGCGCGGCTTCCGGAAGTCCGGATCGCAATACCGCTAGGAACCTTCGGCCACACGGCCGTTCCGCTGGCGCAATCGCTGGACTATTTCGAACAGGAGGGCGTGCAGGTGACGCTGGCGGCGATGACGGGCTCGGCGAAGGCGATGGAGGCCATCATCGGAAAGAGTGCGGAGATCGCCGCGGCATCCCTGGAGCAGACGGCGCAGTTGACCGCGGAGGGACACTCCGTGAAAGGCTTCCTGATGCAGTTCAACGGGCTACCCTTTCCGCTGGTTGTCTCGCCGAAGGCATCGCGTAGGATCACCAGAATAGAGGATCTGCGGGGCACAACGGTTGGGGTTTCCAGTCCCGGCTCGCAGACGCATCTGGTGCTGAACTATCTGCTTTCGCGGCACGGGCTGGCGCCGGAATCAGTCGCCACTACGGGGATCGGCTTCGCGGGGGCGAACGTGGCCGCGATCGAGCATGGGAGCGTGGACGCGGCCATTACGTCGCCCATTGGATCGGAGACGCTGCGGCGGCGGTATCGCAATCTGACGGTGCTGTATGACCCGCTCGATCCGGTGCGGTTCCGGGAGATCTTTGGCACGGATAACTACCCCACGTACACATTGTGCGCCCGCTCGGAGTGGCTGCGAGACAACCCGGAGTTGGCGCGCAAAGTGACACGGGCGGTGCAGCGGGGCTTGCGGTATCTGCGGGATCGCCCGGTTGCCGAGACGGTGGCAAAGCTGCCACAGGAATACCGAAGCGCTGAGGCGGGCGTGGATATCGCGGTTATTGAGCGCTGGTGTCACAAGTACTCCACGGACGGGATGTTCCCAGACGACGGCTATGACGCCGTGCTGCGGGTGACGGCGTATTCAGCGAAGTCGCACATGGCTCCCATTGACGCGCGATCCCTGTACACCAACGAGTTCGTGCGAGGCGACAAATGAGAACGGTTCTTGTACTGGCGGTGCTAGCGGCAGGCTGCGGGCGGCAACCGGATTCGAGCGGTAGGCGCGTGCGGCTGGCGGCGATGACCGCCGGCCTTTACACGGCGCCCCTGGATATCGCGGGCGCTCGCGGGATGTTTGCCGCGGAAGGTCTCTCCGTGGAACTTGTCGACACATCGAGCGGCGGGAAGGCCATGGAGGCACTGCTGGGCGGGAGCGCGGATGTCGCGCTGGCATCGCCGTCCGTAGTCATGCAGGCCGCTCTGGAGGGACGGCATTCCCGCGCTTTCGTTTCGCTGATGAACTGCGTTTGCATGTCCCTGGTGGCCTCGCCGGCCGGGAATCCGAAGCTTGCCTCCGTGAGTGCGATTGCAAATCGGAGCGTGAGCGTGACCGGCTTCGGCTCCTCTTCGCACTTCCTATTGAACTGGTTTATTCACCGTAGCGGGGTGCAGCGGGAGGAAGTGAAGGTGGTGGCCGGCGGACAACCGCTTTCGCAAGTGTTCCTGTTGGAGCAAGGGCGGGTGGACGCGGGCATGGTGCAGGGGAGCATGGCGCCCCAGTTGCGGCGCAAGTTTCCCGCGCTGGTTGTGCTGGCCGAAACGGAGACTCCGGAGGGGGTGCGGCGCTGGTTCGGCGTGGATCGCTTCGCGGGATACTCGCTGGTGGCCACGGACGAGTGGCTGCGGGATAACGCCGGCGCCGCGCGCCGCCTGGCAAGAGCTTCCACCGGGGCGATGCGCTGGATGCGCGCAATGGCAGCGGCGGACCTGATGGCAGTAATCCCCCCGGGGCGACTGTCCGGCCATCGTGAAGCGGATCTCGAAGCGGTGGGGAAGATGGCGGCGATGCTGACTCCCGACGGCATGTTTCCAACGGAAGCCATCGAGGCAGCGCGCAGCATGGTGGCTGTGACCGTCGGCGAGGCGCGGATGGCGCCGCTCGACATCGCTAGAACTTACACCAACGAACTTGTGAAGGCCGCGGCCACGAAAGATAATCCATGAGCGTAATCTCGGTACAACTCACCGGTCTCGCGCATACGCCGGACAACCCGGGAGCTGTCCAGCTAAGGCGGCGCGTTCGTTACGTAGCCAGTTGGGACTGGAACCGTGCTTCTAGCGTTGTACCCGCGTGTCAAACAGTCACGGCGCTGCTGCTTGGCGCATTCCTGTTCTTGCCCGGCTGCGGGCAACGTCCGGGAGCGGTTCCCGAGGTGAGAATCGCCCTAACAGGGGGCGCGCTTGGCCATTTGCCCATTCCGCTGGCGGAGTCGCTCGGCTACTTCGAACAAGAGGGGGTGCGGGTTTCGCTCGCGGCCGTGCCTGCCGGGGCGAAGGTGATGGAGGCGATGATGGGAGGCAGCGCGGAGATCGGCGCGTCCTCCCTTGAGGCAGCGGCCCAGTTAACGGCCGAGGGCCAGCCCATCAAAGCCTTCCTGCTGGAGCTTTATGGGCTTCCGTTCCCTCTGGTGGTGTCTCCGAAAGCATCGAGAGAGGTGGCGGCGTTGGAAGATCTACGCGGGGCTGTGGTTGGAGTTTCCTCCTTCGGCTCCCAGACCCACATGGTGCTCAACTACTTGTTGTTCCGGCATGGGATTGGCCCGGAAGCCGTCAACACCTCCGGCATCGGCATCGCCGCGACAGCCGTCGCGGCGATCAAATCCGGAAAGGTAGACGCCGGATTCGTGAATCCCGCCGGATTCGAACTGTTGCGCCGGCATCGCGGGGATCTAAAGGTCCTCTTCGACCCGCTCGATACCGCCCGCGCCCGGGAAATCTTCGGAACGGAGAGGTACCCGTCCCATGTGCTATGCGCGCGCGCCGACTGGCTTGCGAACAACCCGGTTTTGGCGCGCAAGGTCGCACGGGCCGTGCTGCGTGGCTTGCGCCATCTTCGCGACCGGCCTGTAGCGGAGAGCGTGGCAAGGTTACCGCAGGCGTATCGGAGCACAGAGCCAGGCGTGGACGCCGCGGCGCTCGAGCGGTGGCTTCCTATGTTCACAATCGACGGCGTCTTTCCCGACGGTGCCGACAGCTATGACGCCGTCTTGCGGGTCACGGCGTACTCGGTGGAAAAGCTGCGCCTCGCTTCGATCGACGCCAGAGCCATTTACACCAACGAATTCGTGAAGGCCGCGGCCACGAAAGATAACCCATGAGCGTAATTTCGGTACAACTCACCGGCCTGGCGCGCCGCTTTGTTACTCCCAAGGGCGAGCGCTATACCGCCGTTCAGAACATCAACCTTGAAGTGAGCAAAGGCTCGTTCGTGTCGATCGTCGGTCCCAGCGGATGCGGTAAATCCACCATCCTCAATATGACGGCCGGGCTAATGCAACCCAGCGAGGGCACGGTGGACATCTTCGGCGAGCGGCTGAGGGGGATCAACCGGCGCGCCTCCTACATGTTCCAGCAGGATGCGTTGCTGCCCTGGAAGACGGTGGCCGGCAACATCGAACTTGGCCTGCATCTGCGGGGCCGGGATCCGAAACAATCGCGGGAACTGGCCATGCAGTGGGTGGATCGCGTCGGTCTCAAAGGGTTCGCCGACAGCTATCCCTACCAGTTGAGCGGCGGCATGCGCAAACGGGCGGCGATGGCGCAGAGTTGGATCGTGCAGCCGGACATTGTTCTGATGGACGAGCCCTTCGGCGCACTGGATGTGCATACGCGGCTGCGGATGGAGAGCGAGATCCTGAGGCTGTGGGCGGAGTCGGGCGAGACGGTGATGTTCGTGACGCACGACCTGGAAGAGGCTATCGCGCTGTCGGACCGGGTGGTGGTGCTGTCCGCCGGGCCAGGCAGCACCGTGGTGGGCCAGTACGGCATTGACCTGCCCCGGCCGCGGAATCTCATCGACATCAAGACCGAGCCGCGATTCGGCGAATACTATCGCGCCATCTGGAGCGACTTGCGAACGGAGGTACTCAAGAGCTATGAGCGAAGCAACGAAGGGTAAGGTACCGATGCTGGTTTGGCAGATCCTGCTGGGGACTGCCCTGCTGGCGCTCTGGCAGATCGGCGTGACGAACCGCTGGCTGGACAAGTTTTTCTTTAGCCGGCCAAGCGATGTGGCCGAGCGGGTATGGAAGATGTTCGCAACGGGGAGTGTTTGGGCGCACCTTGCCACGACGATGACCGAGGCGGCGCTCTCGTTCACGATTGGCGTGTTCGCCGGTGTTGTGTTCGGTTTCCTGCTGGCGCGCAAGCGCTGGTTGGCGGCGTTGCTGGATCCTTACATCCGGATCGCGAACGCCTTGCCGCGCGTGGTGCTGGCGCCGATATTTCTGCTGTGGTTTGGCCTGGGCATCTGGTCGAAGGTGGCGCTGGGGGTGACGGTGGTGTTCTTCATCGTCTTCTTCAATACGTACCAGGGGGTTCGGGAAGTGGATGAAGTGCAGTTGAACAATGCGCGGATGCTAGGGGCTTCGGAACGGCAGTTGATCCGGCATGTGTTGATCCCGAGCGCGCTGACGTGGATCTTTTCCAGCCTGCATATCAGCATCGGTTTTGCGATCATCGCCGTGGTGGTGGGCGAGTATCTTGGCGCGTCGCGGGGGATCGGCTATACGATCGCGCAGGCGGAGGGCGTGTTCGATACCACGGGGGTGTTCGCGGGCATGACGATCCTGGCGGGGGTGGTGCTGCTGGTGGGCGCGGGGGTGGATCGATTGGAGCGATGGCTGCTGCGGTGGAAGCCGAACCGGGAGACGTCGGCGAGGCAGGTGGGGTGATGCGCGTTCTCCGGGCTTGCCTGTTGTCACTGGAGACGAACCCATGATGATGCGGCGGCGCGATCTCCCGGCGCTACTTACACCGGCACTGGCAGGGTGTACCAACCAGCCGGGCAAGTCCATTCGTATCGCTTCGACAGCCGGATCCCAGGAGCCCTTTCTGGCTCATCTTGCGGTGGGCCTCGGCTTGTTCGAGCGGGAGGGGCTGAATGGGACCATTCAGGAGTTCTCCGGATCGAGAGGAATGGAGTCCCTGCTGGGTGGCACGTCCGACGCGTTGTATACCCCTTTTCCAGCGATCTTCCTGCCCGGCGGCCAAGCACGCAGTTTGCGCAGCATCTTCGTGGGAAGCGAGTGTATCAGCTCCCTTCTGGTGGTAAGCGGAAGCGCGGCGGGGCGTATCCGGCGTGTGGAAGACCTTAAAGGCGCGGTGGTTGGTGTTTCGACGTTTGGGAGCACTCCGGGATCAGTTGCCCGCTTCTCGCCGGACGGACGATATCGAGTGCGATCTGGAGACACTACGTGAACTGATCGACGCGACCTCGAAGGAAGGCCGCATGCCAACGGATGCACCCGCGGGTGTCTTGCGATTTGTGGCTGCAACGCAGGAGAGCATTCGCGGCGCCAACATTGACTTGGCCGCCACTTACACTAACGAGTTCGTCGAGGAGGCCAGCCGAAGCTGCGGCCCACCTGCGTCGTGCCGGTTCCGCCGCGAAGCCCAGGGATCTGTCGCTTGGAAGTTTTCGAGGAGAAGACAGCCGGCGTAACGTCCCCCGGGAAAAATGAGCCGGTTTGGTCCCGCAAAACACTTCTACCAACAAGGGGACCGTGCGCGATTCTCTCCCCCGGCTCGCGAACGTAGCAGGAGACTAACATGCGAAACATGCTGATGCTCTTCGCCGCTCTGGCGGCAACCGGCTTTGGTCAAACCAAAGTTCCGGACATGGTGGCGATCGTCTATACCGACGTTATTCCAGCGAGGACGGCGGAGAACGAGGCAGGCCTCGCCAAAATTCGGGATGCCTACAAAAAGGCCGAATATCCCTTTTACCTCAACCTGACGCGGCTCTTTGCGGGCCCGCAAGCCGTTTCCATCAGCCCGGTCAGCGACCTGGCCAGCCGCGAGCAAGGAGTGCCGCTGGGCAAGCTGATGGGCGAGGCGGAATACCAGCGTTTCCTTGGCGAGTACCGCCAGACTCACACCGGCAGCCACTTCCTGCTTGTCCGTACAATGCCCCACCTCACTATCCAGGATGCGCCGATAGGATCCCTGCCCGTTGTTGTGATGCAGCGAACCAAGGTGGCTTTCGACCGTAGGGCGGAGTTCGAGTCGCGGCTGCGGGAAACGATCATTCCCGCGTTAAAGAAGGCGGGCGTGAAGCGGCTGGTGGCGAGCCGCGTGATGTTCGGCGGCGCCAGCAACGAGTATGTTATGGTTCGCAGCCATGCCGGATTGGCGGATGCGGAAAAGGCATCCGAGGTGATCGGCAGGTTTCCGCCGGCGCCCGGATTAGTTCTGAGTTCGGACCGCATGGTGTACCGCATCAATCCGGCGCTCAGCTTCGCCGAGGGGATTCGGACGCAGTGACGGCAGGGGTGTCTGGGCGCAGTTCCGGCTGCGCGCGCCGGGCATTACTGGTGGGGGCTCCCGGTTTCATGATGGGATGCGGGCGGCGCGAATCGCAGCCGCAACCGGCGATAAGCATCGCAGCCCTGGCCGGATCTCTATCCCATCTGGCAGTCTATACCGCGCACTCGCTCGGCTTCTTTGCGCAGGAAGGACCGCGGGTGGAGTTGGAGGCGCTGAACTCGTCTGCAAAGACGATGGAGGCGCTGGTGGGCGGAAGCATTGATGCCGCAGCCGCGACGTACAACCAGTTGCTGCTGGTGCGGCAATCCTCCGGCCGCGATCTGCAAAGCTTCTTTGTGCTGTCGTTGCGTCCCAGCCAGGTACTCGCGGCGGCACCGGGAGTAGGGGACATCCGCAACGTGAAAGACTTGGAAGGCCGCACGGTGGGGGTGATGTCGGTCGGGTCGGGGTCGCACCAGGACCTTACCCAACTGCTCTTCCAGCAGGGAGCCGATATCTCGCGCGTGAGGGTCGCCGCCATCGGCAGCGCCGCGTCCGCGGTGGCCGCCCTGGAGACAAGGAAAGTGGACGCCGCCATGCTGCTATCGCTGGCGTTCGAGACGTTACGGGCGCGGCATCCGGAGGTCCGGGCGATAGTCGACCTGCGCTCGGCGGAAGGGACGCGGCAGCTCCATGGCGTGTCACAAAGCGTCGCGTCGGTGATGGTGGCGCGCACGGAATGGCTATCGCGGAATCAAGCGGCTGCCCGCGCTGTGGCGAAGGCGTTGGCCCGCGCCGGCCGCTGGATCCGGAATACACCCCTCGATCAGGTGGAACCCAAACTGCCGGCCGCCTTCCGGACGCCGGGTTCACAGGCCGGGCAGAACGCGCTCCGGGCGGTGATCGAGGGCCTGTCCGCGGATGGGCGTATGCCGCCGGAGGCGCCGGAAGCGGTGCGCCGGTATCTGGTGCGCGCGGGCAGCCTGACAAGCGAGGTAGATTTGGCCAAGACCTACACCAACAGCTATCTGGAGAACCCATGACCCGCCGCGCGCTGTGGCCCGCCTTGCTGCCGCTTGCGTCCTGCTCGAGGAGGAAGGCGAACGTGATCCGGATGGCGGTGTACCAGGGTGCCGGTGGGTACGCCACTGTCCCGCTGGCCGAGTCGCTGGGCTACTTCGTGCAGGAGGGGCTGTCGGTGGAGTTGGATGAGTTCGCCAGCGTGGCGAAGGCATTGCAAGCGGTGTTGGGCGGGAGCGCGGAAGTAGCCGCGACCGCCTTTGAGCAGATCCTGCTGGCCTCGGCCGCCGGCAAAGACACGCGCTGCTTCTTCGTCTTGGCAACACGGCCAGCGAACGTTTTGGCGGCATTGCCGGGGCGGACGCGGATCGAGCGGCTGAGCGACCTGAAGGGCCGGACCGTCGGCGTCACCACGCTGGGCTCGGTTGCGCAGAATGTTTTGAGCCTGGCGCTGATCCGGAACGGGATGTCGCTCTCCGATGTTGCGCCGGTGGCGATCGGAACGGGGGCGGCGTCGATCTCCGCGCTGGAAGCGGGCAAGGTGGACGCGGCCGTGCTCAACTCACTCGCCTTCGAGACCCTGCGGCTCCGCCATCCTGGGATCCACGTCTTGTATGACAGCCGCACGGAAGAAGGAAGCGAACGGCTTTTCGGTAGGCCTCATATCGCCGGAGCGGCGCTGGCGGCGCTTCCCCGATGGCTGGCGGAGAACCGGGAGGCGGCTCGCAAACTGGGTCGTGCCGTTTCGCGGGCGAGCCGCTGGACGCGCGTTACACCCGCGGACGAGGTGTTGCCGAGGATGCCCGAGTGGCACCAGACGCCCGGTTCGCCGGCGGCGCGCCATGCCCTGCAGGTTTCCCTTTCTTCTCTGAGCGAGGATGGGCGGATGCCGCCAGGGGCGCCGGAGGCGGTTCGGGATTATCTTCGGCTCGCGGCGAACGGATCGTTGGATGTGGATCTGGGCAGGACGTACACGGAGGAGTTTCTGGAGGGCAAAGGATGACCCGGCGGGCGCTGTGTACTTCGATTTTGGCGCCTGCATCGTGCGTACGTTCAGGCCGAACTACAAGAGTGCGGATTGCCGTGCTCAGCAGTTCGCCCGGAACGGCCCACATCTATCTAGCGCAGTCCCCGGGCTTCTTTCAGGAGCAAGGCATCGACGTGGCGTTGCAGGAATTCCCCAGCACAGGCAGAGGAATGGAGGCTCTGCTGGGAGGCAGCGTCGAAGTTACAGCCAGCGTGTACGAACAGTCCATCCAGGCGGCTGCGGCCGGGCGCGAGGTAAAGTCCTTTTTCTTGCCGTTATCGCTTCCCGGCGTTGTTCTGGTGGCGGCGCCTGGCAAACGCGAGATCACCAGGGTCCAGGACTTGAAGCAACGAGTAGTCGGGGTAGGACAGCTAGGCTCTTCGGGCCAGAACTACCTGACGCTGATGCTACTGCGGCATGGGATGAGCTTGGCGGACGTTAGACTGGCAGCTATTGGAAACGCCGCAACGGCGGTTGCCGCCTTGGAGCACAACAAGGTGGACGCCGCGCTGGTGACCTCCGCTACCTGCGAGATGCTGCGCGCGCGAAGGCCGGACCTTACGCTTCTGGCGGAAGCGCGAACCAAGGAAGGAACGGCTGCGTTGTTCGGCGTGCCCTATCTTCCCACGCTTACCGCGATGGCTAGGCCGCAATGGCTGGCGGCGAACCCAGACACCGCCCGCCGCCTCACGAGCGCGCTGGCGCGTGCCGGCTGCTGGATTGCCGAGCGATCCGCCACCCAAATCGCGGCCAGCCTGCCGCCGTCCTTGCAGACGCCAGGTTCCGGCGCCGCTCTACGCACGCTTGAGTTTGCCATGCAGGCGTTCTCTCGAGACGGGCGCATGCCGCCAGGCGGCCCTGAAGCGGTTCGCGACTACCTGAGGCTGATCACCGATCCCTCGCTGAACGTCGACTTGGCTGGCACATATACGAACGAATATTTGGAGGTTGCGAAATGATGCGAAGGCGCACGGTCCTGTTTGCGCCATTGTTGACCGCGTCTTGCGGGAGGCGAAGCGGACCGGCACCAATCCGCATCGCCCTGCCGGTAGCGGCCATCGCCCACCTTCCCCTCTCGCTGGCGCACACGTTGGGCTACTTCGCGGGGGAAGGGATCGACGTACGCTTGGAGGAACTGCAGGGGGCGGGGAAGGTCACGGCGGCGGTCGTGGGCGGGAGCGCGGATCTCGGGGGCGGCTCCTATCAGCAGACGGTGCAGGCGAACGCCGCCGGGGGTGGGCTTCAAACCTGTTTCGTGCTTTGCACGCGCTACACCCACATTTTGGCTGCTGCTCACGGCCGCACCGGGCCACGGAGCGTGGCGGATCTCAGCGGTCAGACCGTCGGTGTGATGAATCATGGCGACTCGACACAAAACGTGCTGCATTACCTGCTGCTGCGGCGCGGCTTGACGCCGGCCGCCGTGACGGCAGTAGCCGTGGGGACGGGCGCGGCTGCGATTGCCGCTCTGGAGAACGGCCGAGTGGCGGCGGCGATGATGGTGTCGGCGCCGTTCGAAGCGTTGCGGATGCGGCATCCCGGGGTGCCGGTCCTGCTCGATTTGCGCAGGAGCGAAGACGCCGTTGGCCTGTTCGGCCAGGCCGATGTGCCCGGCGCCTCGGTATTTGCGACGAGGCGGTGGTTGGACGGCAATGCCGGCACGGCTCGCCGCATCAGCCGGGCCATCGCGCGGGCGGCGCTCTGGATCCGGGAACGTCCGGTAACGGAAGTGGAGTCGAAGATGCCGGCATCGCTGCGGGATCTCGGTAGCGGCGCGGTGCGCGAGGCGCTGCGGGCGTCAGTGAATTCCTTCTGCCTGGATGGCCGCATGCCCGTGAATGGGCCGGAGGCGATTCTGCGGTTGCTGCATGCCGCGGTGGATCCTTCGCTGCGGGTGGACTTGAGGATGACTTACACCAATGAGTATCTGCAGGGGAAAGCATGATGGGGCGGCGAGAGGTGACGGCGCTGCTAGCGGCATCGATTGCCTCGTGTTCCCGCGCGGTCGCGACACGCAAGCTGCGCGTGTCGGTCGCGGCCAGTTCCGTCGCGCAGTTGCACGTCTACTTGGCCGAGTCACTGGGCTTCTTCAAGCAGGACGGACTGGATGTCGAGTTGGAGGAAACGAACAGCACCAGCAAGACGATGGAGGCGCTGTTGGGAGGCAGCGTCGAAGTTTGTGCCAGCACCTATGAACAGACCGTGCAGGCAGCTTCCATGGGCCGCGAAATCAAGTCCTTCTTCCTGCTGTTCACGTTTCCGAACAATGTGGTTGTAGGGTCGCCCAGCTGGCCGGAAATTGTCAGCATCGCACATCTGAAGCACCGTACAGTGGGTGTGACCGCGCTCGGTTCAGCCAGTCAAAACTATCTGAACCTGACGCTGCTTCGGCGAGGCATGAAGCCGGCCGATGTTACGCCGGTTGCAATCGGGGCCTCGGCCAGCGCGGTAGCCGCGGTGGAGAACGGCAAGGTGGATGCGGCTGTTCTAACTTCCCTCTCCTTCGAGGTGTTGCGCGCCCGCCACCCGGAGGTCAAGGTCCTGGCTGACTTACGCACACCCGCCGGAACGGCTGCGCTGTTTGGGGCTCCGCATGTGCCCATCGGCGCGGCAGTGGCATCCTCCCGCTGGCTGGCAGGGAACCGTGACGCCGCTTGCCGGGTGGCCCGCGCATTGGGGCGCGCCGCTCAGTGGATCCATCAGCGCTCCGCGGCGGAGATCGCCGCTAACCTGCCGCATTCGCTGCGAACACCGGGCTCCGAGGCCGCTCTCCGGTCGCTCCAGTACGCGATGCTTGGCCTCTCGCGCGATGGCAGGATGCCACGGGGTGGGCCGGAAGCGATTCACGACTATTTGAAACTCGCTGTCGATCCGTCGATTGAGGTCGATCTGGCTACGACCTACACCAATGAATATCTGGAGGCGAACCCATGATGCGGCGCCGCGATCTGCCGGCGCTGGTCGCTCCGGTTCTTACGGGGTGCGGCCGGTCTTCGCTGCCAACCGTTCGCATTGCGCTCTCCACCGGCCTTCTGGAGCCATACCTGGTACACCTGGCGCATGCACTCGGCTGCTTTCGGGAGGAAGGACTGGACGTCACTGTTCACGAGTTCGCCGGCTCGCGGCAGATGGAGTCGCTGCTCGGCGGCACGTCGGAGGCCGTGTACAACTCGTATTCGGGGATCTTCCTGATTGCGGGCGGGGCGCGGCGGGTCCGCAGCACCTTTGTCGGTCTGGAGACCCTAAGTTCCGTGCTTGTGGTGAGCGCGCATCGAGCGGGCCGGATCCAACGAATCGAGGATCTGAAGGGCACGACGATTGGCGTTGCGACGTATGGGAGCGCGCAACACCAGGCTCTCAAGGTGATACTGGTTCGCCATGGCGTGGCTATCGACGATGTGACGATCGTGGCGTACGGCAATGGAGCCTCGGCCGTGGCGTCGCTCCAGTACGGGAAGGTGGATGCGGGAATGATCAATGGCAGCGCCTTCCACATCCTCAAGCGCCGGGCGCCGGAGGTGCGAGTCCTGGTTGATCCACGCACGCGGAAGGGCACACGGGAGTTGACGGGCCTGGAGCGCTGGCCGAACTTCTGTCTGCTGCAAAGGGCGGACTGGCTGGAGCAGAACCCCGGCGTTGCGGCGAAGCTGGTGCGCGCGATGCTGCGAGCGCTCCGCTGGACCCACGAGCACTCGGCGGAGGAGTTGTTCCATCATTTGCCGGCCACCCTTCGCACCTCCGCGATGGAGGTCGGCATTGAGACGCTGCGGCACTTGATGGAAGGGACATCGAAAGATGGGCGGATGCCGCCGGACGCTCCGGCGGGAGTGCTGCGGTACGTCGCGCAAACCGAGGAGAGCGTGCGCAGCGCCAACATCGACCTTGGATTAACCTACACCAATCAGTTCGTCGAGGAGGCCGCCCGATGAGAGTCGCTCTGTTGGTTTGCCTGCTGACCGGTTTGTCGTGTTCCCACGCGGACAACAGGCCGCGCCTTCGCATGGCGGTGATGGCGGGCTCCATCGGGCACCTGCCGATGTACCTGGCACACTCGCTGGGGTACTTCGCCGATGAGGGGCTGGACGTACACATGGAAGAACTCAACAGCACGGCGAGGACGATGGAGGCGGTGTTGGGCGGCAGCGTGGATTTCGGCGCGAGCACCTACGAGCAGGTTTTGCAGATGCAGGGCGAGGGAGGGAGTGTGAAGGCCTTCTTTCTGCTGGCTCTTCGTCCCACCCAGGTGCTGGTGGTCTCGCCGCGAAGCCCGGGGATTCGCCGCATTGCAGATTTGAAGGGGAGGACCGTGGGTGTCACGTCCCTGGGTTCCGCTACCCAGAGCGTGCTGAGCCGGCTGTTGGTGAACTATGGCATGACGCTGGCCGATGTTACGCCTGTAGCCATCGGGAGTTCGGGGACGGCGGTGGCGGCCGTGGAGCATGGGAAAGTGGATGCCGCGATGCTGGTCTCGCTGGCCTTCGAGAACCTGCGGGCGAGAAACCCCGGTGTCACGGTGTTGTTGGATGCCCGCACCGCGGAGGGCTGCCGGGAGCTGTTTGGCGTACCTGTGGTGCCGGGTTCGGCGGTTGTCGCAACGCCACGCTGGCTTGCGGAGAACGGGGGCACGGCACGAAGGGTCACCCGAGCGCTTGCCAGGGCGGCAAAGTGGATCCAGGAACAACCGCTGGATGAAATGCACCGGCACTTTCCCGCGGCGCTGCGTTCTTCAAATGCCGAGGCGGACAGGCGTGCGCTCGAGATCATGCGGTCATCGCTCTCCACGGATGGACGCATGCCACCGGAAGGGCCAGCCGCGGCGATGGCGTTCCTGCATAGCGCCGGTCACACCAGGCTGCCCGCCGATCCCTCCGAGGCCTATACGGAGGAGTTTCTGGAGACCAAACCATGATCCGCCGACGGGACCTGCCCCCTTTACTTGCGCCGCTGCTCGCCGGTTGCCGAAGTTCCGGAGGCGGGCCTATTCGGATTGCCTTGGCCCAAGGTCTGCTGGAGGTGTTCGCCGCCCATTTGGCGAAGCGATTGGGCCACTTCGAAGACGAGGGTCTCGATGTGACTCTTGATGAACTGGTGGGATCCCGCCAGACGGAATCGCTGCTTGCCGGCAGTTCCGATGCGGTCTACAGCTCGTTCAGCACGATCCTTTACCTGGCGGCGGAGGAACGCGCCGCGCGCAGCATCTTCCTGGGGCTGGAAGCGCTGAGCGCCATGCTCGTCGTCAGCGGGGAGAAGGCTTCGCGGTTCCAGCGCGTTAGCGATTTGAAGGGGGCTACGGTTGGCGTTTCCTCCTTTGGCAGTCCACAGCATCAGATCCTGAGCATCATGCTGAGCCAACACGGCTTGACGCTGGAGGACGTGAACGTGATCGCCTATGGCAGTGGTCCCTCCGCGGTGGCCGCGCTGCAGTACAACAGGGTAGACGCGGGCACGATCAACGGCAGCGCCTTCTCCGTATTGAAGCGCCGCGCGCCGGGTGTGAGGATCCTGGTGGATCCACGCACGCGCGAAGGCACCAAAGCATTGACCGGTGCGGAGACCTACCCCAATTACTGCCTGATCGCGACGCCGCAATGGCTGGACCGAAACCCCGATTCCGCCGTCAGGCTTACGCGCGCCATGCTTCGCACCGTCCGCTGGATTCATTCCCACGGACCGGAGGACGCACGGGCGCAACTCCCGCCAGGGCTGCGTGGCGAAGATGTGGAGGCGGATATCGAGTCCCTGCGGATCCTGATTGCAAACACCTCCCGCGATGGCCATATGCCGCCCGAAGGCCCGCCGGCCGTGCTTCGCTTTATCGCCGGCGCCAACGCGAAAGTTCGCAATACAACGGTCGAGCTTGGCTCCACGTACACGAACCAGTTTGTTGCTGAGGCCGGCAGCGCGCGGGAGATTAAACCATGATTCGCCGGCGGGATATCGCCCCTTTGCTTGCGCCGTTGCTGACTGGGTGTGGTTCCCCGGCAACACGGCCCGTCCGCATCGCCGCGGCGACGAACTTGCAGGAGACCTATTTGATTCAGTTGGCCGAACAACTCGGCCACTTCCGGGACGAGGGACTCAATGCCGTAATTGAACCGTTGGTGGGTTCGCGGCAAATGGAGTCGCTGATCTCCGGGAGTTCCGACGTTGCCTACCAGACTTTCACCGGCGTTCTGCAATTCGTGGCCGAGGGTCATTCGCTTCAGAGCTTTCTGGTGAGCATGTCGGCGCTAAGTGCCTGCCTCGCCGTGAGCGCGAAGCAGGCCGACCGCATCCAGCGAGTGGAGGACCTCAAGGGAGCGACGGTTGGAGTCGCAAATTTCGGCAGCGTCCAGCATCAGTTTCTGGAGTTCCTGCTGGCGCGGCACGGTTTGCGGCCCTCGGACCTAACCGTCGTCGTCTACGGCAGCGGGACAGCGGCGGTGGCCGCCCTCCAGTACGGGAAGGTGGACGCCGGGATGATCAACGGAAGTGCATACACGATTCTCAAACGGCGTGCGCCGGCCGTTCGCCTCCTGGTAGATCCCCGAACGCCGCAGGCAACGAAAGAGCTAACGGGTGTCGATGGCTTGCCAAACTTCTGTTTGTACGCCACCGCCCGATGGTTGGAACAGAACCCGGCAGCCGCACGCAAGCTGACCCGAGCGATGCTGCGAACCCTACGCTGGGTGCGTTCCCACACTCCGGAGCAAGTGCGCGAAATGCTGCCTGCTTCCGTTCGGACCCAGGACGCCGAGGCCGACCTAGAGTCTCTGCGCCTGCTCATGGCGGCGACTTCGAAGGACGGGCGTATGCGGCCGGATACACCGGCCGGAGTGCTGCGCTATCTGGGGGTAACGAACGAGAAGGTACGCAATCTGCGGATCGACCTCGCCCAGACCTACACCAATCGGTTCGTGGACGAGGCGGCTGCGGACAGACCGGAGGGAGTCCGATGAAACATGTGCATGCTCTGCTGGTACTGCTGCTTGCCGGCTGCGGCGCTCCGGGCGGACGCGACACGGTACGCATTGCATTGGTAGCCAACGTCCCCTCCCATCTTCCCGTCGTGCTCGCG
>CAYLPH010000104.1:0-22046 GCA_964385495.1 uncultured Candidatus Solibacter sp.
GGGCTTTGCCGAGGCGGATGCAGGAGTTGAGGCCGATGTGGCCGAAGTGGTCGGCGGCCAGGGGGACTTCCATGCCGAGCACGTCGCGCACCTGCGCCACGTAGTCGGCCATGGCGGCGATGCCTTTATCCGTGAGTTCCATGCCAGTGAACATGTGCTGCACCATGCCGTAGTCGCGGCTGGAGGTGCCCAGCGGCCGGGTGACGGAGCCGGGGGTGCGCTCGACAAGGCCGACGCCTAGATCCATTTTGAGGAAGGTGAAGCCCTTTTCTTCGACGCGGGCTTTCAGGCGGCGGGCGAATTCGCGGGGGTCGCGCGATTGGTCGGTGTCGGCATAGCAGCGGATTTTGTCGCGGAACTTGCCGCCCAGCATCTGGTAGGCGGGCACGTTGTAGGCTTTGCCGGCGAGGTCCCAAAGAGCCATCTCGACGCCGCAGACACCGCCGCCCTGGCGGGCATGTCCACCGAACTGCTTGATTTTGCGAAAGATTTTGTCGATATTGCAGGGGTTTTCGCCCACGATCTTGCTTTTGAGCATCAGCGCGTAATTCTTGCTGGCGCCGTCGCGCACTTCGCCGAGCCCGTAGATGCCCTGGTTGGTGTCGATGCGGATCAGAGGGCAGGTCATGGGCGCTTTGGCGACGACGGCGACGCGCATGTCGGTGATTTTCAGGTCCGAGGGCTTCGACCTGGGATTGACGGATTGCATGGCGGCGTGAAGGTCTGGATCGGCCCAAAAGGTGGAGGCGAAGGCGGCTCCGGCGGTGGAGAGGAGGGCGCGGCGGGAGAGTGGAGTGGGCATGAGCCCATGCTAAGTCATATTTCCGGATCAGTAAATCTTTTTTATAAAGTATAGGTTGACAGGGCGGGAGGGTGCGGCGCGCTGTAAGCTAAGGGAATGGCTTCCACCGTCTGGAAAGGACACCTCACTTTTGGTCTCGTCAGCCTGCCGATCAAGCTTTTCACCGCGGCGCGCGCCGAGTCGATTTCGTTTAATCAGTTGCATAAGAAGGATCACTCGCGGGTGAAGTATAAGATTTTCTGCGCGGCCGAGGATGTGGAGATCCCGCGCGCCGATATCGTCAAAGGCTACGAGTACGAGAAGGACCGCTACGTCGTGGTGGAAGACGAAGAAATCAAGAAGATGGCGCCGAAGTCCGCCAAGGTCATGGAGATCCTGGAGTTTGTCCGGGAGGCCGAGGTCGACCCCATCTACTACGAGAGTTCCTACTACATGTCGCCGGAAGAGGCGGGGGAAAAGCCTTACGCGCTGCTGCTGGAATCGCTGAGAAAGTCGGGTTATGTGGCCCTGGCCAGGATCGCCATGCATTCGCGGGAGCACATCGTCATCCTGCGCCCGTCGGCGCAGGGGATCACGCTGCATACCATGTATTTCGAGGACGAGATCCGCAAGACGGAGGCGTTCCGGGCCGATACCTCGGCGGTGAAGGATAGGGAACTGGACATGGCGATGATGCTGGTCCAGGCGCTGGCGGCGCCCTTCGATCCCTCGAAATATAAGGATAACTACCGGGAAAACCTGCGGGCGATGATCGATGCGAAGATTGCCGGGCAGGAGGTTGTCGCGCCTGCGGAGGCCGCGCAAGTGAAGGTAATCGATATTATGGATGCGTTGAAAGCCAGCTTGGCCGCGCTGAAAAAGCCGGGAGCGTCCGAGGAGTCCGCGGCGCGGAGAATGACGGGCACGGCGTAGAGGTGGCCGGCGGGAGACCAGTACTAAGGGCCCTGTTAGTAATGGGGTAAACTCCCCCTCCTACCTTGGCATACTCCTGATTCCCCTGGCGGTGTCCACCGTTGTTTCATAGGTGTATGAACACCGTCCGGCTCGTTCTCCCCCTTGCCCTGCTCCTGTTATCGGCTCTGCAGGCTCCCGCCGCGATCATCACCTACACGGACCGTACGGCCTTCCTCGCGAACCTCAGCGCTCTGTTTGAGAACGACTTCGAGTCCCTCGCACTCAACTCCATCGCTTCGCCCCAATCGTTCTCCGGCAACGGTTTCTCCTACCAGGTCTCGTCGGACTCCGCTCTCTTTGTTGTCGATATCGCGGGGGATCAGTCGCTGGCGGAGAACGTTATCCCGAACGGTCTGAGCTTCCTCAATCTCTCGGCCAATATTTGGGGCCTAGGCGGATACTTCTTCTATAACGACGTCAATGGCGTCGGTACCGGCGATGGGACGCTCAACGCTACGAACGCGGCTAGCGAGACGGCCAACCTGGCGGTGACCAACCCGGTGAACACCTCCACATTTTTCGGTTTTCTGAGCACCAATGGCCCGCTGACGTCGATTACCTTCACCCAGACCGTGTCCAACCGCGGTTTCCTCAACGTGGATGATCTCATCGTAGGGACCAGCACTAGCGTTCCGGAGCCCGGGACGTGGGGGCTGAGCGCGGCGGCGCTGGTGGCGGCGGGGATAGTTCGGCGCCGGCGGGCTTAGGGGTCGGGCTCCGAACACCCCGCACTACGCCCGCGCCAAGCCTGAGACTATCTCCGGATCCGGATGGGCCTGTGGCGCCAAAGTACTAAGCAAGCGCCCGAAACGTCCTTCTTCGCCCCCTCGCCTTGCTGAAACCACGCCTATTTCCTCATCTCCATACTCCCCAGGGATACGGTACACACGGGTAGTACACTGATGTGTTGGTTCCGGTACCGATGGTATGCTTGTTGTGAAGTATGACACGGACACAGCGAATCGCCTTTATCCTCACGCTGCTCTGGGCCGGGAACGCCTCGGCAGCGATCCTCACCTACACCGACCGCACTACCTTCCTCGGTGCGCTCGCAACCTTCTATGACAATGACTTCCAAACGCTCTCGGCTGGATCTCTGGGGTCGCCGCAGGCATTTAGCGGCAATGGATTCTCCTACCAGGTGTCGTCGTCGGGCGGCCTGTTTGTGGTCGATATCTCCGGCGACCGGTCGCTTGCCACCAACCTCATCTCCAGCCCGCTGGTGGTGCAGAATCTGGCGGGTGGCATTAGTGCCATCGGCGGCTACTTCTTTTTTAACTCGGGCGGAGCGGTCAACCCGTCGACGACCGGGTCGGTAACGGCGGTGAATGGGGTGGATCCGAATTCCACGCTTACGGTGACGGCGCCGACATCCGTGACTGGTTTTTACGGATTCATTAGTACGGGTGGCAACTTCACGTCGCTCTCTTTCGCCAGCACGGGTGGGTCGGGGTTCCCCAATGTCGATGATCTGATCGTGGGGAGTACCGGCCAGCAGGGTGGCGGTGCTATCCCGGAACCCGGCACCTTCGCGCTAGTGGCGTTCGTTCTGTTCGGGGTTGGGCTTGCCCGGCGTCTGTAAAGCTTCCCTCTAGGCCCGGTAAGACACCGATTCTGGCTTGGCCGCCGGTTTGTTTCCTCCGGCGGCCTTCCAGGGTGTGCCTCTTCATCGGCGGGGCTCCGTTTCCCGAAACTGCCGATTCCGTTACGAAGCCGCGACCGCAGCGGTGCGGGTGCCTGATGGGAGGCGCCCCTACGCTCCCGACTTCTTGATCCTGTCCAGACTCCGCGTCAGCCGCGATAACTCCTTTTCCTTCTCCCGGATCATCTCTTCAATCGCCTGCCGTTCCAACTCAGCGCGGTCGACTGTCCGGGCCACCACGGGCGGGTCGCCCGAAGTCTTCGCTACAGTCGAGGCGTCGCCCAGATAATTAATGCAATCCAGCCCATACCGTCGCTCCACGTGCATCCTCCTTGGGTTTCTTTAGCTCACTACCAGCGGCGGCTGCCCGGCCCGCAAGCGTTCCAGCAACCCCCGCAATAATCCCAGCCGTTCGCCATCGCGTTTCACCGCGAGCACCGGTACCGGCGAGATCTGCACCACCTTTTCGGTCACGCTTCCCAGCAGAATCGAGGCCGCCACAGTGCGCCCGCGCGTCCCCATCACCACCAGAGTGCTGCGCCGCGTGCCGGCTTCGGCCACGATCGTCGCCGCGATGTCCGCTCCTTCGATGTTCCGCGGCGCCTGATGCAGTTCCCGCCCCAAACTCAAGGTCGAATGCGCCAGCGGTACCACCGCGCAGTCCACCGCGGCCACCCGCCCCAGCGACTCTTGCACGAAGGCTTCGAGCTTTTCTTCCAGATGCGCGGGCTGCTTCCGCCAGTCGAGCCAGACGTCGTCTTCCGACTCCACCGCAACGACCGCGCACTCGCCGCCACCCGCCCGCGCCACCCGCCATCCTTCGCGCACCGCCTCGCCCGAGGCCTCGGAGAAGTCCACCGGCACCAGCACCCGCCGCAGTTCTAGCGCGCCTTCATCCGGCACCATCAGAACCGAACAGGGCGCCAGCATCGCCAGCCGCCGCGCCGTGACGTGGCTGCGCGCCCCTACGACCAGCAGGTCCGCCTCAAGCGCGGCGGTCTCATGAAGCAACTCGTCCAAAGTGTCGCCCTGGCGCTTGGGGTTCACGTGGAAGCTCGTGATGCGAGCCCCATCGGTCCCGGCACCCATGGCCTCGCCCGCGCGCTGGAGCGCTTCGTCCCTGGCGCTGCCCACCGCCACTACGATCCGTCGAAACATGGCCGGTGACTCCTTTATGCCGCCACCTGTACCGCGTCTTGGGCTTCCTGTTCGCGCTCCTTCTTCTTTTCCAGGAACGGCCGCAGCACGAAGTACAGCACCAGCGCCGACAGGACGCCGGTCAAGAAGTCGGTCATCGGCACCATCGCGGCGGTGTAGAGCATCAGCCCGGCATGGAAGCGGCCGGTGGCCATTACGTGCTTCATCTCCGATACCTTGATCATGTTGCTAGCCACCCAGAGCATGATGCCGCCGATGCACGCCATGGGCACCAACTCCAGATAGTTCGCCAGAAACACCGCCATTCCGAGCTTCAACACGGCTTTGAAATAGCCCGCCAGCGGCGTGACCGCCCCGGCCCGGATGCTGGTGGCGGTGCGCGCCAATGCCCCGGTGCACGGGAACCCATTCAGTAACGGGGTGACGATCTGGACCATGCCCTGGCCCCAGAATTCCTTGTCCGGATTGAAGGGCGTCTTTTGGTTCCCCGCCAGGCGGTCCGCCATGGATGAACACAGCAGGCTCTCCACGCCGGAGATAAACACGATCGCCAAAGTGAAATAGACAAAGTCGCCCCAGACGGCCGGTGTCATCTCGGGAAGGCTGGGCGGCGTGAACACGAAGAAGTTCGTGGGAATCTCGCCATACTTGGTTTTGATCAGCATCAGGCCCTTACCGGCCCAAACGGTGCTCGCAATCGCCGTCGCCACGCCAACCGCCAGCAGTGGTGCGGGTATATAAATGGAGAGCCGCAGCAGGTAGCGCGTCAACCCGAACGTCAACAGTCCCAGCACCACCGCGAAACCACTCGCCTTGCCCGCATGCTCCATCAACCCCGCGAGCTTCGTCAGTAAGTTCGGACCGCCATTAGCCTGGATCCCCAGCACGTCGTAGAGGTTTGTGGCGGCGATCGTGATCCCGATTCCCACCGTAAAGCCGACCACGATGGAGTTCGGCACGTGTTTGGCCACTTTGCCTAGCCCCAACAATCCCATCAGACAGAGAATCACGCCCGCCGCCACGGAGACCGCTACCAGGAATCCGTGGTCGTATTTCTGCGTCAAAGCATAGATGAGAGGTATGAACGCCGCGGTCGGCCCGTACACCTGGTACTTCGACCCGCCGAACGTCCTTCCCACGAGGCACGCGATTGCGCCGGCGATGATTCCCTGCTCGGGGCGCAGACCCATAGCCATCGCGAAGCCCATTGCCATTGGGATGGCGGTCATCGCCGTTACCAGCCCGGCGCTGAAGTCCCGGTACACGACCGTTTTGGCGTTCTCGCGGTTCAAATCCTCGAACCGGCTATCCCGGAAGCGAAAAAACAACTGCAATCTTTCCCACATGGTCAAACCTCCTGGAGGCAAGCGTCCTTCGCTCACGCTCCAGGTTGGGCGGTCCTGGCGCCTCTTTCCAGGGCCTACAAGTGATTCGCAAGCCGTTCCTTACCCTCGGGCACCACGCCGTACCCCGGTCTGCAACCGTTCTTGTAGGTCCATCTACAAGAGATCCGGGATATCCCTATCGAGGCTTTCCCTGTCATCATGGAAGTCCGGCGGCAACCCGGCGCAAGGCTCACCTCCGGCCCCAGTCCGGATCCGCTCGCACCAGCCGATGCCTTTTTCGTTCCAAGCCGCGCCGCCCCTCGAACCGCGCTTCCGCCTGATCGAACGCCGCTTCCTCGTGGCCCTGTTGGCCGGATTCTCTCTGGTCCTGGTGACCATGATTGCCTCCGGCATCCTGGGCCTGGGCGCCATGCGTCATCTTGACCGCGAGGCCTCCTCGCTTTCCGACACCTACGTCCGCGAATCCAGCTTCATCGACCGGTTCGCCCAGCAGCAGGCTGCCTTGGGGGTCCTGCTCTATGAACTGGCTACCTCTTCCACCGGCCCGGATCGGCTGCTGCCCGCCTTCACCAAGCTCCGGGAGGAAACCTCGAGCATTCTCGCCGACGCCATCGCCGCTTCCGTGCACCAGCCCGAAGCTGGCGCGTGGAGACACCTCCAGGCCACCGCTTCCCCCTTGCTCGTCGAAATCCAGTCGCTGCTCTCGCAGCGCCGCCACCACTCTCCCCGGCTCGCGGTGCTCTACCGCGAGTTCACCGCCGCCGCCAACCGCCTGATCGAAGCCTCGTACGACGATGTCGCCCAGTCGCGCACGCAGCAGCGGATCCTGGACGCCGGGCTCCTCCAGTCCGCCCGCAACCTGTTCCTGATCGCTCTCGTTCTCGCGGTGGCTTGCGCGGCTCTCTCCGTTGCCGCCTGCCTCACCGCCTTCCAGCGTTTGGAACGCCAGGCCGCCACCCTCGCCCGCCTCTCCCTCCATACTCTTGCCGAACAGGAGGAGTCCGCCCGCCGCTTCTCCCAGGAGATCCACGACGAGTTCGGCCAAACCCTGAACGCCATCGAATCAACGCTCACGGTGGTGCAACCCGCCGACCCGCACTCCCAGCAGCGGCTGGCCGATTCCATCGCACTTGTGAAGGACGCCCAATCCAACGCCCGCGAACTGAGCCAACTGCTCCGCCCGCGTATCCTGGACGACTTCGGTCTGGATGCCGGCCTACGCGAACTGGCACGGGGATTTTCCGCCCGCACCGGTATTGAGGTCAATTACCAGAGCCAACTCCGCGACCGCCTGCCCTCCGTGATCGAAACCCATCTGTTCCGCATCGTCCAGGAGGCTCTCACGAATATCGCCCGCCATACGCTGGCCCGCAGCGCTGAAATCACGCTCGCCCTCCGGCTTCCGAATGTCCTTGCGCTGACCATTTCCGATACCGGCGGCGGCTTTGCTCCCGTGCAGCGGGAACGCTCCTCGCAGGGCCTTGGCCTTCTCGGGATGCACGAACGCGCCCAAGCCATCGGCGCCCGCCTCTCGCTACAATCCGTTCAGGGGCAAGGCGTCACCGTTCACCTTGAAGTATTCCTTCCCGAGCCCGCCCAATGACCAGACCGACGCGCATTCTACTTGCCGACGACCATGCCATGGTGCGCCGTGGCTTCCGTCTCATCCTTGGGCAGCACCCGGCCGAGTTCGCGGTAATCGGGGAGGCTGGGACCGGTCAGGAAACCATCCGCCTGACCGCCGAACTGCAGCCCGACCTGCTGATCCTCGATGTGGCCATGCCCAACGGCAATGGGGTCGAGGTCACCCAATACGTGTCCCAGAACCACCCCAATGTCCGCGTTCTGATCCTGTCGATGCACCGCGACTCCACCTACGTGCGCGAGACCCTCAAGGCCGGCGCCAAGGGCTATCTTCTGAAAGAGTCCGTTGACGGCGAACTCCTGCGCGCCGTCCGTACGGTCGCCAACAACGAGGCCTACATCGCCCCCGGCGTCTCCAACACCGTCCTGTCCGACTACCAGAAGTTCGTCGGCAGCCCTTTGGACCTGCTCACCGCCCGTGAGTTGGAGGTGTTCAGACTGCTGGCCGAAGGCAAGTCCGCCAAGGACATCGCCACCGAACTCGACATCTCGGTCTACACGATCGACGCCCATCGCAACCGTATTTTCCGCAAACTTCAACTCCGCTCGAGCGCCGAACTGGTGCGCTTCGCCATTCGCCAGGGTTTAGTAGAGCAGTAGACTTTTTAACAGGTTATCAGGGGTGTCCTACCCCGAAACCACCCCATCCTACTCCCATTTCCCGCCGCCGGTCCCGCATCCTCGCCTCATGCGACTCTTGTTCGTTCTCGCCGTGCTCGCCGGCGGATTCGGTCTCCCGGTCCCAGCCCTCGCCGATATCCTCAAAAACCCGCTCCCGCCACCCCCCAACGAAACCTTCGACCTCCCGCCGCAAGCCAGCGGCCAGGGGATTACCTTCCTCTTCAGCCAACCCCGAGACCTTTGCCGCGACAGTATCGCCGTCCATTGATTTCGAGGTTGACTTCCGCATCAACAGCGCCTCCGCCGAGACTCTGGTCGTCCCAGAACCCAGCACCGCTCGGCGTCCACTGCCCGGGGCAAAACCCGCTCCCGCGCGGTCGCGGCTTCCGTAGCAGAATCAGCAGGTTACGCCAACCGAGCCGCGCGCGCTTCGGCGGGCCTGCGGGGCGGGCCGGCAAGAGGTGGGCGGCGCCTTTCCCCCAGTAACCGAAAAACTTGCACAGAGCGTAAAGATTGTTTACCCTGTCGCCAATGTCCCTTATTCGCCGTACTGTAGCGACACTTTTGCTGTTATCCGCGATTGCCGTGCTGGCCCAAACCGGCACTGGCAGCGTGCAGGGCACTGTCCGCGATGCCTCGGGGTCGGTTATCCCCAACGCATCCATTACTCTACGTCAAACCCAAACCGCCGCCCAGTTTACCGGCACAACGAATGAAGCAGGTTTTTACGTGTTCCCGGCCGTCCAGCGCGGCCCCTATGAACTCACCGTGGAAGCGCCCGGCATGGAAACCTGGAAAGCGAGCCTCACCCTGGTGGTGGGGCAGAACGCCCAGATCGACGCCACCTTGAAGGTGGGGCAAACCGGCACCACGATCACTGTCGCCGGGGACGTCACTCCCCTGGTTACGACGACTGGCCCCACGTTGGCCAACGTGTTGGAACGCGAACGTATCGAACAACTTCCGATCAACGGACGGTTCTTCAATAACCTCGTCCTGATGACCACCCCGGGTCTGGAGAACGGCTCCGTGCCGAGGCTGTTCGGCCTGCGCTACGCGATGGAGTTCGTCCAGGACGGCGCGCTGCTGTCTAACCGGGATTGGGCCTCGCTCCCCAACCGGCCCCCGGGGATCGACACGATCGCCGAGTTTCTGGTGGAGACCAGTAATTCGTCGGCGAAGATGCCGCGCCCAGGTTCTATCGTGCTCACTACCAAGTCGGGGACGAACCAGTTCCACGGTTCGCTGTTCCAGACGCATCGGAACTCCGGGCTTGGGGTGGCCCGTGCGCGGCAGGACTTCTTCACCAAGCCGCCGCAGCTTGTCCGCAACGAATACGGCGTGTCGGCCGGCGCTCCTATCGTTATCCCCAAACTCTATAACGGCAAGGACCGCACGTTCTTCTTCGCGGCGTATGAAGGGCTGCGCCTGCGCTCGGCGGCGACGCGAGCGATTACGATGCATACCGCGGCCATGAGAGAAGGCGACTACTCGGGTTTAGTGGATGGCGCGGGGCGCCGTTTCACGCTGTATGACCCTTGGTCGACGGGCAGCCGCGAGCAGAATTGGAGCCGGTTACCCTTCGTGAATAACAGGATCCCCAGTAACCGGCTGAGTCCGCTGGCCAGCGCCCTCTACAAGATCACGCCGCTTCCCACCGACCCCAACGTCAATCCGCTGGTGGCCGATAACTGGTTCGGTACCGGCTTCTCCAACCGGAACGACTGGACCTTCACGACTCGCGTGGACCACCGCATTTCCGACAAGGATCTGCTGTTCTTCCGGTACTCGCGGAGCCCTTCCTATGCCTGGCGCACGTCGAGCGGGATTGACGCCGGCACGCCCACGTCTTTGGACGGCCGCGCGAACGGAGCGATTGATGAAGGGGAGAACGACAATGGCGTCGCCTCCTGGTCGCACACCTTCTCGCCGAGCTTCTTTGGGGAGACCGTCTTTTCCTATTCCCGCGATTACCGCGGCCAGATCCCGCTGGGCGGCCTGGATAACATCGCGCAGCAATACGGCCTGCCGAACCCTTTCAACGGCGGCGGCCACCCGCGCATCCAACAGGCCGGGTTCCGCATGAACTGGGATACGGGCATCAACTATACGTTGAATTACGCCAATGTTTTCATGATCGACGAGAACCTCACCAAGGTGCGTGGCCGGCACGAATTCCAGTTCGGCGGGCGGTTCCGCTATGAGCGCCTGGACACGCTGGTCGATCAAACGGAAGCGGCGGGAAATCATAACTTCTCCACCAACGCGACGGGCCTGTTCGACCCCTCGACGGGGTCGGCTTTCAATCCTGCGCCGTTTACCGGGCATAACGCCGCGAACTTCCACATGGGCCTGGCGAATTACAACGCGCGGTTCAATCGCGGCTGGTTCCGTATGCGCTCCGGGGAACGGGCACTGTACTTCCAGGATAACTGGAAGGCTACTTCGCGCCTTACGCTGAATCTGGGGCTGCGGTATGAGTACAACGTGGCGCCGTTTGAAGCCAATAACGCGATGATCGGCTACAACCGCGACGCCCGCGCCATCGTGCTTGGCCGGCCCATCGAAGAACTCACCCAACTGGGCGTCACGCTGCCCGCCATCGTGCAGGGCTATAACGCGATCAACGCCCAGTACCAGCCGCTCGAACAGTCGGGCCTTCCCGGCCGCTTCGTCAAGCCCAACCGCTTTGATTTCGGCCCCCGCGCCGGCTTTGCGTACCGGTTGAACAGCTTTGGGCGCGACACCGTCATCCGCGGCGGGTACTCTATTTTTGCCTTCCCCGAGTCGCTTCGTTTGTACAACGGTACGATGGCCCAGAATGCTCCGGGCCAGGCGATCCTGCAGTACAATCCGACGGCGGCTCAGACCAGCCCGGACGGACTGCCCAATTATCTGCTGCGGTCCGCTCCGACGGTGATCGCCGGGCAGAATAGCGCCAGTATCATCGACACCAACCAGCGTCTTACGATTGCCCGCGGCGCTGGCGTGATGTATCACTTCGATCCGAATCAGCCGACAGCCCGCGCGCATGAGTGGAATCTGGCCATCGAGCGCGAGCTATTCGCCAACACCAGCGTGCGCATTGCCTACGTCGGCACGCATGGCACGCGTCTGTCGCAGTGGTACAGCTACAACAACGCACCGAACGACTATGTCTGGTTCACCAACACCGGCCAGCCGCTGCCCACGGGCGAGTTCGCCGGCGTGGTGCGCCGCAACCACGATCGCACGACGCTCGGCACCATCCAGGAGTATCGGAAGACCGGCTGGTCCAACTCCAATAACTTCACGTTTGAAGTGCAGCGGCGGTACTCGCAGGGGCTGGGCTTCCAGTTCTTCTACACGCTGTCGAACGCCATGCGCGTGGCCGGCGACGGCTGGCGCGATGACAATATGCTCACGCCCAACCTCTACCTCAACGGTGCGGTCCCGACCGAGTACAGCGACCTCAACCGCTTCCTCAATTACCGCCGCGATATCTCCATCCCGAAGCATCGCGTGAACTGGAACTGGGTGGCGGATCTTCCTTTTGGGAAGGGCAAGCTTTTCGGGCGGAATGCGGGCCGCGCGCTGGACGCGGTCATTGGCGGGTGGCAGATCGCCGGCAATGGCGAGTGGTTTAGCCGCTACTTTACGATCGGGACTGGGAACTGGGGCTCGCTTGGCAATATCCAGGTGAACAACCGCAATGTGCCCGTCCAGGACTGCCGCTCCGGGGTCTGCTTCGACGGCTGGCTCTATTACAACGGCTATATCCCGGCTAACCGCATCAACTCCACGGCGGCCAACGGCCAGCCCAACGGGGTGATGGGTGTCCCTACTTCGTATACCCCGGCGAGCCAACCGGTGTTCCCAACCCCCGCTACGCCGAATCCGAACGACCCGAACGCCCGCTTCTACGAAACCAATACGGTTTTCGTGCGGCTGAACAATGGCGCCTTGCAGCAGACGACGGTGAACTCGAATCTGCACCCGTGGCGAAACCAGTTCCTGCCCGCGCCCTGGGTGTTCGCGCTGAACTCGTCGCTGTTCAAGGCGATCCCGATTACGGAGCGGGTGATTGCCCGGTTGAACGTGGACTTCTTCAACGTTCTTAACAACCCCGGCCTGCAGGTGCCGGATGGCAATACGGGGATTCTGCTTACGCGGTTTTCGAACAACACGCCGCGGAACCTGCAATTGACGTTGCGGCTAACCTGGTAAACCTTGCGGCCCGCCCTTCCTTTGTGGAGGGCGGGTCCCCGGATCTGTCCCCGGATCCGCCAAGCGGAAAATCACTCGTAAGGCGAAACGAACACTTGTTCTTCTCGAGGAACGCGCGCGAAGAACGGTTCAGTCACGCCCGCATCCGCCGCAGCGGCTTGCACGTCTGCCAGTCTCAACCCATGCGCGATGACTCGGGAACCCTCCAACGCGATCCACTAGGGGCGTAGCACCCCGCCTTCGTAAATGGCATTTAAATGGCGCACCATCCCTCCATGTTATCCGCGGTCGCCCTCCACTGGGCTTGCAGGAAGATTGGAGTACCACCCCCGTCCTAAGTCTTCTCACACGTGCTCCGGGAACGAGGTATCCGCCGATGGGATTCTAAACGCTCGCGAAGTTCGCAAACTGGACTATATGGCAAGTCAGATGATGCTGTCTGCAATGGCTTCTACTGGCAACGGTTGTAGATCATCGGCCCGCTGGTGGGCTGATGCCCCACTCCGTGGCAGATTGCCTCCAGAGGGGAAGGACCTGCCCGGGCCGGCCGGATCTATGTCCCATCCTACTCTGCCCGCAAAGCCTCCATTGGATCAATCGACGCCGCCCGCCGCGCCGGCAAAAACGCCGCTATCACCGCCGACACGCCTAATAGCCCAATCACCAGTGCCATCACCCCCACATCCAGCGCCTGTACGCCAAACAGGAATGCCTCCACTCCTCGCCGCGCCGCGAAACTAGCTCCCAGGCCGGCAATCAGTCCAGCCAGCACCGGACCCGCCGCCTCCCCCATCGCCAAGCGATAGACGCCGGACCTTGTTGCGCCTAATGCCATCCGCACGCCGATCTCCTGCCTCCGCGCCGCCACCGAATAGCTCAGTACGCCATAGATACCTAGCATCGAAAGCAACAGCGCCGACGCGCCGAACGCCAGCAGGAGCATAGTCTGAAACCGCTCGCTCGATACCGAATCCGCAAGCTGTGTGTCCATTGTCTTCACCCGCGACACCGTCACGTGAGGTGCCGCCCGTGAGATCGCGTCCCGCATCCTAACCACCAACGCGGCCGCTCCCTGCCGGCTGCGCGCTACAAAGTACATTTGCCCCGGCGTCCGATAACTATAGTGGACATAGATCACTCGTGCCGGCTCCTCTTTAAGCGAAGTATTCCGCGAATCCCCCACCACCCCAATTACCGTGAGTGCCTTCCCGAGAGCTTTGATCTGCCCGCCAATCGGGTCCGACGTACCCCACAGCGATTTCGCTTCTCCTTGTGAAATCACCACGCTACTCAGCTCCCGGTCGCGTTCTTCAAAGAACCTTCCCGCCACCAGACGCTGCCCCGTAGCCTCGAAGTAGCCAGGACTCACCCAACGCGCGTTTACCAGCGGTCCCTTTTGGTCCGGCCGGTCCACTCGCCCCGCATACTCAATCCAACTCTCACCCTCCAGCGGCATGGCGCTTACGAAGCCCGCGGCCTCTACCCCCCGCGTCGCTCGCAGATTTTGCAGAACGCCGTCAATGAAGCCGATTCGTCCGGCGGCGTCGCGGAATGATCGCGAGGTCAGCCGCACCTCCGCAACTACCGCGTTCGCAGTCTCGAATCCCTTGTCCTGGTTGAGGAGGTGTAGCAAACTCTTCGTGAATAACCCTGTCAAAAGCAACAGCGCCGTACACGCAAATACCTGCACGGCGATCAGACCTAACCGCAACCGCTGCCCGGTCCGGTTCTCCGTATGGGCGCGCGCCCCCGCCGCTTGCTGCAAGGCCCGCTGCGGGTCGCTCGCCAGCAACCGGATGGCCGGCAGTAGTCCGGAAACCAGAGTTGCCGCGACCGTCACCATTAGTGCGAACAGCAGCACGCTCCAATCCAGCCGCACCTCCGCCAACCGTGGCAAATCAACCGGGGAATACCGCTTGAATAGAGCCAGCCCAATGCCAGCCAACAGTACCCCCAGCGTGCCTCCCACCGTCGCCAGCATCAGACTCTCCGCCAGCGAGCCCCATAACAAACGCCATCGGGCCGCCCCCAACGCTGCCCGCAACGTCGCATCCCGCCGCCGCGTCAAGGCCCGCCCCAGTTGCGCATTGGCCAGATTGACGCACGCAATCAGCATCAAGCCTGCTACGGCCGCCATCAGCAGCCAGATCGCCGCGCGGGACTCACTCACCATCGCTTCCCTCATCGGCTGCAACGACGCTCCCAGCGCCGCCGGTTGCAGATCTGCCCCGTGTGGCAATTCCCGCCGCAACTGCTCCTGAATCTGAGTCAACTCCGCTGTTGCCGAACCTATCGTTGCCCCTGGCGCCAACCGGGCCAGCGTGACCCAGTTTCCGTAGTTGCCATGCCACTCCATCCGCTCGTAATCGAACTGCGTTGGGACGAACATCCAGGGCTCCGGAACGCCGCTCTTGGTCTGCGCGCTGCGGAACGGGCGGAGAGCGTTGGCATTCGGAAACCGGAAGCTCTCCGGCAGCACGCCTACCACTTCGGTGGGAATATCGTTCACCCGAATGACTCTCCCTACTACGTTCCGGTCCCCATGCAGCAAACTGCGCCAAGCGGCATAGGTAAGGATTGCCACCGGCCCTTTCCGGCCGTCGCCGGGCAGAAAATCCCTCCCAAGCATCGGCGCCACCTTCAGGATCCCGAACAGGTTCGGCTGACAGACCACGCCACCCACGATTCGGGGGCTTCCCGAAGCCACCGCCACCGTCGCACGTCCGCTCTGGAACGACGTCATCCCTGAGAACTGGCGCGCCCTCCTCACCCAAAAATCGACATGCCTCGGATTAGGCCCCGTCGGAGAGCCGCCGATCGATCCGATATGCTCCCAAGCCACCACCAACCGGCTGCTTTCCGGATACGCCAGCGGCTTCAACAGAACCCCATCCACCACAGTGAAGACCGCGGTGCTCGCTCCAATCCCCAACGCCAGCGTCAGCACCGCTGTGATCGCGAACCCCGCGTTCTTCCGCAATCCCCGCCCGGCGAATCGCAGATCCTGTAGCATCGCCTCCAACTGAGTCCAGCCCCACATCCGCCGTACCTCCTCTTTGGTATGGGTGACGTTGCCAAACATGCGGCGCGCCGCCAGCCGCGCCTCGTCCCGCGTCAAGCCCGCCCCGCGCTGCTCCTCGGTTTCCAACTCCAAATGAGCCCGCAACTCGCGGTCCAGATCCTCGTCCTCGCGCCGCCGGTTGAACCAACTCATGACTCCTCCGGGGCCGGCCACAGTATCCGAGCGATTGCCGCGGTCATTTGCTTCCACTTCGATTGCTCGTTCACGAGGTGCTTCTTGCCCGCCGCCGTCAGCCGGTAGTACTTGAACTCGCGCTTCGACTCCTTACTCGCTGCCTCCCACTTCGCCTCTACCAGTCCCTTACGCTCCAGCCGGTGCAGCGCGGGATACAGCGACCCATGCTCCACCTGCAGCAAGTCGTCCGTGGTGCGCTGGATATGTTTTGCGATCTGGTGCCCGTGCGCGGGACCAGGCTGGAGGGTGCGCAGGATCAACATGTCCAGCGTCCCCTGTAGGAGTTCGATGCGGTTCGTTGGATCCTTCGGTGGCATGCTCAGTAGACAGTCTACCCAATCTTGATCCATCTGGGTAGACGGACTACTGTCATTTCGGGTAGCGGTGTTCTGTAGGGCACTTGGTCGCTGGCGGCTCGGCCGTTCGCACTACCGCCAATCCAGATCGCGCATCAGCATAATTTCGTGTCCGGCATTAGCCTGGTGCGCATAAACCACATACGTTTCGTCCGGCGACACGGCAATTGCGCTCCCACCGGCTGCCTTCTCCAAATGCCGCAGCGAACGGACCGCTCGCGTTCGGGAGTCCACTAGCAATAACTCGCCCTCCCGGAGCACATACAGGCCACCGGGCATCACCGCGAAGGCGGTTCCCTCCGGTCCCACGCGTTCCTCCGCGCCGCCTTCCATGGGCACGCGCATCGTTCCGGCCGAACGCCTGCGATAGTACAGGAAGTCCCCGTAAACCTGCGGGTGGATGGCGCCGGACTTCGTTACCTGCACAATCGGCCCGTTATCCGCCGTCGAAGGCACCCGCCAGATATCAATCGCCCCACCGCGGCTCGATTCAAAGTAGATCCAGTTCCCGTCGGGTGACCACACCGGGCGCGTCAGGTAAATCCCGTTCTCGCTCCATACGGTCCGCGCCGTCCCGCCCTCGACCGCGATGGTTCTGATGCTATTGCGCAGCAGGTAAGCCAAACGTTTGCCCTCCGGCGACCAGGAAGGATACAGGCCGTCCGTCAGGGGATGCGCGCCACTGCCATCCGCATTGGCGATCCACGCCTGCATCCCCGCGCCCCGGTTGGTGAAAAACGCTAACTTCTTTCCATCCGGCGAGAATCGCGGACTATCATGCTGCCGAGCGGAGACCACCAGAGGCCGCGGCTCCCCGGCATCCCGCAAAGACGCTCGCCACAGATCCACACGCGGACGTTCCTCGACATACGCGGCCAGATTGCCTTCCGCCGCGAGAGTGATGTCCTGCACTTTGGCACTCGCGCCATGCACCAGCCGTGGCTCCCCGCCATTTGCGGCGACCATCCAGATTCCCCCCACGCTTCCTACCCAACCGCAGAACAGAATCCCTTTTCCATCGGGCGCCCAAGCCGCCGAAGTTACCCGCGCTTCCGGAACCAACTGGGCCGCGGTGCCTCCCCCCAACGGCTGCACATGCAACTCCTTAGGCGAGCCACCCTCTGAACGCACAAAGGCGAAGGATCGGCCGTCCGGCGCCACCGTTGGGTTGTGATCGGAATGCCGCGGTGGCGGGGAAGTCAACTTTGGGCCGGCCTCCCCGTTTGCGCTGATCCGCGCAATAGCCCAGCCGCGCCCAGGAGTGCGGATGGAGGCCAGGAAACCGCCGGATGGAAGCAAATCAAAAGGACGCCGGAGGTTGTAGCCGTATAAAGGAGACGCACCCAGTGGCGCAATTCTCCTCGGCGTGCCTCCCAGGGCGGGCACTTCCCACAGTTCTCCTTCCTGGTTTTGTTCGCGCGTGAAGAAGATGGATTTGCCATCCGGGGCCCAGCGCGGAAACTCATCGAGCGTCTCTCCGCTCGTTAGCTGCAGTGTTTCCACGGATCCGATGAGCTTCACGTGGATCTCCCCCTTACCGGGTGGGCCCTCTCTTGCCCACGCAAAGGCCACCTGCTTTCCGTCCGGAGAGAATGCCGGTCCCGAGAGCCGCCCAGCCAGCCCCGTCAGCGGAACTGGCGGACTTGGGGCGGCGCGCGGTCGCCGCGCCAGGCGCCACATGGGCAGGCCCACACCGGCGACCCCTGCCACCCCGATTAATCCCAAACCCGCCCACACGGCAAATCGCCGGCGCGCAACCACGACCGCCGGCCCGGGCGCAGGTATTGGCTCCGGAGCGCACGGCACCTCCTCCCATGCCGATTCCTCCATCGCCGTTGACCCCACGAAGCGATAGCCCTCCCGATGAACCGTCTCGATGTACTTCGGGGCCGCCGCGTCGTCGCCCAGCGCCGTGCGGATCTGGGAGATACAGAAGTTCAGACTGCGGTCGAAGTCAACCTGGGTGCCATCTCCCCACAACTCCTGGATCATGGCATCTCTACCCACCACCACTCCCTGATGCCGGATCAGCAGCAGTAGGAGCTTGAACGGCTGACGCTGCAGTTTGATGCGAACAGCATGCTTTCGGAGCACCATCGTTCGCGGGTCCACCGTGTATGGACCGAACCGGATCCTCTCTTGCATCTGTTTCGCTTGCAATATGTTACACCCTAATATCAGCGCCTTACATCTTCTTACTCTGTCTGGTTGGCGTGGCCGCTCAGATTGCCCGCAAACTGGCGCCATGAGCTTTCTGCCCGCGCTGTTGCTTGCCACCTTGGCCGCCCAGGAACCGCCCTCCCCGAAGGCGCTCCTCCAAACCGCCCTCACGCAGGTCCTTTCCGGCCACTTGGCCGATGCGGAAGGGAGCGCCCGGCAAGCTCTGGCTTCGATTGGATCTGACGGTGACCGCGTCGCCGCCTATCAGATCCTCGGAGCAGTGCTCGCCAACACCGGGAGAACCCGCGAAGCCTGGGATCAGATCGCCAAGGGACTCGCACTACGTCCGCAAGGTACACGGCTCGGCGGACTCAAACACACCATGGCGTTGATAAGCTGGACCACGGGCGACCTGACTGCCGCCGCCCGCTGGATAGCCGAAAGCCTGGCACTTCTGCAGGGCTCCGATGAGTTCTGGGAGGTCATGGTTGACCAGGCGGGCCTCGAAATGGCCCGTGGCAAGAAGTCCCGCGCCGCCGAGCTCTGCCGGGAGGCCCTCCCGCGGATCAGCGCCATTCGCGGCCCGAAGCACCCCGTCATCGTCACTAAGGTGTATACCTGTACTGTCATCCAACTGGAGAAGCAACCGCAGACGGCCGAGCGGCAGTTGCTCGAACTGCTTCAGGACGCGTCCCACCACACCGATGGTGGCCGCGCCATCCTCCTGGCGCAGATTGCCCGCGCCCGGCTTCAGTTGAAGCGCCGGGACGACGCTGCCACGGCCATCGACCATGCCGTTGCCTTGGCCCGTAACTCCCGCGATCCGCAGTTGTTAGCACCCTTCCTGACCATCCGGGCCCAGATTTTGCGCGCCCAGAAGCGTAAGGAAGAGACCGCCGCATGTGAACGCGAAGCAGCCTCGCTGTCCGCCGCGAAGTCAAATGCCGTGGTCGACGCCCGGATGCTGCGTGCGGCGGCATTGCAATAGCCTACGCCAACAGAGCTTTAGAATTTTTGACCTCTGTTTTCCATACTTTTGAGGACCTTGCGGGCCATGCTCAGGCCCGATGCACACCCTCTGCCGTAGCGCGCTGCTGCTTGTCCTCTGTACCTCGGTCTACTCACAATCGCCGAATGAGCCCTCACCCGCCTTCCGAAAAGCCTTCGCCTTTTTCCGCTCCTTCGAACAGCCTTCTCTGCAAGCGGTCTTAGCGAAAGTCCGGAAGGCGCCCGCCAGCCCTGCCCACCAGCGAGCGGTGCTGCTGTCGTTTCAGAAGGCCGTGGCGGAAGGGGGTGAAGTCACGGCGTTCACACAGGACGAACGTGGCAAACTCGATGGCGTCTCCTCCGTTTTGGCCCTGTTCGATCGAACGCATCTCCAAATCAGAGTCATTGATGTCCCAAACGCATACGTTGGGCTACACCGGCGCGTGGTGCTCCTGATCTCCCTACCGGCCTTGCGGCTACTGACCGGGAGTGAACTACAGGCGATCAGCGCCCATGAAGCCGGGCATGATTTCTTCTGGCCGCGTTGGGAGTCCGCGCGCGCGGCGTCCAATCGCGAGTCGCTCCAGGAAATTGAGCTGCTTTGCGACGGTCTGGCGATACTTGCCGCCTTTTCGCTCCGGCTCGACTCCTCCGTTTGGCTCAGCGGGCTCGAAAAATTGGAATCCTTCAATCAGCAGCGCTTTGGCGCAGCCGCTTACGATTCAAGCTACCCGCTGTTTGCCGAACGAAGGAGGTTTGCGGAAGCGCTGCGCTCCCGGCTTGGCGCCCTACTTCAGGAAGGTGCCGCTTTCTAACTCGGAGAAGGCTTGGCGGAGTTCGGCCTGGGTATTCATCACGATGGGGCCGTGCCAGGCCACCGGTTCTTTCAACGGCTTGCCGGAGACCAGCAGAAAGCGAACGCCTTGTTCGCCGGCGTTGACCACGACTTCATCGCCCCGGTCGAAGATGACTAGCGTGCGGTTGGTGGCGTCGGGCGTGCGAACGATCTGGCCGGTGGCGGTTTCGGTGGCGACCGGCTTGGGCTCGGAGGCGTCCCGGAAGCTGCCGGCGCCATCGAACACGTAGGCGAAGGCGTGGCGGCTGGTTTCCACGGGAAGAGTCTTGCGCTTACCGGCGGGTACGAAGACATCCAAGTAGATGGGGTCGGCTGCGATGCCGTCGACGGGTCCACGCTTGCCCCAGAACTCGCCGCAGACCACGCGCACCTGGGTGCCATCGTCGTCGGTGATAACGGGAATGTCGTTGCCCTTCACGTCCTGATAGCGCGGCGCGGTCATCTTCAGGGAGGAAGGCAGGTTGGCCCAAAGCTGGAAGCCATGCATGCGGCCCTGGTCGTCCCCTTTGGGCATCTCCTGGTGAATGATACCGCGGCCGGCGGTCATCCACTGGCAGTCGCCGGAGGTTAGCGAACCCTTGTTGCCGAGCGAATCGGCATGCTCGACGGTGCCTGCGAGGACATAGGTGATGGTCTCGATGCCGCGGTGCGGATGCCAGGGGAAGCCGGCGCGATAGCTAGCCGGGTCGTCATTGCGGAAGTCGTCGAACAGCAGGAAAGGATCCGTCTCTTCGGTGGCGCCGAAGCCAAAGCCGCGGCGAAGACTGACACCGGCGCCTTCGCGGGTGGGCTGCGACAGGGCAGCGCGTTTGATGGGTCTGAGGGACATGCTTATTGGATGTAGGGGTAGGGGAAAGGGTGCAGGTCAGGGGCGGCGCAGGGGCAGCAGATCGGGCGCAGCGAGGCGCGGTCCGTGATAGGCGGTGACGTCGCCGAAGTGCTCGTGGGCCAGCCACAACTGGCGGGCATGGGCGATCTCTTCGGGCGTGCGGGCGACGAAGTTCCACCACATGAGGATCTTCTCCTCGAAGGGGCGGCCACCGATGAGCAGGACTTTGGAGGATTGGGTTGCGCGAAGGGCGAGGCTGTCGCGGCCGGCGCCGAGGTCGTACAGTGGCCCCTTATGAAGGGGCTGGCCAGCGGCCTGGCATTCGCCCTTGAGGATGACGAGGGCGTGCTCCCAGGCGGGGTTGAGGTCGAACTCGAGGGTGACGTTGGGGTGGAGGGTGGCTTCCAGGCCGAGGATATCCGAATAATGCCGCGCGGGGCTGACGGCGGTTTGGAGGGCGCCGGCGAAGACCTGGACGATACCGCCTGGCAGTTCGAGCCTCGGCGTTTCCGGGATGGATTGGAAGGCGGCGGCACCGTGACGGCGTGATTCGGGGAGGGCGACCCAGAGTTGCACGCCGTTAAGCTTGCCGGTGTGCTCGCGGGGTGTTTGTTCGGAATGGGCGATGCCTGCGCCGGCGGTCATGACGTTGACCGAGCCGGCCCGGGCGATGGCTTCGCAGCCGAGGCTATCGTTGTGCAGGATCTCGCCTTCCAGGAGCCATGTTACGGTTTGCAGGCCGATGTGCGGGTGCGGGGCAACGTCCATAGGGTTGGCGTTGGTGAAGCTGAGTGGGCCGAAGCGATCAAGGAAACACCAGGGGCCAACCATGCGGCGGTTGCGGACCGGGAGCACGCGCTCGACGGGCAGGTCGCCGAGTTGGACGGTGTGGCCGGTGTGGAACGGGATAGGCGGCAAGCTTCCAGTATGGCTCTATGCTGGTAGTAACGTATGGAGGAGCGCTTGGAGAACGACGCGCAGTTGCGGCCCGTGCTTAAAACTTGAGCTGCGAGACCTTGGGAACGGTTAGCGCCTGGTGGGCGAGGGCTTGCAACTGCTCCAGCGACCGCACTTTGCGGATGCGCTTTTCCATGCGGGCGCTGACGGCGCCGAAGCGAGTGGTGAGGATGTCGAGGAGGACGGTGTGGAGCGAGGCAATCGACTGGTCAATGCCCTTAGGGCCTGTCACAAAACAAGTAGATCAACTTATGTCCGTCGGGGCAGTATGC
>CAYLPH010000105.1:0-21703 GCA_964385495.1 uncultured Candidatus Solibacter sp.
CGCCAACCTCGTCATCCACACCGACCTCAACGTGCTCAGTGTCCTCCAGTACGCCGTCGAGGTCCTCAAGGTTCGCCACGTCATCGTCTGCGGCCACTACAACTGCGGCGGCGTGGCCAACGCCATCACCCACAAGCATCTCGGCCTGATCAATAAATGGCTGCGTCACATCAAGGACGTCTACCGCTTCCACGAACGCGAACTCGCTGCCATCGCCGACGGCCAGGCCCGCTTTGACCGCCTCGTCGAACTCAACGTCCTCGAACAGGTCCAGAACCTCGCCCAGACCAGCATCGTCCAGCACGCCTGGCAGGTCGACCAGGCTCCCACCCTCCACGGCTGGGTCTACGATCTTCGCACCGGCTACCTCAAGGAAATTGCCATGATGAAGCCTGGCTCCCACGTCGATGATATCTATCGCTTCGATTTCGACGATGCGCCACACACCTGACCGCCCCCCGGCCGGGCTACACTGCTAAGCATGCTCCCGCTCCTGCTGAGCCTGCTCGCCGCCCAAACTACCGCCGATCACCTTGCCCGCCCCATCCTCGATCCCAAACAGCCGCAACTCGAGGCCCAGGTCTACATGGCCAGCCGCGTCCCGCCCGTCCAACTTCCGCGCACTCCCGCCGCTTGGGATACCCAGCGCGAAACCCTTCGCCGCCGCATCCTGGACGAAGTGGTCTTCCGTGGCGAGGCCCGTGCCTGGCGCACCTCCACCCGCAAGATCGAGTTCACCGGCGAGCTTCCCGGCGACGGCTATCGCATCCGCAAACTCCGCTTTGAAATCCTTCCCGGCATGTGGGCTCCGGCCGTCCTTTATGAGCCCGCTAAACTCACTGGCAAACTCCCGGTAGTCCTCAACGTCAATGGCCACGAAAAGGACGGCATCGCCACTCCTTATATCCAGCAGCGCTGCGTCCAACTTGCCCGCATGGGCTACCTTGCCTTCAACGCCGAATGGATGGGCCGCGGAGTGCTGGACGTGCCCGGCTTCAGTCATTACTCCATGCCGCAGATCGACCTCACCGGCTCCAGCGGCCTCGCCGTCTTCTTCCTCCAGATGGAGCGCTCGCTCGATATCCTTCTCCAGCACCCCAACGCCGATCCGCTGCGGGTCGCCGTTACCGGACTGTCCGGCGGCGGCTGGCAAACCACCCTCATCACCGCGCTCGATCCGCGCATCAAACTAGCGGTCCCGGTCGCCGGCCATTCCAGCTTCATCACCCGCACCCAGATGCCCATGATGGACATGGGCGACAGCGAGCAGACCCCCTCCGACCTCGCCACGGTTGCCGACTACCTCCACCTCACCGGCATGACGGCCCCCCGCCCGCTTCTTTTGATCAACAACGCCAAGGATAACTGCTGCTTCCGCGCCGACTACGCCATGGCCCCCCTGGTCCAGACCGCCAACGCTATCTTCCACACCTATAACGCCGACGGCAAGTTCAGCTACTACATTAACCACTCCGACGGCCATAACTACGACGGCTTCTCCCGCCGCGAACTCTACAAGTTCCTCTCCCGCCACTTCCAAACCCCACCCCCGCCAGTGGAGACACCCATCACGCCGCGTCCGGCCCAGGAACTGACCTCATCGCTGCCCGCCGGCAATCTCACCTTCCAAACCCTTGCCCAGCGCCTCGCCGCCAACCTTCCCAAACCCGGCCAGGCCACCAAGCAGAACCTCGCCCGCATTGTCCGGTACCAGAAACTCGACCTTGCTGTCGACCCTGTGAACGCCCCCTACTACGCCATCCGCACGACTTCCGGCGCCTGGACCATCCCCGCCGTCTCGCTCGGCCCGGCGAACGCCAAACAGGCCGTCATCCTCCTCGCCGACGAAGGCCGCAAATCCCAAGCCGCCCGCGCCGATCAACTCCTCGCCCAAGGCAAGCGCGTCTTTGCCGTCGACCCTTTCCTGATCGGCGAGAACAAGATCAAGGAGCGCGATTTCCTCTTCGCCCTTTTGCTCGCCAGCCTCGGCGAACGCCCACTAGGCCTCCAGGCTTCGCAACTCGCCGCCATCGCCCGCTGGCTTACTACCCAAGGTCACACCGTCACCATCGAAGCCCACGGACGCCGCACCAGCCTCGCCGCCCAGGTCGCCGCCGCCCTCGAACCACAGATTCAATCCGCCCAACTCGAAGGCAACCTTACATCCCTTAAGCAGGCCATGAACGAGAACATCCTGGTTCCCGACTTTCCCGAACTTTTCTGCTTCGGTCTACTCGAATCGTTCGACTTAAAGGAAATCCGCTAGGGCGCGGGTCCGAAACGGAACTTTCTTCCTCCCAAAATCTTCCCCGCCAAAAATTACCGATTTCCATAACGGTACTACCTCAGTGGATGGTAATGGGAAATCAACCACTTAGGTTTTGGCATACCGCGTGCTAACAATGATCACGTATGAAAAAAGGGAAGGCTCAAGGGACACAGGGTTGCACCTCTCCAAGTCCCGCTTCTACAGTTCCCCCCGTTCGCTAATCCCACTTTTCTCTTCCTTACGCCCCGCCCAACCAGTCTACTTGAGCCTATAACCTTTCCCTTCACCGGGCCGGCAGCGGCCTTTTTTACTCCTCCCGCAACGCCGCCATCGGATCCATCGCCGAGGCCCGCCGCGCCGGCCAGTAACTCGCTCCCAACGCTACCGCACTCAATAACGCTGCCGCCGCCGCTAACGTCGGCACATCCCACGGCTTCAGCCCATACAATAATGTCGCCGCCGCCTGCCCGGCCCACAACGCCAGCAGCGTTCCCACCACCAGACCCGCCGCCAGCAGCAATCCCGCCTCCCGCAGCACCAGCCGCTGCACTCGCCAGCGGTCCGCCCCTAACGCCATCCGCACCCCAATCTCATTGCGGCGCCGCGTCACCATGTAAGCCACCACGCCGTAGAGCCCCAGCGTCGCCAGCGTTCCCGCCAGCACGCCGAATGCGCCCGACAGCGCCGCCATCAGCCGGTCCCGCTGCAGCGATTCCTCCACCTGCCGCGACATCGGCCGGAACAGGATCCCCATGCCCGGCTGCACCGCCGCCACCTGCTGCCGCACCCCACTCATCACCGATCCCACCGGGCCTGTAAAACGGAGCACAAACGTCACTTCTGCCGGCGGCTCGTCATCCTGCGCCGCGGGCAAGTACGCGATGGGAAGAAACTCCTCCCGAACGCCGTAGTACTTGGTGTTCTTCACCAGCCCCACCACCTGATATAACGGCTCTGGCTTTCCGGCCTCTGCCTCCTGCCGGAATGTTCGTCCCACCGGATTCGCCCCGCCAAAATACTTGGCCGCGAATACCTCGTTCACCACCGCCACCTTCGCCGACCCCAGCGTATCGCGGTCGTCAATCTCCCGCCCTGCCAGTACCTGCGTCCCCATTGTCCGGAAGTACCCTGGCCCTACCCGGTTGAAGAACGATTCTTTTCCGCTCCCCGCCGCCGCCGTGTTATCCGGCCCGATGTTGTTGTTCCACCCCGATCCGCTCAGCGGCAAAATGTTGACTTCCGCCACCGACGCCACCCCGGGAATCGTCTGCAACTTCTGTTGCACATCGCGAAACACCGCCAAGAGCCGCTCGCGATTGTCCTGCGGAGCCTCCCGCCAGTCCACCGTCACCGCCAGCAGCGCCTCGGACACAAACCCCGCATCGGTGTTCAATAACCGCCGCAGGCTGCCGGAGAACAACAGCGCGCCTACCAGCAGCACCATCGACAGCGCGATCTGCGTCGCCACCAGCGCCCGCCGTAGCGTATTCCGGTCCCTTCCCGACGTGCTGCCGCGCCCGCCCGTCCGCATCGCCGCCGCCGGTGCCACCTGCGTCGCCCGCCAGGCCGGCATCAACCCAAACAACAGGCAGGTCCCCAGTGCCACCGCCGACGTGAACCCCAGTACCCGCCAATCCCACCCCACGTTCACGAACACCGGGTTGTTCGCCGTGCTCAGGTAGCTCACCAGCGCGCGGCTCAAGCCCTGCGCCAGCACCAGCCCTACCATTGCCCCGCCCACCGCCAGCAGCAGGCTCTCCAAAAACAACTGCCGCACCAGACGCGCCCGCGATGCCCCCATCGCCAGCCGCACCGCCACCTCCCGCTCCCGCACGCTCGCCCGCGCCAGCAGTAGGTTCGCCACGTTCGCGCAGGCAATCAGCAGCACCAGTCCTGTCGTTGCCAGCAGTAGCCATAGCGGCTGCTCATACTGCCGCCGCAACTGCGATACTCCCGTCTCCCCAGCGGTCGCCTCCAGCTTGTTCTTCCGGTAGAGCGCCGCCATGTCCGGCTTGTAGATCTCCGGCATCGTCGCTTCCATCAGTCCCGGCGACAGCGCCTCCAGGTGCGATTTGGCCTTCGCCACCGTCCAACCCGGCTTCAATCGCCCCATCGCCGACAGCCACCACGCATGCCGGATATCCTTCCTTCCCTTGCCGCGCGGATCCAGCGCTTTGTCGGCGCACAGCGGAATCGCCACGTCATAGCGGCGTCCCACCTCCACCCCGAAGAACGCCGGCGCCGTCACGCCAACCACTTCGAACGGCTTTCCTTCCAGCGTGATCTTCCGGCCCACTACATTGCTATCGCCCCCATATTCGCGGTGCCAGAAGGCCTCGCTGATCACCGCTCCAAAGAAGCAGTCCGCGCGGTCATCGTCTCCCGTTAACAGCCGTCCCCTTTCGGCCCTCACTCCCAGCACCCGGAAGAATCCGCCGTTGACATACATTCCCTCGGCATAGCGGGCTTCGCCGCCCTCGGCCAGGTTGAAGCGCGCCGCGCTCCACGCCGCCAACCCGGAAAACGCCTGCTGGCGCTTGCTCAACTCCTCCCATTGGATATGCGTCAGCCGCGCGCTCCGCGTCGAGAACCATCCCGACCGTCTCGACCCCTGCGCGAAATCAATGTACGCCAACTCCGACGGCCGTTCTACCGGCAATGTCCGCAACCGTACCGCATCCACCAGTTGAAAGATTGCCGAGTTCGCTCCAATGCCCAATCCGAGCGACACCACGGCCACCGCCGCGAATCCAGGGCTGCTCTTCCACTGCCGCAGCCCGTATCGTAAATCCTGCCATAAGGAGTTCACCCCCGCTTATACGCGCAAGCCCGCCCGCGGTTCGCATCCTTCTCCCACCCGCGCCGTAAAATTCACAATCCGCTGCCGTGCGCGTTCACGGAAACCAAATGTTCGCCGTGTTACCCTATCCTAAACTCCGTTGTTAGTTGAGGTTCGTCGAATGATACGTTTTGCGGTTGCCCTCGTTTTGGCCTGCCAGGCCGCGGTATTTGGACAGGAAGTCCGCGCCAGCTTATCCGGCATCGTCACCGATAAGTCCGCGGCCCCGGTCGCCGGCGCCGAGATCACGGTTGCCAACGTCGGCACCAACGCCACCGTCCGCGTCGAGTCGAACGCGTCCGGTAACTACGTCTTCCCCATCCTTACGCCCGGCCGCTACGTGCTCACGGTACAACTCCAGGGATTCCGTAAACTCGTCCGCGAAAACATCGTTCTCCAGGCCCAGGACCGCGCCCGTGTCGACGTCGAACTCGAAGTCGGCGACCTCACCCAATCCGTCACCGTTTCCGATTCCGTCTCGCTGCTGCAAACCGAATCCGCCTCCCGCTCCCAGGTCATCGCCAACGAATTGATCCAAAACGTCCCGACCCAGGGACGCAATCCCTTCCAGATCGCCTGGTCGGCCGCCGGCGTGATCAAAACCGGCGACTGGCGGTATCTGCGCTCCTTCGACATCGCCGGCACCACCGGCATCTCCATCAGCGGCGGCCGCAATCGCGAGAATGAAGTGCTGCTCGACGGCATCTCCAACGTCCGTGGCGACCGTACCGTCATCCATGTCCCCACCATGGAAACCGTGCAGGAGTTCAAAGTCCTCACCAACACCTACGACGCCCAGTACGGACGCACCGGCGGCGGTATCATCTCCATCGTCACCAAGGGCGGCTCCAACCAGTTCCACGGCAACGCGTTTGAATACTTCCAGTCCGAAGAACTCAACGCCAACCAGAGCGAATTGAATCGCGCCGGCAGGCAGAAGCCGCCGATGAACATCAATACCTTCGGTATCCAGGCCAGCGGCCCGGTCATCATCCCGAAAGTCTTCAACGGCAAGAACAAGCTTTTCTGGATGGTCTCCTATGAGGGGATGCGCCAGCGCTCGGCCGACCCCGGCGTCCTTACCGTCCCACTGCCCGAATGGCGCCAGGGCGACTTCGGCTCCCTCCGCAACGCCCAGGGCAATCCCGTCCTCATCTACGATCCGCTCACCACCGACGCCGCCGGCAACCGCCAGGCCTTCGCCGGCAATCGCATCCCCTCGAATCGCATCGACCCGGTCGCCCAGAACGTCCTCCGCTACTACATCAACCCAACCTCCCCCGGCGAGGGTCCGGCCCTCGTCAACAACTACGTGTATCCCTCGCGCTGGATGGCCAACATGGACCAGTGGGCCGGCCGCATGGATTACATCCTCAATTCCAAAAATTCCTTCTACTTCCGCTACGGCCAGAATCCCTTCCAGGAGTACCGCGGCCTGGTGTGGCCCGAGCAGAGCGTCGCCGAATCCTCCGGCAACACGCCCCTGAACCGCAACGGCCGCAACTGGACCTTCGACTGGACCTCCACGCTCAACCCCACCATGACCTTCAATCTCCGCGCCGGCCTGGCGCGCTGGGAAGAGGCCGGCGGCAACGGCTACGGCACCGGCTTCGATCCCCGCCAGTTGGGCTTCTCCAGCAACCTCGTCAGCCAGTTCTCGCGTCTGCAGTTCCCCGGCTTCAATCTCGGCCAATATGCCCAGATCGGCAACGGCCGCGGCCTCTCGCCAGGCACCAACGATACCTACACCATCCAGCCCAACCTCTCCCTGGTTCGCGGCCGTCATTTCATCAAGACCGGTATCGAAGCCCGCGAGTATCGCGATAACCGCGCCAACCCTGGCAATTCGAGCGGATTCTACACCTTCGGCCGCAACTGGACCCAAGCCCGCGCCAACACCGCCGACGCCGTCTCCGGTAACGAACTGGCCACCTTCCTGCTGGGTATTCCCACCAACGCCTCGGTGGACCGCAACATCGATACCGCCTTCTCCAACCGCTACTATGCCGTCTTCTTCCAGGACGACTGGAAGATCACCCAGCGCCTCACGTTGAATCTCGGCTTCCGCTGGGATTACGAAACGGCGCTCGTTGAACGCTATGACCGCATGCTGCGCGGCTTCGACTTCAACGTCAACTCGCCCGTGCAGGCTCCGGGGCTGAACCTCAAGGGCGGCGTCCAGTTCGCCAACCAGGGCGGCGCGGCCCGTACCGCCTTCAATCCCGACCGCAACAACTTCCAGCCGCGCTTAGGCGTTGCGTACCAACTCGCGCCCAAGTGGGTGCTGCGCGGCGGCTATGGCCTTTCCTACCTGGGCCAGAACGAGTCCGGCGCCACCCAGGGCTTCAGCCGCACTTCATCCGCCATCATCTCCACCGACGGCAACCTGCGTCCCTCCGCTTCGTTGGCCAACGCCTTTTCGCTGCTGCCCGGCGGCAACCTCCTTTCCCCCATCGGCAACTCCCTGGGCCTCTCCAGCTTCCTGGGCGAAGGCATCAACATCAACTACCTCGACCGCGGCATGCCCTACTCGCACCAGTACTCGGTCGACATCCAGCGCGAATTGCCGGGCAACCTGCTGGTGGAAGCCGCCTATGTTGGCAATCGCTCGCGTTCGTTGCCCTTGAACCCGAACCCACCAACGAACATCAATGTCCTGCCGGCCAGCGAGTTGGGCAAACGCACCGCCACCGGCGCTATCGACACCGCCTACTACACCGGGCAGGTGCCGAATCCCATGCGCGGCCTGATTCCCAATAATGCCGCTAAGAACGGAGCCAACATCGCCCGCCAGGAACTGCTGTTGCCTTACCCGCAGTACGGCGCCTTCAACTACAACAACCTGCCGATCGGCACCCAGCGCTACGACGGTGTCCAACTCAAGCTCACCAAACGCTACTCGCAGGGTCTGGTGATGAACGCCAGCTACTCCTGGAACCGCGTGCGCGAGCGGGTATCGCTGCTGCGCCCACAGGACTATAACGCCGCCGACCCGCTCGCTACCCCGCTCGAGAACCGCTCCGCGGCGCAGATCGACATCCCTTACAAGTTCGCCGTCGCCGGTGTATGGGACCTGCCCGTCGGCAAAGGCCAGCGCTTCGGCAATGCCCTGCACCCGGTCGCCAACGCCGTATTCGGCGGCTGGCAGATGAACTTCAACGTCACCTACCAGGCCGGTTGGGCCGCCGACTACCCCAACGCCAAGCAGGCGCAGGCCGGCTCGGCCGACCTCGGCGGCGACCGCAGCTTCGAACGCTACTTCAACACCTCGTTATGGAATGATTCGAACGGCCGCCGCGTCCCTGCCATCACCGCCTTCGAACTGCGCGACTTCCCCACTCGTTTCCTGGACGTCCGTGTCCCCGGCTATCGCAACTGGGATGCCTCGCTCGCCAAGTTCTTCCCCATCCACGAGCAGATCCGGCTACAATTCCGCTTCGAGATGGTGAACGCCATGAACCGCCCCTGGTTCTCCAACCTCGCCTCCGGCGCGCTCGATGTGACCAACGCCAACTTCGGCCGCCTCGACCCGGTGCAGCGCAACCTGCCCCGGTTTATCAAGCTGGCTCTGAACTTGGCTTGGTAACAACCAGGGTGCTAAATCCCGGCCGAGCCGCGCCCCTCCGCCGCGATTTTTCGGCCTGGCGGATGGACATTTCCGCCGTTTACTAAGCCGGCGGGTTTGGCGCGATGGGCCGGGTATCGCCGGGCGGCTACCGCGCGACATAAGATAGACGCATGCGTTTGCTGGTGAGTAGTTGGCTGCTGGCGCTGGCTGTCCCGTCGGGCGCGGAGACCACCGCGGAGTTCTTCGAAGCCAAGGTGCGTCCGCTGCTCGCCACCAAGTGCTATTCATGCCATTCGGGGAAGACGCCGATGGCGGGGATTGACCTGACACACGAAGCCGGCTCAAAAGCCGTTGCGGCGAAACTGCTGCCCGCGGTCACGCATCTGGGGCCGGTAAGGATGCCGCCCACCGGTAAGTTGAAGGAAGCCGAGATCGCGGTGTTGACGCGCTGGGTGGAGGCGGGGATGCCGTGGCCAGCGGCGGCGCAAGGCAAATCCGGAGCATCGCACTGGTCCTTTCAACCAATGCGGCCGGTGCCCCTACCCGAGGTACGCAACCGGGCTTGGGTAAGGAACGGCATCGACCACTTCGTTCTGGCGGGGCTAGAAACGAACAACCTGAACCCCGCCGCGCCGGCCGATGAGCTGACGCTGCGGCGGCGGATCAGCTTTGACCTGACCGGCCTGCCTCCTACCTTCGAGGAGTTGACGCAGCCACCCCCACTGGGGGAGTACATTGAGCGGCTACTGGCGTCGCCCCGTTACGGCGAGCATTGGGGCCGGCACTGGATGGACGTTGCCCGCTATGCCGACTCCACCGGGGCGGACGAAGACCATCGCTACCCGCACGCCTGGCGCTACCGCGACTATGTGATTGATGCGTTCAACCGCGATCTGCCCTACGACCAGTTCGTTCGCGAGCAGGTGGCGGGCGACCTGCTGCCAACCACGGACGGGCGGTTGAACACCCGTGGCATCGTCGCGACCGGCTTTCTGGCGCTGGGGCCGAAGCTGATCGCCGAACAGGATAAGCCGAAGATGTTTTATGACATCGTGGACGAGCAGATCGAGGTGACTGGGAAGGCTTTCCTGGGCCTGACCATCGCCTGCGCCCGTTGTCATGATCATAAGTTCGATCCGATCTCCACCAAGGATTACTATTCGCTGGCGTCGATCTTCGCCAGCACCAAGCAATTGGCGAAGTTGGAAGGCACGGTGAGCCAACTGTACTTCGCGCCGCTGGTGGATGGCCCGGTGGCGCAGGCCTGGCAGGATCACAAGGCGAAGTTGGACGCCAAGCAGAAGGAGATCGATGGCGTGATTGCGGCGGAGCGCACGCGCTATCGGAAGCAGTTCGCCCCGCGCCTGGCCGCGTACATGTTGGCGGCGATGGGCGAGGCGTCGCCGGGAGTGACGCTGGATCCGGGAATCCTGGAGCAGTGGAAGAAGTATTTGCAGCCGACCGGCGAGCGTCGTCCGCATCTGGAGGAGTGGGAGATGGCCACTCCCAAGGAACGCGCGGCCGTGGCGCGGCTGTACCAGAAGCGCTACGAGGGGACCGAACAACACCGGCAGCAGGCTCGCGAGCAATGGAAGCGCGATGCCGAGGAGGCCAAGGCGCGCGGGGCAAAGGCGCCACCGGAGCCCGTATTCCTGGCCGGGGACGATCGGTTCTTCACGGAAGTGAATGCAGCCGAGGGGCCGTTCCGGATGCCGGAGAAGGATCGCGAGTCCTTGTACCAGGCGGAATCGCGGGAGAAGCTGGCGCGGTACCGGGCCGAGTTGGATGCCTTGAAAAAGGCAGCGCCGGAAGATCCGCCGCTGGCGTGCGCGGTGGGGGAAGGCGAGAACGTGGAGCAGCGCGTCTTTGTGCGGGGTAATGTGGACGCGAAAGGCGATGCCGTTCCAAAGGCGTTTCCCGCCGTGATTGCCGGCGCGCACGGCGGCCCCGTCACGAAGGGCAGCGGGCGCAGGGAACTGGCCGCATGGCTGGCCGATCCTAAGAATCCGCTAACGGCACGCGTCATGGTAAACCGCATCTGGCAGTGGCATTTCGGCGAGGGCCTGGTGCGGACGCCCAACAACTTCGGCACCCTGGGCGCACGGCCCACACACCCCGAGTTGCTCGATTGGCTGGCGCAACGCTTCATCGACAGCGGCTATAGCGTGAAGGCGATGCACCGGCTGATTTTGGAATCGAACACCTACCGCATGAGCAGCACGCCATCGAAGCGGGCGCGCGAAGAAGATCCGGAGAACAAGCTCCTGTCGTACGTATCGCCGCGCCGTCTGCAGGTGGAAGAGATGCGCGATGCGCTGTTGCAGATCGATGGCTCCGTCGATTGGACCATGGGCGGCAAGATGATGGAAGGCGAAGGCACCGACAAGGAGTTCGCCGAGGCCCGCAAGAGCATTGACCCGGATTCCAGCAAGCGGCGCCTGGTGTATCTGCCGCTGCGGCGGTCCAACCTGCCGGCGATGCTGAACCTGTTCGATTTCGGCGATGCGACGACGAGCAACGAAGGGCGTACCCAGACCAACGTCGCTCCGCAGGCGCTGTTCATGATGAATTCGGGATTTGTCGCTGAGCGGGCGCGCACCCTGGCGGCGATGCTGCGGGCCGATGCGTCGCTGGACGATGCGGGGCGCGTGCGAGCGGCGCATCTGCGGATTCTGAACCGCCCCGCGCAGGAGACGTTCGTGGAAAGCGCGCGGCGCTATATCGCCGATTTTCCAGGTGGGAATGCGGAAGCCGCCTGGACCAGCCTGCTCCGCACCATGATCGCGTCGAACGAGTTTCTATATGTTCACTAGCCGGAGAGACATACTGCGTACGGCCGCCGGCGGGTTCGGCTGGTTTGGGCTGCGGGCGATGCTGGCGGCGGAGTCCGGCACGGGTGTTCCGGCGGGGCCACTGTTGCCGAAGCACGCGCACTTCACCCCGCGGGCCAAGCGCGTGATCTTCCTGTTCATGCATGGCGGACCGTCCGCCATGGATACGTTCGATCCGAAGCCGGCGCTCGACCGCGACCATGGCAAGCCGCTGCCGTTCAAGAGGCCGCTGACGTTCGCCGAAGGGCAGACCGGATCGCTGTTCAAGTCGCCCTGGAAGTTCAAGCGCTATGGGCAGAGCGGGCTCCCTGTGAGCGAACTGTTTCCAAACGTAGCCGAATGCATTGACGACATCTGCCTGCTGCGGTCGATGGTGGGCGATAGCGTGGCGCATGGGGGCGCGGTGTTGCAACTGCACACCGGGTCGAACACGTTCACCAGGCCGGGCATGGGCGCGTGGGTGGTGTACGGCCTGGGGACCGAGAACCAGAACCTGCCGGCGTATCTGACCTTGAAGCCTGGACTGTCCCACGGCGGGGCGAAGAACTGGAGTTCGGCGTTTCTTCCAGCGGCGTATCAGGGTACGGCGGTGGCGCACGGCGGCATCAAAGCCGAGGATCTGAAGGAGCCCATCGAGTACCTCGAGAACAAGGGCTTAACGCGCGAGCAGCAGCGGTATGAGTTGGACATGCTGCGGAAGATGAATCGCGCTGCGGCCGAGCGGCACCGGCATAACCCCGAGTTGGAGGCGCGCATCCAGGCCTTTGAACTGGCGTTCCGGATGCAGACCGAGGCGCCGGAGGCGTTCGACTTAAAGGGAGAATCCGAGGCGACGAAGAAGCTGTATGGGATGGATGATCCGCTGGCCAAGGATTTCGGCTGGCAATGCCTGATGGCGCGGCGGCTGGCCCAGCGCGGGGTGCGGTTCATCCAGATCAACCATGAATACGGGCCTGGGAATGAAGTGGGTTGGGACGCGCACAGCGAGTTGATCCGCCTGCACACACGCACGGCGCGCATGGTGGACAAGCCGATCGCGGGGTTGTTGAAGGATCTGAAGGCGCACGGACTGCTCGACGACACGCTGGTGGTGTGGGGCGGAGAGTTCGGCAGGACGCCGATTTCGCAGGCGGGCGATGGGCGGGATCATAACCCCTACGGCTATACGATGTGGATGGCCGGCGGCGGCGTGAAGGGCGGGTATGCGTACGGGGCGACGGACGAGTACGGCTACTATGCGACCGAGGACCGCATGCATATCCACGACATGCATGCGACGATGCTGCATCTGTTGGGGCTGGATCATTTGAAGCTGACGTTTTTCCATGGGGGCAGGAACCACCGGTTGACGGACGTGGCGGGGAACGTCGCACATAAGGTGGTGGGGTGAAAACCTCAGGTTGAGGACGGCGGGTACGTTGGTATTCCGGCCAATCGGCCTCTCTCACCGCCAGACACCTCGCCATGGCGCTCATCAACGGTAAACATCCGAACGGTGACGAATACGGAAGATGGTGATTTCCACCGCCGAGACCGCGAACACAACTCGGTATTCTCCTACGCGCGGCCGAAAGCGACACCAATCGGATTCTGCCCCGTCAGAGAGCCGCGCGAATCGGCGTCGCTCTCGCGCGGGACAGTACAGGCAATGGTGCTCTGCTGGATTCTTGGAACAACAGCCTGGCATTTTCAGCTTCGTCATGGACTGCGATAGTCCCGGCTTCGAACCTGTCGAACAAGTATTCGCAAGGGCCCGGCGCCACCGGACTATCCACTTCCGAAACAGTACAGCGCCTGCGAGGTCCTCAGGTAAATTCTGCCGCCGGATAGCGCGGGGGTTGCATAACACGGTTCGTCCAGATTATTGCTCGCCAGCACCTGCCAGTCCTCGCCCGCGCGCACCACTACAACGGTTCCCGGCTCGGAGACCAGGTAAATCTGCTCCGAAGCCGCCACCGGCGATGCGTAATAGTTGTCCAGTCCGCCTTCCAGCCGCCCGGCCTTCAATACCTCGCCTGTCTCTGCGCGGAGTGCGGTGAGAATACCGCCATTGTTGACGGAGTACATAATCCCCTCGTGAACCAGCGGCGTCGGCACCCGGCTCACGCCTCTGGTGTAGGACCATCGTGAACCCGTTGGACTTCCCCCATCCGAAGGCATGGGTGTGGAGGCTAGCACCGGCGTTCCCATCAACGGCCGCCAAAACGCGTCCCATTCGGCGATAGTGATCGCTCCATCCTTATCCCCAACCTCCCCGGCGATCAGTTGCAGCGTCCGCAGTTGCTGCCACTCCTTGGGGTCGGTTGGGAATTCCCCGGCGGACACAACCCCGTCCCCATTCGGATCGGGAAAGGCGGGACGCGCCTCGGCTGAATACATCATGGTTATGACGGAACCGCCGTTCGTTGCCACCGGACTCGAGATCAGGGAGCCTGGCGGTAGCTTCTCACTCCAAAGCTTAGCGCCCGTCCGAGGGTCGTATGCGGCCATCTCGTTGGGAGCCGTCACGACGATCTCGCACCGGTTCGATCTCTGCCGCAGGAACGGCGTTGCATGATTCAAGCGGAACGCGCCGCGATCCATCCGCCAGATCTCGCGCCCGGAATTCCAGTCGAACGCGGCGACGAACGATCCGGTAAAGCCGTCGCACACCACTACAACCGCCCCTTCCGCCAGAATCGGGGAAGCTCCCGCGCCCCACAGGTTGGGGACCCCTTCCACCGGCGCCCGCCATCGCTCCCTGCCCTTTGCGTCGTAAGAAACAAGACCGAAATCCGCAAAACACGCATAGACGTTGGACCCGTCCGTCACGGCCGACGGACTGGCCGCATGATTGAGCGGGTGCCGGAATTGGTTACCGAGCGGGGTGATCGATCGCTCCCATATCGTCCTGCCGGTCCCGCGATCGACGGACAACACCGTCAGCCGGTTGTTGTCCGCGGCGGTCAGGTACAGACGGTCGGCGGTGAGCACCGGCGAGGACTTTCCCGGCGGAAACGGCCGTCTCCAGACCATGTTCCGGCCGCGGCCGAACTCGACCGGATAACCGCTTCCCGTCACCCGCCCCGATCCATTGGGACCCCGGAATCGCGACCACGTCTCCGCTCCGTCGCCCGCCACGCACCCGCTCGCCGGCATTGCGGGAAACGCCTTCGACGGCAACCACGCGGACGCCGCGCAAAGAAAGGCTCTGCGCCCAGGCTTGGATCGCACGTCAGTACGTGAGCGTCCGGTCATGCGATACCAATAATCGCACAAGCACTGCCGGTGGAGAGAACACAACCGGCTTGTCCTTGATCGACGTTTCCGTCACCCCTCGCGCCTTGCTCGATCCAGCGGATAGATAAAACCTTCCTCCCCCCTTCACCACCGCGTTGAAGCTCTCGCGAAGGGAGCCGGTGCCAAGACCGGCGAGGTTGTCCAATACCTCATCCCGAATCAGCTGCACCGCGTCGCCGGCGAGGAACACCGATACCGAATGCCCCTCCTCCACCGCGGTTTTGGCCACAAGGAATGCCAGCGCCGCTCGCGTCGGATTCTCGGGTCCCTGCGTCACATGGATCAGCAGACTCCGATCCGGTTTGGCCTCGATGGGCGGAGAAGCCGTCTGGGCCGCCAGCCGTCCGGCGGCGATCAGCAGGCATGCCAGCCGCATCATAGTCCCTCCGGTGTCATCTCCGCCGCCGCGCTGATGCGCACGAACGGAATGCTCGCTCGCCGATTGACTTCCGCGACCGCCTCGGTGTTCGCCCCTTCGAAATAGCAGTGGGTCCGCGATGACTCCGGGAGAAAGAAACTGCGGACCCACCGCACCGCGTTTCCCTCTTCAGTCATCTCCGCGCAACACGTCTTCGCGCGCAAGCCGGCGCTTTGCAAACCTTCCGGCGTAATGCCCGGCAGTTCTCTTTCCACGACAAACAATGGCATGACTCATTCCCTTTCTGTCTATTCGGACTCCGTTGCCGCTAGCGGCTCGAGCAACCGGTCGATGTTTTCCCTTCTGATTCGAACCGCCCGTTCGCCCGCGATGCGAAGCGCGGGTAACTTGCCCGCGCGAATGTAGCCCCGGATCGTCTGATGATGCACGCCGAGTATCTCCGCCGCCTGCTCGGGGCTCACATAGTCGCCGCGGACGGCGGCGGTCTCCTCGCCTCGCGCGGAGCCTCCCGAACCAGGATCCGCCAGAGCCGCCCGCCACGCCGCGCTATCAATCCCTTTCTTTGACAGTTGTTCCATCAGCCCGCTCGGCTCGGCCGCCGCGAACGCAGCCAGCAAATGGACGAGTTGCACCGGGCCGCCGCCGTCGGCGCTGCAAATCCCGGATGCGCGATCCAGCAACGCAACCGTGGCAGCCGAGTAGCCCGCCTTCGGCTCCTCCTTGTTCGAGACCGCCCGCCCATTCATCCAGTCGATCCCCAGATACTCAAGGTCGATCACGAGACCTCCCAGCCGGACAATCCCAAAGCGTGAAATGGAAAGCAGGCAAGCTCGCAGAACGTGATCCGGCTCGACGGCCTCGCCATCATCTCGCTTCGCAAGCGAGATCGCAGCCCGAAGCACTGACTCGACCCTGCTTTCCACCACAATAAGCTAGCAGATCGTCCAGGCTCAGTCAATATATTTTATTATCATCTATGCGCAGTAGTGCGCATTCCAGCTTGCGACCGGCATGGCCGGGGCCAACGACGCGATCAGGAAATACCGCCTGACCGGCGTGGCGGGGAACGTGGCACAACGGGTTCGGGTGAAAATTTGAGTGGGGATGACGGGTTACGTGGTAATCTGGAAAATGGTCCTCGCGCGCGAGCACGGAGACCTTCCCAAAGCGGAGAGATGGCCGAGTGGTTGAAGGCGCACGCTTGGAAAGCGTGTATACGGGAAACTGTATCGAGGGTTCGAATCCCTCTCTCTCCGCCAGCATCCCAGTCCACCGCTATACTCGAAACATGGCCCAGATCGCTGAGCGCCTGCGCAACGCCGGTCTCAACCCGGACACCATCCGCGTCATTGCCGAGAGCCATGGAGCAACGCACATCCGCATCTTCGGCTCATTCGCCAGGGGGGACAACACCGTAAGCAGCGACCTCGACCTCCTGGTCGACCTCAAGCCCGGTCACAGCCTCCTCGACCTCGTTGCCATCAAGCAGGATCTGCAGGACCTTCTGGGACGGCCCGTTGACGTAGTAACCGAGCGATCCCTAAGCCCGTACTTTCGCGAAACCGTCTGTCAGGAGGCGGTGGCAATTTGAAGGGCGACCGGGCATACCTGAGACATCTTCGAGACGCCATCGCCAAAGTCGAAAGCTACGCCGCCGTCGGCAAGGAAGAGTTCCTGGCCCAATCCCACTGGCAGGTGTCATCATTCGCCAACTCGAGATTATTGGAGAGGCGAGCAAGCGTTTGTCGCCCGCCCTGCGCGAGGGCTCTGCCGAGGTACCGTGGCGCCGTATCTGCGGGTTGCGCGACGTCCTCATCCATAACTACATGGGCGTTGACATCGGGGCGGTATGGGCGATCGTTCAATACGGCATCCCACCGTTGAAACTAACCGTCGACAGGTTGCTGAAGTTGACCCAAAGCGAGACGCCGGATCGTTCCGATCGTACTGACGATGCTGGCGTGCAATAGCGTGCAATGGTCGGCGGCGTTCGTTGCGTTTGTTGCAATCTTGGGATTGTATTCTCTGCAAGTCGCGGTCGATGGCGCGCAGTTCCGCGCGTGCGGCGTTCGGCCACACGAACCTCATCGCATTCCGAACTCTCGGAGGATCTCCTCGTGAGATACCACTTGACCGGTGCGAATCTCCTCATGCGCCGCTAGTATCGCTATCGCGTCTGCGTCGGTAACCGGCCCGTCATCCGGCGGGGCGGAGAGTGCTGCCCGATAGGCCGGGCTGACGGCGAGATATTCCAGATAACGACGGGCGGCGGGCAGGTCCTCGTCAGGAATTCGATTCACCAGGTCATGGAGTGCATCGCGGTTCATTGGATCCCTCCTTGAGGCTACCGCACCATCTTCAGCGACACCAATCGGAGTATCCCGCCTCTCGATCGCGCCGCGCCGCCCGCGTAGGGCGGTATAGGCAAAGGTGCTATGGCAATCGTTGCGTTCGTTGCAACCTTGGGATTCTGTCCTGTGTCTGTCCTGTGTAAGTTACCGATTCTGTTGGGCCTGCTTGAGTCCGAATCCCTCTCTCTCCGCCACTTGTCCGGCGTGGCGTTATACTCGGGACATCGTTCGGATCGATGAGCGCCTGCTGTCCGCCGGTGTCAACCCTGGAACGACCCGCGTGATCGCCGGGCGGGAAGATTCCGAAGTTCCCACGATTCGCCGCCGGGTACTGCGCACCTTCCACCATCACCAGATCGGGATCCAGGCGCAAATTATCCGCTGTCCTCAGCCAATCGCCGTTCATACGCGAACGATACCCCTGTCGGATTTTGTGTAGTCCCCCAACTCATTCCCAAAACACATTCCCAATCCCCTCAACAACATAACCCTCCCCCTCATTTCCCCCGTGCCAATCTTGTCCCGTCATGAGCACCAATGCCGCCACCATCGACGCCAACACCCAAGAGGCCGCCGAGCCTCGCCAGGACGGCCGCTCCAAGACCTCCGCCGCCAACGGCCGGAAGTCCCGCGGCCCCACTTCCCCCGAGGGCAAGGCCACCGTCTCCAAAAACGCCATCCGCCATGGCCTCACCGCCAAGCACCCCGTCCTCGCTTCGGAAGATCACCGGCCCTATGACCGCATCACCGAGGAGTACTTCGCCCTCTACTCCCCGGCCAATATCCAGGAGCGCGACATCGTCCAGAACCTCGCCGACGCCTCCTGGCGCCTCGCCCGAATCAAGCGCATGGAAAAAGAGGCCCTTAATACCGAAATGGCCCGCACCCGCCCGGAACTCGACGACGAGTTCCAGCGTTATTCCCGCGGAACTCTCGAAGCTGAAGCTTTTGCCAAACTCTCCGCGGGCAAAACCCTCGACAGTTTCGACCGGCACGAGCGCCGCCTCGAACGCACCCTGCTTCGTTCCTTCGAAGCGCTCGCCAAACTGCGCGCCGCCTCCGGCCTCCACACTCCGCCGCCTCCACCCGAGCCGGCCGGTGTGCAAAGCAAACCTATTTCCGCGCCCGCGCAAACGGAAAGCCCCGGGCCGTCGGGCGCCCAGGGCTCTTCTTCTACGTCTGACGCGCCGCCGCCGTTAGGACTTGCCCCTCTCGGTCAGTGCGGCCTGGTGCAGCCCGCGGATATACCCGATGCTGTAGCTCCAACTGGCGTGACGCCCAGTGGCCATCTCCGGCACGTGGTCGGCGATGAGGTTGCCCCGGAAGTCCACGTCCACCAGCGTCTTCATCAGCTTGTACATGTCCGTGTACCCGTTGTCGATATAGGTCTCGACAAACTCGCTGCCCGGCGCGGTCACGTTGCGGAAGTGGATCTTCCACAGCTTCCCGGTCTTGGCGAAGCCGCGTACCGCTTCATAGACGTCCTTGCCCGTCCAGGCCTTGCCGCCCTCCATCCAGGTGCCGCAGCACAGGCATACGCCGATGGCCGGCGAATTGGCGATCTCCAGTGCCTTGATGTACCCATCGTAGGTGCCGAAGATATGGCGCGGGATGCCGCCCAACTCGGGCACCGGCGGATCGTCGGGGTGGATCCCGATCCGTACGCCCGCTTCCTCGGCCACCGGGGCAATCTGCTTAATGAAGTAGGTGTACGCGTCCCACAGTTCTTCTTTCGAATACTTGCGGCCATGCGTCAACGGACCTTCATACGTCTTGCCGTTCCAGAAGCCCTTGGCGGTCTTCACATTGAAGGTGCGGGCGGCGGCCCCGGCGCGCGTCTTGCCGCGCTCGCTCGACCAAATCCCGTTCGCCATATGCGCGTACGTGATATAGCCGATGCCCGCCTTGCCCGTATCGCGGATGTACTGCTTCAGCCATTCGATCTTGGCATCGCGCCCTGGCAGGCCCAGCGTCACCTCTTCGATGTTCCGGTTGTCGTTGTTCGAGATGTTCCACACCTTCAGGCCCGCCCGCTCCACGCGTTGCTTGATGGACATGAAGTTGTCATAGGTGCCGCGCCCCTTGCCGGTCTGAACATTCAGATACTCGATGCCCATCTGCTGGATCCATTGCATGTCGGCGTCGCTGACATCTTCGCCAACCTGCATCGAGATCTTAATGCCTGGCGTCAACGGGGCCAGGGGTTTGCTTGCGGCTGCGGCAGCGGCGTGCGGCGCCAGTGCGGCGCCGGCCATCGCGCCTTGCGCGAACTTGCGGCGAGTCAATTCACTCATAGGGATTCGCTCCTGTGGGGAGCATCATATCGGATCCCCACCCGCTTTGGGAAGAGCGCGACCCGCCGCCAGTCGCTGCCCTTCTCCCTACCGGCTTGCCTGCGTCACCACCATCGGCCGCCCGTTCACCAGCAACGTCGCCGACCGCGCCGTCCCTGTCCGGTTCTGATCGGCCCGCAACGTCACCGTCCCCGATCCCTTACCGGAATTGGCCGACGTGATCCGCAGCCACGGAGCCGACACCGACGCCTTCCAGATACAGCCGCCGGTCGCCGTCACCGGAACGTTCAGGTTCGTCACCGACCCGGGCAGGGACGCACCGCTGGGTACCGTCACCGACCCCGTCTGGAACACCGCCGTTACGTTGTAGCTCTGGTTCGCCGTCAGGCTGATCGCGAAGTCGTTCACCGCTACCACGCCGGTCCAATTCGCCAGGCAGGCCCCCGCGCCGGGGGTCGCCGTCAACGCAATCGCCGTGCCCGAATTGTAGAAGCCGTCCGCGCTCGCCGGACCCATCGCCAGCGTGCCCACTCCGCTCGCCGCCCCGCTGACCCGGTACTGCACGGTGTAGTTCGCCGTATAGGTGGCGGCCGCCGTGGGCGTCGTAATGGTCTGCGTCTGCGACCCGCCATTGCTCCAACCGCGGAATACGTAGCGCGTGTTGCCCACCGTCTGCGTTGGCGCCGAAACCGTGTGCGGCGTCCCCGGCGTCCACGACGCCACGTACGGAGCCACCACGTTGCTGCCATCGGCCGTCAACGTCCGCCCCGTTGGGCTCGACGCCAGCGTGACCGCCACCGTCGAAGGCGTGGTCGTGGTGCCGCCGCCGCTCGTCGCCGCCGGGTACAGCGCCTTAGCGCCCGCCACATCCAGCGACGACAGCCCACTACGCTGCCCAATCGGAATGCCCGCCGGGATCGTCTCAATCGTCGGCAGCCCGTTCGACGAAAATGCCGTCGCCGGGTAATGCATGATCGACCCGTAATCGTACCCCGTCGGGTTCAAACTCCCCGATTGCAACGTGAAATTGCCCGTAGCGGTGCTCTGGATATTCGCCGTGTTAATCCGCACGTACGTATCGCGATCCGACCGCGTGTGCTCGTGATAAAAGCCGATCGCATGGCCGATCTCGTGGATCACGTTGCCCGTCGAGCAGTAGTCGCCTACGTTCACCGGCTGCCCCGCCATGCGGATGTAGCCGATATACGACGAGCACGTCGACGACGCCGCCAGCTTGAAGTGCAGGTAGTACGTCTCGCTCGTCCGCGGCACCAGCCGCATGTGCCCCGCCAGCAGCGTGTTCCAATGGTTGATGGCCGACGTAACCCGCGCCTGGTTCCCCATCGCCGGATCAATCGTGTACGGCACCGTGCCGCCCGGCCAGCGGTAGCTGCCGCTCGAGATCGCTCCCGCCGCCCGCACCGGCTTGCCCGGCTCGTACGGCTCTAACTCCTCGATACGGCCGAGTATCATGTCGCCGTCCCAGATGCCCAGCCCGTCCACAACCTGGTGTTCCACTACCATGCCGCGGAACACCGACATCCGCGTCTCATGGACGGCATCGCCGCCGTCCTTCGCTACTTCATCGCCATTGCCTTCGGCCGTCTCCACCGACGCGATCCGGAATGGCAGCCCGGCCTGGGCCTCGGCCAGCCGCAGCTCCACCACAATGTCGCCGGCGTCGATACCCGCCGTCTGAAACTCGCCCGTCCGCAGCGGCCCGGCCCCGGTGAACGGCCCCTGCACGCCGCGCGTTCCATCCGACGCGGCACTGTACACATAGAGCGCCCCGCCTTCCGGTAGCGCGAAGTCCTCAAACACCAGCCGCGACGCCGTACCCTCGGCGCCCTTCAGCCGCAGCAGAATAATGGCCTCTCCGTCCGGTCCAGCGAA
>CAYLPH010000106.1:0-21420 GCA_964385495.1 uncultured Candidatus Solibacter sp.
CCGCAATCCGGCATCCGGCAAGCGGCGCTGGCGAACGTAGCGCCCGTCTCCGGCTACTACTGGACGTCGGCCTTCGTCATTGAGGGCCGCGAACGAGAGAAGGACCTCATCCCGCGCGGCATGGCGGTCGGCACAAATTATTTCGAGGTCATGGGGATGCGGCTAAAGCAAGGCCGTCTACTGGAATCGCGCGACCGCCCCGGGGCCCCGCGGGCCGCGGTCATCAGCGAGTCGCTGGCACGAAAGGCGTTTCCTGACGGCAGTGCGGTTGGCCGGCGTTTCCAGGCCGATTGGCGGGAGCCCGAGAAGACCAGGTTTGAGATTGTAGGCGTCGTAGCGGATACAGACCTTTACGATCCGCGTAATCGCAATCTGCGCGAGGCGGTGTATGTTCCGTATCTGCAATGGGCGTTCCCGCCACAGGCGATGGTGATCCAGGCTCGCGCCGCGCGGCCGGAGATGATCGGGCCGGCCGCCGAAACGCTGCGGCGGGTGGTCCGGGAACTCGACCCCAACCTCGCACTCTACGACATCCGCACCACGGAAGCGTCGCTCCAGAACATGCTTCGCACTGAACATATGGTGGCGTTGTTATCGTCGGCGTTTGCGGCGCTGGCCGCGCTGTTGGCAGCAATCGGCTTACATGGACTGCTGGCCAGAGAGGTGGCCACCCGAACGAGGGAAGCAGGCATTCGCATGGCATTAGGGGCGTCGCGCGCCGCGGTGTTATGGGCACTCAGCGCGAGAACGCTGCAAGCTGTCGCGGCTGGCATGGCTTGCGGCATCCTGATCCTCGTCGTCCTGCAACCGGTGCTACGCCCATTGCTGGTGGATGTATCACCCATCAACGGCGTCACACTGGCAGCCGCGGTGCTACTTCTCGCCGTGGCTGCCCTGCTTGGCGCCTGGTGGCCGGCACGGCGAGCCGTGCGAGTAGAGCCGGCGTCAGCGCTTCGCAGCGAGTGATCCGGACAAGCCCGGACAGCTTAGAATCAAGCTATATGCGCTTAGCCGCCGTTCTGGCCCTTTCGGTCTCCTGCCTGTTCGCGCAGAAACGCCCGCTGGATGTTCAGGCCATGCTGGAGTTCTCCCGGATCAGTGAGCCACAGGTATCGCCGGACGGCAGGCAGGTTGCGTTCACCGTGCAATCGGTCGATCTGGAGAAGAACGCCAAACCGCGCCAGATCTGGACCGTACCCCTGGATGGCGGCGTTGCCCGCCAGATCACTCGCGATGGAAACAATGAACGCCCCCGTTGGACGCCCGACTCCAGGTCCATCGTCTTCGTTTCGTCACGCAGCGGTGGATCGCAGGTTTGGCGCATGGACGCCGACGGCAACAACGCGAAGCAGGTAACCAGCCTTTCCACCGAGGCCAGTGGCGTGCTGGTATCGCCCGATGGCAAGTGGATTCTGTTCACCAGCGATGTCTTCCCCGATTGCCCCGACGATGCCTGCAACAAGAAACGGCTGGACACGGAAGCCGCCAACAAAGTGAAGGCGCGCATGTACACGTCATTGCTGTATCGCCATTGGACGGACTGGCAGGGGGCGCGGCGTAAGCATCTGTTCTCGCTCTCGCTGGAAGAAGGGGGAACACCCAAGGACCTCACGCCCGGCTTCCGCGATGTGCCCCCGTTTTCACTGGGGGGCCCGGACGACTACGCCATATCCCCGGATAGCAAGGAAGTCTGCTTCGTGATGAACGGCGATACGGATCTGGCCACCTCCACGAATTCGGACTTGTGGGTGGTGGCGATAGAAGGCGGCGAGTCGAAGAAGATCACGATTAACCCCGGCGCCGATAACTCGCCGGCGTATTCGGCCGACGGCAAGTCCATTGGGTTTCGCGCGCAGCAGCGCGGCGGGTATGAGAGCGATCGCTGGAGGTTGCAACTGCTGGAGCGCGCGAGCGGCCGCACCGTTACGCTTACCGACAACCTGGATCGCAACGTCGTGGGCTTCACCTGGTCGGTCGACTCCAAGCGCCTCTTCTTTTTGAGCGAGGATCGTGGCCGCACGGTGCTGCAAATGATCCCCGCCGCCGGCGGCGCTTCCCGCGTGTTGATCTCCGGAGGCGGCCACATCGACGACGTGCAGTTCCCCGCCGACGGCAAGACGATGATCTATTCGGAAATGAGCGCCACGCGGCCCACGGAGATATATAAGGTGTCGTCCAGCGGCGGCGCGGCGGCGGCTCTGACGAAGTTGAATGAGCCCCTGCTGCAATCGCTGGCCATTTCCGCCGTGGAGGATTTCTGGGTGAAGGCGCCCGACGACACCCAGGTGAACAGCTTCCTCCTGAAGCCGCCGGATTTCCGTCCGAATCAAAAGTACCCGGTTCTGTTCTTGATTCACGGAGGCCCGCAGGGCGCCTGGGGCGACTCCTGGAGCTATCGTTGGAACCCGCAGGTGTTCGCCAACGCCGGATTCGTGGTGGTCATGCCCAACCCGCGCGGGTCCACCGGCTATGGCCAGAAGTTCACCGATGACATCAACCAGGATTGGGGCGGCAAGGTCTATGACGACGTGATGGCAGTGGTGGATCACGTCGCCGCGCTGCCGTATGTCGATGCAGAGCGCATGGCCGCCGCGGGGGGCAGCTACGGCGGCTACATGGTGAACTGGATGCTTGGCCATACCACGCGCTTCAAGGCCTTCGTTTCCCACGCCGGCGTCTATGACTTGCGCAGCATGGCGGGCGAAACCGAGGAACTCTGGTTTCCGCTGTGGGAGTTCAAAGGCATGCCCTGGGATAACCGGGAAGTCTACGAGAAGTTCTCGCCCAGCTACTATGTGACGGAGTTCAAAACGCCAACGCTGGTGATCCATGGCGAGATGGATTACCGCGTGCCAGTGGGACAGGGCCTGCAGTTGTTCACCGCTCTCCAGATGAAGAAGGTACCGTCGAAACTGCTGCTGTTTCCCGACGAAGGACATTGGATCCTGAAGCCGCAGAACAGCGTCCTCTGGTATAACTCGTTCCTGGATTGGGTCACCGAGTGGACCCGGAAACGCTAATCGACATGCTCAAGATTCTGCTTTTATTCGCTACCACGCTCCATGCGCAGCAACTGCGGATTATCGCCATTGGCGCCCATCCGGACGACTGCGACATCAAGTTCGCCGGTACCGCGCACAAATTCGCCAAGGCCGGGCATAAGGTAAAGTTCCTGTCCGTGACGAACGGCGATGCCGGGCACCAGGAGATGGGCGGCGGCATCCTGGCCAAACGCCGCTACCTGGAGACGCAGGAATCCGCCCGCCGCCTGGGCATTGCCGAATATGAGGTGCTGGATAATCACGATGGCGAACTGACACCAAACCTGGAGGTACGCCGGCAGATCATTCGCTCCATCCGCAAGTGGAACGCCGACGTCGTCATCGCGCCGCGCCCGAACGACTATCATCCGGACCATCGCTACACGGGCGTGCTGGTGCAGGATGCGGCCTACATGGTGGTGGTGCCGAACGTAGTGGCCGACACGCCGCCGTTGAAGAAGAATCCAATCTTTCTGTACTACCAGGATGGCTTCCAGAAGCCCTCGCCGTTCCGGCCCGACGTGGTGGTGAATATCGACGACGTGTGGGAGACAAAGGTGAAAGCCTTGGATGCGCACACGTCGCAGTTCTATGAGTGGCTGCCGTGGGTGGATGGGATCCTGGAAACCGTGCCAAAGGACGAGAACGCACGGAAGGCATGGCTTTCTAACCAGCGCACACGCACGCACTCGCCGGTGGTTGCCAAAGCCATCGACGAACGCTACGGCGCCGGCGCGTCAGCTCGAATCAAGCGCGTGGAAACGTTCGAGCTATGCGAGTACGGCCGCCAACCGAAGTTGGACGATCTGCGAAGCCTGTTCCCCAAATGAGCGATCGCAGGCGTCAATTGCCTTCGGTGGATGCCGTGGCGCGGCAGGTGGAAGGATACCCGCACGGGCTGGTCGTTGCGGAAACAAGGCGTTTGCTGGCAGCGTGGCGCAAGTCGGATACCGTGCCGGAAGACGCCGCGCAGGCCGTGCGCGAAGCCCTCGCGGCGTTGAAGCGGCCGTCGCTACACAACGTTATCAATGCTACGGGCGTGGTGCTGCACACCAATCTGGGCCGTGCGCCACTGGCCCCCGCCGAAGCCCTGGATGCCTACTCTAACCTGGAGTACGACCTGGGCAGCGGCAAGCGCGGCAAGCGAGACGTGCATCTGACAGCACTGCTCGACCGGCTTATCGGCGCTCCCGCCATCGCCGTGAACAACAACGCCGCTGCAGTGTACCTGGTGTTGAACGAATTGGCGGCGGGGCAGGAAGTGGTGGTCTCCCGCGGGCAGTTGATCGAAATCGGCGATGGCTTCCGCATCCCCGACATCATGCAACGCGCCGGAGTCGTCCTGAAGGAAGTCGGCGCGACCAACCGCACGCACCTGGCCGACTACGAGAACGCCATCACGGACCGCACGCGGCTACTGCTGATCGTGCACCCCAGCAACTTCCGCATCCATGGCTTCTGCGGACAGCCCTCGCGGGAGGAGATCGTAGCCCTTGGAGCCAGTCGTGGAATCCCGGTCTATGAGGATCTCGGCAGCGGCTGTTTGGTCGATTTAAAGCCGTATGGGATCGACGAGCCGCTGGTGCAGGATTGCATCGGAGCCAGCGTAGATCTGGTCAGCTTCAGTGGCGACAAGCTCATGGGAGGCCCGCAGGCAGGCCTCATCGCGGGCAAGCCGGAGCTAATCACCCGGCTACGGCGAAATCCCATGTTCCGCGCGCTACGGCTCGACAAGCTGATCCTCCAGCAACTGGAGGCAACCCTACGCGCCGTGCTTTTCGAAGATTGGGAACAACTCCCTACCCTGCGCATGATCCGGCAGACCACCGGCGAACTCAGGACGCGCGCCGAAGCCGTTGCCGCGCAGATTCCCGGGGCGTCCACCACGCCGGGACAATCCGTAATCGGAGGCGGTAGTACGCCCGAACAGACATTGCCTGCGTGGCTGGTGGTGCTGGAAAGCAACGCCGTAGCCCTGGAAAAGAAACTGCGGGCGCATAACCCGCCGGTAATCGCCCGCATCGAAAACGACCGCGTCGTTCTGGATTTGCGCACCGTGCTGCCTTCGCAAGAAGCCACCGTTATTGCGGCTGTGCGCGCATCCATTTGCGAACCAGCAACACCATCACCAGCGTCACCGCCAGTGGGTGCATAAGGCCTGCCGCGAAGAAAATGGGAGCGTAGGAGTAGCGCTGCACCACGTAGCCCGTAGCGAGATTCGCCAGCATACCCCCAATAGCCCCGCCCATTCCCGTTAGGCCCGTGGCCGTGCCCACGCGCGATCCGGGGAACATGTCCGTAGGCAGCGTAAGCAGGTTGGAGATCCACAGCGCATGGCCGAACGTCACCACACAGATGGTGGCGATGGCCATCCACGCCTCCGGCACCCGCGGCGCGAAGATCGCCACCGGCATGACGGACGCGCCCAGCAGCAGCACGAAGGCCCGCGCCTTGATCCACGGCCATCCGCGCGTGATCAAATGGCCCGACACCCATCCGCCGAACACGTACCCAATATCGCCGAAGATGTACGGCACCCACGCGTACTTGCCCACCATGGCGAGGTCAAAGCCGCGTTCCTTCTGCAGATACTGCGGCAACCAGAAGATGGTGAAGTAAATGACCGGGTCGGTAAAGAAACGCGCGATGACCAGCGTATAGCATTCCCGCATGCGCAGAACCCGCAGCCAGTCGCCCTTCGGCGCCCGTTGCGTCAACTCCTCCGGCGGCCGCACGCGCCCCTTCAGGAACGCCGCTTCCTTGTCCGTGATGAAGCGGCTCAGATGGGGCGGCTGATAGATCAGTAGCCATACCGCCAGCCATACGAAGCCCAGTGAGCCCACGGCGACGAACGCCGTCCGCCAGCCGTAGTGCAGAGTTAGGAAAGCCACCAGCGGCGGCGCCAAGGCCGAGCCCATGGAAGATCCCGCGTTGAACAGGCCGATGCCCAGTGCCCGCTGCTCCACCGGAAACCACTCCGACACAGCCTTCGCGGCCGCCGGCCAGTTGCCGGGCTCCGCCAGCCCCAAGAGAAACCGCCATGCCGCCAGCGACCATTTGCCCGTCGCCGTTGCATGGCCGATGGCCGCCAGGGACCACGCCGTGATGAACACCGCGAATCCCTTGCGCGTCCCCAGCCGGTCACAGATAGGCCCCGACCCCGCATACATGATCGCGTAGGCCAGCATGAACACCGACACGATAAAGCCGTAATCCTGCTCCGTCATGCCGAAGTCGTTGCGCAGTTCCTTCCCTACCACCGAGATGGCAAGCCGGTCGGTGTAGTTGATCATGGTCGCCAGCAGCAGCATGACGGCGACAACGTAACGGAAGTTCGGAATGCGCATCGAATCCGTAAGCCTAGCACTGCAGGCCCTAAGTTGCGTGAAACGCGGGAAGGTATATCTTCGTCCATGCTGCATGCGCGGATTGACGGCGTTGCTGAGTCTTCTGCCGGCGTTGCTTGCCGCCGGCGATTATCCGGTCTTGCGGGAGCTACATCCCTTCCCGTATTCCCGGTTCTTCGTTCCCAATCACTCTCAGCCGCGGACGTCGGTCGTGATGCTGCATGGCAGCGAGGGCGGCTCGGTGCCCTACATCGAATCCGAGGCAACGATTCTGGCGAGCCAAGGCTTTGCGGTTCTGGTGCTGTGCTACTTCGATTGTGGCCGGGGCCTCACGGGCCCTCGCCAGACGCTGCGGGATATCGATGTGGGGATCGTCCATCGGGCGGTGCGTTGGCTGCGGGAACAGCCCGCTAGTAACGGCAAGGTCGCGGTCTACGGCTTTTCGCGCGGCGCCGAACTGGCTTTGATCGCGGGAAGTCTGGATGTCGCGCCGGAAGAACGTCCGGATGCCCTGCTCGCGCACTCGCCCAGCGATACCTACAACAGCTTCTTCAACTGGAGTTGGCAGGAGCCGTCGTGCTGGATCTGCAATCGCGGGCAGGGGGTCTGCAACCCGGCTGGGCCACGTTCGCAGTACACCTGGAATATCTCTTGCGGGCCGGACGACGAGACACGGATGGACTTCTCCCGTAGCGCCTGGCTGGTGAACGGCCTGCCCGTTCCCGCCGGGACTCGCATTGCGGTAGAGCGACTGGAAAGCCCGATTCTGATCACGGTTGGGGAGGACGACGATGTCTGGCCGGTTGCACAGACGCGGCGAATTGAGGCGAGACTCGTGAGTGCGGGCCGGCTGCCACAGGTTCACTACTTCCCCGGCGCCAAGCACGTGTTTGGTTACCAGGATGAGAACCGCAGGCGTCAACTGGTGTTCGACTTTCTGAGGGCCATTCGAAGCCCGGAGTGAGAACCGCCCCGCCACTCGGGTACAATCGCCCTTTATGAATAAGATCGTCGGCCACGCCATCTGGGCCGGTATCGCCATGACAGGCGCGTTCAGTCTTGCGGGCATCGCGATGAATCGCGGCGAGACAGTGAACAGCATGTGGTTGGTACTGGCCTCCGTCTGCATTTACCTGATCGGCTTCCGCTTCTATGCCAAGTTCATTGCCGCCAAGGTAATGCTGCTGGACGACACGCGCGCCACGCCCGCCGAGCGCCTGCGCAATGGCCACGACTTCGAGCCCACCAATAAATGGATCCTCTTCGGCCATCATTTCGCCGCTATTGCCGGACCGGGACCGCTGGTAGGACCCACACTGGCGGCGCAGTTCGGCTACCTTCCGGGTACGTTATGGATCATCGCGGGCGCGGTATTGGGCGGGGCCGTGCAGGACTTCGTGATCCTGTTCTGCTCCATGCGAAGGAACGGAAAAAGCCTCGGCCAGATGGCAAGAGAAGAGATCGGGCGCCTGGGCGGCATCACCGCGCTGATCACCGTACTGCTGATCATGATCATTCTGCTGGCCGTGGTGGCGTTGGTAGTAGTGAATGCGCTGCGCGGCAGTCCGTGGGGCACCTTCACCATCGCCGCCACGATGCCGATCGCCGTGTTTATGGGCCTCTATCTGCGCTATTGGCGTCCGGGGAAAGTGCTGGAGGTCTCGGCGATTGGCTTCGTCCTGGTGATGGCCAGCATCTTCGCCGGCGAGTGGGTGGCGCATTCGGCCACGCTGGCGCCCTGGTTCACGCTGAGCGGGCTGGCACTGGCATTCGCGGTCATTATCTACGGCTTCTTCGCCAGCGCCTTGCCGGTGTGGCTACTCCTTGCCCCGCGCGATTACCTCAGCACTTTCGTAAAACTAGGCGTGGTGCTGCTGCTGGGCGTCGGCATCCTCTTCGTGCGCCCCAATCTGGAGTTGCCCGCCTTTACGCGATTCGTCGACGGCACCGGCCCCATCTTCGCCGGCAAGATCTTCCCGTTCTGCTTCATCACCATCGCCTGTGGAGCCATCAGCGGCTTCCATTCATTGATCTCCTCCGGCACGACGCCGAAGATGGTCGCCAAGGAATGGCATGTGTGGCCCGTCGGCTATGGCTCGATGCTGCTGGAGAGCTTCGTCGCCATCATGGCCATCATCTCGGCCAGCGTGCTGCAGCCGGGTGTCTTCTTCGCGGTGAACTCGCCGGCGGGCATTGTCGGCGCAACGCCGGAAGCGGCGGCGGCCACCATCACCGGTTGGGGATTCCCCGTCACGGCCGCGCAGATGGCGGCGCTCGCGAAAGACGTGGGAGAAGAGACGCTGTTTTACCGCACCGGCGGCGCGCCCTCGCTAGCCCTAGGCATGGCGCATATCTTTGCCTCCAGCGGCGGCGGCCGAGCCATTCTCAGCTTCTGGTATCACTTCGCCATCATGTTCGAGGCGCTCTTCATCCTCACCGTGATCGATGCCGGAACGCGTGTGGGCCGCTTCATGCTGCAGGATCTGCTCGGCAACATCCATCCGAAGCTCGGCCAGACCAGTTGGATGCCGGGAGTCATCGGATCCAGCGCCGTCATCGTCATGGCATGGGGCTACTTCCTGGTGCAAGGCGTGCTTGACCCGCTGGGAGGCATCAACTCGCTATGGCCGCTGTTCGGGATCGCCAACCAATTGCTGGCCGCCATCGCCCTCTGCGTCGGCACCACGATTCTGGTGAAGATGCATGGCGCGCGATACATGTGGATCACCTGCGCGCCACTGACATGGCTGCTGATCGTCACCTACACCGCCGCATGGCAGAAGATCTTCTCGCCGATTCCGCGCATCGGCTTCCTCGCGCAGGCCGACCAGATGCAAGGCTTGTTGAACTCCGGCAAGATCGCCGCGGCGAAGATAGGGGAGACCCAGACACTGATCTTCAATAACCGCCTGGATGCGGTGATCTGCGGGGTGTTCCTGGTGCTGGTGACGGCCATCCTGGTGGACTCCATCCTGCTCTGGATCGGCATCCTGCGCGGCACACGGGAATCGCGCGTACAGGAAGCGCCGTTTGTCCTGTCCACCCTGCGTCCGGAGGAAGTATGAAGCAGTTCTGGCGCATCGTCATGGGCATCCTGCGCGAGCTTTCCGATGAGAGCGCCTATGAACGCCATCTGCGCGCGCATGGCCGTACCCATTCCGCCGATGAGTGGCGCCATTTCAGTGAGCATCGGCTGAAGGCCAAGTACCAGCGCGCCAAGTGCTGCTAAGCGGGCCACTCGCATGCCTGCACCCGGCGCCTACCCGCAACTGGCTCTGCTGCTGATCTACACGCTGCTGCAGGCTGCGCTCTACACCTGGTTGGGGCGCGGCCTGTTTCGCGTGATCGGGGGCATCGACCTATGGGCCGGCCGCACACCGGAGTTGGCGTTCCTGATAGGTGGGAATGCCGCGGCTCTGCTGGGATACGCCGTGCTGATCGCAACCACGTCGGCCGTGCCGGTGTTGCCGGCATGCCTGTTGGCCGCCGCCGCGCTTCATGCGCTGGCGCACTACCGCCCACGCCCGCAAGCGCCCTTCCCATCGATCGCGGAACGCTATCGGGAGTTCCGGGCCACCAGCACAGGACGCCTCTGCCTGGCTGCCGCTATGCTCTTCGTCATCCTCGTCAGCCTGCACCGGATCTGGTGGCTGTTGGGATGGACCGCCGATGGCTCCATCACGCTAGGCACCTCCGTGTGGGATGACCTGCGGACCATCGGCTTCCCCCTCACTATCGCCGCCCATGGTTATCCAATGCGCAGCCCGCAAGCGTTGGGCACCATCCTCGCCTACCCGCTCGGCGCGTTCACCGTGAGTGCCGGCGGCGTGGCGCTGTTACCGCGATTCGCGTTGCCCATCATTCTGGCTGATATAGCCTGCGGCGCGGCGGCCTATGCGCTCGTAGTCCCGTTCGCCGCGGCCGCGCTGCTCCAGAACCGACTGATGCAGTGGCTGGTGACGCTATCGGGACTCATCTCCGTCAGCTTCAATCTCTGGCCGGTAGTGGCCAACAAACACGCTCCCTGGTTTATCGCCCTGTTCGGCTACTTCCGAAAGAACGCCTTCGAAACCACCGTCGCCTGGACGCCCGTCTACGGCAACATCTGGAACCAGAACCACGGCATCGGCTTCGCGGCGGTTTTGCTAGCCGCCCTGCTCTTCCGCGACCCGCGCGTCCCGCGCTTCTTCGTCTACCTGCCGGCGCTATTCGCCGCCTCCGCCAGCATGGACATGACCGCCATGGGCCTGGCAGGCGTGGGGCTGTGGGCCGTCCTCTATCGCGACCGCCAGCAGATCCTGGCCGCGGCGCCGATCGCGGTCTCGGCGTTTGTTGTCCTCGCCACCACCAATGCCCTCACGCTCCTCGGCCGTACGGACTTCCCGAACACCAGCCCGTTCCTCTGGTCCACCATGCCGCTCTATAACATCGGCGTCTTTGCCTGCACGTTGGGCATCTACGTATTGCTGCTGGCCATGGCGGCGGCGCAGCGCGCGGTGGCACGCACCGCCTGGATGGTGCCCGTTCTCACGGGTGTGCTGTTCAGTTCGGTATTCACCTACTACTCCATCTGGTACTGGCGCGCCAGCCTGGCGCTGCACCTGCTGTTCGCCATCTGGTGCGGCATGAGCGGCGAGAAACTGCGCAGCCTCGCCCTGCGCCGGCTGTTCGTTGCCGTGTGGGTGATCGGCCTGTCCCTGGGCGCGGGGCAAGTACTCTCGGAGGTGTCCATCGGCTATCGCTTTCGAGACCGCATGCCGCAGGATCGTCGCGATATCTATGCCTGGATCCACCGGCACACACGGCTGCAGGACCGCGTGGCCGCTTATCTGGACAGCACCGGCGTCCTGGCCCCCGATGTCGACTTCCTCCGCACCGGCAATCGCGCCGGAAACAGCACCTACGACCGCGATCATCCGCTGGTGGGCTACGAAAGCTACCGCCGGCGCATGGCGCACCTTGGCGAGGGCATAGCGGCCGCCGACTACATCGTCTCCTGGCGCGAAACCGCCAGCTTCGACACGCTGCTCCAAGCGTGCGGCGCGAACCTCGCCTACCAAAACAAGGCAGGCGTCGTGTATGCGATTGGGAACGAGTGCCGCGGCCGCATCTGGTCCGGCCTGCTCACGCCGCAGATCTCCGGATGGCGGCGGGATTGGGTCACCCGCCATCAGCCGTTGAACGAAAGCAACCTTCGCCGCGACGTGGAGGCGCTGTGGGCGAAACAGGCTTTTGCCGGCGCGGAAAGGCTGCTCCAGTCGATCGTCCAGAAACACCCGTTCTCCGGAGAAGCCGTCTACCTGCAAGCCATCACGCTCCAGTATCTGAACCGCTGTCCGGAGGCACTTCTCCTGCATGAAAAGGCGCTCGCCAATGGTTACGCCGAGTTTTGGGTACGGCTCAATCGCGGTACGTGCCTGGTGCTGCTACAGCAACGCGACGCCGCCAGAGCGGAACTGCAGCGCGCCCGCGAATTGCAGTCGAATCACGATGGGTTGAATCGTCTGCTGGAAGGCCTGCGCTAAGCCCGCCGCGCGTACAGCGACGAGTTCTCCCCCAGATACCGCGGATACGTCCCAAGTGGATAATGCTTGTCACCCTTATCCTTGTACTTCGCCATCGCGCTCACGGAATAAACCTTATCCAACACGCCCGCATACTCGGCGATCCGCTTCTCTTCCCCCGTATGCGTGAACAAGGTATCGATGACGCAGCCGCATCTCTCCACCAGCAACGCCAGCGATAACGGCGAAAAGAAATGCAGATGCTCCGGATAGACGGAATCCTTCAACTCCAACGGCTGCTTGCCCTCCGCGAAGAAAGGAAAGCTCGGTTGCGTGATGTACACCAGCCCTCCCCGCCGTACCTTGCCCACCACCTCCCGCAGCACCGCCACCGGGTCAATCAGATGTTCCAGCGTATGGGAAAACCGCGCGATGTCCACTGACCCATCTCCCAGCCCCACCACTTGGTCCGGGCGGATCATCTCCACACCTTCCCCCGGCGTCGCGAACGCCTCCTGGGCATAGTCCACGCCGATAGCGCGCCGGTAGCCGCTCTTCTTCGCCTCCTGCAGGAAGACCGGATACGAGCAGCCATAATCCACGATGGCGCAATCGGCAGCCTTCACACCGGCACGCTGCAGCAGGTCCGCCGCGTGTCCGCGATAGTACTGCCGTGCCTCGGCCTGAATCGTGTCCTGCTGGTGCGTGCCGGTGTACTGCTTCTGGTAATACTCGGCCAAATACGCCAGCGTCGGCATCTCGGTCCACCAGATGTGGCGGCACCCCGCGCATACCTGCAGCGGGCGGCGGTTCGGAATGGGGAAAGGGAAGGCTTGGCTCGAATCACAAATCGGACACATAAGGGGCAAAATTCAAGAATATCGCGCCAAAGCTACCGCTCGGTCCAACCCTGCGCTTCCTGCGGATGCCGCACCGGATGATCTTCGATAGACTCCAGGTGCGATTCCACCTCTATCGCGAAGTCCAGCCGGTCCGCCAAGCGCTCTTCGAACTGCGTCGCCAACTCATGAGCATCGCCGATGGGTGTCGCCTTCGGAAACAACAAGTGCAGGCCGACAATCACATGCTGGCCCGTGTCGCGAAAGCGGAGCCGGTGATAGTCAATGCCAAGGCCGCCGGCCACCTGCTCCACGACATTCGCCAGACGTGCCGCCCGCTCCGGATCGGGCAGATCCAGCAGTCCGCGCACCGACGTCCGGACAAGCACAAACGCCGACCAGATAATATTCAACGCCACCGCAATCGCGATCAGGGGATCGAATGGCTTCCACCCGGTCGCCAATACCAGCAGCAGGCCGGCCACCACACCAAAGCTGGTCCAGCTATCGGTGAGCACGTGCTTTCCATTCGCCACCAATATCAGCGATTGCGTTCGCTTCCCCGTGCGCACCAGGTACAACCCTAGCCCCAAATTGATCAACGAAGCGCTAAACGTAAGCAACGCACCGCTCCCCAACTGCTCAAAGTGCAGGCCCGCGCGCCACTTGCCGATCGCCGCGGCGATGATCCAAACGGCGGCAATGAAAATCATGCCACCTTCAAAACCGGCCGAAAAGAAGGTGATCCGCTCGTATCCATAGGGCGACCGCGCCCCCGCCGGCTTCTGGCACAACCAAAGGCTGAACGCGGCGAAGGCCACCGCAACGACATGGATCACCGACTCCGCGGCGTCACTCAGAATTGCCGCCGACCCGGTCAGTTGATACGCCGTTACCTTCCCCGCCAGCATCAGCACACCCACCACCAGCGACAGCTTCATCGCCAAGCTGCGGTCGCGGATCTCCGCCGTGGATAAGGCCTTCAGGCCGTTCACATCCTCATTGTGCCATCTTGATGGGATGAGGTTTCTCGCTGGGCTTGTCACGTTGGCGATAAGTGTGGCCGCATGGGCCGCTCCGCCGGCAACTCCGAAACTCCCTCCTCTGCGCGAACAGGCCGCTCTGCAGCAGGAGTGGCTACGGCTGCGGCTGGAACGCCACCTGCCCGCCCTCATGCGCAAACATAACGTGCAGATGTGGCTGGTCATCTGCCGCGAATACAACGAAGACCCGGTGTTCTTCTCGCTGGTTTCGCCCACCATGCTCGCTGCCCGCCGCCGCACCATCTATGTCTTCTACGATCGCGGGCCGGAGAAGGGCGTGGAGCGCCTCGCGCTCGGCGGTGGCTCCAACGGAGGCCTCTACACCGTCTACCGCGACCCGGATGCCGGCGGCCGCGAGATCTACGGCGAGTCCCAATGGATCACCTTGAAGAAGGTCATTGCCGAGCGCAACCCCACAACCGTTGCCATCAACATCTCCCAGACGCACGCCTTTTCCGATGGCCTGTCCGCCGGCGAGCGCGAGAAACTGGAATCGGCCCTTGGCCCCGAACTGCAGCGCCGCCTGTTCCGCGCGGAGAATCTCGCCCTCGAGTACATCGAACTGCGCCTGCCGGAGATGATGCCCACTTACCGGCAGATGATGGAGATCGCCCATCACCTCATCGGGCGTGCCTTCTCGAACGAAGTCATCACCCCCGGCAAGACAACCAATCAGGATGTCGTCTGGTGGCTGCGTCAGCGCGTAGCCGAACAGGGCCTGGGCACATGGTTCCATCCTTCCGTCCGCGTACAACGCGAATCGATGGCCGCTGTCAGCATCCTGTCCGAGGACGAGCCGGTCGTCATTGAGCGTGGCGACGTGCTGCACACCGACTTCGGCATCACCGCGCTCCGGCTGAACACCGATACCCAACACATGGGTTATGTTCTAAAGCGCGGCGAGACCCGGCCTCCAGCCGGCATCCGCAAAGCACTGGAAGCCACCAACCGCATGCAGGATCTGCTCCTGGAGCGAATGCGGCCCGGACGCACCGGCAACCAGGTGCTGACGGATTCGCTGCGCGCCGTCAGGCAGGCCAAGATCAACGGCACCATCTATACGCACCCCATCGGGGATCACGGCCACGGCGCAGGCCCGCTCATCGGCCTTTGGGACCGCCAGAGCGGGGTGCCCGGCCGCGGCGATGTTCCGTTGCTCGCCAATACCTGGTTCTCCATCGAACTATCGGCGCGCGTGCCGATTCCGGAGTGGGGCGGCAAGGAATTGTGGGTGGCCCAGGAGGAGGATGCCGAACTGGGCGAAGACGGCAGAATGCGCTGGATCCTCAACAGGCAAACGGACTACCACCTGGTGAAGTAGAATGGGCGCAGCTATGGAACGCAGAGACTTCCTTTCCCTATCCGCCGCCGCGCTGTTCCTCGACAAGAAGGCCCTGGCCGACACGCCGATGCCCACCGTCACACTGGGCAAGAGCGGTTTGAAGGTATCGAAGTATTGCGTCGGCGGCTTCCACATGGGCGTGAAGGGTGAAGCCGAAGGCATTCGCATCATCCATCGCGCCATGGATCTGGGCGTGACGTTCTTCGACAGCGCCCACAAGTATCACAACGGCCGCAGCGACGAGATTTACGGCAAGGCGCTCACCGGAGGCCGCCGCCAGAAGATCATTCTGATGTCGAAGGCGCACCTGCGCGACAAGGCCAGCGCGATGCAGCAACTCGAAGAGACGCTCAAGCGCATGAATACCGACTACTTGGATCTGTGGCAGTGCCATGAAGTGGCCAAGCACGACGAGGTGGACAAGATCTTCGCCCCCGGCGGTTCGCTGGAGGCCTTTGTCCTGGCCAAGAAGCAGGGCAAGGTGCGCCATATCGGCTTCACCGGCCACCATGACCCCAGCGTCCACCAGCGCCTGCTCGATGGCTTCGATGGCTGGGAAACCGTGCAGCATCCGGTGAACCTGGTGGATCCGCACTACCTCAGCTTCATCCATTCCGTAATGCCCAATATCCGCAAGAAGGGGCTGGGCTTGATCGGGATGAAGAGCAATGCCATCGGCGGCATCACGCAGCACAAGGTCGCCACCATCGAAGAGTGCCTGCGCTTCTCCTGGACCCACCCCATCGACACGCTGGTCTCTGGCGCTGAAACCGTGGAGCAACTGGAACAGAACGTCGCGGTCTGCAAGACGTTCAAGAAGATGGCTCCCGACGAGATGAGTTCGCTGCTGGAGCGCACGAAGAAAGGCCCCATCGGCACCAAGGTGGAGCGCTACAAAAAGCCCGAGTCCACCGCTTCAGGCTACCGGCCGCATGAGGATGGCGATCTCGACGCCTGATCGCATAACCATCGCCGCGGCCCAAGTAACCGCCGTCCCCGGCGAGGTGCCACATAACGTCGCCACGCATCTGCGATTCGCACGCGCCGCGGCGGCGAACGGCGTGCAGTTGCTGGTGTTCCCGGAGTTATCCCTTACCGGCTACGAACTGGCCCTTGCTCCCCGGCGTGTCCTGCACACCGGCGATCCCCACCTGCTTCCGCTGCGGACCTTCGCGAAAGAATCCGGAATGGCGATAGCAGCCGGAGCCCCCATCGCGGGCCAGAACGGCTGCTTACATATCGGGGCATTCCTCTTTCAACCCGACGGCACCGCCATCACCCATACCAAGGTGCACGTCCACCCCAGTGAGATGCCGCCATTCACCGTCGGGCCCGGTGGTCCGCCTCAACAGATTTCCGGGACTCCCGTTGGGCTCGGAATCTGCGCCGATGCAAGCCATCCTCAACACGCCGCCGCCACGGTTGTCGCCGGCGCCCGCCTCTACGCCGTCAGCGTCTTCATCGAAGAGGATGCCTATGCCCGCAAGACGTCGCTCCTCTCCGGCTATGCCCGGCAGCATCGGATTCCCGTCCTGATGGCCAACTACGCGGGCATCACCGGAGGAGCGCCTTCGGCCGGAAAAAGCGCCATCTGGGCGGAAGACGGTTCCCTGCTCATTGCCGCCCCTGGCGCGGAAGAAGCGCTGGTGATCACGGGCCGGCGCGCCGCACAATGGCAATCGGCGATCACCCTGCCGTAGCTTTCTCCGGTGCCATCCACAGCAGCACCGCCAGCCCGTACAGCCACACCGAAACGATTGGAAGCTTGTAACCGGCGACCGCGCCTATCGCGAACATCGCCACGCTCGCCAGTCCGCGCCAGTCCGCCCGCCAAGTCGCGGTAATCGCCAATTGCAGGATGTACTGCGCCAGCGCCACCCCCAGCAGCAGAACACCGAAGGACATGGCGGGAGCGGGCAGCAGCCGCACATCGCCCAGCCAGTTCACGGCAAACGGAAACAGCGACACCCAGAACAGCCAGTGGAGATTCGCCCAGAAGATCGACGCATTGGCCCGCTCCATCCCCTGAAACGCGCGATGGTGCAGCATCCAGGCTATTCCCAGATACAGAAAGCCCAACAGATAGGCAAGCAGCACGGGGAGCAGCGGCGTGAGGGACGGCCAGTCCGATGCCGCCGGACGCCGCATGCCCAGCGCCATCACGCCCACAATCACCGCCACTACCGTATCGCTAAACGCCTCCAGCCGCGCTTTGTTCATTGCCCCGGCTACATCACCTTATCGATCTCGCTCGCCAGTTCCTCATACGTCATCCGCCCTGGATGATACATCTTTACGAGGCCTGCTTTATCCAGCAGCACCAGCGTGGGTGTCGTCGACACGCCATACGCCTGGAAGGTCTCCACGCTGATGGGTGCGGACACGTCCCGCAGTCCCGGATAAAACTCCTGGCGGATTCTCTGCATGTAGGGCTTCTCCTGCGTGGGCGTTGCATCCTCGCCACCCGCCACGTAGCCGTAGTATTGCGTCGGAGCCAAGAACTGCAGCCCTTTCGATGCATAGCGGTCGCGCAGTTGCGCCAGAATGGGACCCTGGTACTTACAGTCCGCGCACCAATGCGCCCAGAAGAACAGCAGCACCGGCTTGCCTTTCAACGAAGCGATAGCCGCCGGCTTCGGCCCCAGCCAGTCCTTCATCTCAACCGCCGGCGGAGGGTTGCCTTCCAAACTGAGCAGGTGCAGATTCTTCTGGATGCGCGCCCGCATGGACGTGGCATGCCATTGCGCCAGTTCTTTCTTCAGAAACGCGATGCCCGCCTCACGCTTGCCCATGCCAGCCAGCGCCTGGCCTTGCACCTCAATGGTTGCGCCCAACGCAATGGGCAGCCGCGGCTCCTCGTCGAGTTTGCGCTTCTTCAGCAACTCGATGATCGTCTTCCGCGTCCCCGCCGCGTACGCATCGGCCTTGCCGTACTGTTTGGCCGCAAGCGCGCCGCGGCCCAGCCAGGACTGCGCCTCCAGCATCTCCGGCGTCGTGCCATTCTGCTTCTGGAAATCGGCGATCAGCTTCTCGGCCCCCGGGAAGTCCCCTTTGTTCAGTAACGCGCGGACATCCGGCACCAGCGCGGCCCAGGCGCTGGCGGCCAGCACCATCAGACACAGTAACCTCGGCATCCCCACAGCATACCAGCGCGGCGGCCTATCGCAGCACGGGCCACAACGACGCATGCCGGTCCGACCACTGCAATTCCTTCCGCGAAGCGGGCTCCACGCCCGGCCGCGCGATCATCCACGATGAAGCTTCCACCCCGAGCGCATCGTCCTTGCCGCGATCCACTCGCTCGGCGTGATAACCAATGCCGCGTACCATACCGCGCACCACCGGTTCCAGATCCACCGTGAGATTGGAAATGTGGACCGCCAGCACACCATCGCCCGTCAGGTGGCGCTTGTAAATAGCCGCCGCCTCCCGCGTCAACAAGTGAATGGGAATGGCATCCGAAGAAAAAGCATCCAACACGAGCACGTCGAAACCCGCACCCGGTTCAGCCGCCATCCGCAGCCTCGCATCCCCCAGCACCACCTCCACGCGCGCCTTCGAATCGGCCAGATACGTGAAGTGCCGCCGCGCCAGTTCCTCTACCTGCGGATTCAGCTCATAGAATCGGATCACCGTGCCCGCGGTCTGCTGCGCCGCCATCGTCCCCGCTCCCAGTCCGATCACGCCAATGCGCAACGGCCGCCGCAACCGCCCGGTCTCCTGCGCCACGGCGAGGAAAGCGCCCGACCCCGGCCCGTAGTAGGTGGTCGGCAGTTGCCGCCGTTGCGCATCCAGAAACTGCGTGCCGTGCGTGGTGGCGCCGTGCTCCAGTTTCCTCACGCCGTCGCGCTCGGTTACCCGCAGCACCCCGTAGAAGCTGCGTTTCGCCTCCAACACCCGCGCGCCGCCAGCCGAAGGTACGGTAACGATCACCGGCGTAACGATCGCGAGCAGCAATCCACCCGCGGCCGCCGACAGGCCCTGCCTGCTGTACAGGCCCCACATCGCGATCGACGCCACACCCGCCAGAGCCAGCGGAAATTCGGCGTAAGTCGTGAAAATCCGCGGAGCGACAATTGCTACCAGCAACCCGCCCAGCGCACCCCCAGCCGCCAATGCGATGTAGTAGGCACCGGAGGCCTCCGCCGCCGGCCTGCGCCTTGCCAACTCCCCATGGCAGATCCACAACCCCACGAACAACATCAGGCTGTAGGCGCCCAGATGCACCACGAACGGTGCCCGCATCCCAACCACCACCAGAATGCAGCACAACGGGATCAGCAGCGAGGCCATCCACGCCAGGCTGTCCAGGTTGTACAACCGCGGCCGGTCGAAGACCACGATAAAGCTGATTAGGTAGAGCGCCAGCGGCACCACCCACAGGAACGGTACCGACGCCACCTCCTGCGAGAGTTGGTTCGACGTCGCTCCCAGCAGCAAGGTGCCGCACGCCGACAGCACCGGCCACCACCAATCCCACGCCCACCCTCGCACCCGCGCCTGCTCCTTCGGCACCCGCGCTACCGCCAGAACCGATACCGCGGCGAACACGGCGAACGCCACCCGCCATGCCTTCAGTTGCGTCTCGATGTCCAGCCACGGCTCAATCAGCCCCGGATAACCGAGCAAAGCCACCAGCGACGCGGCATTCGACAAAGCATACAAACGGTAAGGGGTGGGGCTGCCGCTCCATCGCTGCCATAATGGCGACGTGGCCGCCAGCACCGCGAACGGTGCCCCGACGCTGGCGGCCAGCACCAGCACCACCTCCCAGTCCGGATTGGCCCGATACCCGGAGGCAATGGGATACCCGCTGCCCACCAGCGCCGCCAGCAGCACCGCGATATGCAGCCGCCGCACCGCCCAGCGGGCGTACACATATCCCAGAACCAGCGTGCATTGGAAAAACAGCAGCACCGTGGTCCACACCGATGCCGCTCCGCCAAAGCCTGGCAGCAACGCCTTCGTCACCATCGGCTGCACCACGAAGGCCAGGAATGCACCCGCTACGATCAGGAATCCGCGAACCAACTATCCAGTGTAGGGCGTCAGGCGTGCGTGTCCGCGGTCACCGGGTGCGGCGGAACACGGTACTCTTCCACCGGGACAATCATCCACCCGATAATGTACGCCAACCCAATCGGCAGGAAACCGGTGAAGATGAACACCGCTACCACCAGGAGCCGCAGGAAGCTCACGTCCAGGTCCAGGTGCCGCGCCAGCCCGGCGCAGAGGCCCGCGAACATCTTGTCACTGCGCAGCCGGAAGAACCGCCGCGGCGCAGCCGAGCCCGGAACATAACTGCTGATCCCGGTGGCCTTGCCGCAGTGGGAACAGAACCGCGCCCCCTCGGAAATGCTAGTGCCACAAGCCGTGCAAAACATGGTGAAAGCTCCTTCATGAATCACTACGCAGAACAAAATCGCAAAGTTCAGCGAACAAAAAATCCTTGCACTGCGTTTATCAAAGTGATATCACTTTAGTATCTACCCGATGTCACAAGGAGATCCTCACATGATTCGCGAACAAGAACGCCGATCCCTACCCGGTATCCCCGTTCTGCTCGTCCTGTTGCTCATTCTGGCCGGCTCTGTCTGGGCCTTCGTCTCCATCGTCCGGGAGGTTCCGCGCTATGAACGCGGCCCCCTTCTGGCGGCTCTCGCCGTTATCGACGCGGTGGACATCTTCCTGCTCTGCGGCCTGTTCACCGTCGCTCCGAACAAAGGCATTGTGCTGCAGTTGTTCGGCAAGTATTCCGGCACCGTGAAGCACACCGGACTGCAATGGGCGAACCCGTTCTACACCAAGCGCGCCGTATCGCTGCGCGTGCGCAACTTCGAAACCCAACACCTGAAGGTGAATGACCACGACGGCAACCCCATCGAGATCGCGGCAGTAGTGGTGTGGAAGGTGGTGGACACCGCCGAAGCCATCTTCGAGGTCGACAACTACGAGAATTACGTCCAGGTGCAGAGCGAATCGGCGCTACGCAACCTGGCCACGGCCTACGCCTATGACGCTCATGACGATGGCGTCTCGCTGCGCGGCAGTACGCCCCAGGTAGCGCGGCACTTGCAGGCGGAGATCCAGGAGCGCCTATCGAAGGCCGGCGTGGAGGTGCTGGAGGCACGCATCACGCACCTGGCCTATGCACAGGAGATTGCGGCTGCGATGTTGCAGCGGCAACAGGCCGGCGCCATCATCGCCGCGCGGCAGAAGATCGTGGACGGCGCGGTTGGTATGGTGGAAATGGCGCTCGCCCGTCTGGCGCACAATAACGTCGTGCAGTTGGACGAAGAGCGCA
>CAYLPH010000107.1:0-21311 GCA_964385495.1 uncultured Candidatus Solibacter sp.
AGGGAGCGCCGGCGTCGATCCACTGCGCGATCGCCCGCGCTTCAACCTCGCTGAGCTTAGGCGAGCCGAGCGGCATGTGCGGCTGCGCTTCATGCGTGATGGCCTTGTACAGGAGGCTGGCTTTGGCGTTGCCGGGAACAATGGCGGGGCCATGCGTGCCGCCCTTCAGAACAGATTCCCGCGAGGACAGGTCCAGGCCGGCTTTGGCGGTAACGCCCGTGTGGCAGCCCGCGCACCGCGACTTCAGCAGCGGCAGCGGGTCCTGCGCGGGGAGCGAGATGGCGGCAATGGCCAGGAGAAGAAGAAACCTAGACATCCTGTGGGGTAGCGTAACGCAACTGACGGCGTGTTGTGGGATGTGTCTATGGGGCTGGCCGGAAGATGAAACCGCGGTTGACGGATTTAACTCCCGTTTGGCACGTTTTCCTTAAGGACAATTAGAGTCATGGCACACTTTTTCGTGGAGGAAGGCGCAACCGCGCAATCGATGACACCGGCGGCCGCGACCGCGCTGCGCGCTGGCGAGGCGCGCCGGCTGGGCTTGTGGGGCGCCCGGGTGGGCAGCGAATTGCTCGCGCCCGAGAGCACGGATGATTCCGTCGTCTATGTCGCCCGCGACCCGTTCGGGCGCGCCTCTGTACCAACTTATTCGGTGGATTCGAACGGCCATCTCCGCGGCATCTCGATCATTGGGCGCAGGGAAGGCAGCGCCGAGATCGTCGCACGGCTAGGCAGCAATAACAGCGAGTGGGCACGAATCACGATTCGCGTGACTGGCTCCGCCCTGGGATCCGGGCGCCTCACCGTCCGGTTGCACGACCGCCGCCTCAGCGGCTTGCTTCCCCGTTCGACCGCCACGCAGCGCTCCGTCGAAACCAGCGGGAACATTTCGACGACGCAGACGATTCTAAACGTCGCGGCGGCGGCACGCGAGCTATCCCGCGAGCCCAGCGGCATGCCCATGGGACTCAATGTTTACTGTCATGGCCTTGAGTTCTCGGCCGTGAACCGCCCGATGAATCGGGACGCCGGTTGGCTGCGGCAACTCTTTCTCCGTGCCTTCGGAGAGAGCGGGCAAGGCGGCGCGGGTCTGTTGCTGGGCGCGGATCTCGTTACCAGCCGCAACGTGATGACGGTGGGCTTCGAAAGATGGGCGGGCCTGTTCGATCTGATTACGCTGTATGCTTGCGGCCCGGCGTATATCGAGCCTGGCGTGCGCGGTCTGGGAAGTCCCGGCGACGGGTGGGCGCTATGCACCGCGATTGCCAGGCAAACCCGCACGCCGATTAGGGCATCGTCGGCGACGCAGCAATACACGATCGACCTGGCGTCGGGGGAACTGGATTTCGGGGACTGGGAAGGCACGGTTTACACGATTACCCCTTGAAACGATCCAGGAGTTGTGCGGCTAAAGCTCAGCGGAAGGTTGTGCCGATAGCGAGCAATTGTCAGGTGCGACACCCAGGATGGATGACAGCGTCATGGAAGACTCACCAGTTTGGCGGCACAGGAAATCCAGGAGGATTGAGGTCGCCAAGGGGCCAAGTTGCTATCGTGGCATCATGCGTTCCCGCATCGCCATTCTCACCTCGGTGTATGCTGGGCATCGAGGTGCGAATGCGCCGCTTGGAACATCTCGAGCCACAGAGTGTCGCTCTTGACAACACCGGGATCAAAGCATTTCGGGAGTGGTTCGCCACCTACTATGCGGAGCGTTGGGACCAGCAGCTTGCCTCGGACGCGGACAACGGTAACCTTGCGCGGGTAGCATCACAGGCACTCCACGATTACGAGGCTGGAAAAGCTACGGAATGGTGAGACACCTGGCCGCGCCTGGGTTCTGGGCCCGATATGGTGAGCTTTCCGAAGATATCCGGAAACTGGCAGACAAATCTTTCAGACTCCTCAATCCCGACCCAAGTCACCCCTCGCTTTACTTCAAGCGGATTGAGAGGTTCCGTTCCGCCATGTGGGACGTCGCTTCGCAACCGTCAGCGCAACGCCCAGCATTCATCACGTAGAAGTCAGCAAACCGAGCGGTTGCAAACCGCGCGATGGGGTCAAGCCTCATCCGGCCTGCGCTTGGGCTGCAGCGGAATATTCACCTCAACATAGCTGCCGGGTTCCGCCTTATTCACGGCTGCGACCACCTTCGCGACATGAGGCTTCACGAGACTCCACCGGCCCTGCCCCAGCACAACAATCGCGATCCTTCTCCCTGAGAGGTTCCGCTGATAACGCAGATTCTTGTCGGTGGTGACCAACACCTCGAAGCCGGCCGCATCCGCGGCGTCCAATAGAGCCCCGTTCTCCAGTTCCTCCCACCCACGCGCCCGCGCTTCTGTCACGGCATGGCGATCGATCGGATAACGGGCGAGAGTACGCGGCGTACCGTTGTCGAAAAGAACGAGCATCAGGAATGCCGGGGAGCCGGAGCTTCAACGCTTTGAGCCACGAACTCGAGAACGGATTGCACCTGCTCGCGCGTAACGCCGAACTCCTCGATAAGCTCCTCGACGCTCATGTCCTGAAGGTTCTCGAACACCGCGGACACCGGCATCCGGGTGCCCTTGAAGACCCATGCACCGCTCCGTTTGCCGGGGATGCTTTCCACGGCGGGGCACTGTGACCAATCAAGCTGCGCCATAGGAAATCTCCTTCCTCTTCATCGTAACCGGTTCACAAAGCATCTTCCGTCCGCCGGTCACGAACTTCAAAACACCGGCGCGAGCGGCTCCGGCCTTTGGGGGGAGTTCGGGCCGGTCGTGAACGCACTGCCCACGGCAAGGGCTCTAGCGTGGGCGCCCTCGCGCTGCTTGCCGTTCTGGGTTACGGTATGGTTGCGTACCGGCGAGGCAAGACGGCTGGGTTTTGTGGGGCGCGCGGGTGGGCAGCGAAATTGCTCGCGCCCGAGAGAACGGATGGATTCCGTCGTCTATGTCGCCAGCGACCCGTTCGGGCGCGCCTCGGTGCCAACTTACTCGGTGGATGCGAACGGCCACCTCCGCGGCATCTCGATCAATTGGGCGCCGGGAAGGCAGCGCGGAGATCATCGCACGGCTATGCAGCAATAACAGCGAGTGGGCACGAATCACCATTCGCGTGACTGGCTCCGCCCTGGGATCCGGGCGCCTCACCGTCAGGTTCCACGACCGCCGCCTCAGCGGCTTGCTTCCCCGCTCGACCGCCACGCGGCGTTCGATCGAAACCAGCGGCAACATCTCGACGACGCAGACGATTCTCACGCCGCGAGTGGTTTCGCAGGCCCAAGTCATAGGTGAGACCAACCGAAGCGCGAGCCGCCGATACCCATCTACAATCAACCTGTGGACGCCCTCACGAGACTTGCCAGCTACGGCACATTGGCCCCAGGGCGGGAGAACCATCACCAACTCAACGGCCTCAAAGGCACCTGGCAGCCCGGCACCGTGCGCGGGCGGCTGCGCAACACCGGCTGGGGCGCCGCCTACGGCTACCCGGTGCTGGTGCTCGATCCCGAGGGCGAAGTCATCCCTGTGCAGTTGTTCGAGTCGCCGGACCTGCCGGCGCATTGGGAGCGGTTGGATGAGTTCGAAGGCAGCGAATACCGCCGCGTGGTAACGAACGTCATCACCGCCGATGGCCCGCGCTCGGCCCATATCTACGTGGCCGCGGAGTAAGCGCAGATGCCCATTCCACGCAAACTCGCCGCGTTCCTTCCGCTTGCGGCTATCGGCGCTCTCCCCGCGCAGTTGCTCGATCCCCTGGATCTGCTCCGCCCTCCGCGCATCCAAAGGAACGATCACGCTCTGGATGGCTACGTGAACTCCCCGGACGTCCAGTCCATCGAACGCCTGCGCCGCCTGGTCGCGGACATCCTTAAGCCGGCGGCAAAGGCGGAGATCGTGCAGTTGACCGTGCACGCTTCCCCAGAGGCCGAGCAACGCGGCACCCTCTCCATTCACAATGGCAACGCTTGGCTCGCCGCCCAGGAAGAGAAAGCCCGCCAGCACTGGCAGGTGGCCCTGATCACGCGTGGACGCCACACAGGCACGTTCCGCTATCGCAACGGCGGCCAGATCATCGTGGAACCGCTGGCCGGCTTCGCGCCCGAACGCTGGCGGATCTACCCGGCCACCTTCGAGATGCTCTCGCTGTACATGGAGAACCAGCGCGGCGCCTGGATCCATAACCAACGCCCCTACGCGTTTGCCTTCCTGAAGGCCCACGGACTGTTCGACGAAGACACCGTCCGCGACCTCCTGGCACAACTACGCAGCGAGTATTACTCGAAGCTGACGCACGTGGTAGCGGCCAGCGATACCGGCTGCTTCGCCATGGACTACGCGGGCTTCCCACTCTACTACTGGTTCGACACCACGCCGATGCCCGCGCGCGCCGGCTGCACGAAGCGCGTGCAGTGCCGGGTAGCCATCGCCCGCGAAACACGGGCCGCCTGCACCACTATCACCGCCCCCAGGCATCTGCAAATCGCTGGCCCGTTGTAACCTTCCCTCCGTCCAGCCCGTTGACCTCAATTCACCCTACCGTAATATCCCACTGTATACTCAATGGATCAACCCGCCCAGTCGCAATTCGGGTTCCCCCGGGCAGCAATGCCCGAGCTTCAGGAGGCTTCGAATGCTACACAGACTCGCTCTGTTCGCTCTACTTGCATCATTCTCATTCCCCAGCAACCTATTCGCCCAGGCCATCTCGGCCACAGCCGTAGGCACCGTCACGGACCCGTCCGGCGCCGCCATACCAAACGCATCCATCACCATCACGAACACCCAGACCGGCGTAACGCGTAACGCCAGCACGGACGCCACCGGCAACTACACCTTCTCGTTCCTCACCCCCGGATCGTGGAAAGTTACCGTGGAAGCCGCGGGCTTTCAGAAAGCCACCACCGAGGCCATCACGCTGAGCGTGGACCAGGTGGCTCGCCTGGACGTAAAGCTCACCGTCGGCCAGAGTACCGAGTCGGTGCAGGTCAGCGCGGGAGCCGTGCTGCTGCAGACCGAAGATGCCACGGTGGGCACCGTCATCGATTCCCAAAAGGTCGTCGAACTACCGCTCAATGGCCGCTCCTTCGTCCAGCTTGCCCTGTTGACGCCTGGCGTCAATCCCGGCACGCCCGGGTCGATCACCGTGCGCCGTCTGCGCGGGTCGGTCGGGCAGGACGTCGGCATGTCGGCGAACGGAGCCCGCGACACGCAGAACCGCTTCTACTACGACGGCATCGAAGCCATGGACCTCGACAGCTACAGCTTCAGCTTCTCGCCATCCATCGACGCCATCAACGAATTTAAAGTCCAGTCCAGCACCTACTCAGCCGAAGTCGGCGGCGCGCCCGGCGGCCAAGTGAACCTGACCACGAAAAGCGGCAGCAACACCTTCCACGGCACCGTGTGGGAGTTCAACCGCAATGATCGCTTCACGGCGTTGAACGCCTTCCAGCCGCGCGTTCCGGGGGCCAAGCCGCCGCGCCTGAACCGCAACCAGTTCGGCGCGAATTTCGGCGGTCCCGTGCTGCTTCCGAAACTCTACAACGGCAAGGACAAGACGTTCTTCTTCTTCAACTGGGAGAGCGGACGGCAGATCGCCGGCTCGTTCGGAGGCCAGGCGCTGGTGCCGCCGGATGCCCTCCGCCAGGGCGATTTCTCCGGCGTCAGCGGCATCATCATTGACCCGACCACCCGCCAGCCCTTCCCTGGCAATCGCATTCCCACGAATCGCATCCAGCCGTATGCTTCCCGCTTCCTGAGCGGCTTCGTGCCCGCGCCCAACACCAATGAGCCCGGCATCAACTACCGCGGCCCGCGCGCGGCGGCGCCCATCAAGCAGGACCAGTTCGTCACCCGCATCGACCACACCTTCAGCCCGAAGGACAACCTCTATGGCAGCTACATCTTCAATCGCCAGTCCGACGACACGGTGCCCACCTACAGCTTCGATACGCGCGGCAACGCGGCGCGCGGCCAGAACGCCAGCCTGACCGAAGTCCACGTCTTCAATGAGAGTATCGTCAACGAAGTCCGCCTGGGCTGGCACCGCTTCTTTGAACATGAGTTCTTCGGGACCACGGACCGCCCGGACCTGGATATCGGCAACCTTATCGGAATCGCCGGCGTGGCGACGCGCCCGCGCGACTTCGGTCCGCCCACGTTTAGCGCCGGCTACTCGCTGCCGTCGGTGCGCGGCATCGGCCCGCGCGACCGTCTGAACCAACTGTGGCAGGTGGCCGACAACCTCACCATGCGCCGCGGCGCGCATTCTCTCAAAGCCGGCATGATCTTCGCCCGCCGGAACTGGACGTTCGACGAAGCGGTGAACCCGCGCGGCTCGTTCGGCTTCCAGGGCGTCGTGACCAGCGGCAGCGCGGCGGTCACTCGCGACCACCAGTTCGCCGAGTTCCTCCTCGGCCTCGCCACCAACGCCGAAGTCAGCGTCGAGCCCTTTGCCACGCGCATGAACAACCAGTGGCAGGCCTACTACTTCCAGGACGATTGGAAAGTGCGCCCCAACCTGACCCTCAACTTCGGCCTCCGCTACGAATACTTCGCTCCCCCGGTGCAGCGCGGCAAGGCCACCAACTTCGACCTCAACGGCTTCGTCCCGCTGCGCCAGACCTTTTTTGGCTTCCCGGATATCGCCGATACGTCGGACCGCCCGTCCTCGCTCGTCTATCCCGACCGCAACGACTTCGGCCCGCGCTTCGGTTTCGCCTACGCGGTGCCGAAGGCGGACATGGTGGTGCGCGGCGGCTACGGCATCTACTTCACGCCGGAGATCACGAACTCGTGGACAACGCTGACGCTGAATCCGCCCATCGTGCGCACGTTCGCCTTCACGGGTAACGCGGCCAATCCGATTCCGGTGGCGACGGCTTTTCAGACCCAGGGCACCACGCGCGCCGGCACGTTCGGTTCCGGCGCGCTAGACCCGAACCTGCGCACCAGCTACACGCAGCAGTGGAACCTCACCACGCAGAAACGGCTGCCGGGAAGCGTCTATTTCGACATCGGCTATGTGGGGTCGAAGGGCACAAACCTCACGGTGGGCTACGACGGAAACCGTCCCATCCAGGTGGTCAACCCGGCTTCGGTAACCACATCGGTTACGGCACGCCGCCCCTTCCAGGGCTTCGACCGCATCAGCGTCGTGAAGTCCATCGGCAACTCCACCTACCATGGTCTGCAGATGAAGGCCGAACGGCGCGTGTCGGCGGGCTTCTCGATTCTGGGCGCCTATACGTGGTCGCACAGCCTGTCGAATGGCGATATATCGAGCGTCGGCGGCGGCGCCTACCTGGCCGCGATCCAGGATTACTTCAACCTGGCTTCGGAGCGTTCGGACTCCGTGTTCGACATCCGCCACCGGCTGTCAACAGCGGCGATCTACGACGTGCCGCTGTTCAATTCGTCGTCGAGCCGGGCGGTGAAAGCGCTGCTGGGCGGCTGGCAGTTGGGGACGATCGTCACGGCACAGACGGGCTTTGCGGCGGCGATGTTTGGCGGCCGCGATACGACGGGCACGGGCGTGATCTCGCGCCTGGATATCGTCCCCGGCCAGGACCCGATGCTGCCCCGCGACCAGCGTACCCGCACCCGCTGGTTCAACACGGCGGCCTTCACCCAGCCGGTCAACGGCAGCTTCGGTACCGCGGAGCGCCACCCCATTCACCTGCCGGGCTTGGTACAGGTGGACGCCTCCGCCACGAAGAAGTTCCGCTTCTACGAATCCCACCAGATCCAGTTGCGCGTGGAAATGTTCAATGCGATGAACCACGTGAACCTGGGCGCGCCGGGGTTGAACATCCTGGATGCGGTGAACTTCGGCCGCGTCACCAGCACCAGTCAAGGCGCGGGCGCCAGCAATGACGCGCGCGTGGTGCAGTTCGGCTTGAAGTACACGTTCTGATTGCCGCTGTGGGGCGGGTGACGAGAGCGCCCGCCCCACCCGGTCAGTTGAATACGCCGTTGAGGTCCGATGCTTCCAACGTCCGCCCGGCCCATTGCTCGAGTTCGGCCAAGCCTGCCCCGGCAATCCGTTCGCTTGTCTCCGAAGGAATCTCGCCAAACTTCTTCGTGAGCAGGTGCAACAGGAAGCGCCGCGCCTGCTCCTGACGCCCCTCCTGAAAGATCCCTTCCAGGAACTCATTCTCATGAATATCAATCGCGATGGGCATGCGTTTCACCTCCGATTCAACAACCGCTTTCAATCCCCTCAATCCCGATAGTATCAGGAGTTGCACCACCCCTTCCCGCCGCTCGTCGGGCGGCAGCGTGGCCAGCCGCCGCAGGATGGCTGCCGTGTTGCGCCTGGCGTCGGCATGCTTGCCGAGGATAGCAAAGACCCAGTCGGACGGATCGTCGCTCTCAATCAGAAACTCCGGTTCCATCTCATGGAGATCGATGACATGGAAGCGGTAGTCGAGCGCCGGCGGGTGGTTCAGGCCGCTAGAGACGCCCACCTTGTCGTCGCCCGTCCAGAATACAATCTGCTCGGGTGGCCGTTCGTAGTCCCGCAGCACCAGTGCGAAGTAAATCAGGTTGCGGACCGCGAAGTTCTCCTCGGTATATCCTTGTAACTCCAGGTGTAGGATCCGGCCCTCGTCGGTTTCCAGCAGCAGGTCCGGATGCACCTTTCCAATCACAATCTGTTCGGTAGGCAAGGCTCGCTGGATGACAACAGGAGAGCCGAGCGCATAAGCGAGAAGCCGGTTCGGAGGACGCCGGAACAGCTTCTTCAGCGTTGCGTCGTATTGCACTCTGCCCGCTATTGTAGCGGCAACTCCACATTTCCTTGAAAGGGATCGCGCCCCGAAGGCATCCCCCTTTGTCGGCACTTTTTCCAGCCGGCGGCGTCAAAAGCAATAACTGGCGCGCGCTGGCCCATGAAAGGAATAGGCAAGTGGGGAATCACAGCGCGATTCGTGTTTATGGACTCGGCGTGGCGGCCTTGGCTCTGGTCAGCCTCCATGCGGCAAATAGCAACAGCAATAGCACCCGCACCGCTAGTCCGGCGGGCAGCGTGACGCGCGGCGTGCAATGGCTGGCCTCGGTGCAGGGCCGCGATGGCGGCTGGGGACAGGATGGCGGTGAGACGTCGTATGTGCGCCAGGGCGAGAACCTGGAACGCGGAGGCAACGACGTAGCCAATACCGCCGTAGCCGTGTTGGCGCTGAGCCAGGCGGGCAGTACACCGAAGGCTGGGCCCTACCGCGACAACATCCGGCGCGGCGTCGAGTTCCTCCTGCGCGCCGTCGAGCAGAGCCCGCAACAAGGCCTTGCCATCACCAGCGTTACCGGCACGCAGATCCAACGTAAGTTGGGGCCGTACATCGACACCTTCCTGACTTCGAAGCTGCTGGCCGAGTTGGACGGCCGGATGGAGTCGGCACAAGCCAATGCGCGCGTGCGGCGGGCGTTGGAAAAGTGCGTCGCCAAAATCCAGGCCAATCAATTGAAAGACGGCAGTTGGAATGTCAGCGGAGGATGGGCGCCGATTCTAGGCACGTCGATTGCATCGCAGAGCCTGGCGGTAGCCAAGGATAAAGGTGTGAAGGTCGACCAGGTAGCGATGGCTCGCGTGGATGACTACACGCGGCGGACGGCGGCCGAACCGGCGGATGTAGCGGGCGGACGGCCCGGTGGCGTGGCGGGCGGCGTGGTGGGCGGCATCATCGGCGGAGTGCCAGCGGCGGCGCCTCCTCCCTCGGTGGCGGCATCGGCTGCGGGCGTCCCCTTGTACAAACGCGCGCAGGAGTTGGAACAAATGTCGCGCACGCCCGAGGATCGCAAGAGAAACGCCAGAGAGATCAAGGCGATCGAGAAGGACCTGGGCAATGCGCAATTCGTGACGGGCTTCGGGTCGATGGGTGGCGAGGAGTTCTTCTCCTACCTGAACATCGGCGAGAGCCTGCGGCGCACCGGCGGGCCCGCTTGGGACAAGTGGCGCAAGGAGACCTATGCGCGCGTCGAAGGTATGCAGAACAGCGACGGCACGTGGGCCGGACATCACTGCATTACCGGGCGCGTGGCCGTGACCAGCGCGGCGGTGCTGATCCTGGCCGGAGCCCCCCGATGATCTCCGCCCGATACCGGCTGGCGCTGCTCGCGGCGCCGGCCGCGCTTCTATTGCGAAGACGAAACGCACTGGCGGCGGGCGCGGCATACCTCTGGAAGCAACAGGCGGACGATGGCGGCTGGCATAGCGCGGCATACGGGCTGTTACGGTCTGGGCAGTCGATGACGGCGTTCGTTCTGGACGCCCTGCTGCGGGTCGGCGAGCGCACCTACCAGCCGCCGAAACAGGCCGTGGACCGCGCGTTGGCGTTTCTGAAACGCCACACGGCGGCGGACGGCGCGATAGGCACCGCCCGGGAAGTGCCCGACTATCCGGCCTATGCCACATCGCTCGCGGTCCAGGCATATAGGCAGGCGCGCCGGGACGATCTGCAACCTGAGGTGCGGCGGATGGCGGCGTGGCTCATCAACCAGCAGTTCCAGGAGGCCAATGGCTGGGCTCCCGAGCAGCCCGCCTACGGCGCCTGGGGTATGGGTGGGGAGGTCCGGCGGCCTCCCTACCCCGGTCATGTCGACCTGTCGATGACCCGCTATGCATTGGAAGCGTTGCGGATGGCCGGCGTGCCGCTCCAGCACCCCGTCTACAGCCGCGCGCGAGTTTACCTGGAGCGGCTGCAGAACCTGCCGGGCGATGGCGGCTTCTTCTTCTCGACCACGGAAGCGGATACGAACAAGGCGGGCCACGATGGGCGCCGCTTCCTCAGCTATGGGACAACGACAGCCGATGGCGTTCGGGCGCTGCGCTGCTGCGGGTACACGCCGGCGGATCCGCGGGTGACGTCGGCCCACGCCTGGCTGGAGCGGGCACATACGGGCTTCACAACTCCGGGCTTTACCGGCGAGGCCTATCGCCGCTGGCCGGCCGGGCTGCGCTACTACTATGCATCGGCAACGGCGGGTATGTTCGCATTGACCGATGCCATCGAAGAAGAACAGCAGCCCGATGGGAGTTGGCGGAATGAAGAGACGCTTGTAAAAGAGGACGACCCGCTCATCGCAACGGGTTTCGCGATCCACGCTCTGGCCGTACTCTAACCGCGGCCGTAAGCCGCCCCTACCAGGCGGCCGCCACCCGGTAGCCGTACGGGTCGGAACCGGCCTCCAGCACACCGCTGGGAAGCATCTTCACCACCACCGGCATCGCTCCAACACCCCAACGGCTCCTCGTCCCGATCTTATGACCGCGCGCCGCCAGATCCTGGAAGCTCTGCGCCGACATGCGTTCGTCGATTTTCAGATCCCCCGGCTGCATGGCGTGGTTGTCGAAGCTATAAACCAGATGCCTGGTCTCAAACCGCGGCACCTCCACCGCCCGCTGCGCATTCATGTTGAACTCGATCAGATTCAGCAGAACTTGCAGTAACGATTGATCTTGGTTATCACCGCCCGGTGTCGACATCACAGCATAAGGGCGCTGCCCCGGATTCGTCACCAAAGTCGGACTCAACGTGATCCGGGGGCGCTTGCCGCCCGCCAACTCGTTCGGATGGCCGTCGATCAACAGGAAACTCTGCGCCCGCTGGGTCAACGGAATCCCCGTGTCGCCGGCAATTACCGAAGGAAGCCAGGCACCCGACGGCGTCGCCGAGAACATCATCCCATCTTTATCGATCGTATCGACACAGGTGGTATCGTGCGCCTGCAGCATCTCGTCCGGCTTAAACCGAACCATGTCCATCTCCACCGGATGCCTCCCCCGCGTCCCGCCAATCGTTCCCGGCAAAAACTCAAGAGAAGCACGAGCCCCAATCTGGCGCCGCCGGTCGGCGGCATACTCCTTCGACAGCAGCGTCTGCGTAGGCACCTTCACAAACTTCGGATCGCCATAGTAGGTATCGCGATCGGCGTAAGCAAGCTTCAAAGCTTCCACCAGACGGTGTACATACTCCGCGGAATTATGCCCCAATCCGCGCAGATCAAAACCTTCCACAATATTCAGTGTCTGGACCATCGACGGCCCCTGGCTCCAGAAACCCGGCTTATAAACCGTGTACCCCCGATACGTCGTACTGACCGGCGCCTCCAGGCTAAGCTTGAATGCCGCCATGTCTTCAAACCGCAGCAACCCATCGTTCTGTTCACTAAAAGCCGCGATCCGCTTGGCAATGTCACCGCGATAGAAAACGTCCCGGACGGCATCGATCGCCTCCGGCCGTTTCTTCCCCGCCGCCAGCGCTCTGCGCTCCGCATCCACCATAATCCGCAACGTCTTAGCCAGATTTATCTGACGAAAGACTTCATCCACCTGGGGCAGATGATTTCCCGGCAGGAAGACCGCCCGCCCATCGGGCCACATATCGTAAAACCGCGCCACCGACCCAATCATCTGGGCCCGCATCTCGTCCAACACCATGCCGTCCGCCAAGTCGATTGCCGGCGCGATCACCTCCGCGAAGCTCTTGTTGCCGAACTCCCGCAATGCCAGCAGACCGGCATCCGGCAGACCCGGCACCAGCGCAGGCATCAAACCGGCCACCGGCACCATCCCCTTCAAACCGCCCGGCTCCATCATCCAGATTTCCCCTGGCATCAGTTTGCGGCGGCGGAAGTATTCCGGCGTTGCGGTCTTCGGCATGGGGCCGACACCAGCTATGGAATAGACTTTGCCGTCTTTGGCGCGAATCAGGATAGGGGCTTCCCCACCCAGGCCGACATGCGAAAACTCAGCCACCGCCGCGGCAAACATCGCAGCCACGCCGGCATCCACGGCGTTGCCACCCTGGTGGAACAATCGCATGCCCGCTTCGCTGGCGTATTCGGAACCCGCGCCAATGGCCCCGCGCGTTCCACGGGACTGGCGCTTTACCGGCCGCTCGGCCTCCCGCCTTTGGGGCTGAACCGGTACGGCACATGCCAGCAACAGGGCCGGCAAGACAAGGAAAATCCGTCGCGTCTTGCTCGTCATTCAATTACCCCCATTATAATGGTCCCTTCAGGTATGGATTCGGAAGAAGATCGCAAGGACACCGCTCCGAGCGAAGGAGAGTTTGTCTCCCCCGAAGCCATGCTGTATTGCCCCGTGTGCAACCATCGCCTACAGGAACAGCGGTGCAAACTGGCCTGCCCCCGTTGCGGCTATTACATGAGTTGCGCCGACTTCTACTGAGACGAACGCCAAAGGAAAATGAATGACCGATTTCGCGGACCTGCTGGAACGTTTCCGCCGCGGCGGAGAATTGATAGCCGTAGTGGCCACCGGGGCCGCCGGACCGGAGTTGGACTATGCGCCGGAGCCCGGCAAGTGGAGCGTGCGGCAGATTCTATGTCACCTGGCCGATTCCGAACTCGTCGCGGCCGACCGCTTCCGGCGCGTGATCGCCGAGGAGAATCCCACACTGCTCGCCTTCGATCAGGATGCCTGGGCTACCAAACTGGACTACCACCGGCGCAAAGTCTCGGCGGCGATTGAAAGCTTCCGCCGCACGCGCGCCGAGAGCTACGAGATCCTCAAGGACCTGCCCGCGGAAACCTACGCCCGCCAAGGCACCCACAACGAACGCGGCCCCGTCAGCCTCTACGATCTTCTAAAAATGATGGCCGGACACGCCGAATCCCACGCGCGGCAGATTCAGAGCGTCCGCCAACAATACAAGGCATCGAAAGCAAAATGAGATTGCGATTACTAGGGTTTATGGCGGCAGCGGCGCTGCTGGGAGCCGAGAGCCAGGAAGCGCAGCGCTGGTGGCAGCACGTCGTCTTCCTCGCCGACGATTCGCTCGAAGGGCGCGATACGGGAAGCGAAGGCCACAAAAAGGCCGCCCGCTACATCGCCCAGGAGTTCGAACGTGCGGGATTGAGACCGGCCGGCACCAGCGGCTACTTCCAACCCGTGAACTTTCGCTCCCAAAGCATTGACGAAGCTGGATCTTCCCTAACGCTGGCATTCCCGGACCGCAGCGAGAAACTAACACTGGGCGGCGACGCCTACTTCAGCCTGCGCGGCAACCTGGCTACCGAAGTGAGTGCCCCGATGGCATTCGCCGGCTATGGATTCGCCGTGCCCGAGAACAACTTCGATGAGCTCGCCGGCCTCGACCTTAAGGGGAAGATTGTCGTGTATCTCAGTGGTGGGCCGAAGGATATCCCAGGGCCCCTCCTGTCGCACAACCAATCGGCCGCCGAGCGCTGGCAGCGTGCCAAGGCTGCCGGGGCCATCGGCTTTGCCTCCATCGGGAATCCGAAGAATAGCGACATTCCCTGGTCCCGCGCCCGCCTGTCGCGCCTGCTGCCCTCGATGAAACTAGTCGACCTGCCGGCGGATGGCCCTTCGATCAACCTCACCATCAACCCGGAGCAGGCCGACAAGTTCTTCGCTGGTAGCGGGCATACCATCCAGGAGCTACTTGCCCTTGCCGATGACGGGAAACCTCTTCCCAAGTTCAACTTGCAACCCACACTACAAGCGAAGCTAAAACTGAATGAAAGCGGCTTGGCATCCGACAACGTGGTAGCCGTGAAGCCCGGCAGCGACGACAAGCTAAAGGACGAATACATCGTCTTCTCCGCCCATCTCGATCACGTCGGCGTCGGCAAGCACCTGACCGGCGATCAGATCTACAACGGCGCCATGGACAACGCCTCCGGCATCGCCACCTTAATTGAAGTGGCGCGCGCGCTGCGAACCGTGAAAACCAAACGAAGCCTGTTGTTCGTAGCCGTCACCGGCGAGGAGAAAGGCCTGCTCGGATCGCAGTTCTTCGCCGACAAGCCCACCGTCGAACGCAAGAACCTCGTCGCCGACCTCAATTTCGACATGTTCCTGCCACTGTTCCCTCTGAAGCGCGTGATCGTCTACGGAATGGATGAGTCGACGCTCGGCGACATGGTCAAGGAAGTAGCAGAAAAAGCGGGCATTGAGGCCCTGCGCGATCCGGAACCGCTGCGCAACTCCTTCATCCGCAGTGACCAGTACAGTTTCATCAAGCGCGGCATTCCGTCGCTTGCCTTCAAACTCGGCTATGCGCCCGGTTCCCCAGAGGAGCGGATCTTCAAGGGGTGGTTGAAGGAGCGCTACCACGCGGTGTCCGACGACTTGCAACAACCGGTAGACCGGGAAGCGGCGGCGAAGTTCAATACGCTGATGGTGAAGGTGGCCACATCCGTGGCAAATGCGCCTGACAAACCACGCTGGAAGGAGAAAAGCTTCTTCCGGCGCTTCGCGGAGTGAAGGAACAACTACAAAAGTTTCACTATCCGCTTGCAAACAAGGTGGGAACCCGCTATTGTAAGTTCTTTCAGGGACCAACCTGAAAGAAGAACCGCACTGGAAACGGTGAGAGAGAATGGCTTGAGGGAAGCCGTTTCCAGTGCGGTCTGCCCATTAGATCTGGGCAAACAGGACCGGCGTCAACGCGTCTGGTCAATGACGGTACCCGCACCGCCAACATCCTTCATACGGGCCCGCGTCCAAACATTCCCGCACTCGAATGCCATCCGTTGGTCGAAACCTAGGTCCCAGGTAAGACCTTACTGCAACCCCCTTCACTTCGGGGAACCTCAACAACCCACTCAACCGAAAAAAAACTACCCTCTAATGCAACTCACAATCTTAGGTTTAGGTGAGCGACCTGCATATCTTGAATACTGACTCCCGCAAGCACTCTCTATTGCCTTGAGCTCACCCTTCCAAACCGCTTGTTGCACCAGAGGGCAGGTTAAAGGGGTTATTCCATCAATTCGTTAACTACAGTAGCACGTGCGGTGCCACGCTTGCCATAAATTTTGCCGCTGAAACGCAAGGAGTTACGGGCGGAGTATGCCGGTTGTCCCCGTGCGGGGCAGTGGCGGCTGTGTCACTATGACACAATCATAGGAGCATGAGCGTGGCCCGATGCGTTGTACTGCTGGCGATGCTGGTGGCCGCCGCAGCCAGTCAGGAATCCTCCGAAAAAGCCGAGTCCGGCCAGCCCCCCGCCAAACCCGAGGATTATAAGGTATACACCGAACGTCCGCGGCTCCTGGTGAACGCCCGCCGGCTACGACTGCTGCGCCGCGAGCGTGAGCGCAAAACCCTGCGCTGGGAGCAGTTTAACGCCTTAATCGTGGGGAAGGCCCCCATGCCGGAGCCCGGTTTCGCCTACGCGCTCCATTACATGGCTAGCGAAGATAAAGGATCGGCGAAGCAGGCCATCGCCTGGGCCACCAGCCCCGCCGCCAACGACGTCCGCCAGATCGCCCTGGTCTTCGACTGGTGCCAGCCCGAGTTAACCGAATCGCAAACCAAGGCCCTAACCGCCAAGTTGGCCGCTGGATTGGAACGAGTGGGGAAACTTGCCACAGTCGGCGCCCAACGCGACCGCGTGCTCGCCGCCACCGCCCTTTCCGACCATCTGCCGGAGGTTCCAGAGCGCCACTTAAAGGATGTCTTCGAAAACTGGTGGATGAGCAAGACCGCCCCGGCGCTCCTCAAGAACCGCAACAGCTTCGCGCGCCAAGATGGCTATCCCTTAATGGAGTTGATGCATGTCGTCCAGGACAACCTGAAGTTCGACATGCGCGACAACGCGCGGCTGTTCTTCCGCGACTTCCCCCTCCACCGCGTCATCAGCTACTACCCCGCGGCATACCCGGCGGCCGACGCCGTTTACCACGTACCCCAATACAGCGGCTTAGGCGAGCCCGACGTCACTGAAGCGGCCCTCTCCCGGGCGGCGGACCTGGCCATCGTCGCCTTCGACACCAACGCCCTGGAACACCAGTTCCTCCAGGGCTGGCTCATCCAGGACCGCTACATCATGAGATCCCCGTTCGCCGCCCCATACGAGTTCCTCTGGGCGAACCCCTACCAACCAGGCCTGAGCTACCACCACCTCCCACCCTTCTTCCACGATCCGCAATCCGGGACCCTCTTCCTGCGCTCCAATTGGGAGGAGGATGCCGTCTGGCTCAGCTACCAGGCCGGAAAGATGGAGTTGTTCATGGACGGCAAACGCAGCGGGTTGCAGCCGCGCGCCATTGAGGAGCCCCTTGCCATCGGCGACCACGTGGTCATGATGGGCAAACCGGAGATGCAGTGGAGCCTCAACCTGCCCTCCAGTACCCGCTACTTCCTGATCGGCCTCAAACCTAACACCCGCTATGACCTGGAAGTCGATGACCAGGAACTGACCGAAGCCAAGACGGACGCCGGCGGCATTCTGGCGCTGACGTTCGGGGAAAGTCAGAACGTGGGAGTACGTTTGCGGATAGCGCCGGGGCAGTAGTCCCCACCACAGTAGAATAGACCCATGCCGCCAGAAGCCGGACAGCGGATCGGCCCATACGAGTTGGTATCTCCGCTCGGTGCCGGTGGCATGGGCGAGGTCTGGAAGGCCACCGACCACCGGCTGAACCGGACCGTCGCAATCAAGTTTTCAAGCGAAGAGTTCAGTGCGCGGTTTGAGCGCGAGGCCAAGGCCATCGCGTCGTTAAACCACCCGAACATCTGCACGGTTTTCGACGTTGGTCCGAACTATCTGGTCATGGAGTATGTCGAGGGCGCGCCCGCCGGGCCCGTCGATGCTCCCGGTCCATTGCTCGATTTGGCGGTGCAAATGGCCGACGGTCTGGCCGCGGCCCATGCGACGGGACTGGTGCATCGGGACCTCAAGCCGCCCAACATTCTGGTGACCCCAAAGGGCGCTGTCAAGATTCTCGACTTTGGGCTGGCGAAGGCAGCGGAAGCGCTTACCGCCGTTTCCCCCGAAGATGCCACGCGGGCGGCCATCACGCAGCGCGGTGTCATTCTGGGCACGGTGGCCTATATGAGCCCGGAGCAGGTCCGCGGCCTGCCCTTGGACGCACGGTCGGACCAGTTCTCGCTGGGCCTGGTGTTGTATGAGATGGCGGCGGGCAAACGCGCCTTTGACCGCCCGTCGGGGCCGGAAACGATGACGGCGATCCTCCGCGAGGAGCCGGCACCGCTGCCTGCTACCATCCCCGCACCCGTGCGATGGGTGATCGGCCGCTGTCTCAGCAAGGATCCGGAGCGCCGATACGTGTCGACGCGGGACCTCGCCAACGAACTGCGCTTGCTCCAACAGCACTTGCCTGAACTCACGCAGCCGTTAGCGGTAGCCGCCGCCCCAGCTCGGCGTCATACAACGTGGATCCCCTGGGCCGTAGCGCTGCTGGCCATCGTTGCGGCGGCCGGCGCATGGTGGACGCCGCGCACCCCAAAAGTGCTCGTCCCGAAGTTCACCCCGCTGGCCACCGAGGCGTGCAACGAACGGTCACCGGCATGGTCGCCCGATGGGAAGAGCGTCGCTTACCTTTGCGATGTGGATGGCGTCGACCAGGTCTTCACGCGAGCCGTCGATTCGCTCGTCGCGGCCCAGATCACGCGAGGGACCGCCCACTGCGCCAACCCGCGTTGGAGCCATGACGGCACGCGTATCTATTTCAATGACGCGAGTCGAAGAGGCATCTATTCCACCACCGCCGCGGGCGGGACACCGCGTTTGATCGTCCAGGACGGCGGATCCTTCTCGCTATCGCCCGATGGCAAGCATCTGGCTTTCCTCCAGCCGGCGGAATTCCAACTCACTTTCGCCACGCCCGAGGGAACCAACCGGCGCCTGTACGAGCACCCCGCCACGCCGAAGCTGCGCAACGGACAGCACTCGTTCAGTCACGATTCCCGCAACCTGGCGCTGATTGGCGTTGCAACCGGCTCACGGGAGCGCACCTTTGAACTGTGGATCTTCCCCGTCGAGGGTGGCGCGCCCCGGCAGGTTCCCCTACCGGCGGGCATGGCCTTCGCAACACGCCCGGTTTGGCTGCCCGGCGACCGCGCGCTGCTTACCTCCGCGGGCAATGGAGCGCAGATCCATCTTTACCGGATCGATCTGCCGTCCGGTGAACTGACGCAGCTCACATCGGGTATCGCCGCCGAATCCACGCTGGATCTTTCCCCCGACGGCAAGCGTGTGGTGGTAGCGTCGGAACTGGTTTCCAGCCAGATCTTCCTTTTCGATCTGCCAACGGGAAAGCCGGCCCCCCTCGTGGTAGGCGAGCACGGCAACCGCGATGCTACCTGGGTGCCGCGATCGGAGGACATCGCCTACACGCGAGGCTCCACCAGCCGCGCTACGATCTGGATCCGCGGCCCCAATGGAGCCGAACGGCCGGTCGCCTTCACCGATGCCGAGGTGGCGCCAGCCCGCGTCAAGTATTCCCCCGATGGCAGCCGCATGGCGTTCGATTTCCACCATCGCATCTACCTGTCGCCAGCCACCGGCGGGACAGCGATCCTGCTGGATCCGGAGGCCACCGATGCCCATAACGCCTCCTTCTCTCCCGATGGGGAGTGGATCGTCTATGCCCGCACCGCGAAGGGCATCACCTGGATCTCGAAGATACCCGCCGCCGGTGGGAAGGCGATGGATCTGGTGAAGGTCGGTGTGAGGGCTCCGACGCTGCAGGCAACGTGGTCGCCCAAAGGCGGCGTGATCGCCTATGGCGTCGCGGACGGCCTGCACATCCTCGGAGCCGATGGCTCCAAGGACCGTACCATCGCCCCGCTCCCTTACAATGCGGGCTGGGACTTTCGCCCCGATGGAAACGAAATTTACGCTCTACGGCGTGAGCAGCGCCAGTGGATCGTCGAGGCCGTCTCTACGGACAAGGGCCTCACACGTCCTTTGGCGACCCTCGATGTGGACGCCAACGCCATCCTGGATGGCCTCCAGCTTCACCCGGATGGGAAGCGGTTCCTCACAACGGTAAGCCGCCGCCGCTCGGATTTGTGGACGATTGAGGGTCTGCCGTAACCCAATCCCACCCGCCCTTCGTTATGACAACAGAATGAAGGCTCTTGTCCTGGCATACCTGCTACTGGCCGCTACTGCGATCGCACAACCCCCGCCGATGCAATCGGGAGACGGCATCTGGCTCCGCAACGCCTACTATGGCGAAGCGCAGACGTTCGACAGTTGCATCGGCCACCAACCCGGCAGCGGCATGTACCATCACCATGCCAACCCCGTATGCCTGCGGGCGCAACTGGACGACAACCTGGAGCAGGAGCGTGTTCTCCGCACCGGTGGCGTGTACCGCGAGAAGGCCGCGGATCTCCGCCATTCCCCGATTCTCGGCTGGAGCTTCGACGGCTATCCGATCTACGGCCCCTACGGCTACACCAATGCCCAGGACCCGGCCAGCGACCTGCGCCGCCTACGGCCCTCCTTCCGCCTGCGCGAGATCACCCGCCGCGATTCCCTTCCGGATTGGGCCATGGTCATCCATCCCAACACACCCCAGCAACTGCCGGAGAATCAGTTCGGGCCGCCCATCAACGCGCAGTTCCCGCTCGGCCGCTATCTGGAAGACTACGAGTTCGTCGAAGGTTTGGGCGACCTGGATGTCCACAACGGGCGATTCACCGTCACCCCAGAGTTCCCGCAAGGCACCTACGCCTATTTCGTCACCGTGGAAGCGGACGGCACCCCGGCCTTCCCCTACATCCTGGGCCTCACCTACTACGGCACCGTGGGCGGCGGGCAGGAGCGCGCCGAGCCCACCAACACGCAGGACTTCCCACAGGGCACGGAGAGCGAGTCGCGGCTGCTGACCTCCTGGGCGACGAAGAACGCCGGGCAGGCCGCCATGGTAAAGAGCGCGTTCAACCCCTCGGCGGAAGCCCAGAGCACCTGGCCGTTCGAAGTGCCCGCCGGCGTGAATATCACCACCGGCGTCCGCACCCCCGCCAATGCCGACATCCAGCGCGTGCGCTTCAACGATGCCAGCGTGTGGGTGAACGCCAACGGCCTGGCCAGCTACACGATGGGCCCGTGGTTCGACGCGCTACAGCCAGGCGGCATCTTCGGCGGCTGGCCGAATAACCTGAATACGATGTACCGCGTGCCGCGTGCCGGCGGGGCGCCATCGGCCAGCACACGCACGGGACTGGGCGCGGTGGGCGTCTGGGTGAACGGCGTTGCCGTCTTCAATGCGCTGGATGGAGCCAGTTACAGTAATGCCCGCGGCGCGGATGTTGGCGGCGGGCTGGTGAATCCCACCGCGATTCAGGTGTCAGCCGCATCGCCCGAACGCGGCCCCGTCGCGCCCGGTACGCTCGTCCACGCCACGCCGTTGTTCGGCGCGGTGCTCGCCACCACGGAACCGGCCGCCACTACCGTGACCATTGTGGACAGCGCCGGCACCACGCATCGCGCACGCATTGATGCGGCGTCACCGGAACGCGTGACCTACCTCATACCGGAAACAGCCGCCACCGGCTATGCGCGCGTCACCATCAGC
>CAYLPH010000108.1:0-21265 GCA_964385495.1 uncultured Candidatus Solibacter sp.
CGTTATCTACGGCAGGAACTTCATCAAGCGCACGCTAATCAAGGATAAGTGGGTCGTGGCGCCCTTCCAGTCCGGCGGCGAACCGCTGGAGGTGCACATCTGCCTGATCTGCACGAAATCCGCCGAGGCAAAGCAGCACGCCGGCAACCGTGCTTTCCTCCAGGTGTAAGGCCGGAATCCATGCATCGCGCCACAGCCAGCCCGCCGCCCGCAGCCTACCTCCTCTTCCGCGTCGGGCAGTACGAGTTGGCGCTGCCGCATACCGCCATCCGCCAGATTGTGCCGCATCCGGTTACCGTTACCGTTGCCGTTCCAGCGCCGGCGCCGTGGCTGCGCGGCTTGCTCTCCGGGGGTGTGCTGGCGATTCCGGTTTTGAACACCGCCTTGCTGCTGAGCGTCGACGGCGACGCCCGGCAACCGGCGGTGCTTGTCGTCTCGAATCCAACGGCAGACACCGCGTTCTCTTCGGTGGGATTGCTGGTGGACCGCATCTCCGACACCGCGCGCGTGGCTGCAACGGATTGGAAACCCCTACGCGCCTCCTCGGCTCTGGCTTTTCGGTCCCGGGTGCAAGCCAGTTGGCGAGGCCGCTCACGGCCCTGCTACCTGCTGCATCTGCCCGCTCTCATTCCGGCGGACCTCGACGCCCGGTTCTCGCCCTTTTCGCTGATCTGACGGAGACGGGCAGCCCTACTTGCGGGGCGATCCGAAGGTGTCCAGCAACAACGATGCCGCTGTTCGCCGGATCTCCTTCTCCAGGCCGAGACCACCCGCGCCGTCGGCCTGCAGCATCCCCTGCACTTCGGCCAACAACTCGGCGTCATCGCCACAGGCCTCAGCCAGCCACTGTTGCCGGTGCGTTTCCGGTTGGTCCAGCGCGGCGTAAAACGTCTCTTCCACCCGCCGCCACAGTTCTCGATTCATGAGGCCAACCCCAATCCCTTACAGAGTAACCTTCCGAGCTTAGCAAGGTATTGGAGTCCGCGGCTGCCTGGCGTGTTTCACAACAGTGCGGCAGGAACGGTCACCGCCAATTCCGTACAGGTCCGTCCCAGAAGCGGACAGCCGGGGTCTCCCGGCGCTTCTCCCACGGCCCTCCTAAGTCGTTGATTCCCCTGATTTCCCCTTTGCCCTGCCGGCATGGCCCGCGGCGTGCCACTAGAGCGGCTGGATCAATCTATGGACGTACCTCGCAAGGGCGCACGCCGAAACAAACTCATACGCCGGACCGTTCTCATTCTGGTGGCCGTTATCGCGGTTCCGCTGATCACCGTGGGCATGAGCCGCTTGAAGCCGGCGGCGCCGCCGGTGGACCGCTCGTCGGTGCTCGTCGATCAGGTCAAACGCGGCCCCATGCTGCGCAACGTCCGGGGTATCGGCACGCTGATTCCCGAAGAGATTCTCTGGATTCCCGCCCAGACCGAAGGCCGGGTGGACAAGCTGGTGCTGCGCCCCGGCGCGGTAGTGATACCGTCCAGCGTGATCATGGAGATGAGCAATCCGGAACTCAGCCTGGCGATGCTGGATACCGAGTGGCAGATCAAGGCGGCCGAGGCCGGCATGCGCGACCTCAGGGTCAAGCTCGAGACCACGCAACTGGAGCAGCGCGCCCGCACGGCGCAGTTGGAAAGCGAGTTTGTCCAGGCCAAGCTGAAGTATGACCGCGACGCCAAGCTCTTCAAAGAAGGTCTGACGCCGGACCTGACGTTGCAATTGTCCAAGGCGAGCGCCGATGAGCTCGGCAAGCGGTTTCAGATCGAACAGAAACGGCTGGACATCAGCGACGATTCCATCCAGGCGCAGCTCGCTTCGCAGCAGGTGCAGATTGAAAAGCTAAAGGCCGCGTACCAGTTGAAGAAGGAGCAGGTGGACGCGCTGAAGGTGCGCGCGGGCACGCACGGTGTGCTGCAGGAGATGACCATGCAGGTGGGCCAGCGGGTGCCCATCGGCACGATTCTGGCCAAGGTAGCGCAGCCGCTGAAGCTGAAGGCGGAGTTGAAGATCGCCGAGACGCAGGCCAAGGACGTGCGCATCGGGCAGGTGGCGGTAATTGATACCCGCAATGGCACCGTGGACGGCGTTGTGTCGCGCATCGATCCGGCCGTCTTAAACGGGACCGTGACGGTGGACGTACGTCTCACCGGGAAGCTGCCCGATGGCGCCCGTCCGGACCTTAGCGTCGACGGGACCGTCGAGATTGAGCGCCTGACGGACGTGCTCTTCGTGGGCCGGCCGGTCTTCGGACAGGCCAATAGCCTGGTGACGCTGTTCAAGCTGGAGCCGGGAACGAAAGAAGCGGTGCGGGTGCAGGTAAAGCTGGGGCGGACGTCGGTGACCAATATCGAAGTGCTGGAAGGACTGCGGGTTGGCGACGAAGTGGTGTTGTCGGACATGTCGGCCTGGGATGCGCATAACCGGATCCGGTTAAATTAACAACTCTTCAGGGAACCTGCTAACGAGTGTTACGTATATCAGTCAAATACAAACTGGCCAAGGGTGCAAAGGAGCGAGAACGCAATGAGTGCCGCTGAGACTTTGATTCGTCTGGATGGAGTGACCAAGGTATTCGTGACCGACGAAGTGGAGACGCACGCGCTGGCGGGCATCCACATGGAGATCAAGAGGGGCGAATACGTGGCGATTGCCGGGCCGTCGGGCTGCGGCAAGTCCACCCTGTTGGCCATTCTGGGGCTGCTCGATTCGCCTTCCGACGGCAGCTATACGTTGAAGGGCAACCCTGTGGAGAAGCTCAAGCTGAGCGAGCGGGCGCGCATCCGCAACCGCGAGATCGGCTTTATTTTCCAGGCGTTTAACCTGATCGGCGACCTCACGGTGTATGAGAACGTCGAACTGCCGCTGACGTACCGGGGAATGGGGTCGGCCGAGCGCAAGAAGCGCGTGCATGAGGCGCTGGAGCGGGTCGGCATGTCGCACCGCGTCAAGCATTACCCATCGCAGTTGTCTGGCGGCCAGCAGCAGCGCGTGGCGGTCGCCAGAGCCCTGGTGGGCGAACCGGCCATCCTGCTGGCGGACGAACCGACCGGAAACCTCGATTCGGCCAACGGGGAGGCCGTCATGGAACTGCTGCGGGAACTGCATCGCGCCGGGGCGACCATTTGCATGGTGACCCATGATCCGCGCTACGCCCGCCATGCCGACCGCAGCGTACACCTGTTTGATGGCCGCATTGTCGAAGAGAACGTGGAGGTGGTGTGATGGCCGGCCGGAATATCGACCTGCTTGCCGTGGGCGTCCTGGTGGCCGCCGCCGGCGTGTTTTCCTTTGTGGATGGGGAGGTGCTGCCGCTCCTACGCGATGTACCGGCGCACATCCGGCCGCACCTGGTCCAGATTAGGGACGAAGCCCGGAGCCACGCACGCGAGGCAGCCGAAGAGGCGCGGCACGCCCGCGAGGAACTGCGTGAGGAACTGCGCACCCATGAGCGCGAGTTGAGCCGCCAGCGCTGCGACCTGCACCGCGACCTGCGCGAGGAGTTCCGCCACACCCACCGTGAGGTGCGCGAGGAGTTGCGGCGGGCTCACGACGAAGTGCGGCAGAACCTGCGCGAAGGCCTGCGCATCCGTTACGAGTAACGTCCGGCGCCGTGGCACGGGCCGGCTGTGGGTGCGAGAATACAGGCCACACCCGGGTCGGCCCGGAATCAGGATCGCCAGGAGGTTTCGATGGACGCTCAGCGCGTGCCGCGCCTGCCCGCCAATCTGCTCGCCCACGCTCTGCGGCGTCTATGGCGTCATCGCGGCCTGACCGCGCTGGTGCTGTTCTCGCTGGCCTTTGGCATCGGGGTTAACACGACGCTGTTCTCGGTGGTGGACGCGGTGCTGTTGGAGCCGCTGCCGGTAAGGGATCCGGACGGGCTGCTGATCATCCAGACCATCGAGCCGCAGTCGCCGCGCAACCGCCCGATGGCCATGTCGCATCCCAATCTGCTGGATCTGGCGCGCCGCACCACGGCGTTCCAGGATGTGGCGGCAGCGACTGGGGCGACGGCGAACTTCCGGGTGGGCGACGAGATCGCCGAAGTCATGATTGAGGCGGTGACGCCAAACTTCTTCCGGACCCTCGGCATCAGCCCGTCGTTGGGCCAGTTGTTCGATGAGGCGTCCGGGGGCGAGGTGGCCGGGGCGCCACCGGTGGTGGTCAGCCATGCCTTCTGGCGAAACCGGCTGGGCGCGGACCCCAACGTGGCCGGCCGTCCGGTCCAATTGAACGGGGCGCTGTTCCAGATTACCGGCGTGCTGCCGAAGGGCTTCAAGGGCATGCAGCGGCTGGGCCTGACCGAGATCTGGGTGCCGCTGCCGCGCTCCAGCAGCCTGTTGGAACGGCCGGACTGGGTGAAGGCGCGACGTGCGCTGATGTTTCTGGCGATGGCACGGCTGAAGCCCGGAGTGGACCGCGCGGCGGCACTGGCCGATGTCCAGCGGGTGGGTACGGGATTGGAGCGGGAGTATCCGGTCGATAATAAGGGCCGCACCTTCGGGCTTATCGGGCTCTCGGAACTGCTGGGGGAGTATCGCCCGGAGGTGATCCGGGCCGCGCGCGTGCTGCTGAGCGCTTCGCTAATCGTGCTGTTGATCGCCATGGCGAATGTCGGCCACGCGCTGCTGGCGCGGACCGCGGTACGGCGCCGCGAGATGGCGATCCTGGTGGCATTAGGGGGCACGCGGCGGGACCTGCTGCTGCCCATTCTGACCGACGGCCTGATTCTGGTAGTGGCCGGTGCGCTGCTGGGCCTGCTGTTCGGCGTGGCGGGCTGCCAGTTGCTGTGGTACTTCCGCCCGGAGGATGTCACGGCGGACATGTTGAGCCTGCGGTTGAACGTACGCGTACTGGCGTTCACGGGGCTGTTGTCGCTGGCGGCGGGGCTGCTGGCCAGCCTGATTCCGGCGCTGCAGGCGTTGCGCGGCGACATCGCCGACGATTTGAAGGAGCGGACCAGCCGCGGCTTTTCGGCGCGGCGGTTAGTGGGCTTGCGGCAGGCGCTGGTGGTCAGCCAGGTGGCGTTGTCGATGGCGGCTATCGTTTCGGCGCACCTGTTCGTGACCAGCTTCCGGAACGCGCAGACCATTGACCCGGGCTTTGACTCGAAGAACCTGGCGACGTTTGAAGTGAATCCGAAGCGGCTGGGCCTGCACGGCGAGTCGCGGGCGATCTTCTATCTGGAGTTGCAGCAGAAGCTGCAGATGCTGGAGGGCGTGCAATCGGTGACGGTGTCGTCGAATCCGTTGTTGGGACACGACCGCATGCGGCGCACGGCCTTTCTGGACGACAAGACCACGGTGATTCCGCGGCTGAACGCGATTGGCACGCGCTATTTTGAAACGGCCGATGTGCTGATTCTACGGGGGCGCGACTTTACCCCGGCGGATCGACATCCGGCGCCGATGGTTGGCATTGTGAACGAGACGATGGCGCGGCGGCATTTCGGCGGCACGGACGCGGCGATCGGGCGGAAGCTGCGGCTCTTCGGAGACCGCGAGGACACGACGATCGTGGGAGTGGCGCGCGACGCGGCGTATGGCAACCTCGGCGAAACGGCGGAGCCGTGCCTGTACATCCCGCTGCGGCAGTTGGTGCCGGCCTCGGCGACGGTGTTGGTGCGAACCAGTCGCGATGCGGCGTCGATGCGGAAGCCGTTGGAAGAGGCCGTGCGGCACTTCCGCCCCGAGATGCCGAGGCCGGAAGTCGCGCTGATGAGCGAAGTGCTGGACCAGGCGTTGTGGGCGCCGCGTACCGCCGCCGGCATGCTGGCTTTATTCGCGATCCTGGCGGTGGTGCTGGCGAGCGCCGGCGTCTACGGGGTGACGCGGCAGTACGTCCGTCAGCGGACGGCCGATCTGAGCGTGCGAGTGGCGATGGGCGCCTGCCCGGTGGACGTGGCGGAGTTGGTGCTGCGGCAGTGTGCGGTATTGGTGCTGCCGGGTCTGGCGATAGGGGCGGCGTTGGCGTACGGATTGGCGCACCTGCTCTACGATGGCCTGCTTTACACGGTGAACGGGAACGATGTGCGGCCCTATCTGTGGGGGACGCTGCTGCTGGCGCTGGTGGCGTTGGTAGCGTCGTGGCTGCCGGCGCGGCGCGCCGCCCGGATGGAGCCCGCCGTGGCCTTGCGCGAACCTTGATTTTCTATGATCCAACTGTCGAACGTTGAGAAGTTCTACGATAACGGCCCGACCCGGACGTGGGTGTTGCGGCGTATCAATCTGGAGGTGAAGGAAGGGGAGTTCATCTCCATCATGGGTCCGTCGGGAGCGGGCAAGTCGACGCTGCTGCACCTGCTGGCGATGCTCGACCGGGCCTGGCAGGGCGAGTATTATCTGTACGGCCAACCGGTGCACAAGCTGGGTAAAAACGAGCGTTCGGACCTATACAAGAAGTACTTCGGATTCGTGTTCCAGAGCTATCATCTGCTGGACTCGCTGACGGTGTACGAGAACCTGGACATCCCGCTTTCCTACCGCAACATCAAGAAGGGGGAACGGGAGAGCATCGTCGCGGACACGCTGGACAAGTTCAACATTGTCGGTAAGAAGGACCTGTATCCGAACCAGCTTTCGGGCGGGCAGCAGCAGTTGGTGGGAATTGCGCGGGCGATGATCGCGAACCCCAAGATCATCCTGGCGGATGAGCCGACCGGCAACCTGCATTCGAGCCAGGGCAAAGAGATCATGGAGATGTTCAAGAAGCTGAACGACGGCGGAACGACCATCATCCAGGTGACGCATTCGGAGACGAACGCGGCGTATGGAAACCGGGTGGTGCAGTTGGTGGATGGATGGGTAGAGGGGGCGGCGCGCTAGCGGCACCCCGGGAAGCTGCGGACGGCGGTAAAGCTGGAACCCGGCACATTGATGGTCACGCGGAGTTGCTTGGGCGTGGCGTCGCGGGTGGGCGAGGTGTGCTGGAGCAGGAACTGGCTATCGAGCTGGGCGGCGAGGCGCTGGATGACGGAGTCGATGTTGACGAGCGGGTCGGCGAACATCTGGCCACCGGAGTCGAGTGCGAGCTGGTTGAGGATGGCGAGCAGGGCGGGGTCGGTAGTGCCGGGGCCGCTAATGCCGGGCCCGATGGGGAAGGTATAGATGGGGATGCCGCTCGACTGCACGCGCTGCAGCAGCACGTTCAAGTCGCGGGGGGCGCTATCGAAGTTATTCGGGCTGCCGCTGAACAGCAGGATGGCCTTGCGCTTGTCGCCCTGGGAGCCGAGGCGCTGGATGGCGTCATCGACGGCGTCGTAGAGCGAGGCTCCCGCGCCGAGAGGGGCGCGGGCGGCGTTCAGGCCGTCCTGGAGCTTCTCGCGGTTCTCGGCTTCGGTGAAGTCGAGGACAAGGCGGACGCCGTTGTCGAATTGGGTCAGGGCGACATAGTCGCGGAGGCCGATGATCTGGAAAAAGAGGCGGATGGCGCGGATCTGGTAGTTGCCGGCTAGCTGCAGTTGCGAGGGCTCGTTGAGGAACGGGCTGGTGTGCATGACGACGGCGATGGACAGGCCGCTGCCGGCATTGGCGGCGGACTGCGCGCTGCAGGGCACGGTGGTGTCGTCTTCGGTGCAGACGAGGCTACTGGTGGGGATGCTGCTCAAAGCGGTGCCGACGCGGTCGACGGCGGTGAGGGTGGAGATCACGGCGGGGCAGGTGGCGGTGGACGTGTTGGTAAGCCAGGCCTGGGGTCCGGCGGCGTTGACGACGACTGGCAGGGCATTGGATGTGCCGCCGCCGGGCGGTAGGGTGACGACGGTGACCTGAGCGCGGGCGGCCGCGGCGACGTCGTCCGGGGCGATCGAGGCGCGCAGCGTGGTGGCGTTGACGAAGACGGTGGGGCGGGCCGAGCCATTCCAGTTCACGATGGAGCTGGCGGTGAAGTTGGTGCCGGAGACAGTGAGATCGAAGCGGCGGGAGCCTGCGGTAAGGGAGCCGGGGACGAGGCCGGTAACGCGGGGGACCTGGGAGGTGACGGCGGCGGTGCCGGAGCCGAGCAGGGGGAGGTCGATACGGGGGCGGCGCGCATCGTTGGAGGTGAGGATGAGGGTGCCGGCGAGGGTCCCGGCGGACTGGGGCGCAAAGCGCACGGAAACTACCTGCTGGGCGGCGGGGGCAAGGGTGACTGGAGTGGCGGGCGTGGCGACGTTGAAGCTGGGGGAGGCGATCTGGAGTCCGGTGATGGTGAGCGGGCCGGCGCCGGTGTTGCGAACGGTGATGCCCAAGGTGCGGGACTGGCCGATGCCGACGGCTCCGAAGTCGAGCGAAGTGGGGTTGACCTCGATCACGGGAGCGGTGGCAGCAAGGCCGTTGCCACGCAGTTCGACGCGCACGGAGGAACGGATGGGGTCATTGCTGACGACGCTGACCGAGCCGGTTTGGGCGCCGGCGGCGAGCGGGGTGAAGCGGACACGGATGGTGCGTTCGTCGCCGGGGTCGATGACAAAGGCGGCGACACCGGAGGTGACGGTGAAGCGGGCGTTCAGCAGGGACAGGCCGCTGACGTTCAGGGGGGAGCTGCCTTCGTTGCGGATGCGGAAGGTGCGTTCGGCGTTGTCGCCGACGGTGACGTCACCGAAGTCGAGGCTGGAGGTGAGTACGTTGATGCTGGGGATGGCGCGGTCGAAGCCGACGGCGCGGACGGGGATGACGAGTTCGGGGGCTTCGGTATCGTTGACGGGGAACTTGAGGTCGCCGGCTTCGGCGCCGGCAAAGCGGGAGGTATAGCGGACCACGATGGTGCGGGAGCCGCCGGCGCGGATGGCGAGCGGGTCGGGGGTCATGACGCGGTAGGCGTCGAGAGTGGCCGTACCGGCGCCGAGTTGGAGGACGCCGGTGCCGCGGTTGTGGACGGTGAGGCCGCGTTCGGCGAAGACGCCGGTGGTGACGCCGCCGAAGTCGAGGCCGGTGGAGGAGACTTCGGGTTTGGGGGCGACGAGGACGAAGACTTCATTGGAGAGGCGCTGGCCGCCGTCGTAGGAGACGCGGAAGCGGGTGAGGCCGCCCTGGAGGTATTGGGTGTCGATGGAGAACTCGTTGGCGCGGACGTCGAAGGCGAGGGGAATCCAGGAGACGCCGTTATCGTTGGAGTAGCCGAGGGTATAGGAGAGGCCGCGGTTGGAGGCGTCGGTCCAGCGGAGGGTGCGGACGCCATTCCAGGTTTCGCCACCGGCGGGCTCGGTGAACTGGAGGGCTTCGTCGGTGGGCTGGGGGGCGGGTGCAGTGCCTTCGACCCAGGTGGTGGCGATGCCGTTGATCTGGGCCATGGTAGCGGGCGAGACCCAGACGGTGCCGGAGCCGGAGGGGCAACCGGTGGCGGCGAGGTCGGGGGAGAGGGGGCCGAGTAGACGGCCGCTGAGGGGGTCAAAGCCGGGCTCGCCGGAGCGCGGGCAGGAGTCGTCGCCGGAGAGTCCGGCGACCTGTCTGGCGAGGAGGACTTCGTTGGCAGTTTCGTCGGCCTGGTCGACCATCCAGAAGGCGGTGGGGGTGCCGGCCGCGGGGGCAGGCGCGGTAGTGCCGGCGGGGAGTAGGCCGACGAGGATATGGGGGCGGAAGGGCGTGGCCTGCGCTTCGCTGAGTAAGCGGGCCAGGAACGCCGGGAGGTCTTCGATGGCGCCGTCATAGGAGAAGGCCGGCGCCGGGATGTCGGCGAGTTTGACGGTGCCGTCGCGGAGGGGGAAGAAGCGCTCGACCAGACGGATGCCAGGGGGTGTGTTGGCGGCGCAGCGGCCCGAGAAGCAGAGGGGCACCCAGGCGATGCGGAGTTCGGGGGAGGTGGGGGTGTTGAAGGTGACGGTGCGAGAGGTGCTGTTGTTGTCGGTGGGGGCTTCGGGGGTGTTAGGGGCGAGGCGGAGTTCGGCGCGCAGCTCGATCTCGCCGGGGGTGGTCCAGTCGGCGGGGAGGACGAAGTTCTGGGCGTTGGCGCTGGATGTGCGGTCGGGGGAGAGGGCGGCGGAGATGGCGGCGTTGGCCGCGCGGAGGGGGGATTGGGGCAATTCGGTACCGCCGCGATAGCCGCGGAGGGCGATGGTGACGTTGCCGACGATGGCTTCGGGGCGGCCCTGCTGGCGAACGAAGACGCGGACGGCGGTGGCCTTCCCGGCGGTGAGGGGGACGGACTGGGAGTCGTCCTGAACGGTCTGGACGGCCTCGATGCGGGAGATGCTGAGGTCGGGCGGGAATACCACTTGGGCTATTGCCGGCAGCGTGAACAACAGGGCTACCAAAGATCGCATATCTTTACTCATGTTACTCTATGCGGAAGAATCGGCCATATGCCGCAAATACCTTATCTGGTTGGAGTTGCCGGGCCTTCGTGCGCCGGCAAGGGGACGCTGTGCCGCTGGCTGTCGGGGCGCTTCGCGGCGGCGACGCTGCCGGTGGACGCGTATTACCGGCCATTGGACCACTTGAGCGTGGAGGAGCGGGCGGGTGTGAACTTCGACGATCCGGCGTCGATGGACCATCTGTTGCTGGCGGCGCATTTGGAGGCGTTGGGGAGGGGGGAGACGGTGGCGCACCCGGTGTATGATTTCGCTCTCCATACCAGGGAGCCGGGGTGGGTGGATCTGGCGCCGGAGCCGCTGGTGTTCGTGGAGGGGCTGTTCCCTTTGTATTGGCCCGAGATTCGTAAGCAACTCTCCGCGAGCATATTCATCACGGCGGGCAACACGGTATGCCTGGACCGGCGCTTGCGGCGCGACACGGTGGAACGCGGCCGGAGCGCCGAATCGGTGCAGTCACAGTATCTGGCGACGGTGGAACCGATGCGCAGCCTGTACGTAGACCCGACGGCGGCCTACGCGGGGCTGGTGCTGGATGGCCGTCTGCCGATTGCGGAGAACGGCGCCATCGCTGCCCGCTATTTAGAACAAACACTGGGGGTGGGTGGGAAGTTGTAGGGGGTACACGGGCGAGCCGATTGAGCGGGTGTTTGCCAAGAAACACGCGACCAGCCTTCGACAGTCCTTCCCGCCCTTGCCGCCGTAAGGACAACCAGAGACCAGCCCGGCCTTTTGCCGCACCACAACTCCACGTAACGAAGGATCAGAAGTTGAGCTTCAGACCGAACTGCATCGACCGCATGTTCGTGTTTGTCGATGTGATTCGACCAAAGCTAAGGCTGGTTTGCGTTACATTGGGCCGGCCCCAGTTCGGATGATTCGGAAAGTTGAAGGCCTCGAAGCGGAACTCCAGTTCCCGGCTTTCCAGGAAGCGGAAATTCTTGATCGTCGAGAAATCCCAGGCGATCGTTCCGGGGCCAATGATGGTGTTGCGGCCGGCATTGCCGAAAGAACCAAACGGCTGTAGGGCATAGGCGCCGGTGTTGAAGAAGCGCTGCGGGTCCTGTACCCCGCGAGCCAAGGCGGTAGGCTGACCCGTGGCATTCACGCGATCCGCCTGACGGCCGGTATTGCTTTGATCTCTACCCGCCGACACATTGATCGGAAAACCCGACTGGAGCGTGACGATGGAGCCCAACTGCCAGCCACCCGCTATCGCGTTCCTCACCTTGCCGCCCCCGTTTAGGAACGGCTTGCCTTTTCCGAACGGGAGTTCGTAGAGGGCGGAAGTAACGAAGCGGTGGGCCGCATTGAAGCCGGAGACCGCGCGGTCGCAAGACTGGCACCAGCCATCCTGGACAAAGAGGGTATCCCCAGGAGGCACGCGGATGCCGCTACCGGTGTCGATCGACTTGGCCCAAGTGTAGCTGACCAAATAGGTAAGGCCTCCGCTGAAGCGCCTGGTCAACTTCGCGGCAACGGAGTTATAGTTGGCCTTGCCGAACCCGGACACCTGAAAGACGCGGCCGAACTCGGGCCACGGGGCGCGCGAGGCGACGCTGCCGGTAGGGCTGGGATCGGGAGCATTGAAGTTGTGGAACTGCTGGAGTTTGCGGGATACCGAGCCAAGATAGCCGACCTCGAGCGCCACATCTCGCATGATCTCCCGCTGCAGGTTCAGGAGGTATTGGATGGCATAGGGCGTGCGGCGCCGCGGGTCGTTGGCGAGCACCGACGGCGTGTTGACCTGAACGGACTGGCCGAGACCGGCGAAAGGGGCGTTCCAGGTCAGATTCGGGAAGTCGGGGCTGGCCTGCTCGGACCGGAACCCAGCCAAGTTGCGGGCCGGGTCGAGGACGGGAGCGGAAGTGTCCTGGGAGTAGAACAGCCCGACGCCGGATCGAACCGTCCAACGGCTACTGGGGCTCCAGGCAATTCCCAAACGCGGTGCAAAGTCGTTCCGGTCCGGATAAACGCCAACGCCGCCGAGACGGCCGTCACGGGCCACGGCGATCGCTGGATTGAAACGGAAGGCGACGCCCTCATAAAAATCGCCGGTTCCGATGCGGATGAGCATGGGGTGCCGGCTCCGGTCCGCGACGTTCGGCTCACGGTCGAGGAACGGGATATGGGCGTTGACCCACTTTTGGGAGCGGTCGTAGAAAGGTGGCGTGTATTCGTACCGGAGGCCCAGAGTGAGGGTGAGGTTGGGGCGCACCTTCCAGCTATCGTCGATGTAGTAAGCCTGTGCGGTGGCACGGAATTGGGCGAACGCCTGTGTCACTCCCGCACGCGAGTTCCCTATGTAGCCCAAGAGGTACTCAGCGAACGCGTTGCCGCTGCCGGAGGGACTAGCCGGGTTCTGCGTCGCCGTTCCGAAGAAATCGAACTGCCCTTGGCCGAATGTATAGGAACTGGCGTTCCACCGTTCGCGGCGGATTTCGGCGCCGGCGCGCAGCGTATGCTTGCCGCGCACCCAATGGAGGTTGTCGACAAACTGAAAGGTGGTGGAGTAGCGGATGGTGCCGCCTGGAGTTCCGCCGAAGCCACTGAAGCCGGTGAGCGTAACGGTGGGCAAGCCCCAACCATCGGGCGCGAGACGGGCGACGCCAGGGATGTTCAGCTCACTGACAACGTCGCGGGCGAAGGCAAGCTCGCCGACTCCGTTGTTGGAGAAGCGGCTCACACCGAAACGGACATCGTTAACCAACGAAGCGGACAAGGTGCGCGTGTTGGAGATCATCGCCTGCCAGGGATCGTTGATGGTTTTGCCGCCATTCAGGTAGACGCCGGGGTTGAGCGCCTCCTCATTGGCCCAACTGAACCTGCCAAACCAGTTTGACGCGCTGCTCTCGATGAAGTCGATGCGCTGGTTGAACTGATCGCGGTCAATCCGGGAGCTCTGGCCGAGTTGGAAGTTCGCCGACAACCCGGAGCCCGGCTGATTCGGGAGCGGGAGAAAATCCATCAGCTTCACCGAGGTGGCGGGTATGCGGGTTTGGGGGATCGTGCGATTGGGGAAGGGCTGGGCGACGATGGCCGAGCCCTGCCGGACGCGGGTATCCGGATCGTAAATCGCAGCGGTCAACTGTGTGAAGTCCCCATTTCGCATAGCCTGGGACGGCACGTCGCTGAAGAGCCGGATTTGGCGCCGCTGCCGGAAGCCTTCAAAGTTGGACATAAAGAAGAGGCGATTACGCCCATTGAACAGCTTGGGAATGCGAACCGGGCCGCCAAGCGTAAACCCGTACTGGTTCCAGCGAAACGGGTCCTTGGGCGGACGCAGCGGGGTGAAGTCGTAGTTGCGCGCGTCCAATGCGGAATTGCGGAGGAATTCAAACAAGGTGCCGTGGTAGGCGTTCCCGCCCGCCTTGGTCGAGATGTTGATCTGTCCGATCTCCCTGCCGAACTCCGCCGGATAGACGCCGCTTTGGATCTTGAACTCCTGGAGAGCGTCGATTGAGGGCAGGAAGGCGTAGCTATTGCCTTCGACGTACGTATTCTCAAGGCCATCCAGCGTGTAGTGATTGAACACGGGGCGAGCGCCCGCAATTGAAATGCTGGAGAATACGCCACGGTCACCCGCTGCGCCTACATTGCTGTTGCCGAACCCCGCCGTGACGTTAGGACTGAGAAACACTAGCGCAAGGGCATTGCGGCCATTCAACGGCAGATCGACGATGCGGCGGTTCTCGATAACGGTGCCGACGGTAGCGTCTTCCGTTGTCAGCAGAGGAGCACCGGCCGAGACTTCGATGGTTTCGGAGACTTGGCCCACCTGCAGCGCGAAGTCGATACGAGCTGTTTGCTGCACCTGCAGTTCGATGCCGCGCCGCAGCATCGGCTGGAACCCAGAAGCGCTAATGCGCAGGTCATAGACTCCAGGGGGAACCGCTGGGAAGCTGTAGACGCCGCCGGCGTTGGTGGCGGCGCTACGCTCACCTAAGGTGGCGGCGTTGATCAGGACTACATTAACGCCAGCCACCACGGCTCCGCTGCCGTCGCGAACCTCTCCAGTAAATCCGCCAAAGGTTTGGGCCGCCGCCGAACCGGTGAACGTCCCCAGAAACGCGAAAGCAAGGAAGCGCCACATTGGCCATAGCCTCTCAACAAGGAGTGCTGAAACTGCAGGAGAGTCTATCATCAAAGCGCCGTCTGCTGGCCTTGGCCTTGGCACGCCGGGCGTGGAGCGGTCTGGGGACCGCTCGCGGGTGTGGGCACCCGCCCTCCATCTTTACGCCGGCCAGGTCCAGTCGCGGATCTCGGGGAGATCTTCTCCGTAGGCCGAGACAAACGCCTTATGTTTGCGCAGCATGTCGCGGTAGGCCTGGCTGGCGCTGTCGGCGATACCCTTGAGGCGCGGCACGCGGCGGATGACATCGAGCGCCAACTGGTAGCGGTCGACGTTGTTGAGCACTAGCATGTCGAAGGGCGTAGTGGTAGTGCCCTCCTCCTTGTAGCCGCGCACGTGGAGGTTGTTGTGGTTGCGGCGGCGGTAGGTGAGGCGGTGGATGAGCCAGGGGTAGCCGTGATAGGCGAAGATGATGGGCTTGTTGGTGGTGAACAGGGCGTCGAAGTCGTCGTCTTCCAGGCCGTGGGGATGCTCGGAAGCCTGCTGCAAGGTCATGAGGTCGACCACATTCACCATGCGGATGCGAAGGCCGGGGACGTACTGGCGGAGGAGGGTAATGGCGGCGAGGGTCTCGTTGGTGACGATGTCGCCGCAGGAGGCCATGACGACGTCGGGGTCGCCGGCGTCGTTGGAGGCCCAGTCCCAGATGGAGGCGCCGGCGGCGCAGTGTTTGGCGGCGGCTTCGATGTCGAGCCATTGGGGGTTGGGCTGCTTGCCGCAGACTATGACATTGACATAGTTCTTGCTGCGCAGGCAGTGGTCGGCGACGGCGAGCAGGCAATTGGCGTCGGGCGGGAGATAGACGCGGACGATATCGGCCTTTTTGTTGACGACGTGGTCGATGAAGCCGGGGTCCTGGTGGGAGAAGCCGTTGTGATCCTGGCGCCAAACGTGGGAGGTGAGCAGGTAGTTGAGAGAAGCGATGGGTTTGCGCCAGGTGATTTCGCGGGTGGTTTTGAGCCACTTGGCGTGCTGGTTGAACATGGAATCCACGATGTGGATGAAGGCTTCGTAGCAGGAGAAGACGCCGTGGCGTCCGGTGAGCAGGTAGCCTTCCAGCCAGCCCTGGCACATGTGTTCGCTGAGGACTTCCATGACGCGGCCGCTGGGGCTGAGGTGCGAGTCGGTGGGGCGGACTTCGGCCTGCCACATCTTGTCGGCGACTTCCAGGACGGCGTCGAGGCGGTTGGAGGCGGTTTCATCCGGACCGAAGACGCGGAAGTTTTTGGCGTCGAGATTGCGCTTCATGACGTCGCGCAGGAAGACGCCTAAGGGGCGGGTGTTCTCGGCAGTGGTTTGGCCAGGGGCGGGGACGTTGACGGCGTAGTCGCGGAAGGGCGGCATTTCGAGGTCTTTGAGGAGGAGGCCGCCGTTGGCGTGGGGGTTTGCGCCCATGCGGCGGGGGCCTTCGGGGGCGAGGGCGCGGATGTCGGCTTTGACGGCCCCGGTGGCGTCGAACAACTCTTCGGGGCGGTAGCTGCGCAGCCACTCTTCGAGCAGGTCGAGGTGGTCATGGTTCTTGGCCATGTCGGAGAACGGGACCTGGTGGGAGCGCCAGGAGCCTTCGACGGGTTTGCCGTCGACTTCCTTGGGGCCGGTCCAGCCCTTGGGGGTGCGGAAGATGATCATGGGCCAGCGGGGGCGTTCGGAGTTGCCCTGGCGGGCGGCGAGTTGGATGGTACGGATTTCCTGGTAGACGCCATCGAGCAGGGCGGCGGTGCGGCGGTGCATATCCATGACGTCGTTGCCTTCCAGCCAGTAGGGCTTGTAGCCATAGCCGGTGAAGAGGGCCTCGAGTTCGGCTTTGGGGAGGCGGTCGAAGATGGTGGGGTTGGCGATCTTGTAGCCGTTCAGGTGGAGGATGGGGAGGACGGCGCCGTCGGTGGCGGGATTGAGGAACTTGTTGGCATGCCAGCTTGCGGCGAGGGGGCCGGTTTCGGCTTCGCCATCGCCGATGATGCAGGCGACGAGGAGATCGGGGTTGTCGAGGGCGGCGCCGTAGGCGTGTTGGAGGCTGTAGCCGAGTTCGCCGCCTTCGTGGATGGAGCCGGGCGTTTCGGGGGCGACGTGGCTGGGGATGCCGTAAGGCCAGGAGAACTGGCGGAAGAGGCGGGCGACGCTTTCGGCATCGAAGCGAATGTGGGGATAGAGTTCCGTGTAGGAGCCTTCGAGGTAGGTGCTGGCAACCAGGGCGGGGCCGCCGTGGCCCGGACCGATGATGTACATCATATTGACGTCATATTGTTTGATGATGCGGTTGAGGTGGACGTAGAGGAAGTTGAGGCCGGGGGTGGTGCCCCAGTGGCCGAGCAGGCGGGGTTTGACGTGTTGGAGGGTGAGGGGCTCGCGGAGGAGGGCGTTTTCCTTGAGGTAGATCTGGCCGACGGAGAGATAGTTGGCCGCGCGAAACCACGCGTCCATGGTTTGGAGTAATTCCGGAGAAAGATTGCCTTCCATGATTCGATTGTAGGAACCGCGGATGGCGGTGGCGTTACAGCGGGTTTGGAGGAGGGCGTATTGTAGAAGGCATGGCGACGCCAGAGTTTGACGTATGCGTGGTGGGGAGCGGGCCGGGCGGTGGCATTGCGGCGCACGTGCTGACCGCGGGCGGCTTGCGGGTGGCCCTCGTTGAGGCGGGCAAGCGGCTGCGGCCGGGGGTGGATTATAACGCGCATGGGTCGCCGATGGAGCATCTGGAGGAGCGGTTGCGGGCGGGCGAGCGGCCGGTGAAGAGTGTGACCAATGGGCAGTTGCGGGATCACTTCACGCCGGTAGGGGACCGGCCGGGGCACGGGCTGCTGCCGGCCTTGGGGGGACGGTCGTTGTGCTGGGCGGGACATTCGCTGCGCTTTGGGCCGCTCGATTTCAAGCAATGGCCGGTGGCTTATGAGGAGGTGGCTCCTTATTACAGCCGGGCGGAGCGGCTGATGGGAGTGTATGGGGATAAGGACGGATTGTGGAACCTGCCCGATGGGGAGTTTCTGAAGGGCGTGCCGATGCGGTGCGGGGAGCATGTGCTGCGGCGCGGGGTAGGGAAGTTGAAGGCGGGTGGGCGGAAGATGGAGTTGGTGTCGCAGCGGAAGGCAATCCTCACGCAGAAGCATGCGTCGGGGCGGGCGGTATGCCATTACTGCGGGCACTGCATGGCGGGGTGCGAGGTGGATTCCAAGTACACGTCGGCGAACACACCGATTCCGATGGCCATGAAGACGGGGCGGTTGACGTTGTTTCTGGAATCGGCGATGACGCGGATTGTGATGGATTCCGGTGGCGGGAAGGTGCGTGGGATTGAGTATGTCAATGCGGCCGGAGGGAAGGACGAGATCCGTTGTAAAGCTTTGGTGTTGGCGTGCAGCACGGTGGAGACGGCGCGGCAGTTGTTGGCGAGCAATGTGGGGAATAGCAGCGGGCAGGTGGGGCGGAATCTGTGCAGCCATTTCGGATTGACGGTGATTGGGCTGTTTCCGGAGTTGGTGGGGCGCGATGCCTCGAACGACGACGGGACCGATTACTTCCATTCGCTGTTGACGGGGCTGTATTGGGATAAGCCGAGTACGAAGTTTGAAGGGACGTACCAGGTGCAATGCGGGGCGGGGTTGCATCCGCTGCGGCTGCCGGTGCGGAATGTGCCGGGATGGGGGAAGGGGTTCAAGAAGGATCTGCGGGAGTGGAACGCGGCGCATGCGCTGATGAATATGCAAGGGTCGCTGGTGGTTTCTTCGAAGAAGTTCGTCGATCTGGATCCGGAGCGGAGGGATAAGAACGGGGTGCCGCTGCCGCGGGTGCATCTGCACTACGAGGATAGCGACGTGGCGATGGCAACGGACTGTTTGGAGACGTGCGAGTCGGTGATCAAGGCCGCGGGCGGGCGGGTGATCAGTACGCCGGGGAGTGTGAACGCGGGGAATCTGGTGATTGATTACAACCACTGGGTGGGCACGGCGCGGATGGGTACGGACGCCAAGACATCGGTGGTGAATCCGGAAGGGCAGAGTCACGATGTGCCGAATCTGTTTGTGTGCGATGCGTCGGTGTTTCCGGCGTATCCGGAGAAGAACCCGACTTTGACGAATATCACGCTGAGCTGGCGGACGTGCGATGGGATTGTGAAGAAATTCCGGAATAAGGAGATTGCGTGATGCAGCGGCGCGAATTGTTTCCGATTTTAGGGTTGGGGTTGGCGGCGGGTGAGTTGGTGGGTGCGGAGCCGCGGGTGTTTACGGCGGGCGAGTTTGCGTTGTTGCGGCGGTTGTGCGAGTTGCTGTTGCCTGCCGATGAGAGTGGGCCGGGGGCGAAGGAGGCGGGGGTCGCGGAGTACATTGATTTGACGCTGCAGTACGGGACGGAGAGTGAGCGGGCGTTGTGGCGGTCGGGGTTGTTGGCGGTGGACGCTTTGGCGCAGCGCGAGTTCGGGAAGGGCTTTCTGGATTGCGAGGTTGAGCAACAGGCGAAGGTGATGGACCGCATGGCGGCGGGCGAGCAGAGGCCGGAATCGGCGGCGGAGCGATTCTTTGGGATGTGGAAAGCGGCGGCGATCCAGGGGTTTTCGTGGTCAGTGGCGGGGCGAAAGGCGCTGGGGTATGAGGGGGATAAGATGATGGGGGTGTTTACGGGATGCACGCATGCGGGGCGGCATCAGGGTTAGCCGCCGCTGCTGATTGAGCATACACGATTGACTTAGTAAGTGCTGGGCCTCTCTCCTGCTAGCAAGCTGCTTAGCGGCCTTCAGGGATTCGAGTTCACCTTGGTGGCCACCATCGTTTTGGTGCCACCCCATTTGGTGATGGATTTCGCGCTTTGCCCGCTTTCCCGTAACGGCGCGGGAAAGACCTCCACCGTACCGGTCTTCGGCCATTCGACTCGCAGCCCGGTCTCGTTGACGGTCCATGTTCCTTCCCCGGCGATGCCTCCGGGATTCTCCGGACTGCGGTAGATCACTTGGCCCGAAAGGCGGAAGCTGTACCGGTAGGTCTTCCCGTCCATGACAACATCCCACTGCCCCTGCACGACATGCTTCTGCGCGCCCGATCCGGTGACGATCCAATCCGCCAGTTCTTTCTTCTGCTGCTCGGGGAGGGTATCGTACAACTCCTTGTTGTTTTGCTGCTTCAGAAATTCGTGCAGCCCGAACGACGAGTCGCTGCGATGATCCTGAACTGCGCGGAACGCAAGTCCGATGCGGGCGCGGTTGATCGGCTCCCGGACGTGACGCACTTGGGCCTCGAGATTCCGGAACAATGCGGGGCTGTACGACAGCAAGTGGTCAAGCATGCGGATCATCGAAACCAGCCAACTGCCAGTGAGCACGCTGAGCGCCTCGGCGAAATCGGGGGGAGCCTCCAGGCTTTGCCGCAAGCGCTTGAACGCCGGGTACCAGAATTCCGATCCATGAGCTTTCTCATCGGTTTCCGCGCTGCTGACCTTCGGCTTCGGCCGCATGGGCGGATACCACATCAACGTAAACTCGTGGGTCACCGTCTCGGTGTCCGGCGGTAACCCGCCCCGCACCGTCCGCATGGCGCGAGACTTTGCCGCCTCCAGGTCCGGCGCCTCCACCATCTCGATCCCTACATAGGATCGCGTGGCGTAAGCCGCATCGCGCGGCTGCCAGCGCTTAATCGTCGCGATTAACAGAAACCCCGTCTCCGGATCGACCGGTTGGCGGTTCCTGATGTAGTGCTCCCATTCGGCGGCGTCCTTCTTTGTCGCTTCGTCGATGAAGTAGTCGTCCAGCCATCCGATAATCGCGCCGAGGGCCATGATGCCGCCCATCATCTTCAGGTTCGTTCCCTCCGGATTGAACCCCGGCGTGGCAGTCGCCAAGGGCCGGCCGGGCGCGCCTTTACCCGCTTGCGTGAACGGAGGCAATCCCAGCAACTTCCGTCCCACGGCGGCGTCGGTATTGTTGCTGGCCCGCGCCGACCCATGGCAACTCAGGCTCTCCGGCGCGATGGGCAGCCCGATTCCCCGAATCGGCTTTGCCTGGGCTTTAGCCGCATTGGGAGACATGCCGGACGCCTCCAGTTCCGCCCGGTTCTCCGCTCTGGTGGTGATCACTTTATTGGAGAACTGGTCCCTCAGGGTCTGTTGATTCTTTGGATTTGCGAAGGTGTGTTCGGTAGAGAAGACTTCGAACTGATTGGCGTACGCCGTGGCGGCGACCGCCGCATCCCTCATATTGCCGACGCCTTTCGATTCCAGCAGCGTGCCTTCTTTGGAAAACGAAGCGCCGTCCTGAATGCGCGCCTGCTTGCCGCCGGCCGAGTTTAACGCATGAAAGTCAGCGCGCAGCGCCGCGTCTCCCTTTGGCGCGGCCTTCACACCCAGATCGTTGAGTGTCTGTGCGTTCGCGGCTGCCTCGAGCGTCCGCGGGTTGTTGGTAACGGCCTCCCGGTAGCCCTGCTCGTCATAGAACAAGTTCACACCGTCCCCATGCATCTTCTTTAGCGTTTGCGCTACCGTTGTGTTGCCGCGATTAATCTCGCTCAATACATTCGATGTATCCAACAGGACGTTTCTTGCCATCTGCTCGCTCCTCCCCGGAGTCGGTCTCTTACGTCAAACCGTGCAGAAGCGGGGCGAAAGCCCTCAAATTGGAATGGCGATTCCCGTTCCGCCTGTCACCAGCGTAGCCCGATAACATCCCGGAGCGGCACGTCCAGCCGGTCTGGCTGGATTCAGCGTATCTTTTGGAAAGCCGAACGTGGAAAGCCAAACGAGAATCGTCATCGTTTTGCCATAATTCGTACTCCCAAATCGCTCGACCCGCATCCTCCCACAAATGCGGGGCGGCATCCGAGCTAGTGCTTAATTGCATAAGTTAATGATCGTATTTCGAAGCTGGCTACCGCGAA
>CAYLPH010000109.1:0-21068 GCA_964385495.1 uncultured Candidatus Solibacter sp.
TCAGGCCGAATTTCTAAGCAGTTGCATCTATGGGACTTATAGCCGGACGCTAGTGCGAGCGGCTATTTGGGCGATGCTTTTTGGCGCCTGGTGTGACGCGGTGTGACGACTGTATCGCCAGCCTTAGCGGCTGAGCCCGAAACGCAACCGGTGTGAGAACCGGGGGATCTTCTGTGCTTTCTTGGCAAACCCGCCGAGCTAACTTGCCGAACACAGGCAAGACATGAAATGTTTTAAACAAGACGTTATCATTCTGTTCTATTCTGCCGATAGGTGAAGTATGAAGTCGCATCGGCGTCAGATACTCCTCGCACTGGCCGTGACGGCCACACTGGCAGCGCAACCCGGCCGGTTCGCCCTCCCCGCCTGTCAGGGCCCGCAGCACGAACTCGCCGATCGTGCCTACTTCCTGCTCTGTCACGATGGCGAACGCAAAGTCCCTACCTGGGTAGGCTATGAGACCAAGCCGCGAGCTTCCGCGGCCGAGCGCAGTCCGCGCCCCTCGCGCTTCCATGCCGACAGCGGACTCCAGCATCCCGGTGCCCAGGATGCGGACTATCGGCATAGCGGCTATGCCCGCGGACACCTCGCTCCCGCCGCCGACTTCGCCTGGTCTGGCGATGCCTTGCGTGCCACCTACATGCTCTCCAACGTGGTTCCACAGTTACAGTGCGTCAACGCCGGCGCCTGGGCGTTCGTCGAACGCACGGTGCGCGCTCTGGCCGCCACCTCCGATTCCGTCTACATCTTCAGTGGCCCACTGTTTCAGCACCCCACGCCGGAAGTGATCGGAGAGGGCCGCATCGCCGTCCCCAGTCACTTCTACAAAGTGGCACTCGCGGTGCACGGTGGCCAAAAGCTCATGCTGGCCGCCATCGTGCCCAACTACCAGCTCCCGCGTCATGCCTTCGCCACCGTATTCACCACCGTCGACGAAGTGGAGCGCAGCACCGGCCTCGACTTCTTTGCGGCGTTGGAAGATAAGGAGGAGAATGCCCTCGAAGCCGCCACCCACGGAGGCGCAAGCCCGCTTCACAATACGATCATTAACTTAAGCAATTAAGCACTAGCTGAAGCTGACGGTGTTTCTTCCATCCCGCGCATTCAACCTTAGCGGCCACCATAGCCGCCCTCCGCGGATCCCGCTGCACCTGCCCACATACCTCAGAGGAAGCAACACCCAAACAAACGCAACCAACGGCCTCAACCCGTTCACCGCCGAACCTAATAAAAATATCTCCAACCCAACCAACAACCTACATCCCCAAACCCACTTCCCCTCCACCCGCCTCTCCCACCCTCCCCTGCTATTCTGAATCCGCGATACACCGCCTTCTGCATCGCGCCTCCGGCCGGGCCATTCCGCGCTTATTCCAAAACCCAGGAGCATTTCCATGAAAAAGCGTGATCGCAATCGCAGTCGCAGCCAGTCCCAGCCGCAGGCCCCCTTATCCAAAGCCGACATCGCCCGCCGCAACGGAGCCAAGTCCCACGGGCCCGCAAGGCTCTCGTCGAGGCCATCGACTATCGCCACAAGCTCGCAGCCGAACAGGCCCCCATCGCCGAACTCGAGCCCGAGTCCACGCCCCAACCCGAGCCCGTCCCGCCCACCGCCGAGGTTCCCGAATCCGAAAATAAAAATTTGCAGTATGAACCAACGGCTGGGGCCACCGTCACTCCCATCGACACCGTCCGCCGCCCGGTCGCCATGCAGAACGAACCAACGGCGTCCACAGACGGCACCCAAAATCGCCCCGCCGCCTAACCCCAACCGCCCATAATCATCGGAAGACAGCCGTCAAACACCCTCGCCCTTCGGCCCGGCGAAACATCCCAAGCCCGGGGTGTCTATATACTGATCACCGGACACGGCGAGAGCCGCACAATCTCCCGCGTATGCTCCCACAACCGGCCCAGCGTGGTATGAATCGCGCCGCGTCCGATCACCAGCAGGTCCGCGTCGTGCCGCCGCGCCGCCGCGGCCAAACCCAAGCCCAGCCGTAGCTCCTCCACAATCTCCAACTCCTGGTCGATGCCCGCCTGCCGCGCGATCTCCGGATAGCGCTCCTGCGCATCCCGCACCAGCCACGCATGGGCGCGATCGGCAATCGCCGTCTCAAACCGCGGGTCCACCCCGATCACCTCATGCACTACCGCCAGCCGCGCCTTCCACGCCTCGGCCAACTGCCGCGCCGCCTGCAGCACCGTCGCGCAGCCGTCATGCAAGTCCACCGCGCAGACGATGCTCCGGCACCCGGTGGGCACCGCCAGATCCTCCACATGCGCGCTGGTCCATACCGCGCAAGTGGCGTCATGCAGAACCGATGCCGTCGTCGACCCCAACAGCAGTTGCCGGAAGCGCGTCTCCCCACGTGTCGGCAGCATCACCAAGTCCGCGCCAATCTCATTCGCCGTGGTGGCGATGGCCTGGCCCGCCTTCCCTCTCACCAGCCGCCGCTCCGCTCTTGGCAAGCCCGGCAGAAAGACTTCCAGACGCGCCTGGAAACGTGCCTCCATCTGTGCGATGGCCTGTCCGCTCCAGTCGTCCTCCACGCCGTCCAGCGCCCACTCATACGCGTGCAGCACCGTCAGCCTCGCCTGGAAGTGGTTCACCCAGGACGCCACGGCCGGTGCGATGGCAGCCGAACGCTCCGAAAAATCTACCGGAAACAGGACATGGTTGATCAACGGCATGGATCCTCCTTATGCTTTCACGGGTCGCCATAGAATACGGTTCACGAGTTCGGCAATGCCCCAGGCGCTCAACGCCGCGCCCAGTACCCCGGCCCATTGCATCACCGACAGCGGCACCAGCCCCAGCACGCCTTGCGTCCAGGGCAGCGCGCCAATCCCAACCTGCAGCAAAACGCCGCACGCCACCGCGGCATGCAGCACCGGGTTCGGCAGCGGCGCCAGATTGGTGTGCCGCGCCGGATACGCAAAGAACAATTGCCCGATGGCCATGAAGTGGAACGCCGCGGTACGGGCCGTCGTCGCTGCCAGCCACTCAAACTGCGACAGCCCCAGAATGCCCAGAGCGATGCAGCCCTTGATCAGTCCGCTGGTCACCACGAACCGCAGCGACGGCCCATCCAGCAGCGGTGCCGAGGGCGGACGCGGCGCCTGCTTCATCGCTTCCGGGTTGCGGTCCAATGCCAGCGACAACGCCGGCAACCCGTCGGTGACCAGGTTGATCCACAGGATCTGCGCCGCCGTCAACGGCAGCAGATAGCTCCCGTCCGCCTCCCGCAGGTTCAACGCCGCCGCCAGCAGCACGCCCACGCCCACCACGATCACCTCGGACAAGTTCGTCGAGAACAGGAAGCGCAGGAACTTCTGGACGTTCTCATAGATGCTGCGCCCTTCCTCGATCGCCGCCGCGATCGTCCGGAAGTTATCGTCCAGCAGCACCAGGTCCGCCACCTCCCGCGACACATCGGATCCGCGCTGCCCCATCGCCACGCCTACGTCGGAGCGCTTCAACGCCGGCGCATCGTTCACGCCATCGCCCGTCATGGCGACAATCTCGCCCTGCTCGTGCAGCTTCTCCACCAGCAGCAGCTTCTGCTCCGGGCGCACGCGGGCATAGACGTTCACTTCCCGAACCATGGCTGCCAGCGTGGCCGCATCGGCGCGGTCCAGATCGGCCCCCGTCACCACGCGTGGGGCGTCGATCCCCACCTGCCGCGCAATCGACAGCGCCGTCGCCGGATGATCGCCCGTGATCATCAACACGCGAATCCCCGCCGACCGCGCCTGCTCGATGGCCGCCGGCACCTCCGGCCGAGGCGGATCCCACAACAACGCCAACCCCAGGAACTGCAACTGCTCCTCAGCCTCGCCTTCGCCCATCGCAAAGCCCAACACGCGGTATCCCTCGGCCGCTCGCGTCTCGGCCCGCCGCTCCCATTGCTCCCGCTCCTCCGCCTGCAGGCGGCTGCGCCCGATCAGCACTTCAAAGGCGCCCTTCAGATAACTGACCGCCCGCCCATCCTGCCGCACCGTACCGCGCGTGAACTTCACATCGCTGTCGAACGGCCGGCTCGACAGGCGCGGCTCGTCCCTTCGCAGCACGGCCGGGTCCATGCCGTTCGCCGCCGCATACTCCAGCAACGCCACATCCAGCGGATCGCCCGCCCCCATCTCGGCGTCGTTGGCATGCACCATGCACCGCAGCAGCGCCGCCTTCTCTTCCGTATCGCAATCCCTGACTTCCAGCTTGTTACTCGTGATCGTGCCGGTCTTATCGGTGGCAATCACCGTCACCGATCCCAACGCCTCCACCGCCGCCAGCTTTCGCACCACCGCCTGCCGCGCCGCCATCCGCTCCACACCCAGCGCGAGCGCGAACGTCAGCACCGCCGGTAATCCTTCCGGCACCGCCGCCACCGCCAGAGCTACCGCGAACAGGAAGGCATGGCCGATGCGGTCGATGCCCTCGGTAACCACGCCCTCCACCACCAGCAGCGCCGCCAGAATCAGCACGCCGATGGCGATCTGCTTGCCGAACTTCTCCAGCCGCCGCTCCAGCGGAGTGCCTTCGTTCTCCACCTGCCCCAGCAGGCCCGCCAGTTGCCCCAGCGTACTCTGGGTGCCCGTCCGCGTGATCGTCATGTACGACCGGCCGCGCACCACCAGCGTCCCACTCAAGGCATCGCCGCCCTTGCTCTTGTCCACCGGGATGCTCTCGCCGGTAACGATGGACTCATCAATGCTCAACGACGAGTCTTCAATCGTGCCGTCAGCCGGCACGCGGTCGCCGGCCTCCAGCCGCACCAGATCCCCCGGCACTAACTCGGCCGCCGCGATCGGCCGCCACTCGCCATCGCGCATCGTCCAAACCTGCGGCGCCGCCAGCGCCTTCAAATGCGCCAACGCCGCCTCCGCCTTCTGTTCCTGCCACGTGCCCAGCGCCGCATTCAGAAACAGGATCAGGCCAATGACGAACGTCTCCACCGGCACCCCGCTGGCGCCTTCTCTAACCCATACAAACAGGTCCACCACTAGCGCGAACAGCAGGATGTAGATGAGCGGGCTCTGGAATTGCCGCAGGAACCGGCGCAGCAGCGGCTCCGGCGGTGCCTCGGGTAGCGCGTTCGGTCCGTACTGTTTCAGCCGGCTGGCGCTCTCTGCCTGACTAAGGCCTTGCATGCTCTCTTTAGTGTAGGAGCACACAGGCCCCGATGGATACAGTTCTACCGCAGCAACTGCCGCAATCCCTTCCGCAGCACGTCCTCCACCTCCGGCGCCGTACGCGATACCGGCCCCGTCTCATACCCGCCCTCTGTGTACGCCACCCGCGTCCCGATATACCCAGGCCCATAGTCCCCGTAGGCCGCCATCGCCACAAAGCGCCCCGGCCGCAGGCTCTGCGCCTCCAACTGGTACTCCACGAACAACTCCCCCGGCATGTGTACGATGCTCGCCGGCCCAATCTCCAACAGGAACAGCGGCGTCTTCCGCCCCGCCGCCCGCAGCCGGCTGAACGCCAGGTCGCGAGCCGCCGTTAACCGCTCCCGCTCACTCTGCGACGGGTCCTTCACCAATGCCTCCAACCGCGCCTGGTCCCGCATCCCTACCGCCACCGGCAGGCTCACCGCCACCGATCGCCAGCGAAGAGAGGTAGCATCCACCGGCGTCTTCTTCGCTGACTCCCAGGCCGCCTTCATCCCATCCGCCAGACGCCGCGCCAGCACCGCACGGTTCTCCTTGGCCCCATCGTTATACTTGCCCGCCGCCACGTTACCCGCCGCGCCATTGAAGTGGATGTGCGCCATTCCCTTCCCTTCCGCCTCCCGCATCCCACGCGCCATGCCGACGAAATCGGCGCTCACACCGCCCTGGCCGTAGTAGCTCTGCGGGTGCGTCGCATAGTAAGTCAAAGCCGCCACCGGCGTCTCGCCATTCCAGAAACCCACCAGGCGCACATCCGGATCCACCACGCCTTCCGGCGCGGCACGTACCTCAGGATCTCGCGTCGCGCTGTAGCGTACGTGCTTCACCTTGCCATCGGGACCCAGCACACGCCGGTTCGACGCCACCTGCGACACCCGCGCCTTTCCCACACCCACATGCGTCACCATCTGGGGCTTGGCCACGGCCGCCCGCACCGCCGCGGTCACCCGTTCCAGCGCGCCCTTCATAAAGCCGTCCAGGTACAGCTTGTCCGCCAAACCATTGGCATTCAGGATGCGCCCGGCACTCAGGTCATAGCCCGGCGCATCGTGCTGGTGCAACGCGTGTACCGTGACGTATTCGGGGCCCGTACCCGCCGCCGCCGCGATCGCCTGCCGCCACTCATCCCATCCTTCATTGGCGATCCCCTCCCAATCCACCGCCACCAGCACCACCGGCTTTCCGGCGCCCAGCAACACCACACCGCGCGCCGTCAAGGGATCGACAATCTCCAACGCCGGCTTCACCCCCGCCGAGCAACACAACGGCGATCCGAGCGGCGGGGTCACATCGGCCTGAAACGCCGCCACCCGCAAAGGCTCCGCGCCTGCCGCCATACCGGAAGCCAGCAGAAAGGTCAGAATCGGGAAAAGCATTCCTTCGATTGATACCGCATTCCCGCCCACCCGCGCCTGTCACCCAATCGCCGATAATGAATCATCACCGCTATGCTTTGTTTCCGAGTTGCCGCGCTGCTCTGCCTCCTCCTGCCCCTGCATGCCCAGCATGGGGATCACAAGAATCACCCCGGGAAGGACGCGCCCGGCGCCGATCACATGCACCGCCGCTTCGAGAACCCCGAACAGTGGGCGAAAAGCTTCGATGACCCCAAGCGCGACGCCTGGCAGATGCCCGATAAGGTCATCGCGGCACTCGGCCTCAAGCCCGGAATGAAGGTGGCCGACATCGGCGCCGGCACCGGCTACTTCACCATCCGCCTCGCCAAGTCCGAAGCCAAGCCCCTGGTATTTGCGTCCGACCTCGAGGCTTCCATGCTCGCCCACATCACGAAGCGGGCCGCCGCCGAACACCTCGCCAACGTCAAAACCGCGCAGGCCAGCGAAGCCTCGCCCAACCTGCCGGAACCCATGGATGTGATCCTCATCGTCAACACCATCCACCACATCCCCAACCGCCAGGCGTACTTCACGAAGCTCGCGGCGTCCCTCAAGCAAGGCGGCCGCCTCGCCATCGTCGATTGGAAGCCCGGCGCCCCCAACGGCCCCCCGGAGCACTTCCGCTTCACTCCCGAAAAGATGACCGCCGAACTCGCCGCCGCCGGCTACCAAGTCCTCGCGCGGCATGACTTCCTGCCGAACCAGAACTTCCTGCTCTTCGTCCGCAAGTAGCTACTTCAGCTCAAAGCTGTCGCCACGGCCCGGGATCGTCACCGGCGTTCCATAGGTGCGTGCGATGGCGTCCGCCAGCGCCTGCTGCTGCAAAGGCTCCCCATGCACCAGGAAGATACCCTTCAGCTTCTTGGCAATCGGCGCAATCCACGCCAGCAACTCGTTCTGGTCCGCATGGCCCGACAGTTCGTTGATCTTCACCACCTCGGCCCGCAGGTCCATCAGTTCGCCGAACACCGGCACCTTCGGCATGCGGTCCACAATCTTGCGGCCCAACGTATGCTCGGCCTGGAAGCCGGTGATCAGCACCATGTTGCGCCCGTCCTCGATGGTGTTGCGCAGATGATGCAACACCCGCCCGGCCTCGCACATGCCACTCGCCGAGATCACCAGGTACGGCGTCCGCAGATCGTTCAAAGCCTTCGATTGCTCCACCGACCGCACGTAGCGCAGCATCTTGAAGCCGAACGGATCGGAGCCGTTGTCCAGGAACCGCCGCGTCTCCTCGTCGAACAGATCGGCATGCTTGCGATAGATATCGGTTACGTTCACCGCCAGCGGGCTATCCACGAACACCGGGATATTCGGAATCTTGCGCTTCTCCACCAGCTCGTGCAGCATCAGCACCAACTGCTGCGTGCGCCCCACCGCAAACGCCGGACAAACGATGCGCCCGCCGCGCGCCGCCGTCCGCGACACCGCATCGGCCAGCTTCTGCTCCACCGCATCCAACGGCTTATGCAGCCGGTCGCCATACGTCGATTCCAAAATCAGGTAGTCCACCTGCGGCATCGGCTCCGGATCGCGGATAATCGGCAACCGCGGCCGGCCCAAATCCCCCGAAAAGCCCAGCTTCAGCCCGCCCGCCTCCAGCACCATCGAAGCCGACCCCAGCATGTGCCCCGCTTCCTGGAAGCGCACTTTCAGCCCGCCGATGTCCACCTGTTGGTGCATCTTCATCTCACGGAACAGCGGCATCACCCCTTCCGCGTCTTCCACCGTGTATAGGGGGCAATCCAGCCGCGGACCATCGGGCTCGATGTCGCTGCCGAGCATCTGGCGCCGGCGCCGCCTCTTATTGAGAAACTCGCAATCCTTCTCCTGCACGAAGGCCGAATCCTTCAGCATCGCCTCGCACAGATCGGCCGTCGCCCGCGCCGTGTAGATAGGCCCCTTATACCCGCGCCGCACCAGCGTCGGCAGGTTCCCGGAATGATCGATGTGCGCATGCGACAAGACCACGCCATCCAGTTGGGAAGGCTCGAACGGCAGATTCGTGTTCCGGTCCTTCGCCTCCGCCCGCCGTCCCTGGTACAACCCGCAATCCAGAATGAAGCGGCGCCCCGCCGTCTCGATCATGTGCAGGGAGCCGGTAACCGTCTTGGCGGCTCCCCAGAAGGTGAGTTTCATCGCATCCAGGATAGCGCCTACATGCGCAACAAGCCCGCCACCGCGCCAAGCATGCCAGCCGCGAGGATCACCCACATCGTTTCCAACCGCGTAAAAGCCATCACAAAGAACGTGCCCACCGCCACGAACACCGTCAGCCCATCCACTACCGATGCCCGCGCAATCGGGATACTCGAGTACACCAGCAGCCCCGCCGCGCACAACAGGATCCCCTGAATCGCCCCGCGCAGCCGCGGATGCGAGGAACGCGCCCTTAGGAATCGCAGGATCGGCACCACCAGGAATGCCGGCGTGATCACTGCCAGAAAGCCCGCCACCGCGCCAGGCAGGCCGCTCACCTGATACCCCACACTCACCACGTACAGCCCCAGCGGCCCCGGCCCCGACCGCCCCGCCGCAATCGCCGTGTTCAACTGCCGCTCCGTCAACAGGTGCCGCTTCACGATCAGGTCGTTGTGAATCACCGGCACCGAACTCAATCCGGAGAAGCTGGTCAGCGTCGCCTTCAGCAACAGCAGATACAGCAGCACCGCGTTCATGCCGTGTCCTTCATTGGCCACAGAGCGCCGCCGATCGCCGCCAGCGCCATCAATGTCAGCGGCGACACACCCAGCTTCCCGGCCATCAGCAGCGTGCCCCCGGTAAACAGCGCCACCCGCAACCACGCCCGCCGCTGCACTGCCGGTTTACATAACAGCACCACCGCCGCCGCCATCATTCCCGTCACCGCCGCCAGTACCCCGGCCATGGCCCGCTGCGTCACCACGGTCCGCGCCGAGGCTTCAAACGCCAAGGTCAACCACACTACGATCACCGCCGCCGGCAACGACGCCGCCAGCACCGCCACCGCCGCTCCGCTCCATCCCCGCAGCAGATACCCGACCGCCGCAATGAACGCCAGCACGTTCGTCCCCGGCGTGATCCGGGCAATCGAATAGCAAAGCCCGTAGTCTTCCAACTTCAGCCACTGCTGGCGTTCGAAGATCTCCCGCTGCAGTGCGGCCATCGTCGGATCGCCACCGCCGAACGTCGTACTGCCGGCCTTACCAAACACCCGCAATACCGCGCCGAGGCTTATCCCTGCCCCTGCCATGCCTTCTCAACCTCACCCTTCCGCGTGTCCAACTCCTCCCAATCCGCCTGCACCTGCGACGCATAGCCGGCGGCGAACGACAACACCCCGTTCACCCACGCATCCTCCCGCGCCCCCACCAGCTTTGGCACCTTACGCGGCCCGCCCTTGCCCGGCGATCCCAACAGATGCGCCCGCGCCAGAATCCCTCCAAACAGCACCGCCGCCTGCGTGAAGCGCTCCAGATCGGAGAAATGCGCATGGGAGAACCGCTGGTCGTTGGCGCCGATCTCGCGCCCCTGAACGGGCATGCCCTGGAACCGCGCGTATCCCAAATAGCGCTTCGGGTACAACTGGAACCGCGCCGTCGCTTCAAATACCTGCCGCGCCCGCCCCTTCGACGACTCCGGCTTAGCTACGTCCAACGCCGCGTCCAGCGACTCTTTCCACTCCACCAGCCGCAGCGCAGGCCAGTCGGCCTCTCCTTGGCCCTTGTCCAGCAACAACGCCAACCGCAGCCGGCCCAGGCTCCCGGTTCCCGACGTCCGCGCCGCCACATCCTGCAGCCGGTATTCCCGCGGCTTGGCATCCTTCGGCGCCAGGCAATGCTCCAGGAAGGCCGGCAGCGCCTTCTCCACCCGCGCCCGCACCTCCGCGTCCACAGGCCGATAAGACTTGTCGTGCCGGAAGGCAAACTGGGATGGACCCACCTGCGCCGCCACTCCTCGGAGAAACTCGACGCGGTTCACTTCCTCGGCCGACGCCAGCAGTTCCCGCACATGGGAATGCTGCTCGATCTCGGCGAAGTGCGGCCGCTTGTGTTCCGACCAGTGCCGTAGAGCATGCAGCCAGCCCCGCACGCAGGCCTCGGCCGCATTCAGCCCGTCACCCAATCGATGGTGGTTCTCACCGGCCGCCAGGATCAGGCTGACCGCGATCCGCCGCACATCGTGTTCATAGGCGCTCACGGCCGTATCGTCGAAGTCGTTGATGTCGTAAACGATCTCGTTCGTCACCGCGCGGAAGGCGCCGTAGTTCTCGCTGTGGATGTCGCCCACCATGGGCCCCACCGCATCCAGCGGTTCATAGCGGAACGGCCCCTTCGTGGTGTCGGCCGCATAAAGGAAGTAGGCGCCGCGGAAGAAGCCGAACGGCGTATCCCGCATCTTCTTCAACTTCCGCATCAGGTCCGGGGAACGGAAATCCTTATGCCAACGGAGCAGAGCGTTCACCGCGCTTCGCATGGTCCTTCTAGCATACCCACCAGCGCGCCCCTTTCAAAAAATCCTTACTTCCTGTCAACCCTTTCCGCCACACCCCGTCATGCCTTACAGAGCGGCCGCTCCAACACAAACCAAGAAGTTCCCTCAGGAGAATGACCATGCGAATCGCCATTACCGCTCTCATCTGCCTTGCCCTGCCGTTGGCGGCCCAGATGCCGCAGCCGCCGCAGCCCCAGCAGCCGCCGCCCCTCACCGAACTGAAGGCTTACCTCACGCTCACCGATAGCCAGGTCACCCAGTTGCAGACGCTGGTACAGTCCGAACGCCAGGCCAACCAGACGCGCATGCAGGAGATCAATACCAAGGAGCAGCAACTGCGCACTCTTCTGAACAACAACAGCAACGATGCCGCCGCCCTTGGCCGCCTGCTCATCGAGATCCAGGCCCTGCGCCGCCAGATCACCACGACTTCCGATAACTTCCGCACCCAGGCCGTCGCGCTGCTCAACGACGCACAGAAGACCAAGCTCGCCGCCCTCGATGCAGCCTCCAAACTCGCGCCTTCCATCCGCCAGGCCGTCAGCGTCAACCTGCTGGCGCCGCCCGCTCCCCCCGCAGGCGCCTCCGGTCCGGGCGCTCCGCCCATGGGTCCGCGCCGCTTCGGCCCGCCACCGCCCTTTGAAGAATAGCCTTCCCCTCCCCGCCCGGCGCCGCGGTTTCATTGCCTTCCCGGCGCTGGGCCTGCAACAATCGTTAGGTGTTCCACGTTCTTGAAAGCCGGATTCAATCCGCGTTCTCATCCTTCCTAAAAGTCCGCTACGGTCTCGATACCGCCGTTGTCACCGAACAGCCCAAACAATCCAGCTTCGGGGAAATCGCCCTGCCGATCGCCTTCCAACTGGCCCGCGAGTTGAAGAAAGCTCCGCGTGCCATCGCCCAGGAGCTGATCGACGGTGTCGGCGAGATCCCCGGCGTGCGCGCCATGGAGATTGCCGGCAACGGCTACATCAACGTCCGCTATGACCGCGGCGCCTATGCCCGCCTGCTGCTGGAAGGCGCGATGGCCGGCGGCACGGACCGCACCGGCAAGGTGATTGTCGAACACACCAACATCAATCCCAATAAAGCCGCGCATATCGGCCACCTACGCAATGCCGTCCTTGGCGACACCTTCTGCCGTCTGCTGCGCGCCGCCGGCTACCCTGTCGAAGTCCAGAACTACATCGACAACACCGGGGTTCAGGTTGCCGACGTCGTCGTAGGCTTTCACTTCCTGGAACAGAAATCGCTCGACGAAGTAAAAGCCCTCATCGCACAACCGCGCTTCGATCACGTCTGCTGGGACCTCTACGCCCGCATATCCAGCTACTACAAAGACCATCCGGAATCGAAGCAATGGCGCGCCGACACACTGCATGCCATCGAAGCCGGGCACGGCGAACTCTCTGAGATGGGCCATCTCGTGGCCGACGCCATCGTCGAATGCCACCTCGCCACCATGCTCCGCCTCGACATCACCTACGATGTCCTGCCGCGGGAAAGCGAGATCCTCCATCTCCAGTTCTGGGCCCAGGCCTTTGAACAACTCAAGGAACGCAAGGCTATCTACTTTGAAACCGAAGGCAAGAACAAGGGCTGCTGGGTCATGCCTGGCGCAGCCTTCAATGACGATGCCGAACAGGAAGACAGCAAAGTGATCGTGCGCTCCAACGGCACCGTTACCTACGTCGGCAAAGACATCGCCTACCAGATGTGGAAGTTTGGCCTGCTGGGCAAGGACTTCTTCTATCGCATCCTAAAGACCTATGCGGATGGCCACCAGATCTGGGTCTCCACCACTGCCTCCGACCAGGCCGCGCCTCCTTTCGGCAACGCCTCGCAGGTCTTCAACGTCATCGACTCGCGTCAGTCTTATCTGCAGGACGTTGTCGTCGCGGGTCTGCGGCAATTGGGCTACAACGAACAGGCCGAAAAGAGCATTCACTTCTCCTACGAGATGGTGGCCCTCAGCCCGCGCACCTGCGTGGAGCTTGGCATCGAACTCTCCGAAGAAGATAAGAAGCGCCCCTACGTGGAAGTCTCCGGCCGTAAAGGCCTTGGCGTGAAGGCCGACGACCTCATCGACAAGCTCATCGAAACCGCGTTGAAAGAGGTAGAGTCGCGCCACCCCGAATCGCCGGCCGAAGAGCGCCGCCAAGTGGCCGAACAGATCGCCCGCGGCGCCTTGCGTTACTTCCTGCTCAAGTTCACCCGCAACACGGTCATCGCCTTCGACTTTCAGGAAGCCCTCAGCTTCACCGGCGAGTCCGGGCCGTATGTCCAGTACGCCGCCATGCGACCGCGCAAGATCGTCTCCAAGCTGCGGGAACGCGGCGAATCGCTGCCGGACTTCGCTTCGGTGCTCACTACCGAAGCCCTCAACCGGCAACTGGAGCAGGAAGATTTCTGGCAACTGCTGCTGGCCGCGTCGAAGACCGGCGCCACGGTCGAGAAGGCCGTCAACAGTGGCGAACCCGCCCACGTCGCCCGCTACGCCTTCCAACTCGCCCAGGAGTTCAGCAACTTCTACCAGGCCCATTCCGTGCTTCATGAAGAAAATGCGGAGAAACGGACGCTACTGTTGTGGCTCACCAAGTTCTTCGGGGATCAATTGGACCGCACGTTATCGCTACTCGGCATTCCCTCGCCACGCTACATGTGACCGGTTGTACCTTTAACGGAACTGTCTTTTGAAGGCTCTCCAGCGTTCATTGTATTCTGTGGCGGCAGGAGTGATGAATGGGCCATTTCCACAAGCTGGCTGGCGGAACGCGCATCTCCGAACAGAAGCTCACGATTGGCGGAACCTCCGTTACAGTCGGCTTCTGGGGCTATATCGGATTCAACAAGAGCGAGCTCAACGTCCAGCCGGACAACGCTAAAGTGAAAGCCACCCGTGGCGGCATTACGGGCAATAGCCGCCAGTGGACGATCTCGGGCGCCACCGGCGATAAGGCGCGCATCAACGCCCTCTATAGGGATGAATTCGGAACCCACACCTGGGACTGGTTCGAGGTGGAGTTCACCTCCGGTGGCGGCGGTGGAGGCGGTAAGAATGCGGCCGGCAAATACACGGACAGCCCCCTGGAGCAGGTCACCAAAACCACTAAGCCTACGGCCCGCGAAGTGGTGAACATGCTTCTCTCCGTGTGGCCGGAGTTGACCCAGACCGGTGCTCGCACCCTGACGTCGCAGTTCATGGCCGAAACCGGCGGCGGCAAGTACTGCTTCAACTGGAATCTGGGCAACGTGAAGGCGTCGGCCAGTGAGCCGCACATGTACCTGAAGGGCGTTTGGGAGGTCTACGGCAGCAAGGAATCCGCCGAGGGCGCCGCGGCGAAGGCCGGAGGCAAGGCCCACGTCGCCACCGAGGAGGAGATCAAGAAGAACGGCTGGGGCTGCCCGCCTGGCAAAGCTATCGTTGTCTTCGATCCCCCGCATGCGCAGTGCCGCTTCCGTGCTTACGGCACGCTCCAGGAAGGCGCCCAACGCTGGCTCAATCACCATAAGGCCATTGCTACCCGCGACAGCACCTTCGTCGCCAGCCTCAACAGCGGCGATACCGCCGTGGTCGCCAAGGCACTGAAGAAAGTCGGCTACTATACGGCCGCCGAATCCGACTATGCCAAGGGCATGGCGAACTGGAAGAAAATCATCGACAAGGAACTGGGCCCCGAATGAAACTCCGTGCCGCGACCCTTGCCTGGCTGCTTCTGGCCGCCTGCTCCCAGCAGCCTCGCACGGAGAAGGCAGCGCGGGACTTCCTTGCGGCCGCCAGCGAGCCGTATGCCTTGCGCCTCGAGCCCAACGCCTTGCTCTTCTGCGACTCCCGCGGAGCCCGCCGCATCGATCTCACGCGCGGCGAGGAAACCGCCGCGTCCTTTACCTGCGCCGTACCCGACGAACCGAACACCGCCTGCGCCGGCATCAGCGATCAGATCTCCGTGCGCACGCCTCCGGGCTCGTCTACGGACATCATCGACGCCAACGGCATCTCCATCCCGGTTAACGGGAAGGTGCACGACTGCGCCGGCCTGGGCGACATACTGCTGGCCGGTACCGCCGCCGAGGTCTTGCTGCTCGATACGAAGAACAACACGCGCCAAACCATTGCCGGCAGCGGTGCGGATCGCGTCGCGATCAATCCCGCATGGGTGGCTTGGGCGAGCGGCACGCGTCTGCAATGGAAAGCACGCTAAAAAACTAGCGAACCGTTTCGAATCTGATATATACTTGGCCCCACGGGAGGCCAGGATGCTTCGCTTATCAATTCTTCTTCTATCCGCCGCCATTTGCGGCCAAGCCCAATCCATCAGCAGTTCCATCGTAGGTACGGTCACCGACGCCTCGGGCGCGGTTGTCCCCAACGTCAAGATCACCGTCACCAACGCCGGCACTGGAATCGTTTCCAACACCACCACCGATTCCGTTGGGAATTACACGGCCCCCAACCTGCCGCCAGGAACCTTCAACGTGGAAGCCGAGGCGTCTGGCTTTAAGAAGTTCGTCCGCCAGAACGTCAATCTGGAGATGACCCGCCAGCTCCGCATCGACGTGCAACTGGAAACCGGCACGGCTACCGAAACCGTCAACGTCGAAGCCACGACGCCGCTGGTTGAAACCGAAACCGGCCAACTCAGCACGACGGTCGCCACCCGCGAACTCACCGCGCTGCCGAGCATCGGCCGCAACCCGCAGGACTTTCGCCTGCTGGTGCCCGGCATCGCCCAGAACCGCGAAGGCAATACCGTCACCCAGGGCGGCCTGGTCCGCAAGGATCCCTACTACATCGACGGCGCGCATAGCAGCAATCACGTCTGGGCTGGCAATCCCGTGAACCCCAACCCCGACGTGGTCGATGAGTTCAAAGTCCTCACCAACAGCTTCTCCGCCGAGTATGGGGAATCGAGCGGCGGCGTCATGACCTCGACCACGAAGTCCGGTACCAATACTTTCCATGGCACGCTGTTCGAGTTCCTGCGCAACGACAAGCTCAACGCCGGCAACTACTACACCCACACCGTTCCGGTCATCAAGCGCAACCAATACGGCGGCACCATCGGCGGGCCGGTCATCAAGAACCGCACCTTCTTCTTCTTCGACGTCCAGTTCACCAAACAGCGCTCCGCGCAGGCCTTCAACAACCTCAGCGTCCCGACGCCCGCTTTCAAAGCCGGCAACTTCTCCAGCATTCTCGGCGGCGCGGTCGGCACCGACGCGCTGGGCCGGACGGTCTTCCGCAACCAGATCTTCGACCCTTTGAGCGGCCGTAACGTTACCAACGCCGCCGGCCAGACCGTGCTCGTGCGCGACGCCTTCCCCAACAACACCATCCCCGCCAATCGCCTCAGCCCCGCGGCCCTCAACATCCAGAAGCTCTTCCCCGACCCGCAGATTGCCGCCGACTTCGCCAACTATACCGCCTTCGGCACCGTCAAAGACGACCCGACGGAATGGGACATCAAGGGCGACCATAACTTCTCGTCCAACGACAAGATCATGGCCCGCTATTCCTTCCGCAAGACCGATCAGGTTCCCCCGCAGCCCTTCCCGAACCCCAACGCGGGCGGTGGTGTTCCCGGCGTGCTCGGCCAGGGCATCTATACGCGCAACAGCGCCCGCCAGGCCGTCTTCAACCACATCCACATCTTCGGCCCGCGCATGACCAACAGCTTCCACCTCGGCTGGTTCCAAACCTATCCGAAGCGCCCTGTTCCGGGCTTCGGCGAGGTCAGCACCAACTCGCTCGGCATCATGGGCCTGCCCAATGGCGACGAAAAGCTCGGCACGCCGGATTTCCAGTGGACCAACTTCGCCCGCCTTGGCGCTACCAGCGATACGCTCTTCTTCGAACTGCAGGACAGCAAGTCCATGGTCAACGTGACCTCGCTCATGCTGGCCCGCCACAACATCCGCTTCGGCGGAGAAGTGCGTAAGATCCGCACCGATAACCTGCAGCCAAACCCCGGCGCCACGCTGTGGCGCTTCCAGCCGATCTTCACCGACCAGCGCGGCCTCAACGGCACCGGCTTCGACTATGCCAGCTTCCTGCTGGGCCTGCCCGCCCAGATGAGCTACCGCATCTTCCCCGGCTTCTTCAAATCCCGCACCTCGGTTTACGCGTTGTTCGTGCAGGATGACATCCGCCTCAGCCGCAAGCTCACGCTCAACCTCGGCCTGCGCTGGGACGCCCCGCTGTTCTATCACGAAGCCCAGAACCGCAGTGGCGTCTTCGATCTCAACAAGGGCGAGTACATCCAGTTCGGCACCAACGGCTTCCGCAACACGCCCTGGAAGAACGACTGGAATAACTTTGGCCCGCGCGTTGGCTTCGCCTATAGCCCATTTGGAGACAACCGGACCGTCATTCGCGGCGGCTACGGCATCTTCGCCGTCGGCACCATGAGCAGCGGCGCTTTCGGCTTCATGCAGTCCGACCCCATCTTCGCCGACGCAGACGTGGGCCGCTACAACACGCTCGACCAGGTCACCTGGCGCACCACGCTTGACCGCGTTCCCTACGCTCCCGCCGACAAGACGGGCCGCAACGCCACAGCCGTCTCCATCTACCCTGACGACAACCCCATGTCTTACTTCCAGCAATGGAACATCAACATCCAGCGCGAGATCAAGCAGATCATGGTGGAAGTCGGGTATGCGGGCAGCAAGGGCTCGCACCTGCATTACGGCGCCTATAACGTGAACGCCATCCCAGTGAACCTCGCGCCGCAGGCCCAGGGCCGCCGCATCGCGCCGTTCATTCCCTATCCGCAGTATCCCGGCGGCGTCACCAGCCAGAGCTGGATCGGCAGCTCCAATTACAATTCCCTCCAGATGAAAGCGGAACGCCGCTTCGCCTCCGGCCTTGGCTTCCTCACATCCTTCACCTGGCAGAAGCTCATGAATGTTGGGGAGCAGGGCTATCGCGATCCGGTGGGCAATCGTCAACTTGACCGCGGCATCGCTCCGGACAGCGCTCCCTATCGCGTCACCTCCGGCTTCAGCTACACGCTTCCGTTCGGCAAGGGCCACAAGTGGGCGCAAGGGCCCGTCGCCGACGCCGTCGTCGGCGGTTGGGAGATGAACGGCATCGTCACCTTCCAGGCCGGCTTCCCACTTACCCCCGGCGTCAGCATCGACACCTGCGCCTGCGCCAACAACCTGAACGTGCCGAACATCCTCCGCAACCCGAACCTGTCCAGTTCGGAACGCACCACCGAGCGCTTCTTCGACACCAGCGCCTTCGCCACCCCCGCTCTGTACACCATCGGCAACTCCGGCCGCGGCGTGATCTGGGGACCGGGCCTGCGCAGCTTCGACTTCGTTCTCGGCAAGCGCTTCCGGTTGGATAAGCTCCGCGAAGGAACCAACCTGCAGGTGCGCGGCGAGTTCTACAACTTCACGAACACGCCCTACTTCGCCAACCCGAACGTCACAGTCGGCGCGGCCCTGGTAGGGCGCATCACCAACGTCAGCAACACCCCGCGACAGGTGCAGTTAGCCATGAAGCTGCAATTCTGATTCGGTTTATGTAAACTCCCGATTTCCGTTACGGAGCCGTGATCGGGCGAGCGGGTGTCTTCCCGCTCACTTCCCGCCGCGATGATACAGCAGCGAAGGCCGGGGCTCCTGTTCCCTGGCCTTCAACTGCCTCACCGTTTCAAACTCCCGCGCCGCGCCCGCTTCATCACCCGCTTCCCGGTACGCGCGAGCCAGATGCAAGTGCGCCTGCACCAGGTCCGGCCGCAACGAAATCGCAGTCCGCAAGCTGGCGGCAGCCTCCGCCAGCTTCTTCTGTCTCAGTAGAATCTTCCCCCGCAAAGCATGCGCCGCCGCGAAGCGCGGATTCCGCTCCAAACTCACGCCGATCAGCCGCAGCGTCTCCCCATCCTCCAACTGCTGGCCCTCGCGAGCCGCAGCCAGAAAATACGGACCGCGATAATCGGCGCCATTGGCCTTAAGAAAACCCTCCGCCAGCACCCCGGCCTCCACAAACCGGGACTGCTGCACGTAGAGCGTAGCCAGAGCATCAAACGCCAACGCCCCGCCAGGCTGCTTCTCCAGACACCAGCGCAACTCGCGCTCGGCATCCTCGTAAAGCAGCATCTCCTTCGCCGCCAGCCCCCGCCCCAACCGCACCACGAAGTTCTCCGGAAACAGCCCAGCCGCCTCCGTGAAAATCTCCAATGCCGCCTTCGGCGTATTGCGAGCCAGGAAGATCTGTCCCAGCCGCGCATGATAGATGGCATTGCCCGGCTCCATCGCCAACGCCCGCTCGGCGTGCTGCACGGCCTTGGCCGGATCATTCAGCCCATCCCACGCCCGCGACGCCGCGCTCTGCCACCGCGCATCCCGCGCCTCCATCACCGCCAGCCCGTCCAAAGCTTTCTGAAACGCACCCGCCTGCAGCGCCTGCTCCACCTGGTTAAGGGACACCGCTTGCCACATCCACAATCCCAACAAACCAGCGGCCCACATGACCGATATTATGGATGACTGTGAGTCACCCATGGGCGCTGGTCCTGCTATTCCCCCTCCACGCGCCGGCCGCCAGCCTCGCCGGACCAGCCGCCTGCCAGCCTTGCCACCCCCAGCAGCATGCCTCCCAAACCCGCAGCCACCACGCACTCGCTCTGCGCCGCATCATCGATACGCCGGTGCCCGAACTGCTCGCCGCGCAGCCCTTACGCGAACGCAGCGGAGTCTCGTTTCTCTATGAGCTAACCCGCCAGGGCTTGAACGTAACCGCTACGTTAGGCCCCGATACCGCCAGCGGCCGCCTGGAGTGGGCCTTCGGCTCCGGCGCACAGGCTTCCACGCCCGTCGGACGGATCGGCGACACGTACTTCGAACATCGCATCTCCTACTACGCCGAAGTGAAAGCCGGACGCCTCACCATGGGTCATCCGGCCGCCGCCTCCACCACCGCCAAAGCCGCGCTCGGCCTGCCGCAAACACCGGATGTCATCACGCGTTGCTTCCAGTGCCACGCCACCGGCGTCAAACCGGGCCCCAACCTGCGGGAGATGATCCCCGGCGTCACCTGCGAACGTTGTCATGGCGAGGCCAGTGCTCACCTGAAATCCCCCACCGCGATCAAGAAAGCGCCCCGTACCCAGCACGAGGTCACCGCTCTTTGCGCCTCCTGCCATCGCCTCCCCAACGCCGCGCCCGACGAGACACCAGAAATCACCGACCCTATGTCGATCCGCTACGCGCCCGTCGGCCTGCTCGCCAGCGCCTGCTACCAGAACAGCAGCGCACTCACTTGCACTACTTGCCACAACCCGCACGGCAACTCCACCCGCAACGCCGCCTTCTACGAAGCGAAGTGCCGCACCTGCCACGCCACCGCTCAGCGCCCCTGCAAAGCCGGCAACACCACCCGTTGCCTGGACTGCCACATGCAACAGCGCTCCCCCGCGCCCTACCTTCGCTTCACCGACCACCGCATCCGCGTCTATCGCAAGGAATGAAGCGGCCCGCGCTATTCCTTCCCCGCCACCACCTGGGCGTGATTCAACGCCGCCACCAGCAACACACCGCCCAGGCAGTTGCCGATGAGCGCCGGAACGAAGAACTCGCCGAAGTACGCAAACCACGACAGCGACCCTCTCATCACCAGGAACAGCACCTCCACCGACCCCACGACGATATGGCTGAACGCGCCCAACCCAACCAGGTACGTCGGCACCGCGATGGCGCCGAACTCCGCGTAATCCACCGCCGCCTTCAGCCACACCACAAGCGCGATCAGCCACCCCGCGACGATGCCTTTCACCAGCACCGTGAAGAAGTCGCCCCCAAACAGCTCGCTGCCAATGGCATGCATCGCCTGCCGTACCGGCGCATCCACCGCCGGCGTGGCCGCATAGAACCAGGCCGCCAGGTGAATGCCGGTCAGATTCGCCACCAGCACCACCAGCCACAGCCTTGCCACCTGCACCAACGTCGCGAAGCTCTTGTCTTCTGATATGGAGCGACCTGTCAAGAGCGTCTAGAGCGCCGATGTGTTTTCCT
>CAYLPH010000110.1:0-20222 GCA_964385495.1 uncultured Candidatus Solibacter sp.
CCCTATGTTTTCAACACGCCTACTTACGACCCGCTACCGTTTTGGACAGCAGTGGTGGTATCTACACCGTACACGGACTCCGGGGATCCCGTAAGCGCCAGCGAAAGCGAGGCTCCGTGCGTGGCGGATTCGTGGGCGGAACCCCCACCCACCCCGGCCAGAGGCGGGCAACTTTGGGTTGCCGGCTACAAAGATCTGCCCATGACTCTATCTCATATGGGTTGGCGAGCTCAAATCGGGGGTGCGCCACATGGATATCGACCGCCGCTCCCACGGCCTTTTGAAGATCAAAAACAAATTGGTCCGGTTTTCAGCCAGTTCCCGCCACTCCCAGCGGAGGGAGTTTCTTTCCATTACTTCGAAAGACCCGAAGGCCCCTCTGCAGTATACGCCACTAACATTTAGGAAAGCGATGACTCTATGAACATTCAGTTGCGATCGATGATGATTGCTCTCTTTGCTGTCGGCATTGCCACCGCCCAGCGCGTGGCGGTGCTGGAAATCGATGTAGCGAACGCCGTTGTGTACCGCTACGACGTTGCGGATGCCGACAAGCGCGCCGTGAGCGCCACGCCCGTGCCGGTGACCATCGACAGAGCGTTCTTTGATTATTGCCTGGTTGAGGACATCGTGGCGATCAATGGCCGGCCGGCGAAGGGCCTCCATATGACCTGCGCCACGCGAATGGGCTTCAGTCCGGCTCCCCGGCCCGGATTCGGCATCGCGGACACGGTGATTAACCAGGGCAGGCAGCAATGCAATTGGGAGTTGCTTTCGGCGGACGGCCGGTTTGTGGGCAGATTGGTGGACGGCGGCTTCTTTCCCCATGCGGTGCTCGGGGGTGCCGGGGCGTACTTTGGCCTGACCGGTGAGCATGTTTCGACCGGGACTTCACGGTCGACTTCAGTCGCCGAAGACCCCTCAATGCGGCGAATCAATGGCGGCGGAAGTGGCAAGGCGACCTTCTATGTCGTGCCCCGGTTCTGGCCCGAGATCGTATCTCAACCTGAGGGACCGGCGGTCTTTCACGGCGCTGGTTTCGATCAGGTGAGCAACGCCAAACCAGCCCGAGCGGGCGAGTTGCTGGTTATGAAAGCCAAGGGTCTGGGGCCCACGCTGCCTTTGTTGATTCCACCAGGCGTCAAGCCGTTTGCGGCTGAGGCACCGTTTGAGGAGGTCAACGCACCAGTAGAGGTGACGATCAACGGCATACCTGCCGAGGTGGTGAGTAAGATCGGTTGGCCCGGGACCCTGGACACCTACCGAGTCGATTTCCGCGTGCCGGGCGGGGTGCCGGCGGGTCAAGCGGTCGTGCGGCTGACATCTGCGTGGATACCTTCGGAGGAAATCCAGATTCGCATCGAGTAATCGCATCAGGATTACCGTCGGCAGGCCGGAACTACATCCACTCCGGATCTTGAAGTTGGAGTTGACTTGTACGTCGAAAGTCCTAAGGAGCATATGAAGCGATTGATTCTGTTGGTTCCATTTCTTGGGCTCGGACAAGTTACACCGGATGTTTCAAGAAGCAAAGGGACCTGAGAAAGGGATGGCATCCGTACACTGTGAACGGCAGCATCGGTCAGTGGATCCTTTTCTCAGACTCCAGTTGAGCGCCGTGTGGACCAAAAGCGCAGATGAGAGGAGATCGAACATGAGACGATTGCTTTTCCTGATTCCGGCACTGGCGATGTGCCAGGTTGCTCCGGAGATCACGACCAACATCCAGTTGGAAAACTTTGTGTTTTACATGGACCAGCATGGCGATGCCACCAAGTTTGGAACCCTGCCTGGCCCGGTTCCCACTGACCCCCAACTTGGGATGGCGTTGCGGCGGTACGCGATCGTTGCCGACATCGTATCGGTCGGAGGGAAACCCGCGGCTGGCACATTCTTCGCGCAAGGCACCGTGATCGGGCAAGTCAATGCGGACTTCGCCCGCAACCAGATGCACCCGATGACGCTGGAGATCATGACCCCGGACAGAGCGCAGGTAGGCGCTTTATATGGGTTTTGGATGGGCGCTGGAGTCTCGGCCCCGGGCGCTCCGGGCGGTGCGGGAGTACTGGCGGTGCTTGGAGGTACGGGCGCCTATTACGGGGTGCATGGGCAGGGGGCAAACGTTGGCGCCAGCAATCTAAGGGTGGCCTCCATGCAGGAGGATCCGGCCCGGCGGCGGGTGAATGGCGGAGGAACCATGACGATGGCAATCCATCTATCGGGCGCCGTGCTGCCGAACATCATGTCGGCGTTTCACTCGGACTTCAGCCCCGTAACCGCGGAGAGGCCGGCGCGCGCCGGCGAAGTATTGACGTTGCAAGTCCGAGCCGGTTGGCCCGTGCAGCCTTCGTTAGCGACCGGGCAAGTCTTCCCGCAGGATCCCGCCCGCCCGGTGTCGACTCCCGTTGAGGCTTTGGTGAACGACGCGCCGGTCGAAGTGATCAACGCCATCGGATGGCCGGAGGCACGGGACCAATATCGCGTCGATATCCGGGTGCCGTCGGGCGTTACGCCTGGCACGGCCAAAGTGCAGGTAAACGGGGCCTATCTTCCGGGCGCGTCTTTTAATCTTCCGGTGCGGTAACTCCATTCCGTTTAATAAAGCTTCCAAGGAGAAATGTATGAACATATTGAGAATCAGTCTGATGATGATGATGGGATGCGCGGCGGCCTTCGCCCAGCCGCAGCCTGTGGTCCTCACGGTGGAAGTCGAAAACAGTGTCATGTACTTTGATGAGACGGGTGACCCACGCGACTACGCGTCTACCCCAGAACGAAGAACGGTCTCGCCTGCACCGCAGAATACGCGCATGGTTCACATGGCAGACATCGTCTCAATCAACGGAAAGCCCGCGAAGGGCGTTCGAATCCAGAAAGGCATGCAGATCACGTATCGGCCGGATCCGCTGAACGACCAGCAGGCCATTGCCGACGTTTTCCGTAGCAGTGTCGTTGAATGCCACTACGAGATGCTGTCCGGCGAAGGAACGCTCGTGGGCCATATCATGACGCTCGGACACAATTCAGGCCCAATTGCTCCTGGAATGTCCACGGCCGGCGGTGCGTCCGGGTCCTGGGCGGTCGTCGGCGGAACCGGCGCCTTCATGGGGATCCACGGTCAGAGCGCATTTTATCCTGGGGCGGTCGGAGCCCGATTTGCGCCGATGTCTGAAACCGGTAAGCTGCGGCGGATCAACGGTGGCGGTTCGGCACGGTATCTCCTGTATCTCTACCCGGCGTTTCGACCTGAGGTGGTATCTGAAGGGGGTAGGCCGATGGTTTTCCACTCGGATTTCACGCCCGTCGATCCGTCCCACCCAGCGCGCGCCGGTGAGACGCTGATTGTGCGAGCGAAGAATCTCGGTCCCACCAAAGTATTCCTTCCGCCGGGACAAGTCTTTCCGGCGGACACACCGTACGAGGTGAATTCCCCTCTCAATGTCACGATTAATGGGCGCGATGCTGAAGTGATCAACGGAATCGGCTGGCCTGGGACCACGGACCACTATCGGGTTGACGTCCGGATCCCTGCCGGGGTGAGTGCGGGCATCGCTGCAATTGAGCTGACCGCGGCGTGGATCCCGGGACCGGTCGCAACCATTCCCGTTGGCCAGTGATCAACAAGATTAGCTGGCCAGGGGAACGAGCCCTGTACCGGGTCGGGAGTTCCGGGAAACTGATGAAAGTGAATGCAACGTCAAGGTGAAGTGATCAATGCCATCGAATGGCGGGGGTCCAATACCGTGTCGATATCCGGGTGCCGTCGAGCATTACACCAGGCACAGCCAAACTGCAGGTGAACGGGCCTATCTTCCAGGCGCGGCTTTCGATCTTCCGGTGCAATAACTCCAATCCATTCAAACGGTTTTATGCAGGTCAGCTAAACATGAGTTAGGGCCCCTTAGACATGACAAAGGGAGGAAAAAGTGAACGCTACGAAGTCTGACTCCGTTACGCCCGCGAAGATGTACGATGTCTTGCAGCAAAGCATCAAAGGAACAGACGAAATGAGCTTCAAGTTGCTTGGTCTGGTTCCTTTAGTAAACGGTGCTGCCCTCCTGACCGCTGTTCTCGGCATCGGCTCTTCGCGCGCTCCAGCAGTTGTCGTGTTGTCGCTCTTCGGCGCCGTCGTCACTCTCGGTCTTTTCTGGTGGGAGTTGCGCAACATTCGCTCCTGCCTTTGGTACATCGCCCTTGCCGAGTCCTTCGAGAGGGCGATCCTCGTTCAGGTTGAAGTACCTGAGGAGGTTCGCAAACGGCCGGCCGCGCCAGGCGGCGTCGGGAAGCGGAAAGCTGAGAAGCTCATCTACTCCACGGTCGTCTTTTCATGGCTTGCGCTCCCGGCTATGCTGCTTGATCCAAAAGCATTACCGTTTGCCGGTTGGGTTGGTTATGGTGTCCTAGCTCTGGGGGTTGCCGCATGGACGGTTTGCGCAATCGTGACCGAAGTCGACCCTCTCCCGAAGAGGAAGAGCTGTTCCGAACCGTCCAAAACCTAGTGCGAAGTCGGCGTACTCATGTTCTGAATGTGGGGCCTAACCCTTCGTTCCAGCGGACTGCCTTCGGCAGATGCTGAACTCAAACTTGGGCGTCATTTTGAGACGAGCCGAGCGTTCGACTGAGGCGTACATTAATCCCGAAACTGGAGGAGATCACCATGAACATCAGCTTGAAGCGGCCAAAGAAGCTCCGCTGTCGGCTTCTCGAAAGGGAACAGGGCAACCCGGTCGATATCCGGGTGCCGTCGGGCGCTGCACCAGGCACAGCCAAAGTGCAGGTGAACGGTGCCTATCTTCCAGGCACGGCTTTCAATCTTCCAGTGCAATAACTCCATTTCGTTTACAGATTTTCAATGAGAAATGTATGAACTATGCTTTCCTGTTCGCCGCCTTGCTGGCTGCGCTCATCGCGGTTCCGGCCGGTGGTTCTGACCTGGCAGTCACCGTCGGCGTCGGACCTATCTACGAGATTCGAAAAGAGGTCTGGGCCTTAACATACCAGCAGGCTCCATGTGGTGTTACTGGCGCGCCAGGGGTGAGGACCGGACCGATACACGGCGGTCCAGGCCATCCAGTCAACCTAAGTCCGGATCCTGTGACCGGCACGTGCCGTGGCAGCGGCGGCGTTGATCTCCGGCAAGCATCCTACGCCGCAGCGAACGCGGCGTTACTGACTGACAACAACACCATGGGGGAATTGTCCGCGTCGGCAATCACTGAGGGTGTGCACACGTCTGCTCTGACGGAAAGCTACTCTTTGGAGACCATTGAGTTGGAGCCAATCACGGGTTCCGGGGATTCCGGGGTCACATTCTCAGTTGACACAACGTACACCCTTACAGTGAGTGGAGCAGGTCGTTTTGCTGTCCCTCCTTTCACGACCGGGCCTGTGACGGAGGGCTGGGCCAGGGCGTCAATGTTTATCAATGAATTCAGGTTCTCGGACGCAGTAGAGAAGAAAACGGATGGTGTCCAGAGTGGTGTGCTCTCTTCCCCGAATATCCGGTTCAATCGCTGTCCGTGTGTTTTCACACTCGGGCGCTCGGTACTTGCCCACGCCCGAAGTGGAGCATCCGCAAATGCGCAAGACCCTGTCAGGATCAACCTGCCGCCCGGTTGGAGGTATAAGAGAGGGTCCCAAATGGCCCCAACCCCGCTACGGTTTGTCAGCATGACGCCTTGCCGGCTGGTGGAAACCCGGAGCGAATACAACTTTGAAGGTCGTACCTTGCCGTTCGGTCCTCCTTCCCTGCGAGCGGCCGAAACACGCACCTTCAGTCCCTCCGCCTCTACATTATGTAACGTGCCCCTGTCGGCGAGAGCTTTCGTCTTTAATGTCACCGTGGTGCCGCGAGCCACCGGGCTCGACTACATCACGCTCTATCCGGCCGGCTACAACCGGCCAAATGTGTGGACCGTGCGGTCCCCGGACGGCCTGATCGTGGCGAATTCGGCCATCGTTCACGCGGGAGATGACGGGCAGGTCAGTTTATATACGCCCGATGCTACCGACGTAATTGTCGATATCGCCGGCTACTTCACGGACGATGCCGCGCTTTCCAACCTCGCGTACTATCCTATTACACCGTGTCGTGTCATCGAGACGAGGCCCGCGTATCGTCCTGGCGGCGGCCCGTTCGGCCCCCCTTCGCTCGCCGCAGGGCAGACACGCACCTTCCGGTTGCCGCAAAGCACGGACTGCCCGATTCCTTCCGGCGCGGCGGCCTACTCCGCAACCGTAACGGTGGTTCCGCCCACCTCGCTGCCCTATCTCACCGCCTGGCCTGCCGGCACCCAGCGGCCGAACGTTTCCACAATCAACTCTCCGAATGCAAGGGTGCTGGCGAACAGCGTAATTCTCCCAGCCTCCGCCGACGGCAGCATCAATCTCTTCGCACTTACGGGCACGGATGTCATTGTAGACATCAATGGTTACTTCGCTCCCGATAACGGACAAGGACTCTGGTACTACGCGCGGCGTCCCTGCCGTGTCATGGACACCACGGACACGCGGCGAACGGGAGTGTTCGGCGGACCGATCTTTCCGAACGAGAGTTCGCGCACCATCCCCATCCCATCATCGCCTGAGTGTCTTGGCATTCCCACAACCGCGAAGGCTTACGCACTTCATGCCACGGTGATGCCCAATGGAAATCCGATGCCTTATCTTACCGTCTGGCCCAGCGGTCAATCGCGACCGAACGCTTCGGTGATCAACGCCTTCGAGGGGCAGACGGTTACCAGCGGCTTTATCGTTCCAGCGGGGGCCGGAGGAGCGGTGGATGTGTATGCATACCGGCAAACCAACGTGGTCCTCGACATCAGCGGCTACTTCGCCCGCTAACCCCGGGGCAGAGCCGGGGTTAGCAACCATGGGTGTTCGCCAGTATCAATTGAAACGAATGAGGAGATGTTTCTTTATGCTTCAGAAGACAGTCTGCTACCTGTACTTGCTAGTTTGCCTTTCCGCCCCCGCCGCGTTCGGACAAGGTGACAGCCGGGTGACTCTGGTTGTCGATGTAGACAACGCCGTCACCTATCGTTCCGATGTCGTCGATCCGGGCGGGCGGGGCACGACGGCGACGCAGACCCCTGCTCCGCCCAACCGGCCGTTCACCGATATGTTGACCATAGGCGACATCGTGGCCGTGAATGGAGTCCCGGCACATGGCCTATGGACCAGCAGGATCTTTGCGATGGGCTTCAGCCCCACGCCCGCGGCTGGATTCGGAATTGCGGATCGCGCGAGCGGAAACCTGGCCGATTGTAAGTGGGAGTTTCTGGACGCGGACGAACGCCTGATCGGGGCCATTTTCGATAGCGGGTACTTTCCGCACGGGGTCACGGCGGGGACTGGCGCTTTCTACGGAACTCGGGGTCAGATGGGAAGCCCGGCGCCGGCCAACGCCCCCGCGCTGCCGCCGCAGCGTCCGGTGCGCGTCGCCTCCATGTCGGAGGATCCCGGACGCCGCATCCTGGGAGGGGGAACGAGCCGGGTTGTGTTTACTCTGATCCCGGCGGAGCGGCCGGAGATTATGGGCGCCTATCACTAGGACTTCTCGCCCGTTACCGCCGCGCGGCCGGCACGCGCCGGTGAAGTGATCCTTCCGCGGGTCAGCGGCTTAGGGTCCCTGGTTCCCGGCGACCTCCCTTCTGGAACGGAGCCGTTTCCCGATCCAGCGCAGGAGGTGAATTCCCCGGTATCCGCGACCGTAGGGGGTCAAACCCCGGAAGTGACGAACAAAGTCGGATGGTCCGGATCGACGGCCACTTATCGCGTGGATGTTGAATTGGGCTAGTTATTGCGGAAGTTGGCGGCTTTGGCGTCCCAGGGGCCGTGGTTGATCTTCAGTTTGGGTTTGGCGGCGCGTAGGGCGGCGAGTCCTTTTTCCGTGACGGCGGTGCCCTTGAGGTCGACTTGTTCGAGGGTGGGGAAGGTGGCGAGGATTGCGGCGCCTTCGTCATCCACGCGATCGCACCCCTGCAATTGCAGGCGCTGCAGATTCTTGAACCCCTTCATCTTCTCCAGCCACCTGGGGTTGACGCTCATCATGCTGACGGTGGCGAAGCGCTGGCCTTCAATACCGACGCCGATGGAGGTGCAGCCGAAGCGCAGTTCCTTGAGCTGGGTGAGGGTGAGGAGGGCTTCCAGGCCGACGTCGGACATGCTGATGGCCCAGACATTGGAGTCGGTGCCCTGGCGGCCGCTTAGGTCGAGGTACTGGATGCCGGGCATCTGGCGGAAGGCTTGGAGTCCGGCGTCGCCGATTTCGTTGCCGCCGACGGTGATGGCTTTGAGATTGGGGAGCGCGGCGAGACGTTCGAGGCCGACATCGGTGAGCATGACGGAACCGACGTCGAGCGTTTCCAGCGTCGTGATGCCGGCAATGTGGTCGAGCGTGGTGTCGCTGGCCTTGGTCCCGTGGACATCGAGCGTCTTGAGCTTCTTCCAACCCTTGAGGGCGGAGAGGCCTTCGTCGGTGACGAACTCGGCCCAGCGCACGCTGAGATTGGTGATGCCGGGGAGGTTCTTGAGTTCCTGCATGCCCTGGTCGGTGATGCGGGTTAGAGAGAGATTGAGGTAGGTGAGGTGGGGCAGGCGGGCGAGCTTGCGGAGGTCGTTGTCGGAGACCCAACTGGCGCGGAAGTCGATGCCGGTGATGCGGCCCTGGGCATCGCGGATGGCGGTGCCGCCGGCGTCTTCGATCCAGCGCGTCTCGTCGCCGGACTCGACAGGCGGGGTGGCTGCGGCAACCAGTGTGGTGAGAGCCAGTATGGTGAGCAGTCTGCGTTTCATTAGCGGGTCCTCCGGTTGGGCAGCGCGGAATCGCGATCAAAGACGATGTTGCAGGATTGCAGGGAAGCCTGGAGATCCTGGTAGCCTTTTTCCGAAACCAGGGTGTGGTAGAGGTTGAGGCTTTTGAGGCTGTTCATGGACTTCAACGTGGCGACGGCTTCGTCGGTGATGTTGGCGTTGTCGAGGCTGAGTTGGCGCAGGTTGGGAAGGCTCTTGAGGGCGGCGATGCCTTTGTCGTTGAGGGCGGTGTAGTCGAGGTTGACCACCTTCAGGTTCTTGAGGGTGGCGAGCGTTTCGGCGGTGGCGTTGCCGGCGGCGGAGCGGAACATCTCGATACGCTCCAGGTTGATAAGGGGCTTGAGGGCCACGGTGCCTTCGTCGCTGAAGCGGGCCTGGTTGAGGATGAGGTACTTCAGGCCGGTGAACTTGGCGATGACCGCCAGGGATTCGTCGCCCACGTCGGCGCCGGCGAGGTGGAGGGTTTCCAATTTGGTGGGGCCGCTCAACTGCTTCATACCGGCGTCGCTGATTTCGGTGTAGCTGAGGCGGAGCGAAGTCAGGTTCGTGAGCTTATTGATGGCCGGGAAGGCTTTGTCGTCGATCTTGGTGTTGCCGAGATCGAGTTCACGCAAGTTAGGAAGGGCGGCGAGCTGGTCGAGGCCGGGGCCTTCGACGAGGGTACCGGCGATGCGCACGGATTCGAGGGTTTTGATCTTGGCGATGCGGGCGAGGCCGGCGTCGGAGACGGTGGTGTTGCTGACGTCGAGAACACGGAGGCTGGGTAGTGTTTCGAGGGACTGGAGGCCGAGGTCGCCGATTTGGGTGGCTTGGAGGTTGAGTTCCTCGAGTTGCGGGAGCTCGGAGAGGAAGGCGAGTTGAGCGTCGCTGACGGGGGTAGTGGCGAGGTCGATGGTGCGGAGGTGGCCGGCTTCGAGCTTCGATCTGCCGCCGATGGCTTTGACCCAATCGGCAATGGCGGCTTCGGTATCGGCAGAGGGTTTGGCGGCGCCGGCATTGGTGGATTTGATGGCCATGGCACCGACGTATTGGATCTTCGCTTGGGGGAGGGCGGCGCGAAGGGCTTCGACGCCATTGCCGGTGACGCGGCTGTAGCGGAGGTCGATGTCGGTGAGGTGCTTGAGGTTCTGGAGTTGGGCTAGGCCGGCGTTGGTGATTTTGGTGCGGTAGAGGTCGAGGCCGGTGAGGTTGGGCATGCGGGCGAGGATGTCGAGGCTGGCGTCGGTGGCCTGGGCGCTGCGGAGCCGGAGGGTGCGGAGGTTGGTGAGGTTGCGGAGGGATTCGATGCCTCGGTCGGAGATGCGGGCGCCGGAGAGGTCGAGTTCTTCTAGGTTGGTGAGCTTGGCGAGGTATTTGAGGCCGTCGTCGGTGACCATGGTGTCACGCAGGAGGAGGCGGCGAAGTTGGGTGAGGTTGGCGATGCTTTCGAGGCCGGCGTCGGTATAGGGGGTGTTGTTGAGGTCGAGGCTGCGGAGGTTTTTCCAGGCGGAGAAGTCGACTTTGGTGAGGCGGCATTGCGAACAGCGGAACTCCTTCATGTTGGTTAGGGTTTGGAGTTCCTGGATGCCGTTGTCGCGGATGTTGATGATGGTGGCGAAGTGCCAGCCGACGTAGATGCGTTCGAGCGAGGTGATTTGGGCTAGGGTTTTGAAGATGGGGTTGGCGTCTTCATTGCCGCCACCGGGGTTCCAGACGGGGCCGGGGAGGTAGAGGGATTTTAGGTGCTTTAATGTGGCTAGTTTGGCTAGTTCCTGGGGGACCATTACGGTGCCGGTTAGGTCTATGGCGGTGATGCGGAGGTCGCCGGTGGGGGGGAGGTGGTTTACGTCTTTTATGGGGGCGGGGGAGTTTTCCAGGGTTACTTGGCCCTCCCAGCGGATTACCCATTCGGCGATCTCGCGGTCGTCGGCCAACGCGAGCGTGGAGAGGAAAATGAAGAGAGGCAGGAGTCTGGACATCTGGGTTATTCGGAGGTCGGGGCTTTGGGGCGGCTTGGAAGCCGCCCCGCAGACCTGGAGGTCTGCCCTACTAGGCTAGGATTGCGTTGACTTTGCGGGTGGCGGTTGGGAATTTGCCGATGTTGGCGCCTACGATGTCGTCGGCTACGGTCTGGTAGACATCGCCTACGGTGCCGGTGATTCTGGTGTGTTTGCCTTTGGCGATCTTGCCGACGCCGCCGGCTACTAGCATGGCGAGGCCGCTGTTCTTGTGCGGGTTGGCTTCGGCGTGCTCGTGGACGTAGATGAGGGCGGTGCGGTCGAAGACGGTGGCATCGCCTTCGGGGATGGACTTGAGCTTGGCGATCAGATAGGCGAACTCTTCTACGTGCCACTTGCAGATGTCGCGGAGCACCTTCTGGCCCTCGACGCCGTCGGCGCCGCTGACTTTGCCTTCGGCGTGGGTGTAATCGTGGTGGCGGGCGGAGGTGTAGCCGAGCCAGGGGAAGCGCGAGATGCTCTGGCACTTGGTGAGCATGTAGCTGGCGACGCGTGTCTGGCGGGTGGCGAGGGCTTGGACCAGCAGGTCGCTCTGGAGCTTGGCGATGCGCGGCCAATCCTTCATGTCGCCGTCGAAGTCGGGCGGATCGATCTTGCTGTATTCGGGCGGCAGGCCGGCGATGGCCCGTTCGAGATCGCGGATGCCGGAGAGGTGCTCGTCCAGGCGGACCTGATCGTCATTGGGAAGCTTTTTCTTGAGCAGCGTGGCGTCGGCCTGGATGGCGTCAAGGATGCTCTTCTTGCGGTTGACCCAGCCCTCCTCGCGTTCGCCGAAGAGGCGGTCGAAGAGGCGATGGGGGATCATTTCCGGCGGCAGGGCGCGTTCGTAGCCGGCCCAGCTCATGTTGCGCTGCATGCTTTCGCCGAAGGATTCCTGGGCAACGCCGATCTGGAGGGAGCGGAAGCGCGAGTCGCCACCGATCTTGGCGGCGATGACCTGGTCGATGGAGGGGCCGGAGGGGCCGCGGCCGGTAAACATGGTGCCGGTCATGAGGCCGGACATGGAGTTGGTATGGCCGTTGCCCTGGCCGTGGGCGGAGGCATTATCGACGCCGCTGAGGATGTGGAAGTCGTTGCGATAGGCAGCCAGGGGGGACAGGCAAGGCGTCATCTTGTAATCGGCGCCTTCTTCGGCGGGAATCCAGTAGCGCTCCGGGATGCCGTTGCCGTTGAACCAGAGGACGAACCGCGTCTCGATGGGCTTGGGGCCGGTGGTGGCTTCGGGAGCGGCGTAAGCCGTGCCCTGGGAGTTGAACATCGAGACCAGCGGCGGCAGGCCGACCATAACGGCATTGCCCGCGGCGCTCAAGCCCTTGAGCAAGGTGCGGCGGGAGATTCTAACGCGGCTGGTGATTACGTGCGGCATGAACGGGCCCTCCTGGAATTTCACGTTGCAACATCAACGACACGATTAACTCTTTGAACTTGAAGTTCGATTTCTTGAAGTCTTCGGTCATTTTGCGGATGACCGGGCGGTCGGCGGCGGTTTCGGCGCGGCCGTAGGTATACCGGAAATATTGTTTGGCGACGCATTCCTGGCACTGGTTACTGTTGGCAAGGACATTGCCCAGTTGGGAAGGCGAGGCGAACTTGGAGTTGGGGATGCCGGCGACGAAGCCAGCCGGGTCGATGTCGAGGGACCAGGCCATCTCTTCCTTTTCGCGGTCTTCACCGCGCTTACGAGGGGCCTTGAGGGCGAACTTGTCACGGCGGGCGCCGACGGCATCGAACTTTTCCAGGCCGAAGCCGATGGGGTCGATGAGGCTGTGGCAGGCGGCGCAGCCGGGATTGGTGACGTGCTCGGAGAGGCGGTCGCGATTGGTTTGGGGCTTGGCGGCGGAGAACGGCGGAAGGTTGGTGTTGACGCCGGCGGGCGGGTCAGGGACGTGCTGGCAGAGGAAGACTTCGCGGACGAAGAGGCCGCGCGCGGTGGGGGAGGAATCCTCGGGCTTGGCGGTAGCGGCGAGGAAGAGGGCCTGGCCGAGGATGCCGGCGCGTTCCGAAGTGGGTTGGAAGTTGACTTTGGCGAAGTCCTGCGGGGGCGTAGGGACACCGTAGATGCCCGCCAGTTCGCTGTTCACGAAGCCGTAGGGAGCGGTAAACAGGTCCATGAAGTTCTTGTCGTTCCAGACCAGGTCACTGACGAAAAGGCGCGCTTCCTGGGTCATGGCGACGGCGGTTTCGCGGGTGAATTGGGGGTACTTGCGGCGATCCTTACTGGAGGTGAGGATGCGGTCAAAACGAAGCCACTGGCCGGTGAACTCATCGAGAGCTTGTTTGGCTTTGGGATTGTCGAGCATGCGACGGATCTGCGTTTCGACGCCGCGGCGGGTGGCAAGTTCGCCCTTTTCAGCCGCGGCGAAGAGGGTAGCGTCGGGCATGCTGTCCCAGAGCGCGTAGGAAAGGCGGCTGGCGGTGGCGTATGGCTTCCACTTCGGTTCGGAGGTGTCTTCCAGGCGGAACAGGAAGTTGGAGGACTGGAGCATGGCCTCCAGAACGAGTTGGGCGCCTTTGATGAGGTCCTTTTCGGTGGCCATCAGCGCTTCGTAGCGCTTCTGTTCGGCGGGCTCGAGGGGGCGGCGGAAGGTTCTGAGGCCGAATTCTCGGACAAATTTCGCGCGGCAGGCGGGGGTGGCGGCTTTGCAGGGGAGCAGACCGCGGGTGTCGCCGCCGCGCATGGCGCTCAGAGCGACCTTCTCGGCGGCGATGCTGTAGTTTTCGATGAGAAGCGGGGAGAGGCTCTGGGCCTGGATCTGGTTGCGGAAGCCGTTGACGAAATCTTCGGGAGGGAAGCGATCGGCGGGTTTGGAGAGGTCGCCAAGGAGGTCGCGGACCGTGTTGTTGTACTGGCTGTGGGTGAGGCGGCGGAGTTCGACTTTGGGCGCGGCGTGGCCGCCACCGGCTTCCTGCTCCTCGCGATACATCATGGCTTTGGCGAGGTCGTCGCCATTGAGTTGGGCGAGGACGGCGATCCAGTCGCGGAGGGCGGCTTCTTCGGGAGAGCCGGGCTTGATCTTTTGACCGCCGACGTGGGGGACGCGGGCCGTGGGTTTGGCGAGGAGGAGGGACTTGTCGGGGGCGAGGCGGTCGACGAGGTTGACGAGGGACTTGCCGAAGGCCTCGATGCGGTCGGCGGGGATACCGGCACCTTCGGGGAAGAGCAGGCGGGTTCCGGCGGCGACGCCGTCGCTGTTGTGGCAGGAGCGGCAGCCGGCTTTTTCGAGGACGGGGTAGGCGCCTTTGGTGAAGGACGCGGAAGGGGCTTGCGCCCAGATAGAGGACGAGAGTAGAGCCGCAAGAGCGATTCGGTGGAGCAAATACGCCTCCCAGGAGCGTCTAGACTTTATCGTATCGATTTTGGAAGTGATATGCCAGTGGATGGGCCAGATTAGAAGCGTGAAAAGTTACCCTTGTCTGGGGCTGGACGGAGGGTTCGCGCCGGGGAGCGGGCATTCTGTGATCCGGGACCGTACATTGTCCGTACAGGGCCTGCGAGGGGCACGGTCTAAGGGCAATGCTTTCGTGCGGCAGGTGGGCGGAACGGGACGTGCTTCCTCGTAGCGCGTGAGTATTTCTGCGATGACCCAGGATCCTGCGTATTATCAATTCGCCGAGCAGGGGGCGCGGTTGGGCATTCCCTACTTCGCGAATGTGGTGTCGAACCTCCCGTTTCTGCTGGTGGCGATGGCAGGAGTGGGGGTACTGCGGCGGGACCGGGCGATGGAGGGATGGGAAAGACGGGCCTTTACGGCTTTCGTGGTTGGGACGGCGCTGGTGGCGTTCGGGTCGGCTTACTTTCACTGGGCTCCGAGCGACGCGCGGTTGCGGCGTGGGCGATGATCGGATTGTATGGGGTGGCGAAGCTGTTTGAGTATTTCGATGGGGCAATTGGGTTGTGGATTGAAATTGGCGGTCATCCATTGAAGCATCTGGCGGCTGCGGCGGCGTTGGGCGTCTATGTCCGGTGGGTGCGGCGGCGGTCTATGGATTCAACTGCCAGATTCGGAAGTTGAGGGCCGTGGCGAAGGTGACCCAAGCCAGGTAGGGGAGCAGTAACAAGCCCGCCACTAAGCGGACCTGGAAGAAGGCGACGAGGGTGGCGAGGATCAGAAACCAAAGGATGACGATATCGATGAGGGCGAGGCCAATGCGATGGGCGCCGAAGAACAGCGGCGTCCAGGCGGCGTTGAAGATCCACTGGGTGGCGAAGAGGCCGAGGGCGCCGCTGCGCTCCACCCATCCGCCCTCGCGCCAGACCAGCCAGGCGGCGACAGCCATGAGGATGTAGAGGGTGGTCCAGGCGGGGCCGAAGACCCAGGACGGCGGGGTGAAGGCGGGTTTCTGGAGGGCGTCGTACCAGCCGCCGGTGGAGACGAAGAGGGCGCCGAAAGCGGCGGCGAAGGTGAACAGCAGCCATTGGATCAGTTTCATAATAGGGTGGGGCTGTAGCCCGTGATTTCGCGTGGCAGGTTTGCGGCCAAAGAGGAAGGCGTGGCTTGTGAGTATGTGGAAATCGAGACCGATTGTGGTGGTGGCGGTGCTGCTGGCCGGCGTGGCGGCGATGGTGTATTCGGCGCAGGCGTTTTCGGCGGCGGTTGGGCTGCTGGCGTCGACGGCGCTGATTGGGAAGCAGCCGGACGGGCAGGTGCTGGTAGCGACAAATCAATTGCTTCGGCCCTGGGAGCAGAGTTCGCCGATGGCGGGGCGGCCGGTGGAGATCGCGGTTGATGCGGGGCTGGGGTTGACGGCGGTGTTGAACACGCGCGGCGTCCATCTGTTGGACATGGCGACGGGGGTGGAAGTGGCGCGGGCGGCTAGCAATGCGACCTCCTATACGGGGCTTGCGTTCCGGCCCGGGGCAACGCGCGAGATCTGGATTAGTGAAACCAGCCGCGAGGGGCCGGATGCGCTGGCGATCCTTCCGCTGGTGGACCGAAAGTTTGGGGCGATCGCGCGCATTCCGTTGCCGGGCCATGCGGTGGCGACGGGCATCGCTTTTTCGGATGCGGGGACGGCCTGGGTGGCGTTAAGTAATCGTAATGGCGTTTTGGTGGTGGATGCGGAGAACCGGAAGACGCGGCGCGAGATCAAGACGGGGATGGTGCCGTATGGAGTGGTGGTGTCGCCGAAGCGGAAGCGGGTGTATGTCTCGAACCGCGGCGGACGGGTGCCGGCGGCGGGGGACACGACGGCGTTTTCGAGTACGAGCGAAGTGCGGAGCCATCCGGTTACGGGCGCGTCGACGAGTGGAACACTGAGCATCATCGATATGGAGAGCTACGCCGAGCGGCAGATCGACGTCGGGCTGGCGCCGGCGGGATTGGCGCTGTCGCCAGATGAAGGAACGCTGGCGGTAGCGAACGCGCATTCCGATTCGGTGAGTCTGGTGGACCTGGAATCGCTGCGGGTGAGCGAGGTGAAGGTGCCGGCGTGGCCGGAAGGGACATTTGGGTCAACCCCATCGGCGGTGGCGTTTTCGCCGGATGGGAAGACGCTGTATGTGACGGCGGGCGGATCGAACGCGGTAGTGGCGCTGGGGAACGACGGGCGGGGCTGGCGGATGCGGGGCGCGATTCCGACGGCGTGGTTTCCCACGGCGCTGGCGGTGACGCCGGGGGGCGGATTGCAGGTGGTGAACGTGAAGGGCATGGGGAGCACGCTGCAGGACAAGGGCGGGCATAACGCGCGGGCGTTTGAAGGGTCGGTCTGGCGGATTCCGGCACCCGGTGAGGCGCAGTTAACGGCGGGGTTGCGCGAGGCGAAGGCAGCCAATGCGCCGCGGTTTGCGGCGGCGGGCGGCGTGGCGGATCTGAGCAAGCTGGGCATTGAGCATGTGTTCCTGATCATCAAGGAGAACCGCACCTATGATCAGGTTTTCGCCGATATGCCGCGCGGGAACAACGATCCGAAGCTATTAATGTACGGGCGCAACGTGACGCCGAACCATCATGCGCTGGCCGAACAGTTCGTGTTGCTGGACAACTTCTATACCGGCGGGGCGATCAGCTTTGACGGGCACCAGTGGCTGATGCAGGGGTTCGTGAACGATTACGTGGAGCGCGCGTTCGCGGCGTCGCCACGGGGGTATGCGTGGAACATGGCCGATGCGCTGACGGTGTCGCCGAAAGGCTTCTTCTGGCAGGATCCGAAGCGGCCGCTGGAAGTGCGGCTCTATGGGCCGTTCTCGCTGGCGGCGACGTGGGATCCAGCGACGCAACGAGCGAAGGATATCAATGAAGACCAACTGCTGTCGTGGCCGGAGTACTGGCGGATCTACCAGCAGAAGAGTTGGAAAGACGTGATCGCACACCGCAGCGGGGTGCCGGCGCTACAAAAGTACATTAACGAACGTTTTCCGCCGAGTTCGATGAATGTGCCGGACCAGATTCGGGCGGAGATCTGGCTGGAGGAATTGGCGGAGCGGGAGAAGTCCGGCAAGATGCCGAACCTGCTGATCTTCACGATGACGAGCGACCATACGATGGGGACGCGGCCGGACTTCCCGACGCCACGGGCGATGGTGGCGGATAACGATCTGGCGTTGGGGCGTATCGTGGAGGGGATTTCGAAGAGCCGGTTCTGGGCGAAGAGTCTGATCCTGGTGACCGAAGACGACGCGCAGGATGGGGTGGACCATGTGGACGGGCGGCGGACGATTGGGATGGCGATTGGGCCGCATATCCGGCGCGGGGTGCTGGATAGCAATCACTACAACCACGCGAGCATGATCCGCACGATCCAGGATGTTTACCGGATTCAGCCGCGGGTGCGCTATGCGGCGACGGCGCGGGCGATGCATTCGGTGTTCACCACGAAGGCGGATTTGAAGCCGTACACGGCCTTGCAGCCGGAAGTGAGCCTGACGGAGATGAATCCGGTATTGAAGGGATTGCACGGGCGGCAGCTATGGGCCGCGCGGCAATCGCTGAAGATTGACGCGAATGAAGTGGACGAGTTTCCGCACGACGTGATGAATCGTATTCTGTGGGGCGCGGAGAAGGGCTGGAACACGCCGTACCCGGCGGAGCGGATTGCGCGGCCGCGGGGAGAAAAGGAACGCGATTGAGCGAATCCTGCTGCAACTTTTGAGGTCCTCGGGACTCTATGGAGGAGTATGCCGAAGATGAAAGCTGTGCAAGTGAACGCCGCGAGACAATTTGAAGTCGTGGAGCGGGAGGTTCCCACTCCGGGTGAGGGGCAGGTGCGGATCCGGGTGGAAGCCTGCGGGGTCTGCCATAGCGATGTGGTGGTGAAGGAGGCGGTGTGGCCAGGCCTGCAGTTGCCGCGCATTCCTGGGCATGAGGTAGCGGGCGTGATCGACGCGGTGGGCGGCGGGGTCATGAATTGGCGCGAAGGGCAGCGGGTGGGAGTCGGGTGGTTTGGCGGCAATTGCGGCTACTGCGATTCCTGCCGGGAGGGCGACTTCGTGGTCTGCCGGAACATGCAGGTTGCCGGCGTGAGCTATGACGGTGGGTACGCCGAGTACATGGTGGCGCCAGCGTCGGCGGTGGCGAAGATCCCGGACGATTTGGGAGCGATGGATGCGGCGCCGCTGTTGTGCGCGGGGGTGACGACCTTCAATCCGCTGCGGCAATGCGGGGCGCGGCCGGGCGACGTGGTGGCGGTGCAGGGTGTCGGCGGATTGGGGCACTTGGGGGTGCAGTTCGCGGCGAAGATGGGCTATACGACGGTGGCGATCGCGCGGGGTAAGGACAAAGAAGCGGAGGCCCGGCAGTTAGGCGCGCATCATTACATTGACAGCGGGAAGCAGGATGTGGCGGCGGCGTTGCAGGCGCTGGGCGGGGCGCGGGTGATTCTGACGACGGTGACGAATGCGGAAGCGATGAGCGCGGCGCTCGGCGGGTTGGCGACGAATGGGAAGCTGGTGATTGTGGGGATCAGCCAGGAGCCGGTGCAGGTGTCGACCTTGGATCTAATCCTGGCACGGCGATCGGTGCTGGGGTGGCCGTCGGGCACGTCGCTGGATTCGCAGGATACCTTGGCGTTCAGCGCCCGGCAAGGCGTGCGGCCGATGATCGAGACGATGCCGCTGGAGCGCGCGGCGGAGGCTTATGAACGGATGATGAGCGGGAAGGCCCGGTTCCGGATGGTGTTGACGATGGGGCGGATGTAGAGCGGCGCCAGCTAGACTGGTCCCATGCGCAAGCCGCTGGGAGTGGGGCTGCTGTTCGTCATGGTATCCATGGGCGAGGAATGGCCCCAGTTCCGCGGCCCGCGCGGCGATGGCACTTCGGACGCGCGGATCGGATTGCCGTTGCGGGTGGTGTGGACGACGGAACTGCCTGGGCCTGGGCACTCGTCGCCGATTGTCTGGGACAACCGTGTTTTTCTAACGGCGTTCGAGGCGGATCGAACCATGTTGGGAGCGGTGCTAGGCAGGCGCGGAACCTTGTCCGTACTTGCGCTGGATCGGCACAGCGGAGCGCAACTGTGGCAAACCCCCGTGGCCGTTGAGGAGATCGAGAAGACTACCAGCGTCAACCAGCCGGCGTCGCCGACACCAGCAACAGACGGACGGCGGGTCTATGCCTTCTTCGGCTCAATTGGGTTGCTGGCGTTCGACGCTGCAAGTGGGCGCCAAGTGTGGGAGCAGCGCATCGGCCCCACGCCACACCATATGGGGAGTGCGAGTTCGCCGCTGCTGGGGGCTGACGGGCGCCTGTACTTGAACGCGGAGTCCGACGGTCCGTCGCACCTGTATGCGATCGAGAAGGAAACCGGCCGTCTGGTATGGAGGGTGCCGCGACGCACGCCCCAAGCCGGCTATGCGACCCCAGTGTGGTTTGACGGGCGCATTGCGGTGGCCGGTAGTGGAGGGATCAGCGCATACGCCGCTGGGACGGGGCAGCTTAGCTGGACGGCGGCGGGACTCTCCGACTATGTGGTTCCGACGCCGGTGAGCGACGGGCGCCGGCTCTACGCCACATCGAGTGGACCGGGGGGCAACATCGTAATGGCAGTGAACCCCGATGGCACTGTAGCTTGGCGATCGGGGAAAGGCGCAGCCTACGTTGCGTCGCCCACACTACGGCAGGGGCACTTGTATACCGTCAATCGCAACTGCACGGCGGCTTGCCTGGCAGCCGGGTCGGGCTCGCTGGTTTGGAGCGAACGCCTACCGGCGCGCGGGGAATGTTATGCAAGCCCGGTGGTGGCAGGCGACCTTCTGCTGATCGCAGCCACATCGGGGGAGTTGTTCGCATTGCACGCCGGCCCGGCATTTGCGATTCGAGCGAAGCTGGAATTGACGGAGGGTATCCTGGCCAGTCCAGCCATCACCGGCGGTCGCGTGTTCGTGCGCTCCAGGACGCACCTGTACGCCCTGGGGCAGTAGGTTAGTCATTATGGAGCGACCAACCACCGATCGCAATGGCGCGGGTTACGCTGCGA
>CAYLPH010000111.1:0-19714 GCA_964385495.1 uncultured Candidatus Solibacter sp.
AGCACGCAAAGAATTGGCCGCACTGCATGAGTTCGCCGCGAAGCGGTCGGTGTCGCCCACCTGCTTTGCGCTCATCCACTGCGGCCTGAAAGAATACGACGCGGCGTTGGACTATCTGGAAACTGCTTGTGAGCGGCGCGATCTGCCGGTCAATTCCGCCTTCAGCCATCCGGCATACAAGGCCCTGCGCGGCCACCCGCGATTCCAGGCCTTATTACGCCGTTTGGGCTTTACTGTTCCGCCGGACTATCGCTGAAACTGCTGGCCCGTAGCGCCTGCGTCCTGCGGGCCGCCTCCGGCCGATTCTGCGCCTGCTGCAAGGAGGCCAGCGCATCCAACAGGTTCGCCATCGTTGCCGGCTGCGGCGCGGGCTGATCCTGCAGGATACGAAGCGCCCTTCGATACAGCTTCTCCGCCCCGGTCAGTTTGCCCTGCCGCTGGAAAAGATCGCCATGGTTCTGGAGGATGGCCGCCAGGTCCGGATGATTCGTCCCCAGGCTGACTTCCAGAATCCGCGTCGCTTGCCGGTAGAGGTCATCCGCCTCCTGCCAGTGGCCGCGATGCTTCTGCATCTGCGCCAGATTGTTATAGAGCACTGCCGTTTGCGGATGGTTCGGCGGCAGCGTTTCCTTCGCGATGGCCAATCCCGCCTGCAGATGCTCCTCCGCGCAGTTCCATTCGCGGTCCCCCAGGCAGATGTGGGCGAGGTTATTGTGCGTCGCCGCCACCAGCGGATGCCGCGGCCCGGCTGCCCGCACCCGCAGTCGCAGCGATTCTTCCAGTAACTGCCGCGCCCGCTCGCGTTCGCCCCGCTCCAGCGCCAGATTCGCTTCCGTGTGCAGGATGCTGGCGAAGTTCAGGGGCTCGGCGGCCGCATAAGGAGCGAACATGGCGCGCGCTTTCTCCACCGCCTGCCGCGCCCGCTGCGGATGTCCCAGTCTGCGTTCCGTTTCCGCCAGATTGCTCCAGATCATGCCCGTTGCGGCGTCCGGCGGCCCGCCCCCTTTCAGCGCCAGCGCCTGCTGGTAGGCCTTCTGCGCCTCAATAAGCCGGCCTTGCGCCCGGTACAAGGCTCCCAGATTGTTCCAGGTGACCGCGGCCCGCGCCGCCGCGGGCTGGTCTTGCAACGCCTCCAGATAGAGTTGCTCGGCCCGGCGATAGTCGCCCTGCCGGTAGTGTGCGGCGCCGGCGTTGTTCAGATTCGGATCGGCAGCCGCCGCCAGCGAGGTGGTGAGGAGGAACAGGGTCAGCTTGGTCATGACCCAGATTGCGGTTTCTCAGCCCGCCGCTGGCAGTAGGACGGCGTTAGCTTACCGTGCGTCTTACCGTAAGGAGACGCCGCCCTACCAATCGCGAATCACGCCTGCCAGCCGTTTGCTCACAATCACTTCCAGCCCGTTCGCCATGCGCAGCAGCCAGCGCTTGCTGGACAGCGGCGAGATCTTGCGGATCTGGTCGGTGTTGATGATCGTCGACCGGTGTACGCGCCGGAACTGCGCCGGCAGCCTCTGCTCCAACACCTTCAACGGCTGGTTGGCATAGTAGCGCCCCGCCGCCGTCAGCACGTAGACCAGATCGCCGTCCGCCTGGAAGGCAATCACTTCGCCCGGATCCAGCAGGTGCAGGTCATGGCCCAGCCGTCCGACAATCTTCCGCAACTCTCCGCCGGTAACGGCCGGAGTCTGCGGCGGCGAGGGCGGCAAGGTACGCTTCGCCAGCAGCGTCCGTGCCTTCTGCAATGCCGTTTCCAACCGGCTCTTGCGCACCGGCTTCAGCAGATAGTCCAGCGCGCCCGCGTTGAAAGCCTCCAGCGCGTGCTGCTCATAGGCGGTCACGAAGATCACCAGCGGCGGCTCCTTGCCTGCCAGCGATTCCGCCAGTTGCAAGCCCGTCATCCCCGGCATCTGCAGGTCGAGCAATAACAACTCCGGCTGCGCCTCCGGCAGCAGGGCCAGGGCATCCGGCCCACTCGCGGCCTCACCGACCACCACCGCATCCGGGACCTCTTCCAGCAACTCGCGCAGAACCTGCCTCGCCACCGGCTCATCGTCGGCAATCAGAATCCTCATCGCGCCACAGCCTCCGGTTTCGCCACCGGTACGGCGAACGCAACCCGCGTCTCCCCACCGGCGCGCTCGATACGCAAGCCGGCATCGGGGCCGTAGCAAAGCTGCAGGCGCCGCGTCACGTTCTCCAGCCCCACCCCCGTCCCCGCCGAGGGCCGCTCCGTGAATCCCGGCCCGGTATCGGTTACGGCAATATGCAAGCGGTCCTCCCGGCGCTCCACCTCGACCACCACCAGACCCCCCTCCGGCTGTTGCGCCACCCCATGCTTCACCGCATTCTCAACCAGCGGCTCCACCGTCAACACCGGAATCAGCACGTCCAAAGCCTCCGCGGGAACTTCGATCCGTGTCCGCAGTTTCTGTCCCAGCCGCAGCGCCTCAATCTCCAGATAGGCCCGGATGATCTCCAATTCCTCCCGCAACGGGATATAGGTACGCTCCGACTTCAGGAAGTAGCGCAGAATATCGGCGAGGTTCAACACCGTCTGCCGCGCGCCGCGCGCCTCTCGCGGAATTATGCCGTACAGGGTGTTAAACGCGTTGAACAGAAAATGCGGGTGAATCTGCGCCTGCAGGGCCCGCATCTCGGCTTGCGATACCAGCCGCTGCAGTTCCGCCTCATGGTGGCGCTCCAGTTGATCGCCGATTTCCTGCTGCATGCGCGACATCGCTTCGAAATCTTCGCTCAGGTAACGCCGGCCTCCCTGGCGGCGCCCGAGCAGGATATGCCGCACGCCCCCGCCGGGCTGATGGATGGGGATGACCGCTTCAATACCAGCCATCTCCAGCCGCTCGCGATCCGTGGCCGGCAGATCCAGCACCGCCGCCGGCCGGCCAATATCGCCCAGCGTTTCACTGCCGCTCTTCGCCCCGGCATCGAAGAACGCGCCGATGATGGTGGCCGCCCGGTCGATCTGCCCGCCGGATTCCCGCAGTGATACCAGGACGGCATCCACGCTGCGCCGCCGGAACACCAGCCGCGTCAACAGGTGGGAGCAGGCCGAACGCAGCACCGTGAATGCCGGCAGCATTGCCGCCGCCGCGCAGATCAGCATCCCCTGCCGGAAGGGGCTGGCCGAGGACCACGCCAGCAACCCGCGTACATCCACCACGCTCACCAACCCGATCACCAGCAGGCCGGCCAGCGTCATGTTCGACAAAAACCGTACAAACGCGTCGAGCAGCAGGAACCGGTAATCCTGCAGCAGCACAAACAAAGCCAGCGGTATCCCGGCATGATGCGCCACCATCTCCATGGGCCAGGAATGCGTGTGCGGCAGGCCGAAATGCACGAAGGAGATCGAGAACAGAAACAGCGCCATCGTGCCCACCAGCCGCGACGTCAGCCGCCGCGTCTCGCCCGACCGCACCAGCGCCGCGGCCGCGATCAAGGTAAGCGCGCCGAAACCCAGCGTCGCCAAACGCAGCGCCAGCAGATGATTCTCCGGTGCATTGAGCAGCACTTCGCTCGCGTGGTAGCCCACCGCCAGCGCCGATACGCCATAACCGGCGAGGCGGATCCATCGAAACGAAGCGCCAAGGGAGAGATGCAGCAGGATCGCCGGCAACACGCTGAGCGCCGACGTGCTCAGCCGCGTCAGGAATTCGGGCGGGCCAGCCGGACGGTCGCTATAGGCGATCACCAACAACGACAGCACGTTCCACAGCAGCGCCACCGTGGCGGCCGCAATCGTCCGGCGGCTGTCGCCCAATCGCGATCCGGCGCGGTCCCGCAGCAACAGCGTCAGGAACGTCGCAAAGATGAGCGTGCCGGCGCAGTGCCCCAGCGTGTTCACCAATAGCGGCTCGTGGACGGATAGGACTTCGCGCATGCGTCATGCAGGCCCCTTCGGTGAGCTGCATTCCCCTATACTCTAATCCTAGACCCGGAAAGTTCACCGATGGCAAACGCAAAACTAACCGTGCTGCTCACCGAGCGGCAAATCCAGGATCGCGTCAAGGAATTGGCCGCCGAGATCGACCGCGATTACCCTGGCGACAACCCTATCTATCTCGTCTGTGTCCTGAAAGGCGCCGTGCTGTTCTTCGCCGACCTGGCGCGGGCCATTCGCCGCCCCGTGCATATGGATTTCATAGGCATCTCCAGCTATGGCAAGAACAAGAGTTCTTCCGGTGAGGTGAAGCTCACCAAGGACCTCGACAACAAGATTGAAGACTGCGACGTGGTGATCGTGGAGGATATCCTCGACAGCGGCATCACGCTCAGCTACCTCGTGCATGTGCTCCAGCAGCGCCAGCCGCGCTCGGTGCGCATCGCCACGCTGCTCGATAAGCCAGAGCGCCGCGTGCGCCAGGTGGACGCCGCCTACGTCGGCTTCAAGATCCCCGATGCTTTCGTGGTCGGCTACGGGCTGGACTATGCCGAAAACTACCGCCACCTGCGCGATGTCTGCGTTCTCGAAGAGTAGTTACCCGGCCTTGGCCGCCGATGCCGCGCCGTTCGGCCGCGCCAGCCCCATCTTCTTCCGCAGTTCGGTTTCCAGTATCACGAACGTCTCCGGATGCTGCTTGAGAAACGCCCGCGCATTCTCGCGGCCCTGTCCAATCCGTTCACCCTTGAAGCTGTACCAGGAGCCGCTCTTTTCCACCAGATTATTGGCCGCGCCCAGATCCAGCAGGTCGCCTTCCCGGCTGATCCCTTCCCCGTAAAGCAGGTCGACTTCCACCTCCCTGAACGGCGGCGCCAGCTTGTTTTTCACCACCTTGATCTTGGTGCGATTGCCCATCACGTTCTCGCCGTCCTTCAGCGCAGCCATGCGCCGAACGTCCAGCCGGATCGTCGAGTAAAACTTCAATGCCCGCCCGCCCGTGGTCGTCTCCGGACTCCCAAACATCACCCCGATCTTCTCCCGGATCTGGTTGATGAAGAGCAGGCAGGTCTGCGTGCGGTTGGTCACGGCGGTAAGCTTGCGCAGCGCCTGTGACATCAGCCGGGCATGCAGGCCGACATGGTTATCGCCCATCTCCCCTTCGATCTCCGCCTTCGGCACCAGCGCCGCCACCGAATCCACGACTACGGCATCGACCACGCCGGAGGACACCAGCGAATGGGTAATCTCGAGCGCCTGCTCCCCGTAATCGGGCTGCGAAACCAGCAGATTATCGACATCCACGCCGAGCTTCGAGGCATAGATCGGGTCCAACGCGTGTTCGGCATCGACAAACGCCACCGTCCCGCCCAGCTTCTGCGCCTGCGCCATCAGTTGCAGCGCGATAGTCGTCTTACCGGACGACTCGGGCCCGAAAACCTCGATCACCCGCCCGCGAGGGAAACCGCCGATCCCCAAGGCCGCATCCAGGCTGATGGACCCGCTCGGGATCACCGCTACCTGCTGTGCCTCCTGCGAGCCCAGGCGCTGCACCGTCCCCTTCCCGAACTGCTTCTCAATCGCAGCCAGCGCCTGTTCGAGAACGCGACGGCGGTCCGCACTGTCAGGGATCATATGGGTTTTCTGCCTCCGAAGAAGAGGTGGCGGTTCGGGGAGGGAAATCTCAAGCGAATCGCCAGGTTTCGATCCGGAGCCGGATCGCAAAGTTCAGCCGGTCACCAGGCAATCGCCGATCGCCAGTACATCAATACGCCCGCCGCGCAGGTGCGCGTATGCCTGCTCCGGCGTCGCCACCAGCGGTTCCTCGTTGATGTTGAAACTCGTGTTGAGCAGGACGGGGCAGCCAGTGTGATCGCGAAACGCTCGTAACAGCGCCGCGAACCGCGGATGCCATTCACCGCCGGCGGTCTGCACGCGGGCCGAGCCATCCACGTGAGTGACCGCGGGTAGCCCATCGCGATGCGATTCGGCCACCAGGGACACCAACTGCATATAGGGGCTGGGGTGATCGAGTTCGAACCACTCGCGCGCCTCCTCTTCCAGTACCGATGGCGCGAACGGCCGGAATCCCTCTCGCTCTTTCACCTTGCCATTGAGATGCGCCCGCATTGTGGGCGAGCGGGGATCGGCCAGGATGGAACGGGCTCCCAGCGCGCGCGGGCCGAACTCCATGCGTCCTTGAAACCAGCCCACGACTCGCCCCGACGCCAGCGCCTCGACGGCAGCCGCCAGGAGTGCCGGTTCGGTGAGCACGGCAAAGCGAGCGCCGCACGCCGTGAGCCGCGCTTCGATTTCTTCTTGCGGGAACGACGGTCCCAGCAGGGCGCCTTTCATCGCATCACCTCCCACCGCGGTACGCGGCGCGTCCAGGAACCCATGCCAAGCCGCCAGCGCCGCTCCCAATGCGCCCCCGGCATCGCCCGCCGCGGGCTGGATCCAGATCTTCTCGAATCGCCCGTCCCGCAGCACTCTTCCATTCGCCACCGCATTCAATGCCACCCCACCCGCCAGGCAAAGGTGTCGCGCCCCCGTTTCCCTTGCCAGCGTCCGCGTGAGGCGTAGGATCGCCTCCTCCAGCACCGCCTGTATCGACGCCGCCAGATCCTTGTGACGCTGGGTCAACGGCGTGCCGGACTCGCGCGGCGGACCGCCGAAAAGGCTGTCAAACTTGGCGCTGGTCATGCGCGATCCGGTGCAGTAGTCAAAGTAGGCGAGGTTTAGATGGAAAGAGCCATCGGGCCGCAGGTCGAGCAGGTTGTCCAAAATGAGACCGCGATACTTCGGCTCGCCGTAGGGTGCCAGGCCCATCAGTTTGTACTCGCCCGAGTTCACGGCAAACCCGCAGTAAGCTGTGAATGCGGAATAGAGCAGCCCCAGCGAATGCGGAAAGTGAATCTCCTTGGTGAGGGCGATCTGGTTGCCCTTGCCCCACCCGCAAGAGGTCGTGGCCCACTCGCCAACGCCGTCCATAACCAGGATCGCCGCATCCTCGAACGGCGACGGATAGAAGGCGCTGGCGGCGTGGCTGAGGTGATGTTCGGTGAATAGCAGGCGGCTCTGCCAGTCCACGGCCTTGGAACAGAGCCGCGCCAACTCGCGTGCCAGCAGGCGCCGCTGGAAGAGCTTCTCCTTCAGCCAGACCGGCATCGCTCTTTGGAAAGACCGGAAGCCCCGCGGAGCGAATGCCAGATAGGTCTCCAGCAAACGCTCGAACTTCAGAAACGGCTTGTCGTAGAAGACGGCGTAGTCCACCTCCTCCAGCCCGATGCCCTCTTCCCGCAGGCAGTAGGCAATCGCATTGCCGGGGAACGCGGCATCGTTCTTGATCCGCGTGAAGCGCTCCTCCTGCGCGGCGGCAATGATCTCCCCATCGCGCACCAGGGCGGCGGCGCTGTCGTGATAGAAGGCGGAGATGCCGAGAATTCGCACCGCTTCAAAAGAACGAATAGAGAAAGGGCGCCAGCGCCGTGCTTTGCAGTATCGCCATCGCCGTGCCCAGAACCAGCATCAGCAGAATGATGGGCAGTAGCCAGAGCTTCTTCCGCTCACGCAGGAACGTCCACAACTCCGCCAGGATCGACACGCTTTATCCTACTCAAAACATCCGTTTCATGGAGGCCGGATGGGGACCCGGCGGCTCGCGTTCCACCCAGTAACTTTGGCCCGAAGGTAAAGGCTTCCGGCGCAACGCATCGCGTCCGAAGACGCGCATCGGCAGCGCCACCGCGGTGATCACGCCATAGAACAGCAGCGCGCCTAACACGGTACTGATGACACGGCCGATGCCTACCGCCAGCGTGGTCCAGAGAGCGAACGCGCCCGCCAGGAACCGGTACACCGGAAGCATCGCTAAAACTCGATGCGGAAACGGAACTGGAACTGGCGCGGGCCGCTCATCTCACGCCCGCCGCCCCCTTCGCGCAACTGCGTCGCCCGCCCCACGCTGGCCGGAACCAGAATATTCAGGCTGTTGCCGGTGGGGAAATCGAAATGCGGCCGGTTCATGGTATTCGTGACCATCGTCTGCAAGACGAACTTCACCTGCTCGGTGACCCGGAAATCCTTCACCGCGACAAAGTGATGCAGGTTCAGCCCGGGACCTTCCAAAATGTTAAGTCCCGAGTTGCCGAACCGGCCCTGCGGCGGAACGGCAAAGGCGCTCGCGTCAAAAAGCCGGTTCGGACCCCTGTTGCTGACGTTGCCGTCCCCGATGCGATCCGGTATTCCGCCGAGCGAGTTGGTGTTCGATGGATCCGAGCCGGTAAAGGTAGGGGTGTAGTATTGGCCGCTTTGCAGGTAGCTGATCCAGCCCAACTGCCAGCCGCCGAGGGCGTAATCGACAGGCCGCGGGGCGCCGCTCAGGTACCTGCGGCCCTTACCGACCGGCAAATCGTACGTCGTGTTAAACACGAAACGGTGCCGCGAGTTGAAGGCGTCGCGGTTCCAGTAATCGCGCTTGTAGGGATTCTCCAGATTCAGCCAGTTGCTTGACGCATTCGATAGCGTATAGTGCGCGTTCATGAACCAGCCGCCCTGCCGCCGCGTGACTTCGAATTGCGTCGAGTCGTAGTTGGAGGCGCCATCGGAGTAGGAATATGTGGCATTCACATACTGGGGATAAGGCCGCCGGTCGGCCGTGAAGCGAATGGTGCTAGGTTGCGGCTTATTCACCTGCACGTTGTAATTCAACCCACGGCTGCGCGAACCCACGTAGGACCAGCGCAGTCCAAAGCGGCCGATCTCCCGCTCCAGGCTGACGTTGAACTGGTGGATCGAGCCGTTGTCGGTGTCCATGGGGTAGCCGATGACGCTCTGCGAGGGCACTCCCGCGGCCGCCAGCGATGCAGGGTAGGGGTTGGGGAACGTTAAAAATGGCGCGCCGTCCACGATCGAGTTGATATACGTCTCGGCAATCTGGAAGGGGCCTGTCCCAATTCCACGATGCAGCGGTCCCAGCGTCTCGGTATACACGCCATAGCCGCCGCGCACCACGAACTTATCCGTGATGCGATACGCCGCCCCCAGGCGCGGACGGAAGTTCGTCTTCTTCGGAGAGGGGAACACATCGCCGGCCTGCACGCGAATCGTCCGCGGGTACAGCGGGCTGATCTTGCCGATCGCCTCTTGCGGAACCACGACGTTGCCGGACACCGGATCCCAGTTGTACTGCAGACCGTCGCTGAACCGCGTGTGACGGAAGTAGTCCCAGCGCAAGCCAAGATCCAGCGTCAGTTTGCTGTTCACCTTGAACGTATCGGTGACGAACAGCCCAAGCTCCCACGCATTCTGCACGCGATTGGTAAGCGGATCCAGCCGCGTCGAGGTCTGGGGCGTACCCAGCAGGAAATCGGCGTAACCCAATCCGGAGCGCGTGCCGTCGCCAGTCATGCTGCCGTCAAAGGTGAACGTGCCGAAGTTGCCTTCCGGAATGCCGCCGTTGAAGTCGCGGAAGGTGCGTAGCGCGGCCCCCGTCTTCCATACGTGACGTCCCATGGAGTAGGTGAGCGAGTCGGTGAACGTCAGATCGTTGCGATTCAGGTTCACGCCGCCCGGCTGCTGGCGAAGCTGCGTGATGCCGGCGATCGTCATGGTGGGGAAGCCCATCACCGAATAGCCTCCGCGGTTCACGCCTTGCAGTCCGATAGCCGCCACCGCCGCGTCGCCCTTCTGCGGCGTAACGCCTCCGGTCTCGTCACCATCAATGAAGTAGTCGCGCGCCCAGCCGAACAGGAACGTGTTCACCAGCCGTGGCGTGAACGTATGGGTGTCGTTCACCGCGATCGAAAAATGATTGCGCTTGCGCGTCCAGGCCCCGAGTTGTTCGAAAGGCCCATTCAAAACATACGGCGTGACGCGGTTGATAAAGCGGCCGAACAACTGGTTCTTTGGGTTGATCACCCAATCCACCCGGTCCGTAATGCTGTCCCACCGATAGAGATCGGTTGGCCAAGGGAAGACAAACTGGTAGTTCTGGAACAGCGCGCCCTCGCCCCCGCGGTTGGGCGTGGGAATGAACGCCTGCTGCGTCCGGGATGAGACGCCGTTAATGCGCGAGGCGGGGATTCGGTTGCCGGGGAACGGCGTGCGCCCGTTGAAGGGATCCCGAATCGCCGCCAGACCCGTGAAATCCCCATTCCGCATCGCGTTGGTCGGTACGTCGCGGAGATACAGGCTGGAACTGGGAATGCGCACCAGCGAATAGGCTGCGTAGAAGAAAAGCTTATTCTTCAGAATCGGGCCGCTCACGTTTGCCCCGCCGCGGTGCTCCTTGTACGGGATCTTGCGGGCCTCGAAGAACGTCCGGGCGCGCAGGGCCGAGTTGTTCATATCGTAGTAAACCCGCCCATGGAACGAATTCGTGCCGCCCTTGGACGCCATCGAGAACTGCCCGACTCGCGAATACTCCGCCGTATTGTTCACGGCCACTACGTTGAGGTCTTCGAAGTCCTGCATGTTCTGCACCAGATTCACGGTGCCGTCGCTGGGGACGCCGTCCATGTTCTCCACCACTTGCTGGGAGGGCTGGCCGGAGAAACGTAGCGCCCAGCCGCCCTGCTGCGTCTGAATGTTTGGCAGCGTCGTCATATATGCCTGCGGGAAGAAACTCTGGCTCAGCGGGCTGTTGACGAAGGCCTCGCGACTAAAGCCGCTCGAGATCTGGCTCCCTTCGGTGGCAATGACCGCGCCGCCCCCGGTGACCGTGACCTCGGAACCCACCGCTCCCAACTCCAGCTTCACATCAATGCGCCGCATTTCCCGCGCGCGGATCAGGATGTCGTTCGCGACGTAGTTCTTGAATCCCTGCACGGTGACCGTGAGCTTGTAGGTCCCCTGGACGACATACGGGATTTCGTACTCGCCGTTTTCGCCGGATTCGGAGTCGCGCGAAATATTGGTGCCCGTATTGACGAGCGTCAACTTGGCATTGGGAACGGAGGCGCCGGTCTGATCGGTAACCACCCCGCGCAGCGTTGCCAGATCCGTCTGGGCAAGTCCGGAACTCGCGGAAAGCAACAGGAACAGCAACCACATCGTCGAGTGAAGCAAGAGAATTCTCCTCTCAGCGGAATGCCGGAAGTCTATCGTAGGAACGAGGAGCGAGCAAGGCTCTAGGCAGGGGGCTGTACGGAAAGCGGAGGTGCCGTCGTGGCGCGGATCTTACCCGCGCGGCCGCGAATACCTGTCAGTCTACTGCAACTCCGCGGGAACTCCAATCATTGGCCGTCCCTGTGTTTTAAGGTTCCGCGTTTTCTTCATACAATCGGAGTCGTTGTCTATGCGGGAAAAGGCGCCGGGATCGAGAGTGGATTCTCCCCGGCCTATCGTGCGCTGGCTTGCCGGGTCCTTGCTCTTGCTGGGGCCGCTGCTGCTGCTGGCGGGCGTGGAACTGGCCTTGCGCGCCGCCGGCTATGGCTATCCAGCCTCTTTCTTCATTGCTTCTTCCGAACCCGGAACGCTGATCAGCAACCGCCGCTATGGATGGCGCTTCTTCCCACCTCGTATCGCCCGCACCCCCTTGCCAATGGCGGTTCAGGCCAAGGCCAGGCCACATCGCATCGTGGTGCTCGGCGAGTCGGCGGCGCTGGGCTTCCCCGATCCCATGTTCGGCTTTGCCCACCAATTGCAGGCGTTGAGCGGCGGGATACCCGTGGAAGTGATCAACACATCCATGACGGCGATCAACTCCAATGTGATTCGCGAGATTGCCGCCGAGAGCCTGCGCCTGAAACCCGATTGGATCGTGATCTACATGGGCAACAACGAGGTGGTTGGGCCGTCCGGCCTAGCGCTCCAACTCCGGCGCTTACGCCTCGGGCAACTACTATCGCCGCAAGCGGCGCCCAACGGCCAGTGGCGTGGCATGGAGATGTTTCTGGACCGCCAGATGACCGCCGCCGACCCGCGCCTGCAAGCCATCTACGGTCGCTTCCGCGAGAACCTCACCAGCATCTGCAGGATGGCGTTGGACTCCGGCGCGCGGGTGGTGCTGAGCACGGTGGCCGTGAACCTTGCCGATAATCCGCCCTTTGCAGGCGAGCCCGCCCGCCAGGCTTTCGCCGCCGGCGACTTCGCCAAGGCCCGCGATCTGGATACCCTCCGCTTCCGCGCCGATTCGCGCATTAACGCCATCATCCGCGAGGTGGCCGCGGCCTTCCCTGGAATCCGGCTGCTGGATGCCGAAAGGCGGATCCCGCCGGACGCCGGCAGCTTCTATGAGCATGTGCATCTGCGCCCGGAAGCCAATCTCCAACTGGCACGGGCCATTCTGGAATCCGGCGCCGGCGCGCCCTTCGAACCGACCGCATGGGACCGTCATCGCATGCTGCGCGATATCGCCGCCATGATGGGGCGCCCCCCATTTCGCGGCGCCCCGTCGAGCCTGCTTGCCGAATTGGCCGGGCTGCGGCAGCGCGTGGACCTGAAGGCGGCTGCCGAGGCGTACCGCAATTGGTCGGCGCGCTTCCCAAACGACTTGCTGATCCGCGAACGCTATGCCGAACTGCTGGGCGAGATGGGAGACGCCAAGGAAGCCGCGGCCCAATGGCGATATCTCACCGCACGGATTCCGGAAGTGCCGAACTGGCATACCGGGCTGGCCGAAGCGTTGCTGGCGCAGGGGCGGGTCGATGAGGCGAAGCAGGCCTATGCGCAGGCGCTCCGGGAGGAGCCCGGGTTTCTCGCCGCTTCCATCGGCCTGGGCGTGGTCGCTTTCTTAAAGGGACAACAGCGGGAGGCCGAGGCCCTCTTCCGCCAGGCGCTTGCGCTAGATGCTTCCTCCGCGGAGGCCAACCAGAACCTGGCCGGACTTCTCGCGCGCCAGGGCCGGTTCGCCGAAGCCTTGCCGTACTTTGCCGAAGCGGTGCGTGTAAAGCCGGAGTTCGCCAACGCGCAGTACAGTTACGCGGCCACCCTGGCGCGCCTGGGAAGGACGGACGAGGCCGTGGAACACTATCGCGCCGCCATCGCCGCCAACCCGGATTTCGCCGCCGCCCACTACGACCTGGGTCTGCTGCTGGCCGAGCGCCGGAACTTCGATGACGCCATCGCGCACTACCGGGAGGCGCTACGCCTCGATCCCGGCAATGCCGACGCCGAAAACAACTGGGGTACCGCGCTCGCCCGTCAAGGCCGCATCGGGGAGGCCCTGCCACACTTCCAAGCCGCTCTCCGGTTGCAACCCGGACATGCCCAGGCGCTGCGGAACCTCGCCTCAGCGCGGGCCGGCAGGCGCTAGCGCTAACCGCAGGTTGCCTTCCGCCGCGCGATTGGTGGGATCCACTTCCAGTGCCTTACGAAACTGCGCGATCGCTTCCTCGCGGCGGCCCGCCCGCGCCAGTACGGCTCCCAGGTTCACATAGGCTTCCGGCAGGTCGGGATCGGCCGCAATTGCCGCGCGCAGCTCGGCTTCATTCGAGCGTGCCGTTCCCAGTAAGGTCAACAGAAACGCATTGCCCGGAAAGTGCCGCAAGCCGGCAAGAAGCGGCTCGACGGAGGGATAACGCAGGAGCCCCAGCGCGCGCCAGCCCGCCAGCAGCATCGGCTCGCGTTCCAACGCCGCCGTGTAGGCGCCAGCCGCCTCTGCGTTGCGGCCCGCCAGCCGGTAGGCGTCGCCCAGTTCAATCTGGAATTCCGCGCGAGCCGACCCCGCCGCTTCCCGGCGCAGCGTCGCCAAACCCTGCGCGAGATCCGTTCCATGCCTCACCTGTGCCACGGCGCTGTACAGCGCGGGAACCGCGGCAGGATAGTACGCAACCAACGGACCGCGATAGGGTGGGAACTCCTTCCCAGCGGTGTTGTCCGGCTTGCGGGCGATGCGATGGTCAGTGAGCGTGGTATGCACGGCGTCTTCGGGACGCCGCTTCGCCATGTGGCAGCCGGCGCAGTCCCGGCCACGGCGATCGTCTTCGCGAGCATGCGCGGCACCATGGCAGCCCGCGCACGTGTTCCTGGCTTGGAGCCCATGCGGGTCATGGCAAGTGGTGCACGTCATTGTTCCGGCGCTTTTAACAAAACAAGGAGATTGACGCAGACGGTATGCCGCGCTGACCACTTCGAACTTGTCCGCCTGGGGAGCGCCGGGCGGATGGTCGAAGGTGAACTGGAAGTCGCCCAGCGGCTGTCCTGGCAGATAGGAGAACGGGCCGCGGTCAAAACGGCGGACCGCCGCGGGCAGCGGTTGCGACGTCGTCTGCAGGTGGCACTGCATGCAGATATCGAGCTGCCGTTCCACCGGCAGATGCCGTGGATTGAGAATAGTGCCCCGCCGCGGCTCGCGCAGGTGGGCCGTCGCGGGCCCATGACAACGCGTGCAGTCGATCCCCATGGGCAGCGGGTCGCGATAGATCGGATCGGCCGGGTCGCCGTTGTCCGCCAGTTCCGGGTAGCCGTTGTGGCAAAAGAAACAGGAAGTGTCGACCTTGCGCCGGAGATCGGCGTGATCCGGCCGGTCGTAGCCGGGAGCCATCTCCCAGTACCCACCGTTCTCGGCATACCAGGAGACCGGCATGGCCAGCAACCGCCCCTCGGCCGTTCGGCTGACATAGCTTCGCGCATGGCGGCCGGAGCCGAGCACATAATGCAACTCCACTTCACGTGTGCCATTGGGGTGTTCCCGCTTGAGAAAGAATAGACCCCCGCGCGCCGTCATCGTGAAGCGGCTCTTGGATGGTGCGTGCGTCACGCTGTTCCGCGTTGTGAAGTCTTCCCGTGCCGTGACGGCGGTGAGCGCGAAGAATGAGCGTCCCATGCCAGTGGCGGCGTACGCTTTCACGATCTCCGCGTGGCAGGAGAGGCAGGCGACGACCGCGACCGCCATGGAAGGCATAGTTGCATAATAACGAGTAAACGCGAAACCACGATTCCGTTAGCATCGCTAAGTACATCCTTTTGCTGGCTAAGCAAGCCGAATCCCGTCACGCCCATGCAGCTCATCAAACTTGTGTACCTCTGCCACGGCTGGACGATGGGCCTCTACAGCCGCCCGCTGATCGAGAACGTTGAAGCTTGGCAGTACGCCCTGTCGTGCCATCGGTTTATCGCCGCTACGGATAAGCCCAGGTACTTCGATGCGCCGAAGAAATGAGCCAGGCATGGCAGCACTGTTGGATTTTTAGCGGATTCCAGCTCTCCACTTCGACTCAGCAAGAGGGGTCCTGGGATACCACCTGGAGATCCAGGGCAGAAGTGGCGTTGCGCTGGTAGAGGATGCGCGGAAGCTGTGGGAGAAGGGCGCTGTAGCAGCGGCGTATGATCGGCGGGAGCACTCGCACAATCCGTTCGGGTCAGCGCTAGGGCCGTAAATGCATCGGAGCAAGCCGACATCCTTACCTTTGAACGGTTTGCCGTTGCATTGGTGAAACAAAACGGATATAGTGAGCATCTGTTTTATCGAGTAGCTGGAAAGGAGGTGTGGGAGTGTCTAAACACTTGGAGCAGTTGATCGATCTTGCCCGTAAGTATAGGGAAGACAACGGCTTTACGCAAGAAGAGCGCGACCGCCAAGTCCGCAGCTTCGCGTTTGGCAACACGCACTTCCAGAATGAGGAAATAACCATGGGCGACATCGATACCGCGATGGACACCCTGCGTACCGAAGTTGAACACGAACCGACCGTTCGTACCTAAGGGTGCAATCTACAAGGACGAAGCTGATAAAATCCGCCAGGAGGCACGCAATGGTGCCATCCAGGCGGATTTTATGTTTACCGTAGCTGAAGGATGGAAACCTGACAGCCGTGTCAGTCCAGACTTGTTGCTAAAGCTCCAGTCGCTAGCGATCAACCAGATATTCCGCTGCGCTGGGCACTTCAGGGATGACAAGGTTATCCTTAACGGCGCAACTCACCAACCACCAGACTGGCAGAATGTGCCTCCTCTGGTGGAGGAGATGTGTGGCTACATCAATGACAGGTGGGCCGACAAGACGGCCTTCCATCTTTCCGCCTACGCGATGTGGCGGCTTAACTGGATACACCCATTTTTCGGCGGCAATGGCCGAACTTCCCGAGCCTTTTCATACTTGATCCTCTGCGCCAAATTGGGGTTTGTGCCACCAGCGCCAGACAAAAGCATCCCGGAATTGATTGTTGCGAATCGGCGGCCCTATTATGAGGCGCTACGCTCGGCTGACCGCCAGTGGGAGTCAGGAGTGTTAGACGTATCGGCGCTCGAAGCTTTGTTGTCTGACCTGCTTGCAGAACAGCTTCTCGGTATTCACCTTAAGGCTAGCGGGAAAGCAAATGCAAAAGACTGAACGGTCGCAAAATCTCCAAACTGACCCACCCCACCTGTAACAACCTATTGACATCACCTCCGTCTCCCGTGTTAATCTAGAAAAGTTTGGCGAGTAGTTTTCTTCTGCTCCTGGTAACCGCACTCGCATAAGGAGTGCTCGACTAGGGGTCGGTCCCGAGGCCCAGCGCGGACTTTGCGCCGCAGGCGGCATGGACCTGTCCGAAGTTATCCTCGCGTGTTTGACGGTGATATCGTTCCAACGGTACGCCGTTTTCAACTGGTAATAATCAGCCGGTAGTTCTGGCGGCCTCCTTCGAGGTAGCCCAGACGCATACTCCGGCGGAATTGCTGATTTTAGCTTTTTGCGGTTTCTGGGGAGTCGGTCGCGCACGCTCGCGTCCACGATTTCCTCGGGAGCGATGTTGAGGAAGGAATCTCGTGCCCACGTTTAATCAACTTGTGCGCAAGGGTCGCACGCCGACTCGGTTCAAGACGGCCAGCCCTGCCCTGCAGGCTTGCCCCCAGCGGCGCGGCGTCTGCACGCGTGTGTATACCACCACCCCGAAAAAGCCGAATTCGGCTCTTCGTAAGGTGGCCCGTGTGCGCCTCACCAACCAGATCGAAGTTACGACGTACATTCCGGGCGTCGGCCACAACCTCCAGGAGCACTCCATCGTGCTCATTCGCGGCGGCCGCGTGAAGGATCTCCCCGGTGTCCGCTATCACATTGTCCGCGGCACACTCGATACAGCGGGCGTGGCCAACCGCAAGCAGAGCCGTTCGAAATACGGCGCCAAGCGGCCGAAGGAAGTTGCCGGCGGTGCCAAGGGCGCTCCCGCCAAAGGGAAGAAGTAAGGAGTTTTTGAGAGAAACCCATGCCTCGTCGACGCAGAGCTGAAGTTCGGGAAGTAGCGGCGGACCCGATTTACAATTCCACCCTGGCCGAAAAGTTCATCAATTCCATGATGTGGGACGGCAAGAAGAATACCGCCATGGGCATCTTCTATACCGCCATGGAGAAAGTCGGCGAGCGCGCCAACGACGACCCTCTGAAGGTGTTCAAGAAAGCCGTCGAGAACTGCAAGCCGATGCTGGAAGTCAAGACCCGGCGCGTCGGCGGTGCCAACTACCAGGTGCCCGTCGAAGTGCCGCAGAACCGCCGGACCAGCCTGGCCATCCGCTGGATCCTGTCGAACGCCCGGTCCCGCCCCGACAAGGGTATGCCGGACAAGCTGGCCAATGAACTGAACGACGCTGCAAACATGCGAGGTGGCGCGATCAAGAAGAAGGACGACGTCCACCGCATGGCCGAAGCTAACAAGGCTTTTGCCCACTATCGTTGGTAACGCGCGAGCAAAGTAGAACCCATGCCACGCACTACTCCTCTACAGAAAATGAGAAATATCGGCATCATGGCCCACATTGATGCCGGCAAGACCACCACCACCGAACGCATCCTCTATTACACCGGCCGTACCCACAAGATCGGCGAAGTCCACGAAGGTACCGCCACCATGGACTGGATGGCGCAGGAGCAGGAGCGCGGCATCACCATCACCTCCGCTGCCACCACCTGCCAGTGGAATGACATCAACATCAATATCATCGACACCCCCGGCCACGTGGATTTCACGGCCGAGGTGGAGCGCAGCCTCCGCGTGCTCGACGGCGCCGTTGCCGTCTTCGATGCCGTCGCCGGCGTCCAGCCGCAGTCGGAAACCGTGTGGCGCCAGGCCGACAAGTACGGCGTCCCGCGTATCTGCTTTATCAATAAGATGGATCGCGTCGGCGCGGATTTCTATCATTCCGTGCAGACCATCATCGACCGTTTGAGCGCTCGTCCTGTTCCGATCCAGATCCCGGTCGGCGCCGAGGACCAGTTCAAAGGTGTGGTCGACCTGGTCACCATGAAGGCCCGTATCTGGCGCGACGAAACGCTCGGCGCCAAATACGACGATGTCGAGATTCCCGCCGACTTGGCCGAAAAGGCCCAGCAGTATCGCGACCAGATGATTGAAGCTGTTTCCGAGACCGACGATGCTCTGTTTGAGAAGTTCGTCAACGGCGAAGCGATTTCCAATGAGGAGATTGCCGCGGGCATTCGCAAGGCGACCATCGCCCAGAAGATCTTCCCCGTGATCTGCGGTTCTTCCTTTAAAAACAAGGGCGTGCAGAACATGCTGGACGCGGTCTGCGCCTACCTGCCTTCGCCGCTGGACATTCCTCCGGTGAAGGGTCAGGCCGTAGACGATCCCGAGCAGGAGATGGAACGCGAGGCTTCCGATAGCGAGCCGTTCTCGGCCCTGGTCTTCAAGATTATGACCGACCCGTTTGTGGGTCAGCTCGCCTTTATCCGTGTCTACTCCGGCAAGTTGATTGCCGGCGAGTCGATCTACAACGTCTCCAAGGGCCGTAAGGAGCGCGTTGGACGCCTCGTGAAGATGCACGCCAACAAGCGCGAGGAAATCCAGGATATTCTCGCCGGCGACATTTGCGCCGCCGTCGGATTGAAGAACGTCGTCACCGGCGACACCATCTGCGACGAACGGGCGCCGATCCTGCTCGAGTCCATCGACTTCCCCGAACCCGTGATCCAGTTGGCCATCGAGCCCAAGACGAAAGCCGATCAGGAAAAGCTGGGCGTCGCGATTCAGAAGTTGGTCCAGGAAGACCCGACGCTCCGGGTATACACCGATGCCGAAACGGGTCAGACGATTCTGGCCGGCATGGGCGAGTTGCACCTGGAAATCATCGTCGACCGCATGAAGCGCGAGTTTAGCGTGGAAGCGAATGTCGGTAAACCCCAGGTTGCCTACCGCGAGACGATTCGCCGCAGTTCGGAAGCCGATTACAAGCACGCCAAGCAGTCGGGCGGCCGCGGTCAGTATGGTCACGTGAAGATTCGCGTTGAGCCGCTCGAACCGGGCAAGGGCTTCGAGTTCGAAAACGACGTAGTCGGCGGTACGGTGCCGAAGGAGTACGTTCCTGCTATCCAGAAGGGCATCCAGGAGGCACTCGAGGGCGGTATCCTGGCCGGCTATCCCATGTCTGACCTCAAGGTCACCCTTTGGGACGGTAGCTATCACGAAGTCGACTCGTCGGAAATGGCGTTCAAGATCGCCGGTTCGATGGCGATCAAAGAGGCCGCTGGAAAGGCCAAGCCGGTCCTGCTGGAGCCGGTGATGCGCATCGAAGTCGTTGTTCCGGAAGACTATATGGGACCGGTCAATGGCGACTTGATCAGCCGTCGCGGCCGCCTCGAAGGCACCGAAAGCCGCGGCAATACGACCCTGATCAAGGCTATGGTCCCGCTGTCGGAAATGTTCGGCTATGCCACCGACCTGCGTTCGAAGACGCAGGGCCGGGGATCCTTCACCATGCACTTCGGACAGTACGAAGAAGTGCCGAAGAGCGTCGGCGAAGAGATCATTGCCCGAGTCCAGGGCAAGGTAGCCAAGTAACCGTTAGCCGCGTAGAGCAGATTTTCATCAAGGGAACCACACATGGCGAAAGAGAAATTTGACCGGACAAAACCGCACGTCAACATCGGCACGATCGGGCACA
>CAYLPH010000112.1:0-19200 GCA_964385495.1 uncultured Candidatus Solibacter sp.
CACGCCTTCGCGGAAGATGGACTGGGCGAGGATGGTGGCGGTGGTGGTACCGTCGCCGGCGACGTCGGAGGTCTTGGAGGCGACTTCGCGGACCATCTGGGCGCCCATGTTCTCGAGCGGATCCTTCAGTTCGATCTCCTTGGCGACGGTGACGCCGTCCTTGGTGATGGTGGGGCCGCCGAACTTTTTCTCAAGGACCACGTTACGGCCCTTGGGGCCGAGGGTCACTTTCACCGCATCGGCAAGCTGATTCACGCCGCGCAGAATGGCCTGGCGGGAATTCTCGCTGTAAACAATCTGTTTTGCAGGCATTTCCTGGAACTCCTTGTTGATTCTTGGCTCGCGGACTGAGGTTACTTGTTGCCGTTGGAGAGCACGCCAAGGACTTCGTCCTCGCGCATGATCAGGAACTCGTTACCGTCGATCTTGATGTCGTTACCGCTGTACTTGCCGAACAGGATGTGGTCGCCCACCTGGACGTCAAGGGTGATGAGCTTGCCGTCGTCGGCGCGCTTACCCTTGCCGACGGCGACAACTTCGCCTTCCTGCGGCTTTTCCTTCGCGGTGTCGGGAATGATAATCCCGCCCTTCATCGTTTCTTTTTCTTCGATCCGCTTGACCACGATCCGGTCGTGCAGGGGTCGGATGTTCATAACTATCTCAGGGACCTCCAAACGTAATTCGACTTATCGATCGGTTTCCGTTTTGTATTGAGAAGGACTTGCGGGGGACGCAAGCGTCCGTGTCCTCCACACAAGATTTATTAGCACAGTCGGGGGAGGAGTGACAAGAGGGTTCTTTAAACTGTTGCAAGCAATGGCGAATTTTTCTCGTTAAGATTCTTTCATTCGACTTGCAAAAGTGCTTCGGTACACTGGGGAGGTGGCTGGTCCTCCTATTCTAACCGTCTCCGGACTCTCGAAGTCCTTTGGGGCTCAACTGCTGTTCCGCGACATCCGCTTTACGGTGGGGGAAGGGGCGCGGATTGGGCTGATCGGGCCAAACGGGTCGGGGAAAAGTACGCTGCTGCAGATTCTGGCGGGGCAGCGGGACTACGATGCGGGGGAGGTGGCGCTAAGGAAGCGGTCGCGGCTTTGCTATGTGGCGCAGGATTCGGTGTTCGCGCCGGGTTTGACGGTGCGGCAGGTGGTGGACGGGGGAGCGGCGAAGTCGCTGGACCCGGAGAGCGGGAGCCACGTGCCGGAGATTCTGGGGCGGGCGGGATTCGCGGATTTGGACCAGCAGGTGGATGCGTTGTCGGGAGGATGGCGGAAGCGGCTGGCGATTGTGGAGGCGCTGGTGCAGCATCCGGATGTGCTGCTGCTGGACGAGCCGACGAACCATCTGGACCTGGCGGGGATTGAGTGGCTGGAAGGGACGCTGAGCGAGGCGGGCACGGCGTCGATTGTGGTGAGCCACGACCGGTACTTTTTAGAGAACGTAACGAACGTGATGATTGAGCTGAGCCGGGCGTATCCGGACGGGCTGCTACAGGTGGAGGGGAGTTACTCGCGGTTTCTGGAGAAGAAGGCGGAGTTTCTGCATGCGCAGTCGAAGCGGCAGGAATCGTTGGAGAACCGGGTACGGGGTGAAATTGAGTGGCTGCGGCGGGGGGCGAAGGCGCGGACGCGGAAGTCGAAGGCGCGGATCGACACGGCGAACGCGATGATCGGGGAGTTGTCGGATCTGGAGACGCGGACGCGGAGTGGGACGGCGAGTATCGACTTTTCGGCGACGGAGCGGCGCACCAAGCGGCTGGTGGAGTTGGAGGGGGCGGGTGTCGAGTTGGGGGGAAGGAAGCTGTTCGGCGGTTTGAATCTGGTGGTGATGCCGGGAACGCGGATTGGGCTGGTGGGGCCGAATGGGAGCGGGAAGACGACGCTGCTGCGGCTGTTGGTGGGGGAGAGGGAGCCGTCGGAAGGGATTGTGAAGAAGGCCGATGCGCTGCGGCTGGTGTATTTCGACCAGAACCGGCGTTTGGATCCGGAAGTGACGCTGCGGCGGGCCTTGGCGCCGGACGGGGATTCGGTAATTTACCAGGATCGGGTGATTCACGTGGCGGGGTGGGCGGCGCGGTTTCTTTTCCACAATGAGCAGTTGAACCAGCCGGTGGGGCGGTTGTCGGGTGGGGAGCGGGCGCGGGTGCTGATCGCGAAGTTGATGCTGGAGCCGGCGGATGTGCTGCTGTTGGACGAGCCGACGAACGATTTGGACATTCCGACGCTGGAGATTTTGGAAGAAAGCTTGTTGGAGTTTCCCGGGGCGCTGGTGTTGGTGACGCACGACCGGTACCTGTTGGATAGGGTGTCGACGACGGTGTTGGGTCTGGATGGGGAGGGCGGATGCGGGCAGTTCGCCGATTATGGGCAGTGGTCGGCATGGATGGCGGAGCGGCGGAAGAAGCCGGAGGCGGATAGGGAGAAAGAGACGGCAGCGGGTGTGGGTGTGGCTGCGGCGGGCGGGGGCGGGGGTGGGGCGAAGAAGAAGCTGTCGTATTTGGAGCAGCGGGAGTTTGATGGGATGGAGGGGCGGATCGCGGCGGCGGAGGCGGATTTGGAGAGTAAACGGAAGGCGGCCGAGGATCCGGGAATCATGAGCGATGGGGCAGCGCTGCAGGGGGCGTACGCGGCGATGGAAGAGGCGCAGAAGGTGGTGGACGGGTTGTACGAGCGCTGGGCGGAGCTGGAGGGCAAGCTCAGCGGCTGAGGAGGAGGAAGTTACTGGGCGCCCTGGGTGACGGTGAAGATTTGGCCGCTGACGTCGATGGTGGCGACGCGGCCCTGGCCGGTGGTGTTGCGGCCGATTTCGTAGCCGACCACGCCATCGCCGCTCCCGGAGGAGGATGTGAGAGTTAGCCAGGGAGCAGCGGTGGCGGCGGTCCAGCCGCAACCGGCCTGGGAGGTGACCAGGAAAGAGCCGCTAATTCCTTCGGCGGGGGCAATCTGTTGGGGGGAACTGAGGGAATAGGAACAGGAGAGGGACGGGGGGCCTCCGGTCTGGTCGATTTGGAAGATCTGGCTGAAGGGGCTGAGGAAGAGGAAGCCGTAGCGATAGCCGCCGGTGTTGGGCGCGAGGGTGAGGGTTACGGCACCGGATCCGGATTGGCTGCCGTTGGTAACGGTGGCAAAGGGAGCGAAGGAAGTGACGGACCAGGAGGTGGCGGGGAGGTAGCTCCAGATCTGGAGGTTGTAGGTGCCGCCGCTGGAAGGGAACCAGCTTTGGGATGGGGAGAACTGGACGCATTGGTTATGGAACTGGGTCATGGTGAACTGGGCGCCGCCCGGCAGTAAAAGGATGCTGGTGCGGACACAGCCGGTGTTTTCAGCAAGTTGGAGGTTGAACTGGCCGTTGCCGGTACCGCTGGCGTTGGTGACGGTGGCCCAGAATGCGCCGCTGGTGACGGTCCAGGAGCAGTTAGCGGGGGCGGAGACGGCGATGTTCTGGTAGGTACCGGCGTTGGCGGGGAAGTTGGAGCCGGAGGACACGAAGGTGGCGGGGCAGTCGCCGAGGCGAGCGAGGAAGCCGTCGGTTGCGCCGCCGGAGGTGGGATACAGGCTGCCGGTAGTGAGGGGAAAGTTGGCGGAGCCGGTAAGACCGGCGGCGAGGGTGTTGGCGCCGCGGACGGCGATGGCGAGGCCGATGTCGGGGGCTCCGCCGCCCAAGTAGGAAGAATACGACAGGGCGGTGAGGGTGCTATTGAATTGGGCGAGGAAGGCATCGCCGTTTCCGCCGAATGTTTGGGACGAGTTGGCCAGGGGAAACTGGTCGCCGGCGAGGCCGGTTACCCAAACCTGTCCGGCGCTGTCGAGGGCGATACCGTGGGCGGCGTCGCAGCGGTAGGAGCGGAGGGTGTCGCTGACGGTGCAGGCACCTGGGCCGCCGAGGTAGGTGGAGTAGGTGAGGGTGGTACCGGCGGCTCCGATGCGGCTGATGAAGGCATCGGAGGAGCCGCTGAGGGTGCGCTGGTAGGCGGTAGTGGAGGTGGGAAAGCTGGAGGAGAGGGTTTCGCCGGCGATCCAGGCATTGCCGCCGCCGTCGAGGGCGATGGCATTGGCGCGGTCGACGCCGGGTCCACCGAGGAAGGTGGAGTAGACCAGGGCGCTGCCCGAGGCATTGAGGCGGGTGATGAAGGCGTCGGTGGCACCCATAAAGGAAGGCTGGTAGGCGGAGAGGGTGGGGAACAGGTTGGAGGAAGTGAATCCGGTGAGGAAGGCTTCCCCCGAGGCGTTGATCGCGATGGCACGGGCCTGGTCTTCGTTGGCTCCGCCGAGGAAAGTGGAGTAGACCTGATCGGAGCCGGCGGGGTTCAACTTCACGACGAAGGCATCGGTGTTGCCCATGTAGAGGCGCTGGTAGGCTCCGGGGGTGGTGGTGAAGGTGGCGGTGTAGGTCCAGCCGGCGACGTAGGCGTTTCCGGTGGGATCGACGGCAATGCCCTGGCCTGCGCCAGCGCCATCCAAGTAGGTGGAGTAGGCGAGAGATGCGCCGTCGGGATTGAGTTTGGTGACGAAGATGGCGGGGGACGCGGCGGACTGGGGGCGGAAGGGGGTGGCGGAGACGGGGAAGCGTCCGACCGTGGAGCCGGTGATGTAGGCGGCACCGGAGGCATCGACGGCGATGGCGCGGCCGTAGTCGGGGAAGGGGCCGCCGAGGAAGGTGGCGTAGAGGACCTGCGTCATCGAGGGGTTGAGTTTGGCGACGAAGGCATCGGCATCGCCGGGGGTGAGGGCTGGCTTGTAGTTCGTATTGGAGACGGGGAAGTTGGTGGAGGTGGTATAGCCGGTGATATAGATATTGCCGGCGGCGTCGGTAGTGACGCCGGAGATGATGTCGGTGCCGCCTCCGCCGAAGTAGGTGGCGGTGAGGACGGGGTCGATCACGAGGGGGAGGGAGGCGTCGTAGGCATCAATGGAGAAGCCGACCAGATTGGGCTGGTGGAGGCGATAACGGCCGGAGATGGGGCGATTGCCGGTGTCGGAGGGCTGGTAGAGGACGGGGGCGGCGAGGCGGAAGGAGCCCTTTTCGGTAAGGAGGGCGAGTTCGCCGGAGGGTTCGAGGCGGATATTTTTGGCGCCTCGGATGCGAAAGCGGATGGCCGCGGGATCGGCGTGGGGGGCAACGATGAAGTCGAACTCGGGGCGGTTGCGGGAGCCGTAGAAGACGAGATTGATGCCGGGGTAGAGGCTGGAAGAGCGGACGCGGGCGTAGTGGGGTATGGCGGTGCGCCAGCGGGAGGGATGGTCTCCGCGGAAGTAGTGGGAAGTTCCGCCAGTCTCCGCTTGGGGAGTCCAAGTGGTTTGGGCGGCTCCTTCCCATTCGAGCCGGAGAGGGGCGCATTGAGGCAAGGAGAGGATGGCGGCGGAGCCGGTGAGGGCGAGCGAGAACTGTTGTCCCCGGGCGAGATAGCGGATTTCGGGAGGAAACTGGCCGGCATTTCGTTCGTAGAAGAGCGGCAAACTCCCGGCGGTGAGCGGGGGAGGGGTAGGGGGCGCGGGCAAGGCGCCAATCGGAAGGAAGAGGAACAGAAAGGTGGACCGCACGGGCTGGATGACTCCCAATCATCTAGTGGCGGTGGTGCGGGAATATTCTCGCGATTAGCAAGGGCTTACGGCGCGCTTTGGGTGATGGTGAAGGTTTGACCGGCGACGGAGATGACGGCGACACGGGATTGGCCGGTGGCGTTGACGGCGACTTCATAGCCCGCGACGCCTTCGCCGCTTCCGGAAGGGGAGGTGAGAGTCACCCAGGGGGCGTTAACGGTGGCGGTCCAGGCGCAACCGGGCTGGGAGGTGACGAGGAAGGAGCCGCTGATGCCGTCGCGCGGCGCGAGTTGCTGGGTAGGGCTGAGGGAGTAAGTACAGCTTAAGGGGGGCGCGGCGCCGCCGACCTGGTCGACGCGGAAATACTGCGCGTAGGGGTGGAGGTAGAGGTAGCCGTAGCGGTAGGGGCCGGTATTGGGCTGCATGGTGATGGTCACGGTGCCGGAGCCGGAGCGGGCGAGGCCATCCATGGGGGTCATGAAGGCGTCGAGGGTGTAGACATCCCAGGTGCTGGCAGGCAGGTAGCTCCAGACGTAGACGCTATAGGTGCCGCCAGCGGCGGGGAACCAGCTTTGGGCTGGGGAGAACTGGGCGCACTGGGAATGGAACTGGGTGATGGTGAAGACAGCGCCACCAGAGAGGGTGAGGGTGCCGGTCCGGACGCAACTGGCGTTTTCCAGGAGATTGAGAGTGAAGGAGCCGTTGCCGGTGCCGGTTCCATTGGTGATGGTGGCCCAAGCGACGTTGCTGGTAACGCTCCAGGCGCAGCCGGCGGAGGTGAGGACAGGGACATTGGCGTAGGTGCCGGCGCTGGGAGGGAAGTTGGAGCCGGCGTTAGCGAAGGAGGCCTGGCAGTCGCCGAAGCGGCCGAGGAAGCCGTCGTAGGCGCCGCCGCCGGCCGAGGCCTGGACGGCGCCGGAGGTCAGGGGGAGGTTGGTAGAGCCGGTGAGTCCGGCGAAGACGACGTTGGAGGGATTGACAGCGACGGCGAGTCCCGCGTCTCCGGCGGCGCCGCCGAGGTAGGTGGAGTAGAGCAAGGCGGTACCGGCGGGGTTGAGCTGGGTGAGGAAGGCATCACCGGCTCCGGCGAAGGCGGCGGAGGAGCCGGCCTGGGGGAAGGCATCGCCAGCCACGCCGGTGACGTAGGCTTCCTGCTGGGCGGTGAGCGCGATGCCATAGGCGCCGTCGCAGCGGTAGGAGCGGAAGGGATCGCTGACCGAGCAGTTGCCGCTGCCCCCGAGATAGGTGGAGTAGACGGCATCGGTGCCGGTGGGATTGAGCTTGGTGACGAAGGCGTCGGAGGCGCCGCTGAGGGAGCGCTGGTAGGCACCAGTGGTGGTGGGGAAACTGGCGGAGTAGGTTTCGCCGGCGGCATAGGCATTGCCGTTTGAATCGACGGCGATGGCGTGGGCGCGGTCGACGCCGGATGCGCCGAGGAAGGTGGAGTAGAGCAACGAGGTGCCCGTGTTGTTTAGTTTCGAGACGAAGGCGTCGGTGGAGCCGGAATTGGTGGCGCGGTAGGCGTTGGAGGAGGTGGGGAACGAGGTGGAGGAGGTGAAGCCGGTAATGAAGGCCTCGCCGGCGGAGTTGAGGGCGATGCCGCGGGCCTGGTCCTCTTCGGAACCGCCGAGAAAAGTGGAGTACAACTGCGAGTTTCCGTTGGCATGCATTTTGACGACGAAGGCATCGTTGTTGCCGAGGTAGGTGCGCTGGTAGGCGCCGGTGGTGGTGGTGAAGGTGGCGGTATAGGTCCAGCCGGCGATGTGGGCCTGGCCGAGGCTATCGACGGCGATGGCCTGTCCGGCTCCTGCGCCGTCGAGATAGGTGGAGTAGGCGAGGGTATTTCCCTGGGGGTTGAGTTTGGCAAGGAAGATGGCGGGGGAGGCGGCGGATTGGGGGCGGAAGGCGTTGGCGGTGACGGGCCAGCGTCCGATGGAGGAACCGGTGATGTAGGCGGCTCCGGTGGAATCGACGGCGATGGCGCGGGCGAAGTCGGCGAAGGGGCCGCCGAGGTAGGTGGCGTATTGGATGGAGGTGAGGAAGGGGTTAAGTTTGACGACGAAGGCGTCGGAATCGCCGGGGGTGAGGGTGGTTTTGTAGCTGCCTTGGGTGGTGGAGAAGTTGACGGAGGTGGTGTAGCCGGTTAGGTAGACGTTGCCGGCAGGGTCGAGGGCGACGCCGGTGATGAGGTCGGTGCCGGAGCCGCCGAGGTAGGTAGCGGAGAGGGTGGGATCGATGACGAGGGGAAGGCTGGGGTCGTAGGAGTCGATGTCGAAGGTAAGGAGGTCTTTACCGGTGATGCGGTAGCGGCCGGAGACGGGACGGGGGCCGCTGGGGCAGGGCTGGTAGAGGATGGGGGCGCCTAGGCGGATGGATGCGCCGTGGAGAGTGACGGCGAGTTCGCCATCGGGGAGGATGCGCAGTTTGGAGGCTCCGTGGACGCGGATGCGGATGAGACGGGGGTTGGCGTGGGGGGCGAGGAGGAAGTCGAATTCGGGGCGGGTACGGGAACCGTAGAAGACTAGGTCGATGCCGGGGTAGAGGGAGGCGTAGCGGACGCGGCTGTAGTGGCGGGCTCCCGTGATGCTGTGGCTGGCGTCTTCGTTGCGGAAGTAGTTGGAGGCGCCGCCGGTTTCGGACTGGCCGTAGATGGCGGGTTGGGGGGATGCGCCTTCCCATTCGAGGCGAAGCTGCTGTTGATCGGGGAGGGCGAGGCGGGCATCGGATTCGGTGAGCGCTAGGGAGAAGCTGTGGCCTCTGCTGAGGTATTTCACTTCGGGGGAGAATTGGCCTAGATTGGTTTCGTAGATTAGGGGGAGTTTGTCTAGGGAGATGGTTTGCGGTGGACGCGAGGCTGCTTGGAGGCAGGAGATGGCAGCGAGAAGGATGAGAAAGGTGGAACACACGACCTGGAGGTACTCCCAGGAATGTAGTGGGGTGGGTTGGGGATTATTCTCGGGATTTGGGGCCCGACGTGGACGTCGGGCGCAGACCTGGAGGTCTGCCCTACAGGGGTTGGGCGAGGAGGGTTGGGCGAAGAGGGTTGGGAGTGTAGAGGGTTGGGAGTGTAGAGGTTGGGGAGTGTAGAGGTTGGGGGAGTAGGGGTTGGGAGAGTAGGGTTGGGAGAGTAGGGTTGGGAGAGTAGGGTTGGAAGGGTCGGGATTAGGAGAGGAGGGTTTTCACGGGTTCTCCGTGGACGTCTGTTAGGCGGAAGTGGCGGCCTTGGTATTTGAAGGTGAGGCGTTTGTGGTCGATGCCTAGGGCGTGGAGGATGGTGGCCTGGAGGTCGTGGACGTGGACGGGGTCGGAGACGATGTTGTAGCTGAAGTCGTCGGTTTCGCCGATGGTGATGCCGGGCTTCATGCCGCCGCCGGCGAGCCACATTGTGAAGCAGCGGGGATGGTGGTCGCGGCCGTAGTTGTTTTCGGTGAGCTTGCCCTGGCAGTAGACGGTGCGGCCGAATTCGCCGCCCCAAACGACCAAGGTGTCTTTAAGGAGGCCGCGCTGGTGGAGGTCGGCGACTAGGGCGGCGCTGCCCTGGTCGGTGCCTTTGCATTGGAGGGCGAGGTCGCGGGGGAGGTCGTTATGCTGGTCCCAGCCGCGGTGATAGAGCTGGACGAAGCGAACGCCGCGTTCGACTAGGCGGCGGGCGAGGAGGCAATTGGCGGCGTAGGTGCCGGGCTTGCGGCTGTCGGGGCCGTAGAGTTGGAAGGTGGCGTCAGGCTCCTTGGACAGGTCCATGAGATCGGGGACCGAGGTTTGCATGCGGTAGGCCATCTCGTATTGCGAGATGCGGGTCTCGATTTCCGGATCGTGGTAGGAGTCGGCGCGCATTTTATTGAGCTTACCGACGACATCGAGCATTTGGCGGCGGGTGTCGCGGGAGATGCCGGGGGGGTCTTCCAGGTAGAGGACGGGCTCGGCGCCGGCGCGGAAGCGGACGCCCTGGTGGTTGGACGGAAGGAAGCCATTGCCCCAGAGGCGGGAGAAGAGGGGCTGGTCGATGTTGAGGGCGTTGGCCTGGGATAGGAGGACGACGAAGGCGGGGAGGTTTTCGTTATCGCTGCCGAGGCCGTAGCTGACCCAGGCACCCATGCTGGGGCGGCCGGGCTGCTGGCTGCCGGATTGGATGAAGGTGATGGCGGGGTCGTGGTTGATGGCGTCGGTATGCATGGTGCGGATCACGGCGAGGTGATCGCCGACCTTGGCGGTATGAGGGAGCAGCTCGCTCATCCAGGTGCCGGCCTGGCCTTGCTGGGCGAACTTAAACATGGACGAAGCGACGGGGAGGGTTCCCTGCCCCGAGGTCATGCCGGTGATGCGCTGGCCCATGCGGACGGAGTCGGGCAGTTCGGTGCCCTGTTTGGAGCGGAGGCCGGGCTTGGGGTCGAAGAGGTCGAGTTGGGAGGGGCCGCCGGACTGGTGGAGGTAGATGACGCGTTTGGCGGTGGGGGGATGATGCGGCATGCCGGAGAGGCCGCCGGTGGTGGCGGCTTGGGCGGCGCCGGTGAGGTGGGCGAGGGCGGCGGCGCCGATGCCGGAGGCGGTGCGTCCGAAGAAGTGGCGGCGGGTTAAGGCAAGCTGGAATTCGCGAATGGGGTGCATGGCGGTTACTCCTTCGTGATGACTTCGTCGAGGTTGAGGATGGCGCTGGTGACGGTGGTCCAGGCGGCGAGTTCGGCGGGTGGGAGCGCGGGATCTGGCTTCGTTTCGCCCAGAGCGAGAAGTTTGGCCGCAAGGGCGGCGTCCTTCCGGTAGACGGCGAGTTGGGATTGGGCGAGCTGGGCGAGGAGTTTGGACTCGGCGGCCTGCGGTTGGCGGGCGGCGGCGAGTTGAAAGGCGAGGCGGATGCGGGCGGCGGGGTCTTTGGCGGCGTCGGTGAGGAGGCGCTCGGCGAGTTTGCGGGCGGCTTCCAGGTAGGTGGGGTCATTCATGAGGATGAGCGCCTGGAGAGGGGTATTGGTGCGGGCGCGGCGGACGGTACACTTTTCGCGGTCGGGGGCATCGAAGGTGGCCATTTGGGCAGGGGGCACGGTGCGCTTCCAGAAGGTGTACATGCTGCGGCGGTAGAGGCCGGCGCCCTTGGAAGGCTCGTAGGTTTGGGCGGAGTAGACATCGCCGTAAGCGAGTTCTTCCCACAGCCCGCGCGGCTGGTAGGGATAGACGCTTTTTCCGCCGATCTCGCGGTTGAGGAGGCCGGAGACGGCGAGGGCATTATCGCGGACCATTTCGGCGGGAAGGCGGAAGCGGGACATGCGGGCGAGGAGGCGATTCTGGGGGTCGCGTTCGATGAGTTCCGGGGTGGCTTTCGCGGATTGGCGATAGGTGGCCGACATGACGATTTTCTTCTGGAGGGCCTTGACGTCCCAGCCGCTTTCGACGAAGGTGGCGGCGAGCCAATCGAGGAGTTCGGGATGGGTGGGCGGAGCGCCCTGGGAGCCGAAGTCTTCGCTGGTTTCGACGAGGCCGGCGCCGAACAGGTTCTGCCAGAAGCGGTTGACGGTGACACGGGCGGTGAGCGGGTGGGAGGGATCGACGAGCCACTTGGCCAGGCCGAGGCGATTGGCGGGGAGGCCGGGGGGCAGGGGCGGCAGGCTGGCGGGGACGGCGGGGGTGACCTTTTCGGTCTTGTTGCGGTAATCGCCGCGGCCGAGGATGAAGGTGTCGCGCATTTTGGGCAGTTCGGTCATCACCATGGCGGTGACGACGGTTTTGTCGAGCATCTGTTCGGATCTGCGGAGTTCGAGCAGTTCGGCGTAGGCTTTGCGCTGGGTGTCCGGGGCGGCGTGGGTGAGATAGAAGTCCTGGAGGCGGTCTTTCTGGTCCTTGGTGCGTTTGGCGGCCGGGGTGTGGAGGATGGCGCGGATGACGGCTTCGGAAGCCAGTTCGCTCATTTCGGCGGCGGTGAGGGCGCGCTGGTAGAGGCGGAGGTCGTCGAGTTGGGAGCGGAACGGGAGGCCGAAGGATTTGGCGCCGGTGGTCCAGGGGGTGGCGGCGAGGGTTTGGGCGGGAGGTTGCAGTTCGTCGACTTCGGTGGGTTTGCCGTTTAGGTACATGTGGAGGGCGGGACCATCGCTGACGATGCCGATTTGGGTGAACTCGCCCTGAACGACGTAGCGGCGGGTGCGGAGGGTCTTGCCGTTGACGGAGACGACGAGGCGGGCGCCGCGTTTGAGGTCGCCGATGGAGACGGCTTCTTCGGTGCGGAGGAGGAAGCTGCGCTGGCCGTCGGAGCGGCGGAGGACGGCCTGTTCGAATTTATTGCCGGGGCGGAGCCAGAGGCTGACGGTGAGAGGGGCGTCGAGCGAGGCGCCATCGAACCAATCGACCTGGGTTTCGCCATCGAAGTTGAGCGACTGGCCGGCGATGCCGCCGGAGAAGGTGGGGTTGCCGGTGATGAGGCGGGCGTGGCGGTAGGCGCCGGAGATATCGGAGAAGGTGCCGTCCATCTCGTAGTGGGCGAGGGGGGCGTTGGGTCCGGCGGAGGGCGCGGCGTTGGCGGCCCAGTGGGCGACGGCAGCCTCGATGTCCTTTTCGGGGAGGAGGGCTTCGCGGGCGGCGATGGCGGCGCGGAGTTCGGCGAGGCGTGCTTCCTGGGAGGGCTCGGGAAGGGGGAGCATGGGTTTGGCGTTGCCTTCGCGGCCGTCGAGGCCCTTTTCGTCGACGTTGTTGAAGAAGGCGAAGAAGCGGTAGAAGTCGCGCTGGCTGATGGGGTCGTACTTGTGGTCGTGGCAGCGGGCGCAGCCCATGGTCATGCCCATGAAGGCGACGGAGGTGGTTTCGACACGGTCGACGATGTACTCGGTGAGGTACTCTTCGGGGATGGCGCCCCCTTCGAAGTTGATCATGTGGTTGCGGTTGAAGCCGGTGGCGAGGCGCTGTTCGCGGGTGGGGTTGGGGAGCAGATCGCCAGCTAATTGCCACAACGCAAACTGATCAAAACGCATGTTTTCGTTGAAAGATTTGATCACCCAATCGCGCCAGGGCCACATATCCCGGTGGCTGTCGATATGGTAGCCATGGGTGTCGGCGTAACGAGCCACGTCAAGCCAGGGCATGGCCATCTTTTCCCCGTAGTGGGGGGAACGAAGCAGCCGGTCGACGGCTTTCTCGTAGGCGTCGGGGGACTTGTCGGTGAGGAAGGCCTGGACTTCGGCGGGTGTGGGGGGAAGGCCGGTGAGATCGAGCGTGAGGCGGCGGAGCAGGGTGGCGCGGTCAGCTTCGGGGGAGGGCTTGAGGCCTTCCTTGTCGAGACGCGCCAGGACGAAGCGGTCGATTTCATTGCGGGGCCAGCCGGTGGGGACTTCGGGCAGGGCCGGGAGTTTGGGCGGGGCGTAGGACCAGTGGGTCTGCCAGCCGGCGCCTTCGTCGATCCAGCGCCCGATGAGTTCGATCTGGGCGGGAGTGAGGGGCCGGTCGAAGGCTTTGGGCGGCATGCGGCGCGCCGTGTCGGCATGGCTGATACGCTGGAACAGTTTGCTGGCGGCGCGGTTTCCGGGGGTGACGGCCTTGAGGGCGCTGTCCTTGTCGTCCAGGCGCAAGCCGGCCATACGCCGTTTTTCGTCGGGCCCGTGGCAGGCAAAGCAACTGTCGGACAGCAGAGGCCGGATCTGCCGGTTGAAGTCCACCTTCGCGGGGTTGGGCGCCGCTGGAGCGGTGAGCCCTCCGGCGAGCAGAAACACAAGGAGCCGCATGTATCTACTATGTACCAGACGGAGTGAGTTGGGAGTTGGGGTTATCGTACTGGCATTACTGGCGACGGCGGCGTTCGGCCAGACGCGCATCACGGATAACAATGCGCACGGGTGGTACAACTACTTCGGGGATCATCCGATCGCGGAGGGGTCACGGGTAGGCATCCACTTAGAAGGACAATATCGGAGGGCAAGCGTGATTACGCGATGGCAGCAACTGCTGTTGCGGCCGGCGGTGAACTTCGATGTGAACAAGTATCTGCAGGTGACCGGGGGGTACTGCTTCGCGGAGACGTGGCCATACGACGATTATCCGTTCACGCGGGCGCGGTTTCCGGAGCACCGGTTGTGGGAGCAGGCGACGATCCGGCTGCGGAGCGGGAAGGTGGCGTGGTCGACGCGGATCCGGTTCGAGAACCGCTGGATTGGGTTGTTGAGCGGGGGATTCCGGTATGAGAACCGGCTGCGGCTGCTGCAGCGGGGGACGGTGCCGTTGACGGGGAAGACGTATTTCACGGCATATGACGAGTTCTGGGTGTATGTGAAGCCGTATGTTTCGAATTCGGCATTCGATCAGAACCGGGCGTATGGGGCGCTGGGATACAAGGCGGGCAAGCATTGGAACGTGGAGGTCGGGTATATGAACCAGGCGTTCTTGCAGCGCAGCGGTCGGGTGTTGGAGTCGAACCATACGCTGATGGTGTCGGTGATCAGCAATGCTCCGTTTTCGCGGAAGAACTGAGGGGGGCGACGGGTGGCGAGTCGTGGGTATAAAGTATTGCTCTCGCTAGTACGCGCGCCGGACTTCCAGCGCGGCGGGTTGTTTTCGCGTTCGTACAGAAGATCACGCTGGCAGGAGGAGATGAAGCATTCGAAATCGACGTTTCTTGAGACTGTGCATCGTCTCGCCAATGTGCGCGCCCGGGCATGAACCGACCGCAGGAGATAGCGAAGATGGGGTAAGCGTCTCACTTTGCGGCATTCGCAAAGCCTTGCGGCGGGCTTCAATGCGTTTCACCAGGCCAGACCAAGCCTTATCCGTCAACCCGTCCATTACGTAGGCGAGCATGCCCCCGGCGGGCAGTCCATCCGAATATTGCCCAGCCAAGAACGACATCATGCCAGCATCTCCGACATAGGTAGGGTATTCCGTCGAACGCTTGCCGCCCGGATACTGCACATGCAAGCGCTTCGCCTCAAAGGCGAAATAGTCTCGACTCGAATGCCGGTGCTTGAAGTGAATGTCCAGGCGTCCTAAATACTCGCCTCCCGGCCCAGGCAGCAAAAGCTGCGCATCTACGTCGTAGGGCAGTTCCCGAAATTCGGGATCGTGCTTGATCTTTCCGACGAGGCGGAGGGTGATGGAATCTTCAAGCATGACGCGAGCCGGTTTCTTGATGCGCGCCCATGCGCTGGCGGTGGCGCCTACGATCTCGGAGAGATAGTCGCTATCGAAAGGATTGAACTTCGCTTCCAGCCGACCGGAGAACCGCCCGCCCCTCATGCATCCTGCTCCGTCAGATGCTCGAATATCGCGTCCGCGTCATTGAGGGCGGCGGTCCGGCTCCAGCTTCTCAGGAAGGCCGGCTTCAGCATATGCAGCCGATCTTGATCGAAGTAGCTGAACCCGCGCAAGTAGTTAAACGGACCGCTCTCATGTCTCGCCGCTTCGTCCAGCCGCGCCAATGCCGCCCAGAGTTCCTTCTCGCCCGCTATCTCGCTGTATGGTCTCTTTTCGTCGCCGAACATGACGGTCATGAACATCAGGTTGAGCGCTGTTGACGCCATGCCCTGCGCCGAAATCTTTATGCCCTTTTTCCGGGCGTACCGGTTCAACGTACCGCAGAGGGTATCCGCGTATTTCTTTCTTTGCGTCACGTTTGGAAAGTGGAGAGACGGCACGTCCCCATCAAGCCCGTGCCGGTGAATGCTGAGTTGGGAGATCGCCAAGGTATCTTCTATCAGCACCCTCTCCTCGTTCGTCACGGAAAAATAGGCCTCGACCAAAGGCTCCAGTTCTGCGGCCGCTTCCTCCAGAAGTTCGGCGCGCCTCTCACCGCTCGCTTTCTCGCCAACGCGTTCGACGTTCTTTATGATCTTGGCTGAATCCCGGATCATTTGCACGGCGCCGTCGGGCGCGAGTTCGTGATCCGGCAATGGGAACGGAAGGCTCAGACTCTCGTAGACATGCAGTTGATCGCGGCCGACCCCAAAATTTGAGCCCGCATGGAAGGTGATGTACTTGCTTAGGCGCGACGCGAAAACCGCGGCGAGGAAGCGAAGCAGGTCAGCGTCCTTCTCATCTCCCGTGATCGAGCGGAGGCCGTCAAAGAACTTGACCGGTTGCGCGCTGAAGGCGAACTTGGTGAAGCCTTTGCTGTACACAAGCATCGGCGGCAGAAAATTCTGTTCCGCACGGGCGAAAAGGACTTTTGAGGTAGAGGCCCCGATCCGCTTAAGCTTCTTTCCAACCGTGGTCAGTTGATCTTTGAATAGGACAAGATCGATGTCATCTTGCTTCGCATCAAGGAATGCGTCATCGAGAGCCCATGGGTTTGGAACGGGCGTGTAGCCTTTATATTGGCGACCCTCGATATGCGGCTGGAAGCCGGTCCCCCCAAGCCACCTCTTCCTTTTCCCCCGCAGCCCAACCAGGTCTGAGAGCCTTGGAAAATAATCCAGCCGCCGCAAAAACGCTTCGTCGCGGGGCGTCCCCCAGAACTTCCTGCTCCATAACGCTTGAAGCTTGTTTTGAAGTCCCGCTTCGACGATGTCGGTTTGTGAAACGATCTTGTGATCCTCAGGCTCAACGACGATAACGCCTTGCCGCCTGTCGAACCTGTTCAGTTTTGGCGTTTCATATGCGACAACGTTCTCAAGCTTCGGCCTCGCATTCCGAAACCGCAGTACGAAACAGGGATGCGTCGCCTCGAAGAGGACGCGGCGGAAATCCGCGAGTTGCACGATCTTCTCCGCCGTTGTCGTCTTAAACCACTCAAGATCAAGCGATCCGTGTCGATTCACCAGCAGCGTGGATGGCAGCAAGAGACATCCCAGGCCCCCGGTGCGCAAAAAATTCGCGCACCGATCAACGAAGTGAAGGGCGATCTGTTTCTTTCCGCGGCTTTCCCACGGGGGATTACCGATGATCAGGTCGAAGTCATGGTCAAGCGGCAAGCCGTCTTCGAGGAAGTCACCGTGCATGACCACGGGTGTCCCAATACGATCCTTCTCGGTCCAAACGAGAGAAGGAAGGAATGGCCCCTGGTTGACCTTCTCCTTGAACTCATCGACATCCATGGGCTGAAGCTTCTCGAAGAGCGCGAGATACAGGCTGAATGCCGTTATCCGGCAAGCTTCCGGATTGTTGTCGACGCCTCTGATCTGCGATTGCAGAATTCCGAGCAAGGCCTGCGCTTTCGTCTGCCGGCGGCGAGAACCGTTCGCGCGGCGCCATTGCTCGGCGATGAGGTTGAACATCGCGACGAGGAAAATTCCCGACCCGCAAGCCGCGTCCAGCACCTTCCAGCGCAACACTTCGGCGTAGCGACCTTCCAGCGCGACATGAAGAACCGTCTCGGCTAGGTGACGGGGCGTGTAGTAGGCGCCATCATCCCGCTTTTTGTCCGGGTCGGCGCCCTTCATAAACTCCTCGTAGATGGCGCTAATGATCTCGACGGGGATGAAGCGAAAATCGTAGGGGTCGAAGCCGAACGTCATCTGCCCGGATGCAACATCATGCTTTGCAAGGAAGAACGCCAGAATCTCAAAATGGGCTTTGTCGACGTTCTTTTCTTCTTCATCGAGGGCCGTATCGAACATCGTCCCGTTGAACTCGCGTTTAAGACGCGGGAAGAACTCCTTGTAGAGAAGCCGTTTCGCCTCCTCATGGTTCGGGCGCGTGAGGATGTCGAGAAGGCTCTTCGTGCCATCCGGGTAGTAATGCGGCTTAATGAACTTGCGCGCATGGAGGAACGAGACAAAGAGAGCGCGGCCGAGTAAGGCATGGGCTTGCGCAAGGGTCCAGTTCCGCTTCTCAAGCTTGCGCGCGGTTTGAACGAGGTTGCTTAGCAAGCTGCGGTCAATCGCCTCGCTAGCGGGGAAGAACGCGGCGTTGTCCTGGAAGAACTGCCCGGTCTCGATCGATCGGACCAAGCGGGCAAGCGCGAGCGTTTCAGCGACCGCGTCAAGCACGGAGATGAAGCTCGGCAAGTCGTCGTCCGAAGGCGAGAGTCGTCCGCCGACCTCCTGCTCCGGGCGCTTTACGGCGCTGTGGACTTCGACGCGGCCAGGCGTAACGAATATGAGAACCGGAACAAGCCCCTGGTTCCAGACGAAGCTGTGGCGCTCTTTCTTCTCCTGGCGCGTAAAGGTCCGCGCGCCGCAAAGATACGTGACGGGCTTTCCATCGACGCACAAAATACCGTTCAAATCCAGTTCGCGCCACGCCTGATGGAGGTAATGCGCGTAAGGCAGCAAAGCGGTCTGATCGTCGATATAGCGCTCGTCCGAGAGGAAGAGCGAGCCAGGCGAAACCGCTTCTCCGAACGCTTCTACTTTTCGCTTAAGGGCATCGATCATAACTGGCGCTCCGCCGTGCCGGTCCGTTCATCAGCCGGCGCGTAGCGAGGGACCCGAATACGGCCCGCTAGCGGACGCGTGCGCGCAATATTGTAGGAGCTTTGCATGAGCATCAAAGTCTCCACATCAACGCCGAAGGCCTTCTCGAGGCGAAGGGCTATCCCGCCGGAGAGCTCCCCTTTTCCGTTGAGCAGCGTGGAGAGGGTTGGCCGTGAAACCTTCAGTGCGCGCGCCGCGGCCGAGACCGACAAACCAAGCGGTTCAAGCACTTCGGTTCGGATGAACGATTCGGGATGTGGCGGAGTGAGCATACGCATTGAAGAACTCTTGGAATCTGTTCGTGCCACGGGAACAACCATCGTACTGTAGCCTTTGGACTCCAGTTGTCCACGCTACCAGTAAAACATATGCTGTATCGAATGTTCCGGCCGCTTCAAAAGCTGGCGGCTGCGAAACGGATAGCGGCGGGCAGCCGGATTTTAATGAGGCTCAGCAATGCTCCATGTTCGAGGAAGAACTGAGGGGGAGCGACGGCGGCGAGTCGTGGGTATAGAATATCCTTCTCGCTAATGAGGGAGGGATGACCCCGTATGAGTACGTTGACCAGACGAGCGATGTTGGGCTCATTGTCCGCCGCCGCGGCCGCGACAGGCGGGTTGGCGCAGCAGGCGCGCAAAGCCGGGCGGCCGAAGATCAAGATCACCGACGTGCGCTGCGCCATCATCGGCCAAAGCCCGGTCGTGCGGATCGTGACGGACCAGGGTGTTTCGGGGTATGGACAGGCCGAGACGCGCAAGGTTTATCTGCGCCCGATGGTGATGTTCTACAAGGACTACATTCTGGGCGAAGACCCGACCGATGTCGAGCGGGTAATGATGAAGATCCGCCGTCTGGGCGCGTTCAAACCGTGGGGCGCGGCGGTGAGCGCCATCGAGATCGCGCTTTGGGACATTGCCGGACAAGTGGCGGGTGTGCCGGTGTACAAACTGATGGGCGGCAAGACGCGCGACCGGGTCCGGATCTACAACGGGGGATTGCGTCCGCAGTTCAAAGGGCAGGAACCGGAGCACTACGCCGAAGTCGTGCAGCAGATGAAGGAAGCGCCGGAAGGCTTCACTCTGATCAAGATGGCGGTGGGCTTTCACAATCCCGCGCAGATGAACGCAATGCCCGGGCAGTGGTATGACGAGCCTCGCGGTGGGGCTCCGCATGGCAATAAGGGCATGCTCACGGAGAAGGGATTGAAGCGGATCGTGGCCAGCGTGGAAGCGATGAAGAAGGTGCTGGGCGACGAGGTGGGTCTGGCGCTGGATGCCGGTCCCGGCTGGATGATGAAAGACGCGGTGACGTTCTGTAAGGCGGTGGAACCGCTGCATCTGGCGTGG
>CAYLPH010000113.1:0-18969 GCA_964385495.1 uncultured Candidatus Solibacter sp.
GGTCCCAACTTGCCGCGGCATCCGGTCCAACGTCAAATTCGCCGTAATCCATGGGGAATAGACAATCCCGGACGTATCCGGCGCTCCCGCCATCACATACCGCAGCAGGTAAGAAGGCGCCGCCCAGATCACGCCCTTCGCTTCCCACTCGGTGGTCTCCGTCAGCACGCGAACGCCGCGCGCACCCGCCGCCACCTGCGTCACCATCGCCCCCGCCACCACATGCGGCGAAAGCTTCTTCAACAACTGCTTGACGATCCACCCGTTGCCCTCCGGCCACGTCAGCGGACCCCGATCCTCATGCTCCCGCGCCGCGAAGTAATGCACCCCCGCCCACGCCGACGTATCCTTCGCCAGCGACCCATAATCGTCGCGGCACCCGTAATCCACATACCACCGAAGATACGGCGAATCGAAGCCCTTCTCCCGCAGCCACTCTTCCATCGACACCTTATCCAGCGCCGATGCCTTCGCGCCCGGCTCCCACGGAATCGTGTACTGCCCGCTCGCCGCCTGCTCCTGCATCAGGCCGAAGAAGCGCTGGAACTGCTCCCGGTCCCGCTTCTCTAACCCAACCTCCGGCTCCAACCCCTCCTGCCAACGCCCATGCAAAAACAGCCGCTCCTGCGGGCTATGGCACAGGTGCCGCTCTTCGAACTCCCCATCTCGCAGCAGCCCTAACTCCCCACATAGCTCCCGCACCAGCTTCGACCCGCGATTCGGCACCGGCAGGTAATGCGCCGCCCAGGGATATGCCGAAACCTCGTTCTCTCCCCAGCGCGAATTGCCCCCCGCCTGCTTCTCCATCTCCAGAATCACGAAGTCGCGGAAGCCCTTCTGCAACAGCCGCCAGCCCGCGCACAGCCCCGCGATGCCGCCGCCCACGATCACCACCGGCGCCTTCCGCGGTTCCCGCAGCCCGCCCCGCATCTGCCCGTCCCTTAGCCGGTGCCCGCGCAGATGGGAATCGTCCAGGATCGCCCCCTCGATCCGCCGCTCCGTCTTCGGAGCCAACTGCAGCAGGAACGCCCGCCGGCTAGCGCGCAATCTCACGCCATTCGCGCTCATAATACCGGACCAATATCTGATCGTTCAAACGGTTCGGCTGCGCCTCCACCGGCCCCATATCCGCCGGAAACCGGAACAAATCCGGCACCATCGACACCGTTAAAAACCGCAACCCCGAAGGCAGCGACGGCGGCGGCTCATACCCATGCTTCCCGGCCAGGATGAATCCCCACTCCCCAAAACTTGGCACATACGCGTGATACGGAAACACCCGCAGTCCCGCCGCCTTCATCGTCTCCGCCACGCACCAGAAGCTCTGCCGCGCAAACAAGGGCGACGTGCTCTGCGCCACCGCCAATCCGCCCTCGCTCATATGGTGCTTTAACAGGCGGTAGAACGCCGTCGTGTACAGCTTCCCCAAGGAAAAGTTCGTCGGATCCGGAAAGTCGATCACGATGAAGTCGTAAACCCCATCGTGCCCCTCCAGCCACACAAACGCATCGGCATTCACCACCCGAACCTTCGGAGCCGTCAACGCCCCTTTGTTGATCCCCCGCAGCAGCGGATGCGTCGAGAACAACTCCGTCATCCCCGGATCCAGATCCACCAGCGTGATGCTTTCCAGCCCCGGATACTTCAGAATCTCGCGCACCGCCAAGCCATCCCCCCCGCCTAACACCAGCGCCCGCCGCGCCCCCGTCACCGCCGCCAATCCCGGATGCACCAGGGCCTCGTGATAGCGATGCTCATCGCGTGAACTGAACTGCAGATGCGAATTCAGAAACAGCCGCAGGTCATCCTTCCACTTCGTCAACACGATCCGCTGGTAGCGCGTATTCCGCGCCAGAATCACCTCATCGGCATACAGCGCGCTATCGGCCAGGTCCAGCACCGTGTTCGCATACAGCATGCCAATCCCCAATACGCCCATTACCGCGAAGCACAGCACCCGCAGCCGCGTCAGCGCCCCCACCCTATCCCGGAACAGATGCGTCGTCCACAGCGCCACCGCCGCATTCACCAATCCAAAAAACAGCGCCCCCCGCACCAGCCCCAACTGCGGCACCAGCCATAAGGGGAAGATAAGCGATGCCCCCAGCGCCCCCAGATAGTCGAACGTCAAAACCTGCGCCACCAGATCCCGGAACTCGAAGCGGTCCTGCAGAATCCGCATCATCAGCGGAATCTCCAGCCCCACCAGCGTGCCGATCAGAATCACCAGCGCATATAGCAGGAAGCGGAAGCCGTCGGTGTAAGCGAACGCCAGAAATAGGATCGTCGACGACAGCCCGCCCACCAGCCCCACCATCAGCTCGATCAGAATGAAGCGCGTCACCAGCCCGCGCCCCACATACTTGGAGAGGAAGCTCCCGATCCCCATCGCGAACAGATAGCTGCCGATCACGGTGGAAAACTGCAGCACGCTATCGCCCAGCAGATAGCTGGCCAGCGTACCCGCGAGCAGTTCGTACACCAGCCCGCAGGCCGCGATCAGGAAGACCGAGATAAGAAGCGGGACTGCCAAGGTCTAATGCACGGCCGAGGCGATGATGATGCACATGCCGATCGACATCGCCCCAATCAGGATTGCCAGTGCCGTGTTCTTCTCCTCCACGATCTCCTTCCACAACGCGTACGGCGTCAGCTTGTCGATGATCGCGAACGACACCACAAAGATCACTATGCCAAGCACCGCGTACACCAGTGCATTCAGTACAAAGCCGGGATGGAAATTTTCCATTGCTTACTTGCCTCCGTAGTAGCGGCCGCCGGTGTAGCCATAGTGCGAACGCCAGGCGCCGGGATTATCGCGGATAGACTTCGGAACGTTCTTCAACTCCTGCACGCGGTCCAGGCTCCAGCCGCGATACTGGGTCCAGCCGGTGGCGAGCACAACCAGGAGTCCGTAAATCGAAAACATGCCTCTCACTGACTGCATCCCTCCTAATCGCCGCCCGCGTAATCGCTCTCGGACCAGCGCTGCCCCTCAAAACTGCCGATGCGGATTGATGTCCAAACCGGCGGAATCAGCAGCAGAATCGCGCCGAAGACGAAATAGATCCAGGTGGTCACGTCGCGTTTCACTCTTACCTGGTAGTTCATTGAACGCGGCCGCAGCGCCGGTGTCGACGTATCGAACTCCGGCTCAATGCGCAGATAATAGCGGCCCGCGGGAACGGAGCCCAGCGTCACCGACTTTGACCGGCTGCCCTCGCTCCAATTGCCGTCCGAATCCCGCCCCTGATAGTAACTCACCTCGCGGCTGAAATCGTAAGCTTCTCCCGTGTCCGCATTGAGCAGCGCCAACTGGAAGAAAGCCCATTCGTTATCGAGGTCGGTGCGGATCTCCACCTTCACCGTGGACGTACGGCCCGGCAGATCGAACACACTGGTTACAAACGAATTCTCCGCGCTGGTTCCACTCTGCTGTGTGTAGCTGAACTTCTGGTCGAAAACCGTCTTGCCGGAATGTACGATGGCCCAGAAGAACTGCATCGCGATCAACAGCGCCATCCACAGGGCGTAACGGCGCCACGCCTGGCTCACCGAACCGCTGTGCGGCGACGGCTGGTTGGCGAACACCCCCTGCGCCGCTGGCGGCGATCCCTTCAACCCAAAGTTTTTCCAGATGTCCGCGCCCGCCGTGTATTCGCCCAGGGACCAGGTCGTCTCCTGGCCGGTGCGTTCCATCGACAGCAGCCGCGGCGGATGGATGTAGTCCGCGCATTGCGCCGACTCGCCCACCCGTACCTGCCACGGGAACTCGCCCATCACGAAGATGGTGGTCGCGGTGTAAGTCTGGAAATGCTTGTAGGTCTCGTTGAAATGCCGGACGTTTCGCGAATCCTTCACTTCCGGAACCGTGTGCAGCACCAGCACATCGTTCCAGTGCCCGTTATACTCCGTCAGATAGCGGTAGCCTTTATAGGGATTGAACAGTAGGTACTCCGACCATGCGTAGGCCACCCCGTCGGAAACCAGTTCCCTCACCTGGAAACCAATCGCCTCGTAAAGGTCCCCGCGTACCTTCCCACGCGTTCCCAATGGGAGCAACGGCTGATACCGCTCCTTGGCCTGAAACTGGCTCAGCACCGTCAGGCTTGGCGTCCGCGCATCCAGTACGCTCAGGCAGTTGATGCACACCACGCTCAATGACCGGCCCATGCCGCGCAACTGGACCGTGCCCCCGCAATTGGGACAAGACAACGAGCGTACGTTTGCCGCGTTCGCCATTTACCAGCCTTCAAATTGACGCAGGTTCTTCATCTTCAGGGCGTCGAATTCCACCCATTCGCCCAAAAACACCAGCGCCGGATCTTCGCTGTAATCGATGGTGCCGAAATGCTGCGTGGGCGTTCGCAAATCCACGAATAACGCCTCCTGCTTATCCCAATACTCGAACGGCAGCTCGCCTTCCACGCCCCGGTACTTCGCCGTTGTCAGCGTCGTCACTTGATACTCGCGGCCCTTCAATTTGATCTTCGACTCCGGCCGGTACTGGATCCGAAAGTCCTTCAAACTGGGCAGAATCGGGGTTGGCCGCACCAGTTGCGTGATCGCATATTGCGCCATCGCATCCGACAGCCAGATGCTTCCGCCATCATGCGTGATGCAATGCCATTCGTTCCACGTACCCTGCTCATACTCGTAGATGATCCGCCCGACCACCTGGAAAGCTTTGCTGCCGTAGATACCTTCCGTCAATAACTGGATGGGTGATACCTCCGGTGGCAGATCCGCCACGGTCCCCACCTTCTCCAGATTCACGTCATGGCGCACAAGAATCGACTGGCAGTACGGGCACGTCGTCTGCACCGCGCTCGAAAACCGGAACTCAATAGGCGCCCCACAATTCGGGCAATTCGCCGTTGGTTTCGACATGCTCCCTCAGCTATGTACCCCGTACGGGCGCTCCATCTTCCGCACCCGCACGTTATCGGCTCCAAACTGATGGCCGAGATAATAAACGTAGTTGAATTCCGGCTTCGGCCGGCAGCAGAACAGGTTCAGGCACAGCGAGCCGTGCTCCGGGAAGGTATGCACCGCCAAGTGCGATTCCTGCAGCAGCACGAATCCCGTCATCCCGCCTTCCCCCGGAAAGCGGTGCCACTGAATCGGATGTATCGGAGATAACCCCAAGGTGTCGATCATCGCCCGAAAGAGCGCGTCCAGGCGCTCCTGGCTCCTCAGATCCTCCGGCCGGCAGCCGAAGGCATCCACTATCCACTCACGGCCGGTCATTGGTTGTATAGCGTAACACGCTCCCGGGACGGAAAGTCCTGGGAGCCCGTGCGCTTAGCTCTGTGCCGCTCCGCAGTTCGGGCAGAACTTCGCCCGCCCCGGCATGGCCTGCCCGCACTCGATGCAGAACTTGTTCCCTGCGCCCGCGGCCGGTGCGCCACCCCCGCCCGCCGGAGCAACCGGAGCCACCGGAGCCGCCCCTCCCGGAGGAATGGGATTCTGCGGTGCCGCCGGCGGTTGTTGCGCCGCCTGGGTAAAGGCTCCCGCAAATACCTGTCCCAACCCGACACCCGCGCCTAACCCCGCGCCCAACGCCGCCGCGCCGCCCCCTTCGTTGGCCGCCGCGATCGGAAGCGACTGGGCCGCCTGGAACTGCACGTACTTGTTCATATCGCCGATCATGTTCATGCCGATGCGCTCGTCCAGCCGCTTCTGCAGCTCTTCCGGCAGCGACAGGTTCTCGACGACAAAGCTCTCCAGCCGCAGGCCCAGCTTGGTGAACTCCGGCACCAGGTGTTCCGCAATCTTCTGCGCTAGTTCCATCTGGTTCGCCGCCATATCCAGGAACGGCACCTGGCTCTCGGCAAAGGTATCGGACATGCGGCCCACGATCGTGTTCCGCAACTGCCCTTCGATCTCGGCCACCGTATACTGCTCGCGCGTGCCGCTTACATTGGCATGGAACGCCCGCGGATCCGCCACCCGCCACGAATAGATCCCGTACGCGCGCAGCCGTACCGCTCCGAAGTCCTTATCGCGCACCGTGACCGGCGTCGCCGTGCCCCACTTCTGATTCGTCTGCATGCGCGTCGAAAAGAAGTAGACGTCGCTCTTGAACGGAGACTGGAACATCTTGTCCCAATTCATGATGTTCGTCAGCAACGGCAGCGTCTGCGTATTCAGCGTGTACAGGCCCGGCCCGAAGACATCCGCCACCCTGCCCTCGTTGACGAAGGCCGCCATCTGCGACTCGCGCACCGTCAGCTTCGCCCCGTTCTGGATTTCCATGTCCTGCATGGGATAGCGCGTGGCCAGGATGCCGTCCTCCGGCTCCACCCAGTGGATAACGTCAATGAATTGTTTCTTGAAGAAATCGCCGATTCCCATGTGTTTGAGGTCCCTTTCTCCGCTCGCTACGAGTATACGTTAGCCGCTTCGCCTGTGTTCCCACTCCCTAGCGACGCCAGGAAGATGATCAGGCACACCCACAACAAATCGGCCAGCAACAGGTGCGCCAACTGCGACCACACCGGTGTCAGCAGGATGATGTTCAGCCCACCAAGGACAAACTGCGCCAGAGTCAGCCCCAGAATCGCATTTGCCAGCGGGACCCGAGGGTAGCGCGACGCCAGCCAGAACAGAAAGGCTCCCGTCCCCACCGCCAGCAGCGGATGCAGCACCCGCAGCCGTACCAGCAGCGGGGCGTCTTTCCCGAACTCCTGTTCGATCCCCTGCCGTAGCGAATCGGGAGGGAACAGCGTATCGCCCAATGCCGCAATCCCACCGGCCGCGCTCACCACCAGCATCGCCATCACCGCCAACCGCGCCAGGCGCCGCACCTCGGGCGACGGCCGCCACCGCGGATGCTCCTGCATGCTCCACCAGGCCGTCAACGTCAACCCGCCCAGCAGCAGCATCGTATTTAGCAGGTGGATCGAGAGCACCACCCCCCGCCACGGCGACCGGCTCTCCGCTACCAATCGCAGCAGCACCAGCACCGCCCCAATTACCGTCTCGTTTAGCATCAGAACCAGGCTCCAGAACGCCGCCCGGCGCGCCAAATGTCCCACGTCGAACTGCCGCCGCACCCTTAGATACAGTAAGATAACGAACAAGAGGGCCAGCCCGCTCGTCAGGCGATGCGTAAATTCAATTAAGGTGTGCATCTGGGGAAGCACGGGTAATACTTGACCATTGCAAAGCGGCCAATGATCTCCGCAACCGGCTCCCGATCCCGTGGCGCGTACCATCGCGCCCCAGACAATTACGAAGATGTTGTAGAACAGAACGCCCCAGGCGATCCGGGCGATACTGCCCACCGGGGTCCATGATTCGGAAACCGCTGTGGAACTCATAAGCGATACCTCTATCTTAGCCACCCACCAACTATGGCGATCGGTAACTTCTCCATCCCTGCTCGGATCTCCTTCGGCCTCGGCGCCGTAGCCGCGCTCCAGGATCTCCGCGAACAGTTTGCGCCCGGTCGCGCGCTGCTGGTCTGCGATGGCGCGCTCCCCGGTACCCCCACCCTCCAACGCGTCATCCGCTTCGCCGGCCCGCATGTTCTGTTCGCCGGCGCCGCCTCCCTGCCCGCCCAGAATGAGGTGCTCGACGGCGCCGAACTCTACGTTACCGAGGAGTGCCAGGCCATCATCGCCATCGGCGGCGCCGCGGCCATGGAACTCGCCAAAGCCATCCGCCTCAAAGTCACCCACCCGCTCAGTCTTGGCGATTACGACAGCTCGCTTGGCGGCGCCGGACGCATCACGGCCGATCTGCCGCCCCTGTTAGCGGTACCCACGCTTCCCGGAGCCGCCAGTGCCGTCAGCCCATCGCTGCTGGTCCAACTCGAGCGCACCGCGCGCCTCGTCCTGATCGCCAGCCCCTACCTGACGCCCACGGCAGTGGTGCAGGATCCCGAACTCTCCCTGGATACGCCGCTAGAGGCCTTGCGCCAGGCTGCTCTCGGCGCGCTGGCCCAGAACGTCGATAGCTACCTTTCGCCCGGCTTCCACCCTATCGCCGATGCCGCCGCCCTCGAAGGCGCGCGCCTGACCTTCACATCCCTGCCACAACTCGCGGCACACCCCTGGGACTTGCAGGCTCTCTCCAACTCGATCTGGGGCGCCATCCTGTCCGCCATGGCCGCCAGTAAAGGCCCCGGCGTTACTCAGGCCATCGCTCATCGCCTCCACAACCGCTATGCCGTCCCTTATGCCATCGCCCGCCTGCTGCTGGCCGCCGCCGGCATGCATACCCAGGATCCCAATGCCCGCCAGCGTATCGAGATTCTTGAACGCAATTGCGGCGTAGGGGATCTGGCCGATGCCCTGCGCGCCGCCGTCTCCCCCAAAACCCGCCTCCGCGACTGGCACGTCCCGGAATCCGGCATCGACCTGATCGCTACGGCCTCAACCAGCGATCCCGTCAACTGCTATCCGTTTGAGCCGGGCGAGGTAGCCGCGCTCCTACGCGCCGCCTGGTGAGCCACTCGTATGGTCATGGATCACCAGCCACCCGCCCTTACTCCGCCGCAACACCAAACTGAACCACCCGGACGCCGGCCCCCCGCCCTTCGCCGTCCTCTCCAGGTTGAACTTGCCAGTCGCCAAAGCGTGATCCCTACCCAGCAGCCGCACCTCGATAGCGGTGAACCGCAGCGTCCCCATCGCGTCACGATTGGGGTAGCGCGTCTTATATCGTTCCAGCACCGTCGCGTAGCCTTTGGTCACCCCGTTCGCGCCCGCATACGTCGTCGCCGGCGAGTTCTCGTACGCCTTCATGAACGCCGGAATATCTCCCCGGTTCCAAGCCGCCGCCTGCTCGTCCAACAGCGCCTTGATCTCCACCGCCGGGTCCGCCGCCAACGCCAATGCCGCAAGCCCGGTCAACACCGCCGCCCATAACAGCCGAAACATATCTCCCTAGCCTACGCCTATCGCGTGGAAGGCGCCGGCTGAGACCACATCGACTTTCGCTGCCGGGTCTCGGTCTCTTCCCGCGACTGGCGCAACTGCTGCCACACCGCGTCATTCACCGGGTACAGCGTCATGCTCCGCAGCGCCACCCGCGTTGGCTCCTTCAAGTCCTTCAACACCCCGTTCAACTCCAACAGGTCCCCGCGTGATAGCTCCAGCACATGCTCGTCCGGCTGGAAGATCGACCCAATGGTGTACTCCAGGTACGGCGTCTTGGTCTGCTCGATATGACACCCCAGCATGTGGCTGATCAGCCGCCCTTGCGTGAAGTCCACCAGACGCTGCGTGCTCGCCGTGAACGCCGGCCAGTCGCCGATGTACAGACGACCGGGGTAGATGTTATCGCCCGTCATCAGCACCGCCGTTCGCCGGTCATACAGCGCCACCGCCACCGGATGATGCCCCGGAATCGGGATCACGTCCAGCGTCCGCCCCCCCAACTCCATCGATCCGATCGTTTCCGGCCACTTCTTGATCCCAAACGCCCGTTGCACCGCCTCCACCTCGGCTGGGACAAACTCCACCCCGGGCCGGTTCTGGAACTGGCTGTCGCGCGCTACGTGGTCGCGGTGTCCGTGCGAATGCATCACCATCAGCGGCATCTTCTCCCGCCCCTTGCGCGCGCACCACTTCGCTACCAGGCTATCCACCAGGGTCGCCAGTTCCGTGGTGCCTGCGCCGGTGTCCATCAGTACCGCCTTGTCGTTCCCAAAGATGAGATAGAGAAAGGGCTTTTCGTAATGGACGCAGCCGTTCTCTCGCAGGATGTAGAAGTCGGGGTTATACTCGTGAACCTGCCATTCCGGCGTTTCCATGCACTTCGGACCGCCCGCCCGCCACCTGGCCGGGAGCTTGCCCGGCTCGATGCCCGCGCCATCCGGCTGCGGAGCCTGCGCATTCGTATATAAAGCCGCGCCCCAGGCGAGCGCCACCACAATCCATAAGGAAACGTACTTCATCGGAAGCTCCTGAGTTTGTGCCTTCGGACGAGGAAGGGAAGTTGTTGAAGGCGAACGGGGCTTCGGGAGACTTTCAGTATACGCAACCGGACGCCCGGCTCGCGAATCTTAGAATGTAGACATATGCTCGTCCTCTCCGTGCTTGCCGCGGCTCTCTTCGCGGCTCCAACTCCGGATTCCCCCACGCTGTTGCTGCTGCCCACCGGCGCGCCCGAGGAGCCGAAGTTCTGGAAGCAGGTGGCCGATAGCGTCCAGTGGCACTACAGCGAAGGGGCCGCCGCTCCCGGCCCTCCGGCCGACCCCGCCGTGAAGGAACTCGAAAAGCAGATCGACGAACTGCGCAAGGAACGCAAAGGCCCTATCTACCTGGTGGGCGCCGGCCCCAACGCCGCCGTGGCCTTCTACGCCGGCCTACGTGCCCCGCACCTGTTCACCGCGGTCCTCGCTGTAGGCGGATCGCCCAAACTCGCTATCGATAGCGACCGCCTGTTTGCCGCCAATGCCGGCCTGCTGCCCATTGCCTGGGCCATCACTCCGGAAGAGAAGGCCGCCAACTCCACCGCGTTCCAGAAGCTGGCCGTTGGCGGCATCCAGATCGAAGTGCTGGAATCCGCCAACACAGCAAAGGCCGTGGAATGGCTCGCCAAGCAAACGCACACCGCCTGGCCACAGAAGATCGATTGCGAAACCGGCAACCCCACGCTGGCTCGCTGCTACTGGCTTACCCCAACTGAGTTCGACCCCAAGCTCAGTAACGCCGCCCTCCGCACCACCCGCATCTCCGCCGATAGCCTGGCTTCACTCGATTTCGGCGGCTTCGGCTACCGCGCCGACGCCCCCGGTCCCGGCGTCGTCGTCGAGTTTCTGCCGCCAAACTACTCCGGTCCCCTCAAAGTGAGGGACCGCATCCTGGCCCTCTCCGGCGCCAACATCGCCGACCCGCGGCACTATATCGAGAAGATGAGCCAGGTTACGGAAGAGAAGCCCGTCGCGGTCACCATCGAACGCGACAAGGAGCGCATCCGCCTGGTCACCCGCTACGTCCTGCGGCAGCGTCCTGAAGTAATCACCGCACGCATCCAGGCCGAGTACGTGCCGGACGCCAAGGAGATCACCATCGTCTCGCGCACCGTGGCTTCGGCCAGACTACACGTGCCGCCGCAGTGGGCGCCGGTCTCGGTGAACTGGAACGGCACCACTGTCGCCCAGCCAAATGAGGCGGGCTGCTGGATCGTGTCCATCAAGAATCCGGGAGAGGCGCGCCCGTGCCAGTAGCCATGCACGCCACCCTGGTTCTGGCTTCGTTTGTGCTGCTGGCTCCCGCCGCGCCTCTGGACACGGCGCGCGAACTCTATGGCAAAGCCCAGTTCGAGCAGACGATTCAAGCACTTAAGGGCGATAACAGCGCCGCCGCGCTGCAGTTGACGGGCCAGTCCTGGTTCCTGCTGGGCGACTTCAAAAAAGCCACCGACGCCTTCGACAAGGCGTTGGAGCAGAATGCGAACGACTCGCCGCTGAACGCCTGGGCCGGCCGCGCCTACGGACGCCGCGCCGAGACCGGCAACCCCCTGGTGGCGCCCCGCTACGCCTCCAAAGCCCGCCAGTTCTTTGAGAAGGCCGTGCAACTCGACCCCCGCAACCTCGAGGCGCTGAATGACCTCTTCGAGTACTATCTCCAAGCACCCGGCTTCCTGGGCGGCGGCAAGGACAAGGCTGCCCGGACGGCCGCCCAGATTGCCGCGCTGGACAAGGCCGAGGGGCACTTCGCCAGTGCCCGGATGGCCGAAGAGAATAAGGACTACGCCGGCGCCGAGAAGTGGCTTCGTTTTGCAATCGCCGCCGCGCCCACGCAGGTGGGACGTGTGCTGGACCTGGCGAAGTTCCTGGCCAAACGCGGGCGGATCGATGAGAGCGAGGCGGAATTCGCCAAAGCTGACAAACTGGCTCCGAACAGTCCCAACGTGATGTTTGCCCGCGCTTCGAGCTACATCGAGGGCAAACGGAACCTCGACACCGCCCGCGGACTCCTTCGCCGGTATTTGCAATCGCCGCTCACGTCGGATGATCCGCCGCGGTATGAGGCCGAGAAACTGCTGCGGGGTTTGTGACCGGCAAGATTCAGGGTAGGGTACTCCAGCGCGACTCGGTACCCAGATAGATCGCCTTATTCGCCACCGAAGCGTCCACGGCATCAATGATGTGCGGCTTAATGACGATCAGTGCCTCGCCGGTCTGCTCGGACCGCGTGTTGCGCGCCAAAATGCTGTTCAACACGGGAATCTGCGTCAATCCCGGCAGTCCGGTCAGCGTGCGTGCCTCGGTGGCCGACAGGATCCCCATCACGACGGCCCATTCCCCCTGGCGCAGGCGCACCGTGGAGGCGAACTTCCGATTCGCGATCACCGGGATGCCGTTGAACTCGCCATTGCCTAGCACCTTATATTCCGCCTCCACCTGGATGCTGACATCCCCATCCAGATGCACCCGCGGCGTTGCCTTCAACGTCAACCCCAGGTCCTCGAACTGAAAGGTGGGGGCCAGTCCGAAGGCCGGCGTGGAGTTATCGCCGCCCTGGTATTGCTGGGTGATGATGGGGTACTTGTCGCCAATATGCAACTGCGCCGCCTGGCTATCGAGCGAGCGGAGAGAACTGCGGAACAGCGACGTCGACCGGCTGCGCGAAAAGCTGGCGAAGGCTCTGGCATCGGTAATCGCCACCGCCACCGTGGTCACGCCACCACCCATCAGCAGATAACGGCTGAAGCCCGGCATGAACTCCGGAATCAGCCGGAAGCCCTTGATACTGGAACTGGTTAACGAACTGCGGCGGCCGAGGAATGACATCGCGGTCGAGGTTGGCAGGTCCACGCCATAGCTGAGATCCTTCGATTCGGCCACATCGATCAGTTCCACCTCCAGCAGCACCTGCGGCCGGTGCGTCAGCAACTGCTCATAGAGCGCTTGCGCGGCGCGCACCTTGCTGACGCGATCCTTAATCAGCACCAGGCGCTGGCTGCTGTCGATGGCGAACTTCTGGATTTCAAAGGCCTGCTGCACCGCGCGCGCCAGTTCCTGCACCTCTTGCACGGTCACCGGATTCGGCAGGCTGAGCGTCACGGCCATGGTGGGCTCGGCCTCCACCCGCTTCTGTTGGGTATCCTTGTACACCATCAGCAGCTTTCCGCTCAGCGGCACCACGAAGGAACTGGTGGCGGATTGCAGTGCATGCAGTGCCGTCCGCAGGTCGACATCCTTCATTTGGATGCGTTGCGGCGTTCCGCCCTGGTAGTCGGCGTCGAAAACCAGTTCCAGCCCGAACGCTTTCGTCACTTCGGTGAATAACTGCTTGGCGTCCCCGCGGATGTCAAACGCACGCACACCCGGAACCGGGAGCAGTTCGGCCGGGGGCAGCGGGCGGCGCGCCTCTTCGACCTCTTCCTTCGTGATCGTCGCGCCGATCGGCGGCACGTCCGATTCCTCTTCGGGTTCAGCAGCTTGCGGATCCGGTTTCGCATCCGCGAATAGCTCCGGCAGTAGCGGAGAGGCCTGCAACGCGCGTGTGCGCAGCGCCTGGCTCTTTACCCAGTAGTCCCGCCGCGTGCGGTCGGCCGCCGCGGCCTGCGAGTACAGCAGGTAAGCCTGGACGGCATCCCCTTTCTTTTCCGCCGCTTCCGCTCTCCGCGCAAGGCTCTTGGCCGATTCCGCCGCGGGACACACCACTAGCGCCAACAGAACGAGGGCCAGTATCCGCGCCAAGCGGTTCACCAAGTTAGGATGACGCGCCGACGCCCGCGAACGTGGATAAACTTCCAGCACTCTGCTGCCGATAGAAGAATAAGGCACAGTACCAAATGACTACCACCTCACCGATGCAGGCCGCCTTCGCTCCCTCTTTGCCGCATACCATGGACGAACTGGGCATCCCCATCACCCTGGTTACCGACTTGGTCGTACGGCGGCTGCTGATGGAGGGGTTCAGCAACCTGGCAACCCTTAGCGCCAAACTTCGCCTCTCGGTGCCCATTGTCGACCTTGTCTTCCGCCAACTCCGCCAGCAACAGCTTGTGGAGGTGCGCGGTATGTTGGGCAATGACTATAACTTCCAGCTCAGCGCCGCCGGCAAGCAAATGGCGTCGGACCGGTTTCAGGTATCCCAATACGCCGGGGCCTGCCCGGTGTCCCTCCGCGATTACCAGAATGCCGTGCGGGTTCAGACCGCCAAGCCCCAGGTGGACCGGCGTACCCTTCGAACCGCCTTCAGTGACCTGGTGGTGACGGACCGCATGCTGGACCAATTGGGTCCGGCACTCATCTCACAGGATTCCATCTTCATCTACGGGCCGACCGGCAATGGCAAAACCAGTCTCGCTGAGCGCATGCTCCGCGTATACCAGGACGCGGTCCTGATCCCGTACGCGGTGGAAATCGACGGCCAGATCATTTCTCTGTATGATCCGGTCATCCACCAACGTATCGAGATGGAGGATCCCGAACTCGATCCGCGTTGGGCGCTGTGCCGCCGCCCCTGCATCGTCGTGGGCGGCGAACTGATACCGTCGATGCTGGAACTGCGCCTCGACGACACCAGCGGCATCTACGCCGCGCCGCTACAGATGAAGGCGAACAATGGCATCTTCATCATCGACGACTTCGGCCGCCAGTTGATGAGCCCGCGCGACCTGCTCAACCGCTGGATTGTCCCCTTGGACCGGCGTGTCGACTACCTCACCCTTCGCTACGGCGTGAAGTTCCAAATTCCCTTCGAAGTGATGGTTGTGTTCTCCACCAACCTCGATCCCAGCGATCTGGCCGACGAAGCCTTTCTGCGCCGTATCCATAACAAGATCTACGTGGAAGCGGTGGACGCACCCGTCTTCGACCAGATCTTCCAGCGCGTCGTCACCGCGAAAGGCATCCCGTGCGAGCCGGACAGCGCCGAGTACCTCCGCCAGCTCTGCCTGCGCGACGGACGTACCGAACTGCGCGCTTGCTATCCGGCGGATATCTGCAACATTCTCAAGTCGATCGGCCGCTATGAAGGCCGTCCGGCACGGATGACCAGGGCGGAACTGGACCGCGCCACGCTACTCTATTTCGCCAAAGGCTAACGGCGCACACGCGCCCGCGCCAGCGGCACGCTCGCGGGCTACCAGCCCGAGCGAAAACCTCGCAAATTCGCAAGGGCTTGTGAAAAACCCGGGAACCCGCTTGCTGGTACGCGCGGCTCGGTAACGGAATCAGCGGCTTACGTAACCGAGCCGCGCGCGAGGGAACGGGTTCGGCCACGGGCTATTACTCCGATCGGCTTCGCAAGCCTGACTTAAACGGCTCCTTCATGAAACACCCGGGGCGGTCCGTGTGTCGATAACCAATAAAACTACACCTCAACCGCGGAACTCCGTTGCGGAAGGAGTGCCATCGGAGGTGGTTTGGGAGTATGATGTCTACGTTCCGGGGAGACTGTTATGCCAGCGGCCGCAACAGTAAGACCGTTCCAGATCCTGATCGCGGAAGACAACACAGCGGACGTACGTCTGGTGCGGGAAGCCTTGAAAGAGCATCAGGATAATTGCAACTTGCACGTCGCCGCCGACGGGGCTCAGGCGATTTCGCTGATCCGGAGCCTGGATGCGGACCCTGCTTCGCCAGGGCTCGATCTCGTTCTCCTCGATTTGCATCTGCCCAAGCGCAGTGGTGAGGAGCTTCTGACCTGCATCCGCTCCACCACTCGGCACGCCCACGTCCCGGTGGTGATCATGACGGGCGTTCATTCCAGTGGCGCTTTGGAGAAGGCAGCCAGGTTTGGCGCCATTCGTTACTTCGAGAAGCCTGCTACTCTCGACGGCTTCCTGGGGCTCGGGCTGACCCTTCGCGAGATCCTGGAGCGGGAAGGCGAGCCCGGGAATGCGCGGACTGGGGGGATCGGTGATGTGCCCGGAGGCCGAGTCTCCCAACGGGCGCGCGTCCGGTAGTGGCAGGAAATCCGGCTACAAGGAGTAAATCTTTGGACCTTTCAAGCGCTTGCACACGGCTTCGGCCCTTCCCGGTACCGGCATCGGGCCTTCGATTCGCCGGCGGATCCTGGAGCGGGCCGGAGGGAAGATCCGGCTGGAATCCGAGCCAGGATGCGATTCGACGTTTCACGTTTTCCTTTCCCGATCAGGAAAACAGAGCGGCGCGTTCTCCCGAAGTTCTGATCGTCGAGGACAGCGCCGCCGATATCGGCCTGCTGCGCGAAGTGTTTCAGGAGCACCGCGTGAACTGTGAGGTGACGGTGGTGATAAACGGCGAGCGCGCCATCCAGTTCGTGGATGAGATCGATGCGGGCGAGCGCACCTGCCCCGACCTCATCCTATTGGATCTCAACCTCCCGAAGAGACCGGGGAAGGACGTGCTCAAACGCATTCGCGAGAGTAAGGTCTGCGGTCAGGCGCCGGTCGTGATCCTCACTTCTTCAGACAATCAGCGCGACAAGGACGACGTGGCTCCCTTCCATCCCTCGCGCTACGTCCGGAAACCGTCGGGCTTCGACGAGTTCATGCAACTGGGGGAGCTTTTCAAGCGAATGCTCTACCCGAAGCCCTGAGGTTTCGAAGCCCTGAGGTTTCCCTCCCCCGCTTCCTTAGATCCATGGACGAGACAGGAACTCAAGCCCTAGCCCAGATCGTGCCCCTGGCGGAAGTTCTCGATTGCATCACGGATGCCGTGTCCAGTCTCGACATCCATTGGCGCTACGTCTACGCAAACGCGACGGCGGAGCGATTGTCGGGACTCAACCAGGAGCAACTGATCGGCAAGTCTATCTGGGACTTGTTCCCCGGCCTCGTGGGGAGCGATTTCGAGAAGCACGCGCGGACCGCCATGGCCCAGCAGCAACCGGCGCGCTTCGAATACTACTACGCGCCCTTCGGGAAATGGTATGAGCAGCGTCTCTACCCAACGGCAACGGGCCTGCTCTGCTTGACCACCGATATCGACGGCCAGAAACGTCTGGACCGGAGGATCCGTGAGGGGGAGGAACTTTACCGTCACCTCTTTGAAGTGACCAACGACGGGATCCTGATCGTCGACGGCCAAGGCCGTTACGTCGACGTCAACGGGAGCTATTGCCGTTTTCTGAAGGCGCCGCGGGAGCGATTGGTGGGCGCGCACTTCCGGGAATTCATCCCCCCGGACCGGCTGGAGGAAGCCGTTGCGGCGTTCGCGGGCCTCAAGGCCGGCAAGCCTACCCCCGTCGTCTTCCCGCTCCGTGCCACGGACGGAAGTATCGTCGAACTGGAGTGGAGTTCCTATCCGCATTACCTGCCGGATCTATTCTTCTGCATCGGCCGCAATCTGACCGAGGCGCGCCGCGATGAAGCCGCGCTGCAGGCCGCCGAGGAACGCCAGCGCCGGGCCGTGGAAGCCGGAGGAGTGGGCTTGTGGGAATGGGATATCGAGAGGAACAAAGTTACCTGGTCCGATCGCATCTACGAGTTACACGGGGTTCCGCGGGATGGCTTTGCCGGAACCGTTGAAGCCTTCACGGAACTGGTCGATGTGCGCGATCGGGAGTGCGTTGCCGCCGCGCTCGCCGAAGCCCTGGCCGGAAGCGGCGACTACCATGCCGAGTTCCGCACCGTGCGCCCCGATAAGAGACTGCAGTGGTTGCAGACTACCGGCAAAGTGACGTTTGGGGAAGACGGCCGGCCGCTCATGATGCACGGCGCGGTTCTCGACACGACGGACCGGCGGCTTGCCGAAGAACTCCAACGCCAGGTGGAGCAACAGTTGATGCTGCTGGTCGAGGCTTCCGGCGCGCTCCTCGCCTCGCCCCATTCGCCGGAAGTGCTGCGCAGGATCATCTCGCTCGCACAGCGCTTTGTCGACGCCGATGCCCACGCTGTCTGGCAGCGTGGAGCGGACGGGTGGAGTCTTCGCTCCGCGGCTGGTCTCTCCCCCGAATACGTCCGGAGCGCTCACTTTCCCATGGGCGGCGACCCTGCCGCTGTCCTCTCCTCCCCCTGGGCTATCGAGGATGTGGCCACGGAACCGATGATGGCGTCACGCCGGGAGGCGCTGCGGCGCGAGGGAATCCGCTCCATCCTGGTTGTCCCTCTACAGGTTCACGGCGAGCCGGCGGGAACGGTCGTGTTCTACTGGAAATCCCAGTACCGGTTCCACCCGTCCGAACTCCGCATCGCCTCCGCCCTCGGCAATTTAGCGGCGTCCGCCTTGGGAACCGCGGAGCTTTACGAGCGGCAAACCCAACTGCGCGGCGAAGCGGAGGCCGCCGAGAGGCGATCCCGGTTCCTCGCCGAAGCCGGCGCGGCGCTATCGTCCTCTCTCGACTATGACCGGACCCTGGCGAGCGTCGCGGCTCTCGCCGTTCCCACCTTTGCCGACTGGGCAAGCGTCGAGGTGGTCGGCGAGAATGAGGAGCTTCGTAGAATTGCCGTGGTGCATCGGGATCCGGAGAAGGTTCGCTTCGCCCACGAGTTGGTGAAACGCTATCCGCCACGCGACGACGATGCCGCGATGATTGCCCTCCGTACCGGGAAGCCGCTGCTGATCGAAGAAGTATCGGACGAGTTGATCGAGTCTCGCGCCAGGGATCGGGAGCATCTCCGCGTCCTACGCGAACTTGGGCTGCGGTCGGCGATCGTCACCCCCATCGTCGGTAGCGGCAGGTCCCTCGGCATCATCACGTTTGTCACGGCCGAGTCCGAGCGGAGGTATACCGGCACCGATCTCCAAACCGCCGAGGAACTCGCACGCCGCGCCGCGACCGCCCTTGAGCATGCGCGGCTCTATCATGAATCGCGCCGGGCGGAGGCGCAGCTCCAACTGGCCAATGAGGAGCTTCGCCGCGCCAATGAAGACCTGAACCAATTCGCCTACTCGGCCTCGCATGATCTGCAGGAGCCGCTGCGCATGATCAAGGCTTACAGTGAGTTGCTGAATCGAAGGTGCGCGAAGCAACTCGAGACCCCGGATGCCAGGGACTACCTGGCCTACATCATCCAGGGCGCCTCCAGGCTGGAAAGCCTTCTGCGCGACATCCTCACCTATACACAGACGGC
>CAYLPH010000114.1:0-18804 GCA_964385495.1 uncultured Candidatus Solibacter sp.
GGTGATGCGGCGGCGAGAGCGGGGGTAGCTTATCTAGAGCCGGACTGGTGCAGACTTGGCGCGACGTGGGCGTCGCGCGCGGGTCTGGGGACCCGCCCTCCATCGCTGCTTGCGGTCTCCTGTGATAGGTTGAATGTTCCTTATCGTGACACCTCTATCCCTCTCTTATTTCCTGATCCTGCTTTCCCTGGCGGCCGAGGCGGGGAAGAATCCGAAGAACTGGTCCGACTACGGCGGCGGGCCGGACTCGTCGCACTACGTCGAGCTCAACCAGATTACGAAGGCGAATGTGAGTCAGTTGCAAGTGGCTTGGGTCTATCCCACCGGCGATAACCACGCCTACCTCTTCAACCCGCTGATTATCGACGGCGTCATGTACGTGCTCGCGCGGAACAGTTCGCTGGTGGCGCTGGACGCGGCGACGGGCAAAGAGATCTGGGTGCATGAGAAGCTGCCGGGGCTGACGTCGCGCGGCATCGCCTATTGGGAGAGCAAGGATCGCAAGGACCGGCGGCTGATCTTCGCCATGAACGACTACCTGCAGGAGGTCGATGCGCGCACGGGCAAGTCGATTCTGACGTTCGGGAATAAGGGACTGGTGGATCTGCGCGAAGGATTAGGGCGCGATCCGAAGTCGATCAGCCGCATCCAGACCGATACGCCGGGGCGGGTGTTCGAGGATCTGATCCTGATGGGGTCGACGCCGGGCGAGCAGTATATCGCGCCGCCGGGGGATATTCGCGCCTACAACGTGAAGACCGGCAAGCTGGTTTGGACGTTCCACACGGTTCCGCGGCCGGGTGAGTTCGGCTATGAGACATGGCCGAAGGATGCCTGGAAGTACGTGGGCGGGGCGAATACGTGGGGCGAGATCAGCGTGGATGTGAAGCGGGGGATTGCGTATTTCCCGACCGGGTCGCCTACCTATGATTACTATGGCGCGGACCGCATTGGCATGAATCTGTTCTCCAACAGCATTGTGGCGCTGGATGCGCGGACGGGCAAGCGGTTGTGGCACTTCCAACTGGTGCACCACGACCTGTGGGATTACGATACGACCGCCGCGCCGCAGCTGCTGACCGTGACACATAACGGTAAGCGGGTGGATGTAGTGGCGCAGTCAAGCAAGCAGGGATTCCTCTATGTGTTCGACCGGGTGACGGGCAAGCCGTTGTGGCCGATTGAAGAGCGGCCCGTTCCGAAGAGCCTGATGCCCGGCGAGCAGGCCTGGCCGACGCAGCCATTCCCAACGGCGCCGCCACCGTTTGCGCGGCAGAAAGCCTCGGCGGCGGATGTAAACCCCTACATCTTGAACGAGGGCGAGCGGGCGGCCTGGAAGGCGCGGATCGACAAGATGCGCAATGAGGGATTGTACACGCCGCCGGGTTTGGAGGAGACGATCTCGATGCCGGGGGCGCGCGGCGGATCGAATTGGGGGAGCGGGGCGGTGAATCCGGCCAAGGGCCTGTTGTATTTGAACACGCAGGACTGGCCGACGATCTACAAGCTGGGGTTGGAGGATCCGCTGGCGAAGCGCAGCACTGGCGCGGGGGCAGCGGGGTTGTACGAGGCTCGATGCCAGGCATGCCATGGCGTGAAGGGAGTGCGCGCGGGCGCCGGGCCGCCGCCGCTCGCCGCCATTGGCAAACGGCAAACAGTGGAATCCTTCCGGATTTCGGTGCGCAATGGGCGCGGGAAGATGCCATCCTTCCGGGATTTGCAGGACGAGCAGGTGGACGAATTGTACGCGTATCTGAACCGGCAGAAGTTGCCGGCGGCGGCTGCCGCGGCGGCCGATGGAAAGCCGGCGGCGGGAGGGCCGGTGGTGGCGTCGGGCGGTGTGCCCGGATCGACGGCGGTGCGCGAAGTGACTGCCGGCAACTACACACCGCTGGGCGGTCCGGACTATCCGGCCGGCAGCCATACGCCACGCGTTCGCTACTACACGGATTGGGGCCTGTATCCGAATCAGCCGTACATACTGGGGCCGCCGTGGTCGCAGGTAGTGGCTTATGACCTGAATACGGGAACCATCAAATGGAAGGTGCCCCTGGGGCTGGATGCGGCGGCTGCCGCCCAGGGGGCCAAGGATACGGGCGCGTTCATGGCGGAGCATCACGGGATGATTCTGACGTCGACGGGCCTTATCTTTATCGCGGCCAGTGATGGGAAGTTGCGGGCGCTGGAGGAAGAGTCGGGCAAGGAGTTGTGGTCGGCTACGCTACCGGCGGGGGCCGAGGGCGTGCCGTCGATGTATGAGGCCGGGGGGCGGCAGTACCTGGTGGTGTCGGCCTCCTCGCCCGTGACGCCAGGGGGCGGGCATCCGGGGCACGCGCACGTGAAGCCCGATCTGCGTACGGACCTTTCCAAAGGATACGTGGTATTCGCCTTGCCGGCGAACTAAGGAGCCATCGAACAGCGGCGGTTTCGAGCGGTGGGTAGGTGCCGCTGGCGTTTCTGGAACGGCAGCCGCCGTTGTTTGCGATCCCGAAGGCGTCGAGCCCGGAGCATGCGGCGTAGAACGCCGTGGCGGGGGGTGCGGTTGAGTGCGGAGGAGATTGGGCGGATCGATCAGGCGATCTTATCGAACTTTGCCGCAAGCTGCCGGCTAAGCTAGGGTGATCTTGAAATCCTTGCGTTTGACACCCTCGCCCCCGCCCGTTACACTAAGTTTTTGGGGTTCCCCCCTCCAGAGGAGTAGTGCGCCCGCCACGGTCACCCGCGGTGCGATGCGCCCAAAAACGAGATGCCAAAACGTACGTTTCAGCCGAATAATCGCCGCCGCGCCAAGGTGCACGGTTTCCGCGCCCGCATGAAATCCAAGGATGGCCAGCAGGTGCTGGCTCGCCGCCGCGCCAAGGGCCGGTGGAAGTTGACCGTCAGTGACGAGCGTGCCGTGCGTCTCGCCAAAGCGAAGTAGCTCTGGAACCCGTCCGGACTCCCCTTCCGTTTCCCAAGAAGAATCGCTTGTTGCGCTCGAAGGACTATCGCCGGGTTTACGATAACGGCGTACGGTTCTCCGGGCCGCTATTCACCGCATTTTGTCTACGTAGCGAGGAGAGTGCCGGTCCGCGCATCGGCTTCACTACGCCGCGCGCGCTGGGCAAGGCGACGCGCCGTAACCGCATGAAACGGCGCATGCGCGAAGCCCTGCGCCTGGAACTGCCGCACATCGCGCCGCGATGGGACATCGTCATCAACCCACGTAAGGCCGCCCACGATGCCTCCTGGGAAGCGGTGCAGAAGGAAGTCCGGAAGCTGGTGGGGCGATGCGGGAACTAGTGCTCGGCGCGCTTCGTCTTTACAAACGGTGGATCTCGCCCGCGCTGCCCTCGGCTTGCCGCTTCTCGCCTACCTGCTCGGTCTACATGATGGAGGCCGTGACGCGCCACGGCGCCGCCAAGGGCGTCTGGCTGGGTATCAAACGCCTCGCCCGCTGCCACCCCTTCCACCAGGGAGGCTTCGATCCTGTCCGCTAACCTGACTTTCCGCAACCTCTTCTGATTTCATGGCCAATTCCCCGAAAGACCCTTCTTCGATCACTCCCGTGACGCCGCCCGGCAAGAAGCCGGAGATGTCCATGGAGATCCGGCTGCTCATCAGCTTCGTGCTGATGGGCGTGGTGCTGTTCGTCTCGCCCTACATCATGAAGAACGTGATGCCGGCCCCGGCTCCGGCTCCGGCTCCCGTGGAGAAGAAGGCGGAGACGAAGGCCACGCCCGCCGCCGAGGCCGTGAAACCGGCCGAACCGGCGCGCGATGCCGCTACGGCCGGACAGATTGCCGGCGACAAGCCGGACGATGCCATCATCATCGATAATGGCGTGTATCGGGTTACCTTCTCCAATCGCGGCGGGGTGGTCCGCAACTGGGTGCTGCCCAAGCACCTGGATGCCAACCGCAAAGCCGTCGATCTGGTGAACGGGGCCGCTCCGGCCAAAGTTGGGTATCCCTTCTCCGTACGTCCCACCGGCGGCGCCACGCTGCCTGCCGACCCGAACCAGAAACTTTACGCCGTCAAGCGATCCGAAGATGGCATGCGCGTGGAATTCGAGTTCTCGGACGGCGTCATCTACTCCCGTAAGTCCTTCCAGTTCCGCCAGGGACAGAACATCGTCGACCTCCATAGCGAATTGCGCCAGGGCGCCAATACCATCGCCCACTTCCTCGATTGGCGCGGCGGCTTTGGCGATTTCACGGCCGTGAACGCGCTCTCCACCCAGCACACGCTGCACTTCGATGCCGCCAATAATAAACTCGTGGTCAGCGAAGTGAAGGAAGCGCGCGACGGCCCGGTCACTGTGACGGCGCGCATGAACTTCGCCGGCCTCGAGGACACCTACTTCACCGCCGTAGCCCTGCCGCCCGCCGGCGGCGGATTCCAATTACAGACCTGGAACGATAAGGTGGTGCAGGCGTCGGACAACAAGGAAGAACCCCACATAGGCATGGCGCTCGGTGGGCAGGGCGTCAACCGCTTCTCGATGTTCGTTGGACCCAAGGATGTTCACCTGCTCAAGTCGGTGGACCCCAAGCTGGAACAGGTGGTCGACTTCGGCTGGTTCTGGTTCCTCGCCCGGCCGCTTTTCGATTCGCTGAACTACATCAACGACAAGTACATCCACAACTACGGCTGGTCCATCGTCGTCCTCACCGTCATTATCAATATCCTGCTGCTGCCGTTGAAAATCTCCAACATCCGCAGCATGAAGAAGATGTCGGCGCTGCAGCCGCAGATCAACGCGATCAGCGCCAAGTACAAAGACATGTCGATGAAGGATCCGCGGCGGCAGAAGCAGCAGGAGGAGACGATGGCGCTGTACCAGCAGCATGGCGTGAATCCGCTCGGCGGCTGCGCCCCGATGCTGCTGCAGATGCCGTTCCTGTTCGCGTTTTATAAGGTGCTGAGCATCGCCATTGAGATGCGCGGGGCAAGCTGGCTCTGGGTGACGGACTTGTCGCAGCCGGAGACGTTGTCGTTGCGAATCCTGCCGCTGGCTACCCTGGCCACGCAGTTCCTCATGCAAAAGATGACGCCCACCACCACCGCCGATCCCCAGCAGCAGCGCATCATGATGATCATGCCGCTGATGTTCATCCCCATCTTCTGGAACGTCGCAAGTGGTTTGGTATTATACTGGTTAACCGGAAATGTGGTGGGTATTGTGCAACAGTGGTTCTTCAACCGCCTGGGCGCAATGCCGGCGCCGGTGAAGCCTGCGGTAACGGCTCCGGCAACGAAGAAGAAGACCGGGAAGTAAGGAAACCAGACAGCGCGTGGCAGAAACCATTTACACACCGGAAGAGCACGGGCCGCGGATCCGTTCGTTTCTCACCGGCATCTTCGAGAAGGCCGGATTCGAACTTGGCTTTGCAGTGTCGCCGGGGGAAAACCCGCATCCTGAGATTGAGGATCCGGAACTGGTGGTGCGCTTCTCGGGGCCGGATGTGGAACTGCTGCTGGCTAATAAAGCCGAACTGCTGCTCGCCCTGGAGTACCTGACCATGGAGATGCTGCACATGCCGCATGACCACCATGAGCGGATGTGCTTCGACGCCAACGATTACCGCATGCTGCGGATCGCCGAATTGCGGTTGAGCGCCACTACCGCCGCCGAACGCGTGAAACGTAGCAAAGTGCCCTTCCGCTTCAGCCCGATGAGCAGCCGCGAACGCCGTATTATTCACCTGGCGTTACGCAACGAGCCGGAAGTGCGCAGTGAATCGAGCGGGGCCGGCCCGTTCCGCCAGGTCGTCATTTATCCGGCCGGGATGCCCGCGCCGCCCGAGCCTCCCCGGGAAGCCGGCGGCTATCGGCCCGCTGGCCCACGCCGGGGACCCGGCGGCGGTCCCGGCGGTGGCTTCGACCGCCGTGGTCCCGGCGGTGGCGGTGGGGACCGGCGTGGCCCGGACCGGCGCCGCGGCCGTTAATCGCGGATCATCCCTCCATTGCGACTGGGCGACACCATCGCCGCCATTTCGACACCTCCCGGGCGCGGAGGCATTGGCATCGTGCGCCTCAGCGGGCCGGACGCCTGCACGGTGGCCGAGCGCATCCTGACTGGTCTCAAAGGCTGGATTCCGTGGGCCAGTTTCCTGGCGCGCCTGGTGGATAGCGAAGGGCAGCCGATCGACCAGGTGGTGGTCAGCTACTTCGCCAAGCCCCGTTCCTATACCGCCGAGGATGTGGTGGAGATTGCCTGCCATGGGTCGCCGGTGGTGCTGCGGCATTGCCTGGAGCGCGCCTGCGCGGCCGGGGCGCGGCTGGCCGAACCCGGCGAGTACACGCTGCGAGCGGTGGCCAATGGACGTCTCGATTTACCGCGGGCTGAAGCCGTGCGCGATCTCATCGACGCTACGACGCTTTACCAGGCGCGGGTGGCCGCCCAGCAGATGGAAGGCTCGGTCTCGCGCCGGCTGGCGCCCTGGAAACAGCAGTTGGTGGAACTGGTGGCGCTGCTGGAAGCCGGCATCGACTTTGCCGAAGACGATATCGACGTGGCCGGGCCCGATGCCATCCTCGGCCGCCTGCTGCCCTTAATCGCCGGCCTCCGCCGCATGGCCGAAAGCTTCGCCTACGGCAAGCTGGTCCACAGCGGCTTTTCCTTAGCCATCGTGGGACGCCCCAACGTGGGCAAAAGCAGCCTCTTCAACCGGCTGGTCGAGCGCGACCGTGCCATCGTCACCGCCATTCCCGGCACCACCCGCGATACCGTCAGCGACGTAGCGTCGCTGGGCGGCATCCCCGTCACGTTCGTCGACACGGCGGGCATTCGCGAAGGGCAGGACCTGGTAGAATCGCTGGGCATCGCGCGCAGCTACCAGGCGATGGCCGACGCCGATCTTACCGTAGTGGTGCTGGACGCTTCGGTGCCACTGCAGCCCGGCGATGTCACGCTGCTGGACCGCGCCCGCTCGCAGGGCCGGCGCCTGGTGGTGGCGAATAAGTCCGATCTGCCCATAGCGCTGGGATTGGAAGAGCCGCAATTGTTCGTCTCCGCCCAGACGGGGGAAGGCTTGGCGGCGCTGCGGCAGTCGATTCTGGCGGCGATCGGGGTGGGGGAGTCCGCGCAGGAGGCGGGCTTCATCACCAGCCTGCGCCATGAACAACTGCTGCGCGAAAGCGTGGAGGCTTTGGAGAACGCCCAGCGCGCCGCCGGCTTCGGCATCCCGCATGAGATGATCCTGCTCGATCTGTATGCCGCGCTTCGTCCGCTGGACGCCATTACCGGAGCCACCACCGTGGATGATATCCTCAATCGCATCTTCAGCACGTTCTGTATCGGGAAGTAGATTCGCATGGCCGATTGGGTGGAGGGTGTCAGGAACTGCCTGTGGCCGGGAGGGCAGCGGCGGACGGTGTGGATGATCGTGGATGCGGCGCGCGACCGGCGCGCTTACCGGCTGCTGTTGGAAGGCTATTACAGTGACCGCGCCTGTCTTTTCAGCGGCCCCCTGACGCCGGAGATGGAACTGGCGTCGCCCTACCTGGTGCAACTGCATCCGGAGGGCAGCGTTACCGATAAGATCATCCGGCAGGGCTGGGGCCAGAGCTGGGGCGTGTTTTTGGCGGCGGAGGTATCGCTGCCCGCGCTGCGGCGGCATCTGCGGACCTTGCTCATCGTCAAGGATCAAAGCGGGCGGCGGCTGCTGTTCCGCTATTGGGATCCGCGCGTGCTGCGCGTCTTCCTGCCTACCTGCCGCCCCAGCGAAATGCGGCAACTTTTCGGTCCTATCGGGGAGATGCTGTTGGAGTCGGAGGACGCACGGCAGATGCTATCCTTTGCCGTGCAGCGCGAAGAGCTGCGGCAGAAGCAGACTCCGGTGCCGTCCCCGGCGAGCGGTCACGCCAACGGTATGTAGCATGCAGCCGCCGTGCTAGCATACGGCGAGTGCTGACGATTCGCGATGAGCAGTTCGGTTTCCTACGTGCCGCGGGGCGAGAGGAACTGGCACGGCGCATCGCTGACCATCTTGCGGAACGGCTGCCGGAGAAGGCCGGAGAGATGGAATCGCAGGAGCGGCTGGCGAGGGTGGAGCGCGCCATGGCACGGGGCTACGGCTATGGCCTGGAGAGCGAATGCGATCTGGCAACCTTCGTGAGCCTCGATTTCACCGTGCGCGAGGGCTTCGATACGCATCCCCGCATCCAAGCGATCCTTGCCGACGCCACGCTGCCGGCCTCCCTGCGGATGGAGGCGCTGCTCAGCGAGGTGACGCTGGCCGAGTGGGCCGAAGTGGCGGGTCCGGCGGCCTAATGGGCCTGTCGCCGGGAGTGTACGGAGCGCTGGTGGCAGCGCGTGACAGCGCCAGGACCGCGGCGAACACTGCGACCACGAATCTTGCTGCCGCCGCTACCACCACCTATGCCGGATCGGCGGCGCCGGCCCATGCCGCCTTTGCCAGTCTACCGGCGGCGGGTGCGGCGGCGGCGGCGTCCCGCGTGGTGGCCGACACCCATGCCGATGCGTTACAGGCCGCAATCGACGCGGCGGAGAAGGCCGCAACCGACGCCAAGGCTGCGTATGCCAAGGCTGCCAAAGCCAATGATGCCGCGCAGGACCGGCTCCTCGAACTGAAGTCCGAACTGCTGCTGGCCAACCAGAAGGCTGCCAACCTGCAGCAGAGTTACCAGAGCGTGGTGGATCGCCTCCCCGACGCGGAGAAGGACGCGCGGGAAGCGGCGGATCGCGTGGGTGGAAAGTGCGGCCCTTGCGAGGAATTGAACGCGCTGGAAGAGAAAGCGGCCGGCGAGTTCCGGCAGATGCAGTTGGAGCAGAACCAACTCCTGCGCGGCCAGCAATCGCAGGCGTTGGAATCGCAGCGCGAACAGTTGAAAGCGTTGGAAGCGGAGCGCGATGCCAAGGAGGCGCTCTATAAAGAGGCGCAGGCCGCGCGCGGCGAGGCCGAGAAGAAGCTGACCGCGGCCAAGAGGCAGCAGGCACAACTCGAGAAGCAAGCGCTGGAGGCGGACAAGGCGAAGGACACGGCCGTCAGCCAGTTGAAGAAGCCGGAAGCCGTGCTCAAGGCGGAAACCGAGAAGCTGGCGAAGGCGGAAAACGAGTTCGCGGAGGATAAAAAGCGCTTCGAAAAACGCCGCGATGAGGCCAAGGCCGATGCCGCTAAAAAGCGCGCCGCCGGCAACAAACTGCGCGAGGGCGACAAGGACCGCAGCCGCATGGCCACTCTCAAGGCCGATGCTATCGACCGCGAGGCGAATAACAAAGTGGCCGCCGTTTACAACGAGGTGGCGCCGCTGCAGCAGCAGGTGACCCAGATGAAGGAGCGCGCCGCCGAACTGCATACCGACCTGGGGCTGATCCAAATCGGTGCGGAGTCGGCTGGCCTGGTCGACGACGATCAGGTGGACCAATACCTGGAGGATCTGGGCGAGTGGAAACGGCGTGTAGACGGCGAACTCGATCCGCTGGAAGCCGCGCTGCCCGCGCTGGAGCAGCGGCTGGCAAAGGAGCGAGCGGAGGCCGATGAGAAGGCCGATGCCATACGCAAAGAGGCGGCCGGGCGAAGCGCGCCTTTACGGCGGGAAGCCTCTGAGGCTTTGGCGGAGGCGCGGCAGAAGGCCGGTAAGGCGCATGCGGACTTCGAGGCGGCGGTCGCCGATGCCGACGAGAAGTACGCCAACGCGGTGAACAAGGCCAAGGAGCCCGTGGATGCCCAGCGCGCCAAGGTGCAGGAGGCGGCAAAGAAGCTGGAAGACGTGAAGCAGCGTGTCCGCGACGCCGAAGAGCAGGCGCGGAAGTTGCGGGAAGAGGGTGCGGACCTGGTACGGAACGCGGCCGTTCCGGAGGACCTGGTCAAGGCTGAGGCAGCGGCATTGGAGGCGCGGCGCAAGGCCGATGCGATCGTGAAAGCCGCCTCGCAGATCGTCGATGACATGGAAAAGGCACTTCGCGACCTGGCAAAGAAGTTTCGCGACAAGCCGGACTCCCCGATCGAGTTCTGCGCGGAGAAGGCGCCGTCCCGGCTGGAAGCTTTAGCCGCGGCGTTACCCGAGGCCGAGCGGCGCAAGGACGAAGCCGTGGCGAAGGCGAAGGAGCAGGATGCCGCCTGCCGCCAGGCCCGCGAGGAAGCGCGGGCCAAGAAGAAGAAGCTCGAAGAGTTGCAGGCCGAGGAGGTCAGCCGCAAGAAGGCCATGGACGAGGCCGTTGCCGTTCGCGACGCCGCGGAGAAGGAGAACACCGCACTTGTGCCGAAGGCCAAGGACCTGGCCGCGGAGTCCGAAGCGAAGAAGCTGGTGCGCGATGATGCCGTGGCGGAAGCCAAGAAGCTGACCGACTTGCGGAAGGATCTGGACGACGAGATCGAACGCGCACTGCGGGTCTCGCAGCGGCCCATCATCCAGCCGCAATTACCGATGGCGCCTGGGGCATCGAAGTCATTTAATCCGCATCACACGTTCACAGGCGAGTTGAACAACGCCGATCCCCCGGCACTGGTGGGTGCCCATCATGCAACGCTGCATAAGCACCCCGGGACAACGTTTACCCGCACGGGCGCGGTGGGCCGCCATGGCGTCTACAATGCCACCGTACAGCGCGGCGTGAGAACCAAAACATCCACCATGTGGCCCGATGCCTGGGACGAAGAGGACATCCAGCGCGCCGTCAACGCCTCGTTGCACAATGCGGCATTTGAACCCGGGGAACACAACACGCACGGCTATGCCTATGTCAACGGCTCGCGGATGCAGGTGAATGCCCAGAAGCCAGGGCCGGACTCGGCGTACAAGTTCCAGTCCGCGTATCCGAGCTATCAGCCCTGAGTACCGGTTTGACGCCCGCCGGGCGCCTTTCACTCCACTCAAAGGTCGACACAGGGGGCGCCAGACAAAGCGGCCGCCACCAACGTTGCGGCCTGCGCATCCAGACCCACCTCGGGCGGGAACGTAGATGGCTCCGGCGGTGCGAACCGCGGCGGGTTCACGGCGGAAGTGGCAGAGCGCGGCTTGCGCAGTTCGAATGGGAATGGCGCACCGTCATTGCCGAAATCGCGCTCGGTGTAGACGGTCGATTGTCCACGGCGATCCGGGAGGGCCTGCAGCGTGCGTTCCCGCGCGTGGGCATGGACGCGCCCGCTCCATAATTGATCCGCCAACTGGTCCAGCACGATATCGTCGGGGTAACGGTAGACTTCCGGGCCCGTCGCCCCATGCCACAGGAAACGGCGGACCTGGGCGAGTTTCATCGCATCGGCATGATAAATGCCGAGCCAGTTGCGGAGGGAATGGAGGCCGCCCTGCATGGGTATCCTTCGTGGCTGGCTGCAGTTTTGTAGCCGGCACAGGTCCCAGTTCTGCAGCCAGGGGTTCAGCGTCAGGCGTGTGGCCAGGTGCAGCGGCGGCTCATAGGTGATGGTGTTGATCAGCTCAAAATCGCCTTGGGCCTTTGCATCCCAGGCCCGCCGCAACAACCGCACGTAGTACTCGGCGCCTGCCAGCAGGTCCCCGGTCTGGTTTTCCACTTTTAAATAGAAGCGGCCTTCATAACTCAGCGGATAGATGCGCCGGTCCATGAACTGCGCCTCCGGTCCCGGCTGGTGCTGGATGATGAGGCTCTGCCGCTCGCGCTTGACGTCGCGCTCGTCGGGCTTCTCTTCAACGGGCCAGCCTTCGCGAAAGCGAATGCTCTTGCGCTCAAAGGCGATCACTGGATCGATCGCGCTGACGCCGTTCTTATACAAAACCTCGTGCGTGTTCCGCACCAGCACTAAGTCTTCCGGCGACAGCGCGTACGTCTGAAAGGTCAATTGGATGGCATAGCAGAAGGGCGCCCCCGGACCGTTGTCGGCCAGACCCAACTCCTGGCGCAATTCGGGGTTTTTGAAGCCGGTTTCGCGGCGGGTTTCGCCTTTGTTTACGAAGATCCGCGAGACGAGCACTGCCCTCCAGTATAGCGGGCTTCGCTTTGCGGGCTGGCATTTCCCGTTGCCCGGCTTCCGGGTGTGTCAAGCAACGTCGGGGTCGACGGTGGTTGCACTGCCTTTCGTGCAACCTCCAGAGCCACGCGGGCTACCCTTCCGCGATCTCCACTTCCGCTTGGGATCGAATCCTTGCACCGCAGGTCAGACATTTCATCTCGACACCGGGCAGGCGCGTTTCGAGGCTCTCGTGCTCAATGATGTACACCGGGGCATCCTCGGACATGCCTAGAAATCCACCACAACCAGCGTGTTTACTGGTGTCGGTCGTGATTCGAATAGTTTCCATGAGCCTCTATGATAGCGCCCCAGGAGAAGCCATCCGGGAATCCGGGCAACTATATTTTGGACGGGCCAAATCCCCCAGATGTTTCCTGTTGGCCGCCGAGCCGTTTCCAACCAAAAGATCTCGCCCGTTACTCCGCTTCGCGCGGCGGCCCGGAGGATGGATGTCAGCGGCTCTCGACTTACTCCCCCGGCGTGCCAGGCGGTTTGCCGGGCGAAGCGGCTACTAGGCCCGGTTCCTAGGCCCTCACGGACGCCGGGGGACGAACGCCGCGCGTGACGGCTTCACGCAGTTGCCCGCGATCCGGCATCTGCGGCAGGTTGAGCAGCCAGAACACGGCAATATGGAGGAAGCACAGGGCCAGCGCGAGGGCTTTGCGAATGCCCGTGTAGTGCGCGCGGACGAAGAACAACTGCGACCGGATGAGCCGGTAATGGCCCTTCCAGGCGCCGGTGCCGCGGAACGAGCCGTGCACCTTGTGCCAGACCCGCAGGTCTTTCCCGGGCAGCACCAGGCATTCCACCTGGTGGCGGCGTGCGCGCAGCGTGAAGTCGAGGTCTTCAAAATAAAAGAAGTAGCGCTCGTCCAATCCGCCGAGTTCCCGCCAAACGTTGACCGGCACCAGCAGCGTACAGCCACAGAGGATGTCGACTGGCGTGGCTTCGGTGAAGGAATCCGCCAGCCGGAAGAACGGGACGAGAAGCGACTTCCTGCCCCCGGAATACCACACGCGCTCCGGATCCGACGCCCAGTAGATCACCGGACTCATCACGGCCCGCGGCTTGGCGGCAACGGCGCACAGCCACCCTTGGATGAAGCCGGGGCCGAAAAGCGTATCGTTGTTTAGGAGCAGGACATGCGTGGCGCCAGCGGCAATGGCTTCACGCACCGCGCGGTTGCAGTTGCCCGCAAAGCCGGCGTTCGGGCGGCGCAGGTAACGCACGAAGCGGAAGTGAAGAATGTCCGGCGGGGGCGGGTTCGGTGAGCCGTCGTCGGCCAGCAGAACGGTGAAGCCGCGATCCGACTGCGCCTCCAACCGCTGCAAACACTCGTGGGTGTCTTCCCAGTTCTCATAGACCGGAATAATCACCACCAGTCGAATGGCTGGAGCAGGCACCAATGTGAGACCTATGCTCTTTCTGTTGAAGATTCTACCATTGCGTGGTTTCCGGGCGTTGCAGGGTGTGTGGCAGACCTGAGGCGCCCGCTCCCTGGCGGTCGCGGCCCCGTAACGAAGTCGGCGGTTTACGTTAATGGATGCCGCGTTCTACTATCGGGCTAAGCACCGAGGTGCCGCTCCCCATGACCTGTATCTTCTGCCGGATCGTTGCCAATGAATTGCCCGCCGCCGTCGTTTACCAGGATCCCCACTGCCTCGGCTTTCTCGACCAGCGGCCGTTGTTCCCCGGCCATGTACTGCTGGTACCGCGAGCGCATGTGGAAACCCTGACGGACCTGGCAGTCGAAGAGGTCGCGCCGCTATTCACCGCGGCGCAACGCATCGCGACCGCCGTGCAACAGGCCATGCAGGCACAGGGCACCTTCGTGGCCATGAACAATACGGTGAGCCAGAGCGTTCCGCATCTGCACGTGCATATCGTGCCGCGCAGCAAGGGCGACGGGCTGAAAGGATTTTTCTGGCCGCGGCACCAATATCGCGACGAGCGGCATAAAGAAGAGGTCAGGCGGGCCATCGCGGCGCTTCTTCTGTGATACTCTGCTTGAGTCTATGACCAACTTCAAGTCACTGCTACCTGTCCTTGGGGCGACGCTGCTGGCTGCACAGCTCGGGCTGGCCCAGAACAACCAAATGAGTTTCTTCATCACCAGCGCCGGCCCGGGCGATGGCGCCAATCTTGGCGGATTGAAGGGCGCCGACGCGCATTGCCAGAAGCTGGCGAAGGCGGCCGGTTCGAAGAAGAAAGGCTGGAAGGCCTACTTGAGCCAGGCGCCCGAAGGCAAGCTAAAGGCCGTGAATGCCAAGGATCGTATTGGCAAGGGGCCATGGGTTAACTCGAAAGGCGTGAAGGTGGCCGACAGTATCGACAACCTGCATAGCGAGAACATGGGCCTGGGAAAGGACGGCTCTTTGACGGAAAAGGGCGATAAGGTCAACGGGCGCGGGGACAAGCCCAACACGCACGACATCCTCACCGGGTCCAATGCCGATGGTACGCTGGCCTCGGGCGCGGCGAAGGAAGTCTCCTGCAGCAACTGGACGTCGAACGGGGAAGGTAGCGCCTGGGTGGGACATCATGACAGGCAGGGCGGCGGTACGCGCCCGAACTCCTGGAATAGCGCGCATCAATCGAAGGGTTGCAGCCAGGCCAACCTGGTCGCCACCGGCGGCGCGGGCCTGTTCTATTGCTTCGCGCCGAAATAGGGTCGGACGGACGATCTTGGATTGACGGCCGCCTTCGGATGAAGACCGCCTCCCCCTTGGGGATGGTTTCCATCGCGAGGGCGGTCGTTTTTTTGGTTACGGTACAGTTCCTTGGCCACCCGCTCCGTTGAAGACGCTCCGCAAACCGTTGATTTTACGTACGGCCGAATCGGTGCTTTTACGCTACGGCGCCAGTGGGGGCGCGCCGGTGCGGGGCGTGGTCGCTTCGGCGGCCACTACCAGGCGGTCTGTACCGGTCTCGACGCGCATCGCGCGGGCCATCGTTTCATCCGTTGTCCGCTCGGCGACCGTCCGCACGTGATACCACTCGGCCTGCATGCGGTCGCGCTGGAGGTCCACCAGCAGGTACCCGCGGCGGTTCAGATTCACGTACTTCACATGGGGATGGGTGGCGCGGATCTGGGCCTCGAAGAGTGGCGCCACCGCATCGTCCAGACCCGGCGACGTGATGCCCGGCGTGACCAACTCCACCGCTTGGCTTCCCTGCCCCGTCGACGCATTGTAGATGGTGGAGTCGAAGGGGTTCGCCGTGATCTCGTTGGCCCAACTCGAGTGGATGTCGCCGGTCAACACCACCACGTTGCGGACGCTGGCCTGCCGCAAGAAAGCGAGGAATCGCAGGCGCGAGGCCAGGTAGCCGTCCCACTGGTCCGAGTTGAATGGCGTGCCGTCGGTATTGAACAACTGCCCCATCATCACCTGCTGGCCGATGAAGCGCCACGCCGTGCCGCGCGCCTGCGATTCGCCCATCTGGCGGAACCACCAGGCTTCCTGATCGGCTCCCAGTAAACGCCGGTCCGGGGAGAGGATCCCCTGGTCGCTCGGCGCCAACTGCTGGTCGCGGCCGCCGATGCGCGTGTCCAGCAGGATCATATCGAGCAGGTCGCCATACGCGAACGAGCGGTAGATGGAGCCCCAAACTTCCCCCATCCGCACCGGCTGCCACTCATACCAGGCCTGCACGGAGTTGGTCAGGCGGTCGGCCCAGTTGCCTTCCCCCGCCGAATGGTTCTCCGCGCCCAGGTACCAGGCATCGTTGGCCGACTCGTGATCGTCCCACACGATCAGGAACGGATTCTGGCGGTGCACTTCCTGCAGGTCGGGGTCGGTACGATACTGCGCGTAGCGGCGGCGGTAATCGGAAAGCGTGATCAGCTCCTGATCCGGGTCTGGAATGCGCCCAGCGCCCGCGCCATCGCCATAGGTCGCGTTGCCATATTCGTAGATGTAGTCGCCGAGGTGGATCACAAAATCGAGATCGGGACGGTTGGCGATGTTGCGGTAGGCGTTGAAATAGCCGTAAGGATAGTTGGAGCAGGAGCAGACCGCATAACGTACGCGGTCCACGGCGCCGGTGGGCAGCAGGCGCGTACGTCCCGTGGGCGAAGCGACGCCGCGGGCGCGAAAGCCATAGTAGTAGGCGTTGCGCGAAGGCGGCAGCACTGCGTCCACCTTCACCGTGTAATCGGCGTTCGGCGCCGCCAGCGCTTCGCCGCTTGCAATCACATTCCGAAGCTGCGGGTCCGTGGCCACTGTCCAACTTACGGGGATGGCGGTCTCGCCGGCCATTGGGGTGACGCGGGTCCAAAGAATCACGCGGTCGGGGAGCGGATCGCCGCTGGCAACTCCATGTTGGAATGGACCGCTCGCCTGCGCGCTCGCCGTGCGGGAGATGATGCCCGGCAGGGCGCTGGCGGCGAGAGTCCGCGTGAAACACCTACGGGTGAAGTTCATAGACTACACCCTGCCACCGTCGCGTTACGGTGCGATCAACAGCGGCTTACAAGCTGGTTCAGAATTTGAAACCGGGAGGTTTCGGGGCGCTTGGCATGGTAGGCGCTGCGGGCGCCTGCGGCATGGCTGGCATCCCCGGCAGGGACGGCATACCCGGCAAAGACGGCGCCGACGGCAGGGAGGGCGCCCCTAACGACGAGGCCGTGGGTAACCCCGGCGCGGCCGGACCCGGCGGCACCGCGGGCACCAGCTTGTAATCGGGGGGAATCTGGAACATCGACGCCGGCGGCTCCGGCCCCGTGTACTTGCAATGGCACATCTGCTCGCCGAACTTGCCCTTGATCATGGTCAGGATGGGCAGTTTGTTCTGCGTCCCGGTCCAGATCTCCATCACGTCGGGCGGCTCGGGCGGCGTGGGCATGTTGGGCATTTGCGGCACGTTCGGCTTGATCAGATAGCGTTTGCCCTCCGCTTCGACGCCGTCGATCATGCGCTTGCCCAACTCCTGGACATCCGGCTTCTGCATGTCCGGCATCTTCGGCAGTTCGGGCTTGGGCGGCATGGGAAGACCGTTCGGCAGCGTCGGCGGGGGAGGCGGTTCGATCATCTTCGCCTCCTTCTTCAGATGGTCCAGCAGCACCGACTTCCCCGATTTCGGATCGCTGATGACGGACATATCGGGATAGTCGAAGCGCAGGCGTCCCTGTGCGTCGCGAGCCCATTTAGACGGCGTCTTGGCGATGTCGGCGCCGGGGATCGACGACTTGAAGGTGGTGATGCAATCGGCGCAGGCGGCGGGTAGGTCGGGCTTGGCGGGAGGTACCACGGCAGTCACAGATTACCATGGCCCGGCGGGCGGCGTCAGATGCGGTGGAAGCTTTTGAGAATATCGCGGATGCCGTAGCGCAGGGCTACCGGCCGTCCGTGCGGGCAGCTCATGGGATACTCGCACTTGGCCAGCTCGCGCAGCAGGTAGTCCACCTTGGCCGGATCCAGCCGCATGTTGATCTTGATGGCCGCCCGGCAAGCAATGGACGCCGCCATGCCGCGCCGCAGATCGTCGAGGGAGACGCGCCGCATCTCGCCTTCGGCAATCTCGAGGATCTCGTTGAGGACGGCTTCGGCCTCCTGCGGCGCCACCGCCGCCGGTACCGTTTTCACGGCGATGGTGCGCTGCCCGAAGGGCTCAGTCTCGAAACCCGCCGCCAGCAGTTGCTCGGCGATGCGTTCGTACTCGATCCACTGGCCTGGCGTGAGATCGAGAATCACCGGGATCAGCAACTGCTGCGACTCCACCTTGCCCGCCGCCCATTGCCGCAGGACCTGCTCGAAGAGGATGCGTTCGTGGGCCACATGCTGGTCGATGATCCACAGTCCATCGCGGCTGGCGGCGATGATAAACGACTCCTGCAATTGTCCCAGCGGGCGTAAATCGCCCAGCGCTTCCATGCTTGGCGGGGCATCCAGGATGGCCTCACGGGGGAAGGCGCCGTGCGTGTCAGGCACCTTGAGTTGCAGCTTGGCGGGGGGTGGCTGTGGGTCGTTGGTGACGGCAATCGACTCGCCGGTGAAATCCAATCGCGCGGGCTGCGGTGCCTGCTGCTGCGGCTTTAAGTCGAACTCCGGCAGTTGCGCTTCCCGCTCCTTCGAGAGCGGCTTCAACAACTCCATGGCGGCGGCGGAGTCCACCGGCTCCTGCTGCAGCCGCTGGGTGAAGTCGGAGTACGGCAGGCGGGCGCCGGGCTGTGGCGAGTCGCGCAAGGGCAGGCTCGATACCGGGCGGCTGCGGATCAACGCTTCTCGCAGGGCATCGCGCACGAAGTCGTGGACGAAGGTTCCACGCTGGAACCGCACTTCGGTCTTCGATGGGTGCACGTTTACATCCACTTCGCGGGCGTCGCAATCCAGGAACAGCAGCGCGAAGGGATAGGAAGCCGGTGGGATCAGGTTGTGATACGCCGCCGACAAGGCGTGCAGCAGCAGGCGGTCGCGGATCAGGCGGCGGTTGACGAACAGGAAGATCGAATTGCGGTTCGACTTCTGGATCTGCGGGCGCGAGATGAAGCCAGAGAGGCGGTAGGCGGCGGCCGGTTCGGCATCCTCCGTTTCTCCGGGAACCACGCCTTGCTGCAAGCCGAGGTCGATCAGATCTTCGAGGGCGCGGCTGCCGAACACCTGATAGACGCGCTCGCGCAGGGTATCGACGGGCGCCACCCGCAGCAGTTCGCTATTGCCATGACGCAGTTCGAACGCCTTATCGGGATGCGCCAGAGAGTAGTGCGTCACCAGGGACGCGATGTGCGCCAGTTCGGTCTGCTCCGAGCGCAGAAACTTGCGCCGGGCCGGCACATTGAAGAACAGGTCGCGCACGGTGAGCGTGGTCCCGCGGGGGAAGGCGCGTTCTTCGCATTTGAAGATCTTGCCGCCATTGATCTCGACGACGC
>CAYLPH010000115.1:0-18592 GCA_964385495.1 uncultured Candidatus Solibacter sp.
TTGCGGCGGGCTCCAACTCGCTCCTTAGCCAGCCACTAACAATCCTGTAGAGCCTGTTCTCTAATATCCCGCGCCGTTCCAGCGGCCGCATGGTCGACAGCGTCAACTGGACTCCGCCCAAGCCCTTACCGCCACCGCCCAGACGGTCGGCTTCGTCTCCGGGAATGGCGCCCAGCTCGCTGGCGTTCACCTGAACCGGCTACGTAATCCGATATATATGTGTTACGGCTGGATCCACTCATCGACCATCGGCGAGTTTCTCTCCCCGGTGGCACGATACAGAAAGCGTTTTGGACAGCAGTGGATTGCCCGGCGCGCTGTCGTATATACTAACCCGAGCTTGACCGATACTCCATAAACCAAATCCTACCGCCGTAAGGAACGCTCCCAGTGAAACACCGCATTACTCTCACGGTAAATGGCAAAAAGCACGCCTCTGAAGTCGAGCCCCGGCTTCTGCTTATCCACTTCCTGCGCGATACTCTTTTCCTGACAGGTCCCCACTGCGGCTGCGAAACTTCGCTCTGCGGCGCCTGCACCGTCGCGGTCGACGGACTTGCTGTAAAGTCATGCGCGATGTTCGCGGTGCAATGCGATGGGCGCGAAATCGTTACCATCGAAGGCGTCGCCCAGAACGGCGCGCTGCAATCCGTGCAGACAGGTTTTTGGGAAGAGCACGGACTGCAATGCGGCTTCTGCACGCCGGGCATGATCATGGCGTCACGGCAGTTGATGGAGCGCAACCCCAACCCCAGCGACGACCAGATCCGTCATGCTCTGGAAGGCAATCTTTGCCGCTGCACCGGCTACCAGCACATCGTAAACGCGGTCCGCGCCGCCGCTGCCATGGAGGAGAAATGAGCCCCGTAACTACCGAAACGCCTACCTACACGGGCAAGCGGATCAAGCGCAAGGAAGATCCGCGCATGATCACCGGCACCGCCACTTATCTCGACGACATCAAGCTCCCGAATATGCACTTCGCGGCTATCATCCGCAGCCCGCACGCCGCGGCGAGGATTGACCGCATCGACACCGCCGCCGCACTGGCCGTTCCCGGCGTCTTGGCCGTTTTCACCGGCGCCGATCTCGACAGTGTTGGCAACGTCCCGTGCGGCGTCACCCTTCCCGGCCTCCGCATCCCGCCACACGCCATCCTCGCCCAGGGCCGCGCCTACTTTAACGGACATCCCGTCGCCGTAGTGGTCGCCAGCGATCCCTATGTGGCCCGTGACGCCGCCGATCGCGTGGAAGTCGATTACACGCCGCTGCCAGCCGTCTCCGATCCCGAAAAGGCGCTAGCGCCTGGCGCTCCCGCCGTGCATCCCGAATGGCCGGATAACGTCGCCTTCGTTCACAAACAGGAGAATGGCGATATCGACGCCGCTTTCGCTGCCGCCGATGTCATCGTCAGGCAACGCATGTTGCAGCCCCGAGTGGTCGCCAACCCCATGGAGCCTCGCGGCGCTATCGGCGACTACAAGAGCGCCGAAGGTTCCCTAACCCTTCACTCCTCCACCCAAATTCCACACCTGCTCCGATCCATTGCCGCCGCGGTCCTCGGGGTCCCCGAACACAAAATGCGCGTGATCGCCCCCGAAGTGGGTGGCGGCTTCGGCTGCAAGGCCGATGTTTACGCGGAGGAATTGCTGGTCTGCTTTCTTTCCCGCAAGCTTGGCGTACCGGTCAAATGGGTGGAGACCCGCCGCGAACACTTCCAGTCCTGCTCCCAGGGACGTGGGCATGTCGATTACTACGAGATTGCGGCCAAGAGCGACGGCACCATCCTCGGAATCAAACTCAAACTGATCCAGGACATTGGTTCCCACCAGCAGTTACTGACTGCGCTGATCCCCACGCTCAGTGTGCTCATGCTGCCGGGCCTCTACCGCTGCAAGACATTCCGAGCGGAAGTCGTCGGCGCGTTTACCAATTGCTTCCCCACCGATGCTTACCGCGGCGCCGGCCGTCCGGAGGCCACCTACGGCATTGAACGGATCGTCGATTGCCTCGCCGTGGAACTGAAAATGGACCCGGCCGCGATCCGGCTCAAGAATTTCATTGAGCCGCAGGAATTCCCGTTCGCCACCGGAACCGGCTTGATCTATGACAGCGGCAGCTACTCCAAGACACTCGGCATCGCTCTCGATACCATCGGCTATGCCGCTCTCCGCGAGGAGCAGCGCAAACAGCGGGCCCAGGGGCGGTTGATGGGGATCGGCATCGCAACGTACGGCGAGATCTGCGCCTTCGGACCATCCCCCTACACGCCGGCGGGCGGTTGGGAATCGGCCACGGTCCGCATCGAACCTTCCGGCCAGGTGACGGTCCATACCGGCATCAGCCCGCATGGCCAGGGTGAGGAGACCACCTTCGCCCAGATCGCCGCGGACGAACTGGGCGTCTCCATGGACGACGTCGTCATCCTGCACGGCGATACGGCGATCGTCCAGTACGGCATCGGCACCTTCGGCTCCCGAGGCACCGCCGTGGGCGGAACCGCCATGTACTTCGCCATCGAGGAACTGAAAAAGAAGATCGTGAAGTATGGCGCCATGCTGCTGGATAGCGACGATGTGGAGTTCGTCTCCGGAAGCGTGGTCTGCAACAAAACCGGCGCCTCCGCGACCCTGGCGCAAATCGCCGCCGCGTCCTACCGCGCTCTGAAACTGCCGCCGGGCACCGAACCCGGCTTAGTCGCCACCAGCTTCTGGGAACCCACAAACTTTACGTTCCCATTCGGCGCTCACGTCGTCGTTACCGAAGTCGATCCCGATACGGGGGACGTCCAGATCGCCCGCTACGTCGCGGTCGACGATTGCGGCAAGATCATCAATCCGCTCATCGTTGCCGGTCAGATTCACGGCGGTATCGCGCAGGGCATAGGCCAGGCGCTCTACGAGCAGATGGTGTACGACGAGAACGGCCAGATCATTAGCGGTGAGTTCACCGACTATGCTCTCCCAAAAGCGAGAAACATTCCCTTCATCGAGAGTTTCCATACCGAAACGCCTTCTCCGGTGAACCCGCTCGGCGTCAAGGGAGTCGGCGAGGCCGGGGCCATTGGCGCTCCGCCGGCTATCGTCAACTCCGTGGTCGACGCGCTGTCCCATCTCGGCATTACGCACCTCGATATGCCACTTACACCGGAAAAGGTCTGGTCCGCCATCCAAGGAGCCCGCGCATGATTTCCCAGGAATTCGACTATTCCGCCCCCGCCACTCTGGAAGACGCGCTCGCGCTGCTTGCCGCACCCGGGGCCAGGGCGCTTGCAGGCGGCATGAGTCTCGTGCCCCTCATGAAACTGCGGCTCGCCGCACCCGAAAAACTTGTGGATCTGCGCCGCATTCCTTCCCTCCGTTCCATCCGGCGGCAGGGCTCGTTTCTGCACCTCGGCGCGATGGTTACCCACTACGAGATCGAGTCCGCGCCGCTGATTCTCAGAGACTGCCCGCTCCTGGCAGCTACTGCCGCGGCCATCGGTGACGTCCAGATCCGCAACGCCGGCACCATTGGCGGGAGCGTCGCGCACGCGGACCCAGCGGCGGACTACCCCGCCGCGCTGCTTGCTCTGGAAGCTCGAGTCCAATTGGCCGGTCCCGCCGGCGAGCGCGAGTTACCGTTCGAAGACTTCGTCATCGATACCTTCACCACTGTCCTCGAACCGGGCGAGTTGGTGACCGCTATCCTCGTGCCTGTCGAAGAGCCAGGCACCGGCGTCTATTACCAGAAGCATCCGCAGCCCGCATCCGGATTCCCAATGGTGGGCGTCGCCGCCCGGCTTCGGCGAAGCAACGGGGCAATCTCATTCGCGCGTGTGGGCGTCACTGGACTGTCCGGCAAAGGCTACCGGGCCCGCGCGGTCGAAGAGAGAGTCATGGGCAGCAGCGGATCCGATGCGGAATTGGCGGCCGCCGCGGTTGTGGCCGCCGGCGGTGTGGAAGCCTCCGCCGACATTCACGCCTCCGCTGTTTATCGCTCCCACCTGGCGCGCATTGCAACGGCCCGCGCATTAACCGCCAGCCTGTGCGCCGCGAACTAAATCAACCGAGTGAAACTTCGTGCACATTGAAGGTTCCTACACATTGCAGGGGACGCCGGAAACGGTGTTTGCCTTGCTGATGGACCCGGTGGTGCTGGCCGATTGCCTGCCCGGCTGCCAGCAGCTTGTAGCCGCCGCCGATGGGTCCTACGATATGAAGATGAGGGTAGCCCTTGCGGCGTTGAGCGGAGACTTTACCGGCAAAGTGGTGATGGACGACCTCAATCCTCCGGCCGGTTATCGTCTCCGTGTGGAAGGCGCGGGACGCATCGGATTCCTGAATGGAGCGGGAGAGTTGCGCCTATCCGCTGTCGACGGGGGCGGGACGCTGGTCAGTTACACGGGCGATGTCCAGACAGGCGGCACCATTGCCGCCGTCGGGCAGCGCCTACTGGATACCACGGCTCGAATGATGATCCGCCGTTTCTTCGAAAAGCTCAACGCGCGTTTGGAAGCAGCGGAGTGAAAAGCCGCCGCACTACCGAAGCTCGAACGCTCCTACCCCCGCCAAAGCTCTTTCACCATATGCTCGCCCTTAACCCCCGTAGGCCGCTCCGCCCGCCCATTATGCATGTACGTCAACCGCAGATGATCCAGCCCCAATAACCACAAAATCGACGCATGGATATCCGTTACATGCGCATGCCGCTCAATCGCCCGCAGGCCGATCTCATCGGTCGCCCCGATCGTCTGCCCGCCCTTCACCCCACCACCGGCGAACCACATCGTAAAGCCCCACGGATTATGGTCCCGCCCATCGCCCTTCTCATTAAACGGCGTCCGCCCAAACTCGCCGCCCCACACCACCAGCGTGTCCTCTAACATCCCGCGCCGTTCCAGATCCTCCAACAACGCCGCCACCGGCTTGTCCGACGCCTTGCACCACTTCTTATGGTTCCCTTCCAAGTTGCTGTGCGCGTCCCACCCACTGCCTGACCCGCAATACAACTCCACGAACCGCACCCCGCGCTCCAACAGACGCCGCCCCATCAGGCAATTGCGCCCATACACCGCCGTCGACGGATCATTCAATCCGTACAGCTCCTTGGTCTCCTCCGTCTCCTTCGACAGGTCCACCGCCTCCGGCCCCGACCTCTGCAGCGCATACGCCAATTCAAAGCTCCGGATCCGCGCCTGCAGCGTCGTGTCATCCTCGTGCCGCAGCGCGTACTCCCGGTTCTGCGCCTCCAACAACTGCATCTGCGCCCGCTGCCGCTCGTCCGTCATTCCCTCCCGCAGCTTCGTGTTCAGAATCGGATTCGGCCCCTGCCGGAACAGCGTCCCCTGGTACACCGCCGGCAAAAAGCCCGATCCCCAGTTCTTCGCGTTCCCAAACGGCTCCCGTTCGTCGATCATGCTCACGAACGTCGGCAGATTCCGATTCGCCGTCCCCAACCCGTATGTCACCCACGCGCCCAGGCTCGGACGCCCCGACAGAATATCGCCCGTATTCATCTGGCTCACGCCGCCCGCATGGTTCAACCCATCCGACTGGCACGATCGCAGCACCGCCAGCTTATCCACATGCTTGGCGATATGCGGATACAACTCGCTCACCCAGATCCCCGACTTGCCGTGTTGCTTCCACTGCCGCGGGCTCCCCATCAACGTATTGTTCGCCGTCCCCATGGCTGTAATCGGCCGTCCGAAACTCGACGGCATCGGCTGCCCCGCCATCTCGTTCAGCTTCGGCTTCGGGTCGAACAGATCGATATGGCTCGGCGCTCCTTCCATGAACAGGAAGATCACCCGCTTCGCCTTCGGCTCGTGATGCGGCTTCTTCACTACGGTCGGATCATGCACCACGCCCGCATAGCCCGATTCGGCCAGCATCGCCGACATCGCAATCGCGCCCAGACCGCTACCCGCCCCACGCAATAGCGCGCGCCGCGTGATCGAATTCCGCATCTCGTTGGTCATGGGTTTTACTCAGTCGATGTACAAAAACTCGCTCGAACTCAGCAGCGTCAACGCCACATCTTCCACCGCGTCCTTGCCGCCCTTGCCCAGGTATTCCTTCGTCCGAGCCAACTCCGCGGCCGTTGGCGCACGCCCGAGCGCTAACCGGAACGCCCGCTCCGCCAAAGCCTCCGGCGTCTGCCCTTCGTCATTGGCCACCCGCTTCGCCAATGCCTGGGCGAAGCCCGCCGCCGCCTCGCCGTTCAACATCTCCAGCGCCTGATCCGGCGTTACTGTCTCCTGCCGCCGCCCGCAGCTCTCAATGGCCAGCGGTTGATCGAACGCCTGCAACATCGGATACCGCACCAGCCGCCGCGCAAAGATGTAGACACTGGCCCGGTACTCATCCTCCGGCCCGCGCGACGCCTTCCAGTGCCGCCCTTCCTGAATCTCCGTTCCCTTCGGCACCTTCGGAAACACCCCCGGCCCACCCATCTTCGGATTCATCAGCCCGCTCACCGCCAGCATCGAATCGCGAATGGATTCCGCCTCCAACCGCCGCCGCGGATAGCGCCACAACAGCTTGTTATCGGAATCCTGCTCCGCCGCCTCGGCGCGGTAGTCCGACGACTGCCTGTACGTCGCGCTCAACACAATCCGCCGGTGCAGTTTCTTCAAACTCCATCCATCGGCGCCCGTAAACGTCGACGTCAACCAATCCAACAACTCCCCATTCACCGGCCGTTCGCCCATCAATCCAAAATCATTCGGCGTCCCGACAATCCCGCGCCCGAAGTGATAATGCCACATGCGGTTCACGATCACCCGCGTCGACAACGGATTCTTCGCATCCGCAACCCAGTTCGCGAATGCCGTCCGCCGCCCGCTCGACCCCAGATCCGGCCGCGCCGTCACCTTCGCCGGACCCGGATCCAGAATACTCAGGAACCCCGGCTCCACCTCTTCCAACTTGGCTTCATGAGCACCTGCCCGCAGCACATGCGTCGGCGGCGCCTGCACATCCTGATCGCGCATGATCTGGATCGTGGGCAGAGGCTCGGGCTTCAGATGCTCGAACGGCTTCAACTGCGCTTCCAACTCCTTGTACTTCGCCTTGGCAGTGGCATCGCCCTTCTTCGCCATCACATCGTTGTCCGGCACAATCACCTGCGTGATCGCCTTGTGATAGATCTGCCAGTCCATCTGCGTGCGCGCCTGCGCCGGCATCAAAATCACCCGCTGCACTTCTTCCGGAAACCGCTCCGTGTATTCCTTCCGGTACTTCGCCCGCGGCCCCTCCAATAGCGCCTCCATCTGGTCCAGCACCGGTTTCGCCGCCGCCCGGTACTTCGCCATCCGCGCGTTGTACGCCGCTACCTGCTCGGGCGGAGCTGTCGTCGCCTCATCGTCAATCTTGATGTTCGAGAAGAATGACTGCAGCCGGTAGTAGTCCTTGTGCAGCAGCGGATCGAACTTATGGTCATGACACCGCGCGCAGGCCATCGTAATCCCCAAAAGAGCGTAGGAGGTGTTGTCCGTCAAATCGTTTAACAGTTCCTGCCGCCGCAGCGGGATGTTCGCCTGGTTGAACTCATCCTCGAACAGCCGCAGGAAGCCCAGGCCCGTGATCGCTTTCCGGTCGCCCGGATACAATTCATCGGCGGCGATCTGTTCCTTCACGAACCGGTCGTAAGGTTTATCGTCGTTGAAGCTTTGGATCACCCAATCCCGATACCGCCACATGTTCGGGCGCGTATCGTCCTGCTTGAAGCCGTCGGAATCCGCATACCGCACGACGTCGAGCCAATGCCGTCCCCACCGCTCTCCATACCGCGCGCTTGCCAGCAGCCGGTCCACCAGCCGCTCCTCCGCGCCGGGCCGCGTATCGGTGAGATAAGCCTGCGCCTCTTCGGCCGTCGGCGGCACGCCCGTCAAATCCAGCGTCACCCGCCGCAGATAGGTCTGCCGGTCCGCCATCGCGCTTGGGCGAATGCCCTTCGCCTTCAGCTTTTCCCAAACGAAGTGGTCGATCTCGTTCTTGGCCCACTGCCTGCCGGCCTCCTCCAACGCAGGCACCGCCGGTGAGGTGACCGGCTGGATCGCCCACCACCGCCGCTGCTGCGCCTTAAACACCGGCACCGGCGCCTGGGCTCCAATGGGAGAAACCAGACTGGCCGCGGTCAGCAGCACCACAACACGGGAAGAAGAGCGAGAGTTTAGCATGGCTCCGTAACTAAAATCGTTTCATGTTGCGCCCTGCCCCGTCAAATGGCTCGGCCGGGAGGCCGGGCGCAGACGTTGGTGGATCCGGTGTCCGGGGTCAGAACTGCACGCGGAGGGAGAGTTGCAGCGAGCGCGGCGCGCCTGGCGCCTGCGAGACATTCTGCCTCCCGGCGGTGGCATAGAACATGCGGGTGGAGACGCCGAAGTTCGGGCTCGACAGATTCGCGCCTTCATTCGGACTGGGATCGGCGAAGCTCGGCTGGTTCAGGACATTGAATGCATCCAGCCGCAACTGCAGCGAGACGCCCTCGCTCATGCGGATCTGGCGGCGCAACGCCACGTCGCCCTGCACGTAGCCGAATCCGCGGAGCACGTTTCGTCCCAGATTCCCCTGCTGGTTGTCCGGCGGATCGGCGAACGCGGCGCGGTTCCAGCGGCGGCCGCCGGGAGCTTGCGGGTCGTCCACGAAGACGGGCGCGCCGGTGTAGTCGGGGCGCACCTGGGCGAAGAAGGCGCGGGTATTGGTGGAGCCGCTTTCGGCGTTCCCGAAGGACCGGGTCAACCCGCGCACGTCGAAAGGAAAGCCGGTCCGCGCCACCGCCGTCCAATCGGTCGACCATCCGCCCAGGATTTGGCGGAGCACGGGGACGCGCGGTTGTGGGAAGCGGAGAGTGCCGTTCGCATTGAAGTTGTGGCGCAAGTCGAAGTTCGAGGAGCCCCGTTCGTCGCCGAACAGGAACGCCAGGCCTGGACCGCCGCCGTCGCTCGAGGAGGTGTCGATGGAATGGCTCCAGGTGTAATTGGCCTGGGCCTGCACATATCCGCCAAAGGATCGGCGGAACTGCACCTGCAGCCCATGGTAATCGGAGGTAGCTCCATTGGCGGTAAGTTGGAGCAGGTTGTAGTCGGTGGTAAAGAAGCCGGGGTAGGTCTGCTGGCGGAGCAAGTTGCGTCCGGCGGTGTTTACGTAAGTGGCGCTGACTACCTGTCCATTGCCCAGCCAGCGTTCCAGGCTTAGCGAGAACTGGCGCACGCGCGGCGACTTGAGCATCGGGTCGCCGGCGGTCACCTGTCCGTAGGGTTTCCGCGGCGGGAAGGGGGGCGCCGCCTTATCGGTGGCGGTCAGCGGAAAGGCAGGCGTGTTGGTGATGGTGGAGCTGACGTAGGGCGCGCTCTCGAAGGCCGCCGCGGTGCCGCCGTAGCCGATGTCGTAGAACCAGCCGATGCCGCCGCGGAGGACGACGCCGCGGTTCGGCTGCCTGCCTTGTTGCCAGGCGAAGCCCAAGCGGGGCGCGAGGTTCAGCCAGTTGGTGCGATACAGAGGCTTGGAATCGCTGAGGTTGTAGGAGTCGTCCAGGCCCAAGGGCTTCTGGCCCGAGCGTACGCCGGGCGCCGGATTCAAATCCCAGCGGATGCCGTAGGTAAGGGTAAGGCGGCTGGAGGCGTGGTAATTGTCCTGGAGGTAGGCGGAGAAGTTCTGCATCTTCGGATAGACCGCGCCGTCGCGGCCGGATATAAACAGGTTGGTGGCCTTGCCGGAGGTCAGCGAACCCTCCTGGCCCGCCAGACCGTCGAACATCACCATCGCGGCGTAGTTCTTGTTTTGGTAGGTGGGCAGGGTGAGCCGGTAGTCGAAGCCGACCTTCCACAGATGCCCGCTCTCGTCGGCCACCGACTGGGTGAAGACCGCGTTGAGCTGATCTTGCGAGTTGTCGCTCCCCTGGGCACGGGTGAAGCCCCCGACACCGGCGATCAGCAAGCCGTAGGAACCGCTGGCGCCGTCGACGCCCGAGGGAAACAACAGGGAATCGGCGGGCACTTTGGCTCCACCGAAGTTATCCATATCGGAACGTAGGGTGGTACCGAGGCGGCTGTAATTGACGCGGATATCGTTGAAGCTGTCGTCGCTCGATGTCCAGTTATAGACGCCGGTGAGCGTTTGGGATTTGGCCTGCATCGTGGAGTAAGTATTGGCGCTGTTCTGGATGCCGCCGCGGGAGTCATTCGACGAAGGCGAGTAACTATAGCGGAGGAATCCGTTCCGCCGGTCGTCGAATCGATGGTCGAGCCGCAGGCTACCGGCATGGGAGCTGGCAGGGGTGGCGAAGCTTGCCGAATAGCGGGCACCGCCCTCGCCAAGATCCGGGCCGTTGGGGACGGGGAAGGCATCGAGATAAGGGCGTAACGCCGACGACGCCGATTGGCGTAGCGCGAGTGACGGCACGGTGTCCACCACGGTGCGCGGCTGCGCCATGCGCAGTCCTTCGTAGGAGGCGAAGAAGAACGTCCGGTCGCGAACCAGCGCCCCGCCGAGCACACCTCCGAAGTTAAGGACGCGGTTGGCGGTGCGCGGCAGGCCGTCGCGATTGGAGAACCAGTCGTTGGCATTGAATCGTTCGTTGCGCTGGTAATGGAAGAGCGAGCCGTGAAAATCGTTGGTGCCGGCGCGGCTCAGCATGCTCACCTGCGCTCCAGGAGAGCGTCCGAACTCGGGGGCGAAGGTTGAGGTCTGGACGCGGAACTCCTGCATCGCATCCATTGATAACAGGCCCATGCCGCTGCCGAGGGCACTGCTCGCGACCTGCGAACCACCGATCCCCGGCATAGCGCCGGCGGAGGAGCCGGTATTGGCGCTCACGCCATCCACCATGTAGTAATTCGTGTTTGACCGCAGGCCGTTGGCATGGAGGCCTCCTCCAGGCCCGCCGGTTTCGGTGACGCCCGCCGTGAGGCTCACGAGCGATTGTACGTTGCGCGCGTTCACCGGCAGTTCGGAGGCATAGTTTCCGGCCAGGGTGGTACCGGTGGCGTTGTCGATGGCGACGCCCTCGGCCTCGGCGGTGACAGTCACGGACGCCCGCTCGGCGCGGACGCGGAGCACGACGCGCAGTTCCTGAAAGTCGCGGGTGTAGAGCCGGAGGGCGTCGACGCGGTAGTCGTCGAAGCCGGCCGCGGTCACCAACAGAGTGTAGACGCCGGGAGTGACCGCCGCGAACTGCACGATTCCCTGCTCGTCGCTTTGCGTGGTTCGGGGCCTGGCGCCGGAGGTGGGAGTGAGACTTACCGCGGCGGCGGGAACCGCCGCGCCTTGGGTGTCCAGAATGCGTAATGCCAGCCGGGCCGTCTCCTGAGCCGGTAACAGCGGGCCGATGACCGGCATAAGCGATAGAAGTAAGAAGCCTCTCATAAGTCGATCCTGACGATGGAATGGTGAGGGACGGGCCGCAGTAAGTGGACAGGTACGGGTTGTAAGGAAACTTAAGACTTCTTCAGGAAAGGAGTGTGAGCGCGTGGCAAGCGCGCTCCCTCGCGGTCGCGGCTTCCGCAAGGAGATCAGCGGGTTACCCAACTAATCGGGCGCGCGTGGGGTCAGGCGAGGTGGTTCTTGCGGGCCTGCCAGGCGGCGAGGGCGACGGCGAGGGCGAGGTCGTCGTGTTTGGAGGTGGAGCGGGCGTTGGACTGAAGGTGCAGAAGCTCATGGCTGAGGTTCTGGAGTTGGGGGAGTTTGGGCGCGAGTTTGAGCGTTCCGTTTTGGAGGACGGAGGCAAGGTTGGCGAGCAGGTGCTGGCGGGAGACGTGGTAATAGCCTTCCGAGTAGTGGGGAGCGCCGCTGCCGGTGATGATGAGCTTGATGAGGCTGGCCGGAACGGGGCTGCTGGCGAAGAAGTCAAGGAATGGAAGGCCGGGTCCGGTGGCGTCGACGATGAGGGTGAGGGGGCAGTTCTTGAGCAGGGGCTGGTTGAGGAAGGCGCGGACGTTGGCGGCGAGGGCGGGGTAGGTGAGGCCGAGCGGGTAGCGTTCGAGGTGGCGGAGGTGATAGCGGGTGGGGCGGACGAAGCCGCCGGTGTAGGGATCGCGCGGGCCGGTGGGCGGGACGCAGACTTCGAGGAGAGCGAGGGCGGAGTGGTCCTGGCGCTGGCCGAGGTCAAGGCCAGCGTAACGCTGGATGGGAAAGTAGGTCATGGTTGTGTCTCCTAGTAGGGTTTGGGTTTTGAGAAACCGGCACGCGTGACAGCGGCGGTTTGGCGCGACGTGGACGTCGCGAGCAGTCGTGGACGCCTGCCCCACTTTGGTTAGGAGTGGGTTGGTTAGGTGAGAGCTTAGGGTCTAGAGGATGGGGGTGGCCTCTTGATCTATGGCTGCGGTGACTTCGTCTCCGGTGAGCAGGGAGCCTTCCGGAGAGTGGAATTTGCAAAGAAACTCCTGCTCGAACAAGTGACGCGGGAGTGTGGCGAGTTGCTCATCAAGGTACTCGCGCCCAATGCGTGGGCAATCATAGGCGGTGACGGTGACGCGCTGGAAGCGCGCTTCCGGGTTTGCCCATTCGTGATAAAAGAAGCCCTGGCGTCCATTGGGCGTGGACAGGACCCAGAGGAGCGCCTTGGGATTGGTGGCGAGCATGGGCAGCAGGGCGTGGTAGAGGGCGTCGGGGACGCGCGAGGCTTCGTCGATGAGAAGAAACGCAGGCGCGGAGAAGCCGCGGACGGTGGCTTCGGAGTTGGGGAGTCCGACGATGCGCGAGCCGTTCGGAAGCAGGAACGAGATGGGATTGAGGCCATCGCCGCGGCGGGCGATGTTGACGTGCGCAAGAAATGTGGTGCAGCGCAGGAAGACCTCGGCGGACTGGCGGCTGGCGGGGGCGGCGATAAGGACCAGCGAGCGAGGGCGGATGAGGGCTTCATAGACGGCGCGGGCGGCGGTGGTGGTGGACTTGCCCCACTGGCGCGTGCAGCAGAGCAGGAGGCGGGAGGTGGCGGAGTCGAGGACCTCGCGTTGGACGGGATCGGGAGTGAAGCCGAGCGTGGCGGCGGCGAACTGCGAAGGCCGGAGCAGGCGGACGAGGCGCGCGAGATCGAAGGCTCCGGCGGATTCGACAGTTAAGGCAGTGTGCGGCATCGCTTATTTCCCCGCATTTAGAATAAATGAGGGAATTGGAGCTGCCGGGGTGACGGCGCCATTGCGCATGGGATAAGTGCTTTACTTATCTTTAAGCTGCACCTATTTCATTTTATTTGCGATGTCTGTGACTGGCTTTTTGGGGCAGGGAGAATCAGCCCGTGGCGAAGGGGGAGGGGTAGTAGCGGCTGTAGGCATCGAGGGTTTCGGCGATGGAGTTGCGGGCTTCGGGGAATGGCGCGAGGCCGCGCAGGATGGCGCCCCAGAGCAACATAAAGTAACGATTGGCGAGGCGGAGCGGGATGAGGGGCTCGCCGTCAGCGCCGATGGAGATGGGACTGGCGGGGGTGCCATTGGGCGTATCGGGGGTGGCGGGCTCATCGGGGAGATCGCCGGGGGCGTAGATGATGTCGGGATTGGGCGGCGGCGCGGCGGCAGCGGCCCTTTTGGGCATGGACTGTTTGGGGGCCGGTGGCACGGGCGCGGCAGCGTCCTCTGCCGGGGCGGACCAGCAGTGGCAGCGCCTGGCATGGCCGTCGTAAGCGCAGGTGACGCGGTTGCGAACGTTGAGATCGCGCCGGTAGCGGAGAGGGGCGCGCTCCGGGAGCGGGAGGGTAGTATCGGTAGACATTAGAGAGACACCTCCGGCTCGGGAGAAGTCTCAGGTTCGTTTGCTGGATGCGGCTCCTTTTCGGGGCGTTTCCGGCGCAGTTTTTCCAGCCTTTCCAGATAATGCGAGAGTTCGCGGAGGAGGCGGGACTGGTGCGCGTCCATGTTGCGGAAGGAGGTGGAGCGGTCATTGAGCGACTGGAAGCCGGCGGCGAGGACACCGGTGGCGTCGATGCCAGGAAACGCCTGGTCGAAGTCGTCGAGGGAGGCGGCAGCCTGGAGGCCGACGAGGGTGTGCTGGATGGTCTGCGCGCGGGTGAGCAGGTAGTCGGCGGCAGCGCATTTGGAGACCAGATGGGCTTCGAGCGGGCCTTCGGGCTGATAGTGGAGCATGTAGGAGTCGTAGACTTCGAGGTAGGCGTCCTCCTCATCGGGGGTGAGTTGGAGTTGGCGGGCGCGGAGGCCGTGTTTGACGGCGTTCTGGGACGATGCCGATTTGCCGTCGGGCGTGACAGGCCCGTGAGACTTGGCGCCGTTGCGGCGGGAGGCCTCGATTTGTGCGAGAGTACGCATGGTGGATTCTCCTGAGACTGTTATAGCTGGCGGGGTGCGAGGGATTGACGGGTGGGGTTGGAGCGGGGGGCTGGAAGTTATTGGGAGGGAAGGGGTTGGGGATTTGGAGTTTATTTGCAACTGTTGTGATCGGGTTAACCGGCCAATTCCAGTAGCAGGTAGACGTGAACGCGGATAGAGGTGAGACGATCATGCTTCATGCATATCGCGACCGCATCAACTCGGCCACCACCGCCAGTCACCCGCCCATTGCTTAGAGCGCGAGATCCGCACTTCCTGCCGTTGGAAGCAACGGCGGAGACCGCTGGTCCAAGGGCGTTGTTCCCGAAGTGTGCAAGTTCGCCGGGCCGCTCGTTGCGGCTGGCGGGAGACTGGTGGTTTGGCGGCGATCACTTGAGTGGGACGAGCACCGGGGCGCCTTTCTCCTTGATGAAGAACACCAGGAGTTTTGCTGGTTGAGTGCGGCTCGCGTTCCGTCCGACGATGTGGACATCATCGGGGCCCTCATAGAATGTTTGCCCAGGTGTCAGTGTCACTTGCTTGCCACCATTCACCTGCATCACCACCGATCCTTCCAGGACGTAGATGAATCCATGCGCATTGTGGCGGTGGATTGGGTCGGTATTGCCCGGGGGATATTCGACAACAAGCATTGATGCCTCCTTGCCCGGGCTCTCCTTAAGATCCCTGGATAAAAGGGGAGTTACTTTGGCTTCGTCCGCAAGCGCATTGTGGACGAGCAGACTCGTCAAAACCGAAATCAATATGTTGTGTTTCACAATCGAACCTCTCGATCCTTCTCTTTGCAATGCTGCTTCCATCGCGGAGCCAGCAACGACGTCAGTCCACAAAAGCGGGCAAGTCCTGATATCCCTTCGTTTTCGCAGCACCTCGGCCGCACGCAACTGGCAAGGGCGTTACGGCCCTTGTCACGCGATCTCGCAAGCCGGTGGAACGGCGACTAGCGTAGTTCACGAAATGCCGTCTGTCTTACGACCCCGCACTCATTTGCCACGGCGGGTAAGTGCCTCGCTTTTCAAGCGGATCGCCGGACTTGAATGCCCCGAGCCGCAGTTGGACAACCGCGTGCACTTCTCTCCGGCGTTGATACTGCACCGCTATCAAAGCGAGGACGGAGTGCCGGCAACGGGAGCAGGACAACCTGAGTGCGAATGCCACAAGCCAACCTGATCGCCGCAGCATTCCGGTACGGATGCACGAAGCGCCGAGCGTGTTGGGTTTGTTGCGGGCGATCAGGCCGCCAGGCTCGCGGCGACCCGTCCGCATCATTCATTGGAAGAAGGAGATACAGGAATGTCCACAGTAAGGACAAAAGACGGAGCGGAGATTTACTACAGAGATTGGGGTACTGGACCGGCCATCGTCTTTAGCCACGGTTGGCCGCTGTCGTCTGAAGCGTGGTCGGGTCAGATGCTGTTCTTCGCTCAGCATGGATTCCGTGTGATCGCTCATGACCGCCGTGGTCATGGCCGGTCAACCCAAACCGCGACTCATAACGACATGAACAGCTACTCCGACGACCTAGCGGCGGTGATGGATCACTTAGGATTGAAGGACGCCGTGCTCATCGGGCACTCCACTGGCGGAGGTGAAGTGGCGCGCTACATCGGGCGCCACGGCACGAAACGCGTGGCGAAGGCGGTACTGGTCTCGGCGATTCCTCCGCTCTTGCTGAAGACCGAAGCAAATCCCGAGGGAATTCCGAAGACCGTGTGGGATACCTTTCGCTCCCGTCTCATCAACGATCCGTCCCAGTTCTACAAGGACTTCGCTGTTCTGTTCTATGGGGCAAACCGGGCGGGAGCGACAGTGTCGCAGGGTCTGCTGGATCAGATCTGGCTGCTGAGCATGCAGGCCGGCGTACACAACGTCTATGAATGCACCAAGGCCTTGTCCGAAAGCGATTTCACCGAGGATTTGAAGAGATTCGATGTACCCACGCTACTGCTCCACGGCGAGGACGACCAAGTCGTTCCTGTGGGGAACACGGCGAGGAAGTCGGAGCGATTGATCAAGGATGTGAGGGCAATCTACTATCCCGGCGCGCCGCACGGAATCACGACAACCCACATGGAGCAAGTTAACTCAGACTTGTTGGCGTTCTTGGGAGAGAGCCGGAGTTGAAGGTAGAAGGATAAGGAGATAAATCGTGAGTATAAAGATTGTGGTGGTTGGTGGGACCGGACTTATCGGTTCCAAGCTGATCGAGCAACTAAGTGCGCGGGGCTACGAGGCCGTTTCCGCCACGCCAAGTTCCGGGGTCAACACCCTCACCGGCGAGGGATTAGAGAAAGTTCTCCAGAACGCCAAGGTTGTAGTCGACGTTTCGAACTCGCCCGTATTCGAGGGAACTGCAGTGATGGAATTCTTTCAAACGTCGACTCGCAACCTGCTCGCCTACGAAGCCAAGGCCGGCGTGAACCATCACATCGGAGTCTCGGTGGTCGGATCGGACCGTCTGGTAGCGAGTCCATACATGCGCGCCAAGTTGGCGCAGGAGAAACTCATCCAGGAGTCCGGAATCCCCTACTCGATCGTCCGGGCAACACAGTTGTTCGAGTTCATGGCAAGGATGGCGGAAAGCGCAGCGGTTGGCAACCAGATTCGCGTGCCACTGGCATTGCTGCAGCCGATTGCGGCTGAGGACGTAGCTAAGGCCGTTGGGGCGGTCGCCACGGGTAGGCCGTTCAACGGGGTCATTGAGGTGGCGGGCCCACAACGACTCTGGTTCGAGGAGTTCATTGGTCAAGGACTCCGCGCTCGCAACGACCCTCGGGAACTGGTCGTCGACCCCGATTCCCGATACTTCGGTGCGAGGTTGAGCGAAGTGGCGCTGGTGCCCCTCGGCAAGACGACGCTAGGTAACCTTCGCTTTGAGGATTGGCTCAAGCCGGCAATGTCTTCGATGTAGTTGCCGAACCACGGCCATGCTCTCTGAAGGGGGCCATGGCCGTGCTGTCATTGAACCGGAGGAGGCAGTTGTGAGCAGTCAAGAAATTCAACTTTTGGCTTATTGGCTCTGGCAGCGGCGCGGGAGCCCCTCGGGGTCGCCGGACCGTGATTGGTTCATGGCAGAAGCGCTACTCAGGAGGCAGTATAAGCGGCTTGAGCGCGTGCCTGCGACGCCATTGTTCGCATGTGGCCTGGAGAAGCGGACGAGATGAGCGGAAAGCAGGTGTGGATCGGTGCGATGGACCGGCGGATGATGCCGCCGAATCAAGCCAAGGGATGGTGTGAGTAGAGCGTATGGCGCCCATTCCCCAGGTCGGTCCCTACGAGATTCTCGCGCCGATTGGCGAGGGCGGCATGGGGACCGTGTATAAGGCCCGCGACACTCGACTTGATCGAATCGTCGCGCTGAAGGTATCCAAGGACCCGTACGACACACGTTTCCGGCGGGAGTCCAGAGCGTTGGCCGCATTGAATCACCCGAACATCTGCACCATCTACGATGTAGGCTCGAACTACTTGGTAATGGAGTATATCGAAGGCAGACCGCTCAAAGGGCCGGCCGCGGTAGAGGAGGTACTGCCGTTTGCGCTGCAGATTTGCAGTGCTCTCCAGGCAGCTCACGAGAAAGGGATCACGCATCGGGATCTAAAGCCCGCCAATATCCTGCTAACTAAGTCCGGGATCAAATTACTCGATTTCGGTTTGGCGAACGTGAAGGTTCGGAGCGAGCGCGAGGAGACTACCGCGCAGACGCATGACGGTGCGATCCTCGGCACGCCATACTACATGTCGCCTGAGCAGGCACAGGGCAAGCCGGTGGATGCAAGGTCCGACATCTTTTCGTTCGGGTCGTTGCTTTATGAATTGCTGACCGGGCGGAAGGCGTTCCAGGGTCCCAATACAGTCGCTACGCTGATGTCGATAATCCATGATGAGCCCGCGCCACTGGAGAGCGCGCCCGAGATGCAGCGGGTCATCGAGCGCTGCCTGCGCAAGCGGCCGGTGGACCGGTACCAGTCAACGGCCGACCTGCGGGTGGCGTTGGAGGAGGTCTCCCTGCGAGTCCCCCCGCTCGCGGCAACGCTCGACAGCCTGAATTGGAACCCGGGACAGGCCACAGCAATGAGCACGGAATGCATGACCACGGAACCGGCGACGTTCGAACACAGCATAAAGGGGTCATTGTCCGAGAGGCTATTGTCCCCGATCCGTGTTTCGGGCGCGCTCGCATTCCTTGTGATCGCGGGTGTGGTGGGTTGGTGGTACACGGCGAGAGAGATGGGCTCGCGAGAGCCTGCGATGCATCAGATCACAGCAACTCTGTAAGCATCACATAAACCCCTCTGGCCAACCTGCAGGCGCCGGCCGCATAGTGAA
>CAYLPH010000116.1:0-18323 GCA_964385495.1 uncultured Candidatus Solibacter sp.
GTCAGTCCAGGACGTGTAGAAACAGGGCCGGCCCGTGAGGTCGCTTGCCGAAGGGGGGTATTGGAAGCTGCCACGTAGGTCCCGAGTGGCGCCGTCCTCCTGGTAGGCCCTCACGTCCTGCTCCCCGACGCGCACCAAATCTTCCTTCCGGATACTCGGGTCCGGCGGCAGCATGACCCATTGCCACTTCTTGCCCTGCATCGGCCCGGAGCAGACCAGCCAGCCTTTGCGGAACCCCGGCCGTTCCTCGAGGGCAACGTCCGCGCGGGAGCCCTTAGCGGGCCGAAACCAAACCTCGCGGCGAAGCCACTCCGGTTTGCGGCCCAGAAGCGGCGCCAGGTCGCGCATCGAAACCTGATAGAACTGGCGCCCATTCTCGTCGGTCTCCGCGGGCCGGATCGTCCACTGGTCCAAGCCGCCATGGAGATAGCCGGCGCGCACCTGCTGGTGATCCATGCGGCTCTTGTAGGCAATGGCATGCGGCTCGAAATTCTTGTCGCCGGGACTCTGATTGGCGGCTACGGTGCGAAAGAACAGTTGGCGATCGTTTACCGGATCGAGCGGGGAGTTGCTCATGATCTCCACCATGGCGCGTGTCATTCCACGCAGGGCCGTTCCGGGTATCGCGAGCTTCCCGTTCACCATGTAGGGCAGCGTTTGGGACTTGGTTTCTCTTCCGTTGAGAAACTCCTGGTAGTTCGTCAGGCCGGGCAGGAAGAAGTCAGTGCGCGCGGTCAGTTGCAGGTCGATCTCGCCGTAGAGACAGGCGGGGTCGTGTTTGCCGGCGCCCTCCTGTGCCGCCGTGTGAATCGTTGCCTGGCTGTCCGGAGGGGCACTTAGCCAGTGGATCCGGGGAGCCTGCGGGATGAAGTTGTAGGGTGCGCGCGATGCACGGCGAGGGTCCTCGATGCGGGCCGAGTCCAGGAGGGGGGGCTGCTCCGGCTTCGATGTGGTGGATTGCGATGGGTAGCCGGCCGGCCGGGTGGGGCTCGGCGGCACCGGCGCGCCCGGCTTACCCGAAGCCGGAAGATCACGACGGATATCCTGGAGGGCGCCAAAACCCTTCGGTGGCGGCTGGCGGCGGTCTTTATTCTTACTCATGTCCATTCACCTCCTGTTGCCTTTTGATCTCCTCGTTCAGCGCAAAGCGCACTAACCGCATGTCTTCGATACGCACGGTGTAATCCTCGTCAACGCGAGCGTACTCGACCACCTCAATAGCGAACGGCAGCCGGTCGGGGGCGGCGGATACTGCCTCCCGCGGCACATAGACCCGGACGCCGCGATCTTCCGTACAGCAGATCCAGTGCTGGTCCGACCGTGAGGAATCGACCCGGTTCCCCCACAAAACATGGGTGCGCGGCTCCAGAGCCGAGCAGCCCTCGGGCGGATTTGCCTGGCTGCGTTGCCGTCCTTCCCAACGGCACGAATCTCTCCACCAATGCCATTCGGATTCCTCGTGGAATACACGGATATCGAACAGCAGCGGGAACGGCAGCGGCTGTTCGTTGGACCAGACATCGGCGGGAAACTGCAGATCGCCGGTTGGCAGGACGCGAGCGAAGCTGGTAACCGGGTAGCCCTGCACTAAAGCATAGGCTCGCGGCATGGATGCAGCCACCTGCCGCAGCCGAGCGGCCATTTCAGGATCGGTCATTGACGGATCCTTGCTCCGCGAAGTCGTCATGGCCGGCCTCCTTCCAGCGTCGCCATTACATCGCTCCAACTGCTGTCCCATCCGCTCACTCTGCCCGCCGCATCCAGCGCCAGAGTTGGCTGGCCGGTTCTTTCCAGGTGGGCGCGTACTCCACGAAAGACGCCGCGGCCAACCCCGGCCTCGCCGCCGATTGGCAGACTCCCGAGCCACACTTCCTTGAAAGCAACCAGCAGCAAGGCAACCATGCGGTCCAGGTCCTCCGGCCGCTCGCCGCCACGTGGCGTTTCGTCGAATTCCAAACGAAGCGTCACGTGCTCTTCACCCGGTTTCCTTGGCCAAACGGCAGCCTGGTCAAACAGTGCGGAGTCGAGCGGGGCACCGGTAAACCGGTCGAGAGCGACGCGCGTCTGAGCCCGCCACTCCACGTTCCGCAACATGGCGTCCGGCCCGCTAACCCGGCTCGCGAACAGATGCTGCCTCTTGCCGAACTGGTAGAGCGGACCGAACATTCGATCCACAATCCCTTCCGCGTTGACGAGCAGACCCAACGCGATGGCCAGACATTGCTGACGCAGCGGCCCGCATACCGCCGTGAAAGGGAGCAGCGGTTCGCCGGCCTCGCGCGGATGCACCATGTCGGGCGCCTTGAGGTCACCCAGAGCCGAGCGAATGAGCAGGGAACCATCCAATCGCAAATCGCAGTTGATTGAGAAGCTCCTGCGCTCATCGATTGCAGGGGGCGCGGTGAGTACGGACACGGCCTCAGCGGCAGGCTTGGTGTCCGAGAGCCAATCGAGGAGTTCGTCCGGCTCGCGGAGGTTCCAACGATAGAGATTCCAACCAGCGGACACGGCCCCATACCCACTGCCGCGTGTCTTCTTCCCGCCTAGACGGATTTCCCCGCGGGAAAAGGCTTCAAGCAGATCGCGCAGCACACCCTCGAGATCCCGGTCCGTAATGAGCCGGGTAGGATCGGACTGGGGAAGATCCACCGGCACCATGACCCGCACTCGCATGGCGAACCGAGTGCCTTTGGGGAGCACTTCGCGGTTGAACTTTCCTTCGTCCGATGCGGTTCTGCGGTCAGGCTCGATCTTCACGTGGTCCCTCACAATGGGTTCGGGGTCTCCGAGAGCGGGCGAGTCGGAGGTGAAAAGGAGACCACCGAAATCGTCCCCAAACAGAGCGCGGAGCGCGGGCGGTTCCTCGCCGTACTTCTTGCGGAGATAGGCGCGGGCGGCACCTCGAACCGATGCGCCTGGAATGAGGAACCGGCCTTCGGAATCACGCAGCAAGGCCATATCGGCATTGTTCTCAAAGCGCGGATCGCCGCCGGTATAAACACTGGTTTGGGCCTGCCATACGCCCTCGGCCTGCCAGGCGGCGCGCGTTACGGATCTTGTGGCGACGGTGCTCATGCAATCCCTCCTTCAACCGCGCTGGCATTCTCCAACCGGCGTTTGCGTGTGCGGCGCTCGCGGCGCTGCAAACCGGCAATGCCGCCGAAGATCAGAATGAGGTACCGGCGCGCCAGTTTCTCCATTTCGGGCCGGAAGGCGTCGGTGAAGCGATCGCCCTGTAATAAGGGATTCGGGGAGCCGTCGAAGGCCGGCCCCCATTTCTGAAAGACATCACGGGCCACCTGCACCAGCCGGCCCTCCCATCCGGCGTAATATTCCCGCAGGAAATCCAGCATGTTGACCCGAGGTGCGTTAGGCGCGGGCAGGAAGCGGGTGGCTTCCAACTGGCGAATGGCCGGTTTACGCAGGCCCTTTAGTAGCTCGCCCGCATCATCCCAACTGGACTTTTCGAAGATGGCGGAGAGGCGGTAAAGCAGCGCCGGCCGGAGGAATTTGCCGATCTCCGGTTGTTCCACCAGATTCTGCACCAGCCGCGTCACCGCCGTGTCCAGCGCCAGAAGGTAGAGGCTTAGGGCGAATTTCGAGGCTTCTGGGGAAAGCCGTGATCGCTGCGGCGTTGGCCGGCACTCGCGGGCAACCAGTGAAGCCACCGGCCGGGCGATCCAGTCTTCGTAGCGGAATAGGGCGACGCGGCCGAAGCCCTCCTCCACCCGCGCCCCGAAGCTGCTCTGGAGCGCCTCCTCCCACTTCGAACGGGCAATGCACAACGCTACGTTCCCGGGTTGCTCCAAGACGAAGACACTGCCGGCGCGAAGCGAGGGCCACTGTTGGCGAGGCATGCGGAGATGGCTCAGGAACCCGCCACTGCATTCGACACGGGCGATCTCCCGCTGGACTTTCAGGCCCGTAACCCCGAGAAACTCCGCTAGTCTTTGCACAGGGAACTCAGCTGCCGGATGCCCGGACGCGGTGCGGCCGAGCAGCGGACTAAGCAGAACGGCCACAATCGCTTGGGTCTCGACGGTGCCGGTGCCGGCAGAGGCGGCCCATTGCGCCACTTCCGAAGCGGTGGCGGGACTGGGACCTTCCCACTTCACGACCGCGTTGCCTCCGTACTGGGCGGACTTTGAACGCCCGATCCGCAGCGTTCCGCCGTGCGGCAGTGTCTCCCGGATGAGATTGAGATCGGCCTCGCTGCCAAGGACGGCGCCCGCGAAGAATTGCCTGGGCTCCAGATGCTCGTAGACAAACAGCGTACCGATGCCACCGGACTCTCCGTGTAGCTCTTGAAGGCGGGTGAGGATAGCATCTTCTTCGCCAACGGCGCGACGCAGACGCCGGTCCTCGGCGCGAAGGTGGTGATACGAAAGGCTTGTTGCTACCGATGCCCTCCAGGCGCCGCCGGACTCCCAGAGAAAGTCCCACCGGGCGAACGCGTCACCAACGCGGCGGTAGGGTTTCAGCGGATTGGTGGCAACCAGATCGAAGGGCGTACCCGTGGCCTTCTCGACGCGGAAGGAAAGTGGTACCGGCTGAGAGCGATAGGGAGTCTGGCCATCAAACAAGGCGGGGTTAGCGGCCAGGAACCGTACGCGTCCGGAGCAGAACACGCGATTAAACGAGTCGTCAACACCGTGTTTGCGAAGCCAATGTGCGGCAACAGCGCCGTGAATGGTGGAGCCAGGGATGGTGCATCGGGTTAAGGCGGTGTTCGGATCTCCCGTCTGATCGGGAAGCAGGGCGGGCTCTCGCAACTCCAGCACGAGCCGCAGTACGTGTAACGGCGGTTGGGAGGAGAGTTCCCCCATGGAGATGGATGGGCTCCGGTCTTCGGATGCCGCCTTACGCCATTCGCTGCGGTTGGCCCGATACTTGCCGATAGCTTCGGCCGTGAGGTCGCGGACGGAATCGCCCTCCGTGCGCAGCAACCGGACCCGAACCTCACCCATGCCACTGGTGCGGGAAAGGCCGGAACTGCGAACAAAGGCTGTGGCCAGCGCCAGCCCATCCTGGTATTGCTCGGGAACGGAACATTCGGCGCGGAACGACAGGCCGGCACGTAGCACGCGCGTGAAGCGAAGCATGTCCTGGAACGCGGCACCAGTCGCATCATCGATCCGCGTTTGCCGGCGAATATCGGTGTATGCAGCGGTAACATCATCGCGGGAGACCAGAGCGCCATGGCGGTTGGCCCACTCCGAGAGTTCCTTCCAATGAGGAAGACGCGCGTTGCCAATCGAGAACGTTCCCTCCTGCTCACCTGTCTTGCCGAAGATGTCCGCCAGGGGTGGCAGTAACGCTGGGAGGAGATTCTCGAGTTCGAGATAAGCCTCGCGCAGCAGGCCCTTCCAGCGCTTCCCCGGCAAGTAGGGGAAACCCCACTCATCAACAGCAACTTCACGGTCTACCACCCCGGGCCGGCCAGCGCCGGTACCTACGGCCATCGGGGCGAGCAGTTCCACTTGGAGTTCCATCATTTTGTGTCAGCCTCCGTTGTTGTCTCCGTTTTCCAGGTGTGCAGAAAGTCGAGTAACTCCAGAGGATCGAACAACTCGGACGGATCTGGGCGCGGGGTGCGATAGCCCTGCGCATCGTAGAGGCGCATCACCGCCCGGGCCTTGTCCTCTCCCTGGGCAATCGCCTGTAGCAGGCCTTTCGAGCGGCTACGAGGCCAATTGGCCGTGAAGTACTGCCATGGCTGGTAGACGTTCTTCTTCAGCTCGGTTAGGCTGTACGGGCGATTGGCGCAAAGGTTGCCACGATAGGTGGTTTCCCGCATCGTGTCGATATCGCCCGTGGCGCCCTCGGCGATCAAGTGGAAGTCGATGTAGCTTTCCTGGGAGCGATCGGCATGGCGCTTTCTCTTCGCGGAACTGCAGAGATCGTTCACCATGGAGTAGGCGCGGCTGAAGGCAAAGCCTCGCGGCATGATGAGAGTTCCCGCGCTGGCCGTCAGTTTCTTGTCCTTGTTCTGCTCGAGCCAATCCTTCAGGCCTTCCTGTTGCTGCAACTGCGCCGCTATGGTTTCGAGGAAGAAGGTCACGGCACCGAATCCGATCTTGGCGGGAAGCAGGAACGTTGCCTCATCTGCTTCGGCAATCAGCGGCAGGAATGGAAATTGCTTGCCCACAACTTGAATCAGCCCCTGCTCTTGGAACGTGTCGAGGCGCTTATGGATCTGTTCCATGAGAAGGCGCATCGTGCTTGTGAGCCCGGTCTTCAGGGCTTCGGAACGATTCTTCAGTTCGCGGCGGAACGCCTCATCGGACTGCGGCAGGTTTTCCGGAGCAAAGAGTTCGCCGGCGCCATTGAGATCAGGATGGGCGAGAATAAGCTGAGAGCTGCCAGAGGGAGTGCCCAACTTGTCGAGGCTCTCGGCCCACTCCCAACGCTGGCCGTCGATTAACGGGAAGCGCGTTTCCCGCGTTCCTGGACCTGTTGTGGCTTGCCGCTTGGCAAAGGCCTCCTCACTGATGTAGGAAGAAGACGCTTCGAGGAAGTGCGACGATGCCTGGCCAGTGATCGGGCACTCCCGCACGACGGGGAGGGCGGGTCGCAGAGAGGCGGCAGGTGCGCGCTCTTCGGCCTTTTTGAAAGCCTGGACTGCTTCGCTATAGGCACTGTGGAGAGTGCTAACCACCGCCGCTTCCGCGGCGACCAGCGCCATGCCCGGTGCCGTTTCCAGAAACGTAAGCATCCAGCGCTCGACGGCGGCGCGTGCCGCCGGGCGGGATTCAAACAGGAGCGCACGATGACCACCGCCCTTGTAGATTTGGTCCCCGGCCGAGAAACCGTCCCAGTCAATCGCCTTCTCCACAAGCCGGCTCGCACGGGCGCTGTGCTTCTGTTTGTTGTCGCGAAACAGATAGGACTGCAGCGAGCCCATGCCGAGGAGAACCAGTGTCTTCTGTTTGTCGCTCATTTACTCTCCACTCCAATTCAGCGTGTCCTGTAAATAAGACGTGAATTTCTCGGAAAGCTTACGGATTTTTTCGATACCCCAGACCTGAAGGTGATCCTGCTCCAGATCATCGCCCACGGCCGTATCCTCCAGGCGAGCATCGTGCTGCACTTTAGCGGCGTCCTGGTCCTCCATCGGGCACAGCAGCAGGGCACGCGACTCCGATCCGCTAAACTGCCGTGCCCGCCTTGCGACCTCAAAGGCCTTCGGCTTCGTCATCTCCGCTCTGCGGTCAACGGTACAGGAAATCGCCAAGGTCTGGTATCCGAGTATGCAAGCTAGATCCAACTGGAAATCGCGCCCTCGATTGCCATTCTCCATCTTCCAAATCTTGATATCGAAGTGTGCCGCCTCTGCCGAGTGACCAAGGGCGGCCATTGCACCACGCAGTTGCTCGATAGCATAAAATTCAAAGAACAAGCCCTGGGCGAACTTCTTTCCTTTCTCGTCCTTGGGTGGAAAAAGCTCCCGTAATCGCGCGGCAAGGGCACTCCATGTCTCGTGACCGGAACTGGGCGAAAAGTCCGCGTAGTGCCGACCCTCTTCTTCCTTGAAGAAGGACTCATACTCCATAAATCGTCCTGGCCAGGATTGCAGAAGCAGAAAATCGGTTAGGTCGCACCCCAACCGATACTTCACAGCGTCAACGATATGGGTCTTCTCAGAGAAGCCTTCATAAAGATGCAGTTTTGCCAGTTGCGGAAGCGTCAGCTTGAGGTTTCGCCGTTCGTCCCAAGGCAAATCCAGTCTGGCCGGTCTTTGCAGAATGCGGTGCGTCCGCGGATCCAGATAGGAGAAGTCGACCTCCAGCCGGAGAAGAACGACTCCAATAGACTGTACCGCCTCTACAACGTGCGCCGTATAGGTTTTCGAGCCACCCGAGTAGTGAAGATGAATGCGCCCAATCCCTGGAGTCTCTCTGAGGCGCTGTGCGATTTTCTGAAAAATGGCATCGAGATCATCCGCCGCCACGACAATAGGATCCGGATGAAGAGGGACCCCGAGTTGCCCTAACAAGTCTCGCACCTGCCTGGCATATTCCTTGACCTGCGTGGAGTAGAGCAGCACCAGCGAATGCGACTGCCCGGCAGATGTCATCGATTTATGGAGCGAGTGCGCCGCCACCACCACTGCGAGGGGCGACGCTCCTAACGTGAGGATGACGAGCGTCAAGACAGCACCTCCCGTTCGTACAGGGTACGGAACGACAGGAGCCGCCGCCGGATATCGTGACAGGCCCGATGCCACGCCGGAGCAGAAAATCCCCAGCGGCGTTGAAAGTAGGCGCGGAGATCCGGAAACGGCGGGCGATGATCCCGTAGTTGAACCAGTCGAGCCAGGAACAGAAGTTGATCTGTGGGAGCCGCGCAAAAACCCACGGCGCACTCGACCATGACACGAATTAGCTGTCGGCGAGGCCCGGATGCACCGGCAACGGACAAAATTCGACGGGAGATCTCGTCGGCTTCCGCAGATTGCAATCTACGCCGGCGTGCATACAGCAGCGCTGCTTCAGGATTGGGTAGCGCGGGACTCGAAACAGGATAGAAGGAATGAAGTCTTCGTAGTCGCTGCTCATGCCGGATGGCGTCGACCTCCAGCCTTCTTGTAGCAACAACGAGCTGCGGCGCTGAGAGGTGTTGGAACTTTTCGATAAGGGCTACGTATCGCTCGGGGGACTTCACGTGGTCTGCCGCGCGCGCGAGAGCAAGGTACGATGCACGTTGGGATGCGGAACTGAAAGGGGCACGCAAGCAGGGGTGCGACCCCAGAGGCGGTTTGGCCTTGGGCATATAACCTCCACAAATTGTTTCGATTCGGGCCGAGTTAAGGATTCGCTTTTTCGTGCGCACCGGACTGGAACCAGCAGCGCAGTTACAGAATGCCATAAGGCATACGCTTGTCAAGCAGGAATTTCACTGCTCGAACTGTTCTTGAAAACGCTGACCAGCCATAGTAGGCTAGTAGAGCCCCGAACCGAAGGGGATGGCGACTTGTTGAGATGCAATTAGGGCTTCGCTGTTTCGTACTGCGGGCGGTTTCGGGCGAAGCCTCCACCACTGCACAGGCATCAAAACTTTCCTTGTAAGGTTGGTACAACTCACGCGTTCCAGTAGTGAATGGAACGCGTGATCAAAACCCTCCGGCACTGCAAGGATGCCTTCGTCGAATCAGCGGATGTCACGGCATCCATCGTTGCCATCTTCCTCAGCGTGGCCGCCGCTGTGCCTGTCACCCTAGGCGCGATGACGGTCCGCGGCGAATTACAGGTTCCCGCTGTATTGATTGGCGTGGGTAGCCAACTCGGCCTCTACCTGATTGAAAGCGTGTACGCCAAGACCTCGGCGGATCACTGGCGCATCCGGAAGTACCGCAAGGGCCGCATGGTAATCGCTTTCGTTCTGTTCTTCTTCGTAGCGGTTTACTTCTCCAGCGTCTACTCCTACAAGGTCCTGGGCTCAACTTTCCGGGCGCAGGAGAACGCTGCGCGGACCTTGCGTGACTGGGAACGGTGGGTAGACGAGGCCGATGCCTTCGCGCAGGCCTGTGACGTGCTCCTGCTGGATCTGCGCGGCAACCTGGAAAAGCAGGTGCGAGAGAATGAAGACGCTAGCCTCAAGGTGACCGGCCCCGAGCGGGAAATCCTTCGCAAGCAACGGCAGCAGATCGATCGCACCATCCGTGAAATCAATGAGTTGCACGGACGCATTCCTGCCATCGCCCTGGATGTGGAGCGGCCAGCGAAGGCGGAAGATGCGACGCGGCAGCGAAACAACAGCCGTAAGGCCAGCCGCATACTTGCGCGCGATTTACGATTCCGCCTGAAGGTCGATAAAGTCCCGGCTCCGCCAAGCTTCGCCGAAAGCGAACTGGTGCCGGAAGATCCGCAGCATCTTCTCATCTACCAGCTTCGCCCTGCGCAACTGAGCAAGGACCCGACGGCCGCCGTTGTTGTGTTGTTCTCCATGCTAGTGGAACTGTTAGCCCCGGGGGTGCTGTTCTGGCTGGTTCCCAGGCGATCAACACCAACCCGGGTCAGCCACATCAAGGAGTGGCTCCAAGATATTCAATCCGAGATAAAGCCTGGCATTGAGGTGATCCTTGCGTTTCGTACCGAACCGGACGGAGACAACGGCGAGGCATACCTCGCGGTCGGTAGCCGAGAGTTCACCTTAGAGGATGCGAGAGACAGCCTTTTGGCGGCATTGCCGAAGTTGGCCAGCCGAACGGTTAGAAACTTCCGCAACGCAACAGGGATCGCGATCGATCCGGCCTCGCCACTGTTGCAGCAGCTCGGCACCGGGCCACTGGTCATCGAAATCTAGATCAAGCGCAAAAGGAGTGGAACCGGTGAAGACGTGGATATTCGCGGCATTAGGCATCGCTGTCTTGGGTCTTATGGCCGGTCTGTCGACCCTACTACCCCTGCCGCTCTCGGTTGCTCCGGGCGTGGCATTGGGCGGCGGGTGCTTGCTCCTCACTCCGATCGGAATGCTCTGGTGGCTTAGGCCGGAAAAGTCGAAAAGGGTAAGGCTCAGGTCCTCGATCCGGCGCAAGTAAAAGGGGGAGTATGACGACATTCCAACGCGCGTTTCTTTGGGCCCCGCTGGTTTTCGCGTGTCTGGTCATGGGCTGGTGGTACGGAGCCTATTGGTATTTCCGAGCGCAGTGGCTGCGCCAGGACCCGCGGCCGTGGCGGAACCAATCCCGCCTCACCACACAGCCGCTGCAGATCTTCACGGGGATGGCCATCGGCCGGAACGCACTGATCGGTCACCTTCGCCGCGCGGGGTATAGTCCGCAGGCCGACGGAGCCGCTCTGGCGAAGGGCGCTTACCGCCTGGTCACGGACCGGCTGGAGGTTATGCCAAGATCCACAGACTTTACGGAGATCGCCATAGAGTGGCGAGGCGAATCCATCCTGGCTATTCAGAACCGTGCGGGAGCGCCATTGCGACATGCGAGACTCGAGCCCGAGATCCTGTTGCAAACGGCGGGAGTCCCCAATACGCAGTTCCGAAGAGATGTGGTTACACCCGAAGAGATCAGCGGCACGAACCTAGCCTATGCGCTGCAAGTTCGGGAAGATCGGCAGTTTCGCAGCCACAAAGGCATACAGCCTGGCCGTATGGTGCGCGGTGCCTTCAACGGCCAAGGCGGAAGCACCATCACGCAGCAGACGGCGAAGAATCTGATCGGGGACTTCTCCCGCAAGTTTCCCCGGATGGTCGCCCGCAAGCTGATCGAACTGCCGATGACAGCTGCGCTGGAAGATGCCTTCTCCAAGGATGAAATCTTGGCGTTTTACGCTAACCTTGCGTCTTTCGGAAGAGGTCCCGACGGGCAGGATATGGTGGGCGTAAAACAAGCTTCGAGCGCGCTGTTCGGAAAATCGTCGGGAGATCTCAGAGCGGAGGAAGCAGTGACAATGGCGTGGCTGTTACCCGCTCCCTATCCACGGTCGAGAGAGCTGCTCAATGGGGACCCCACTGGCAGGATTAAGCTAATGCGCGATACCTCGCTCCGAACCATGCAGGAACTGTGGCCAGCTCGCTTCGGCAAATCTGACATCGACGCGGCAAGCATGCGGCCGATACAAGTTCGCAAAGGTTCGGAACGCTTGGACGCTGATCGGTGCACTGGCTATATTGTTTCCCTGCTGTTGCAGACGCAGGCGGGCGAGCAACGCGGATGGCAAGGCACGACCACTATTGATCCCGTCCTTCAGCGTCAAGCGTGTGAGTTGGTGACGCAGTCCGTGGGAAAGCTGCGGGAACGGGCACCGGTCGATGCAGCGCTATTCGCCGTGGATTCCACAGGAGCGGTGCTTGCAATGGCCGGTGGGGCAGATCGATTGCAATCCCTGCGCAACCACGCTTCGGCTTATCGTGAGGTGGCAAGCATCGTGAAGCCATTTGCGCTCCTGCCGGTCCTCGATCCAGCCGCCCATTCACTAAATACCGTGTTGGGGGCTACCCCGGACCTGCGGCTCAAAGATTGCACTCTGCCCCCCATGTCACTCAAGGTAGCCTTTGCCAAGAGCGTGAACTGCCATCTGGAGGCGCTCATCACGGCCAAGGGGTCCGACAGGAGTTTCCGCTTCGTGCAACAAATCTTCCGGCTGGATACGCCACCTCCCGCTCCCTTGGTCTACGGTAAATTCGCTGCACAACCGCGTCAGGTGGCAAGGGCTTACTCGCTGTTCCACAATGAAGATCGTATTGCTGAAGAACGATGGTTCGAAGGACCGCCCGCATACACAAGGGTGGCGGTCAACCCTGGGGCCTTACGGCAGGTACAGAGCTTGATGCGCAGTGTTGTCGAACGGGGTGGCACAGCGGAGCATATCGTGGAGCAAGCCTATCTGCCTAGCTCGATGCAGGTGTTGGCGAAGACGGGCACTGGCTCGCTCAATGATCTCTGGTGCGTTCTTCTGGCAGGCAGACTCACTATCGTTGTTTGGGTAGGCGCCGACGATCGCACGCCATTGGCGGCTTCGGAGCGATGGACCGGGGGGTTGGTGGCCGGCCCAATCGCCGCGAGTTTTCTAAAGCGGGTTTATCGCTATCGTCCAGAGTTACTGGCCTCCCCCGCCATCGCACGGCGGTAGAGTTACGATGTGGATCTATCAACGCCTGCTGTTCGACCGATACCGCCCTAGGTGCGGATGCCCCTGGAGATTCCTCGTCCTCCGACGAGCCAAGCACGTTTGCCTGAGATGTGTAGCCACAGCGTTCAGAGTTGGCGATGAGACAATTACGCCGACCGCCGGTCAGCTTGGCCGGATCGTCCGCTTTGCGCCAGGAACATCGAGGTCGGAGCCGTTGCCGTCACCAGCATTCGCTCTCTTGCTCGCGTGCAGGCGACGTAAAGCAACTGCCGTTCCTGCTCGGTGAACTCGTCACGGTCTGCATCGTCTGCGAACCCCTGAAGGACGTGCCGTCGCGGGAGGTGAGCATCGTCGCAGCCTACTACGGCAACGGCTCTAAACTCCAGCCCCTTGGCGCGGTGCATGGTTCCGATCGCAATCCGTCCAGATGGCACGTCGGAGTCATCGGTCAGCGAGTGGCACTCGATGCCGGCCAATGCGGCAGCTCTCGCGGCGCGGTCGCGTAGGATGTTGTCCGTTCGGGCGAAGATGGCGATTTGGCTCGGCTCGTAACCTTCCGACAAACATTGCTGGAGCCATTCCGCTATAGCAGCGACCTCTTCCTGGCTACTCTCAAAACTACGGACTGCCGGAACCGTCCCCTGCAGTAAGGATACGTTCTCCCTCGACTCCGCACCTGTGTCGGCTTCCTGCGTTTCCCCGGCCAGCAGGCCATCCGCAAATCCTCGAATCTGCTGGGTGGTTCGATAGTTGACCTGCAACACCGTAGCCCGGCCGCAGACATCAATCCCCGCCGACAGCCAAGAAAACTTCGCCTTGTAGATCCGCTGACCGGCGTCTCCGCAAAGCAGGATGTCGTCTTGGCCATGCTCTACCAGGGCTCGGATAAGGCGCATCTCGGCCGGGCCGAAATCCTGCGCCTCATCTACGACGACGTGGCAGAACGGCCGGCTCCCGCCTGCATCCAGAGAAACGGCAACGGAGTCGCAAAGGCCACTCCAGGTCATTACATTGCTCTCCGCCATCCGGTCGAAGACCTTCTCGAACACGCGCCAAAGCGTCTTGCGCTGGCGGGCTCCAAGCGCGGTGCCGCGATTGGATCGGGGGAAGGCTCGGTACTCCTCCCATGTGGATACGCCCCAGGGATCGATGACGGCGTCCCACTCCGCCCTGACAAACGCCGAGGAGAACGAACCTCCCCCAACCGAAGTATTGGCTTCGTCAATCCAGGTTCGGAGATCGTTGGCGGCGACTGGCTGGAATGTCCCGTGGTAACGCTCCACCCAGAGATCGCGGGCGACCTTGTGCAGGTGGTCGACGATGAGTCGATCTTGCTCCCCAACCAGAAGGCCCATCCCCTGCGCGAGCCTCCCAGCGAGGGTGCGGGAGAAAGTCGTGAGCAGAACGCGCCCCGTCTCGTTCTTCCGCAATAACTGCTGAACCCGGTGCATTGCAACAACCGACTTGCCGGTCCCCGCCGCGCCACTCACGCGTGCCGGAGCCTTGAACTGCCTCTCCACAATACTTCGCTGCGCGGGATGAAGGAAAACAATCCACTGTTCCCAGGGATAGTCCAATGCCCGCCGCAACTCCTCCTGGCCATCAATGATTCGGAACCGGCGCTGTGCGTCCGGATGGGCAAAGGGTGAGACGCCCTCTTCCCGTACTGGGAGGGGAACAGCGTTGCCCGCCGCCAGGTTCAGCAACCGTTCCTGAACTTCCTGGGGCAGATGTGTCATGAGTTCCAGTAGTTGAGACTCGGAACACGCCCGTACGGCATCGACCCACTCGACCGGCACGCCCAACGCGAGCAGGTAGTCTTTCGAATGCTGCCCGAGCAGCGGAGGCTCAACTTCGCGGATGACCTGGCGAACGATCTCCTCCACCCGCTCAACCACTTCAACAATCTGGGCGGCGCCTGTCTGCGGATGAGCCTCCACCTTGCGCGTCTCGGCCCATCGATACGCCTCATCATGGTGATCGACATAGCAGAGCGTGAACGTTGCGGGAGCACGATGCACGATGATCCGGATGTCCCGATCTTCGGCGCGCGCGAGAAGCTGGCCGCCTCTGCTCGAATAAAGTTTCCACCACCGGAAACAGCATTTGGAACGGTGGCAAACCATGGAGTGCCCCATCATCATCCGCGCCGGTAGGCGCGCCGGCGGCAAGCGACGTTAGTAGGGAAGAGACGATATCATCCACGCCGAAGGCGTGCCCGGCACGGCGGGGAAGACTATCGAAGGAGGCGGGCCAGACGATGGCGGAGATGGCAAAAGTAGGCGTCGTCGACAGGGCGACCAAGCACCTCGTCAATGACCGGAGAGAAATAGGCAAGCGAACGGATCACACCCAACGGCGGCGCGTCGACTCGTCGCGCCAGGCGCCGCGCGCAGGCCAAAACCAGCGCGTTCTCGACAACTGCCAACGGCACGCCGCGAGCATGTAACTGCAACGCGAAGGCGCGATCCGGCTTGCGAACCGCGCCACAGGTTCCCGGCGTCGCGCGATAAGCGTCCAACACGCGCCGCACGTATTCGGAAGAGTCCATTAGGTTCAGCCTTGCGGCTCGCGCAGCGGCGGCCCTTCAATGCGTACGGTGTGGCAGTAATGCCGTAGGCGGCTCAGCAACGCGTCAGTCATCGGCTTGTTCCCCAGCAGGCCGGCCCATTCTTCATAGACAAGATTGGTTGTAATGATGGTCGAACGCCGGCGATAGCGTTCCTCCATCAGTTTGAAGAACACATTGGCTTGCTCCGGCTTGAGGTTGGCGTAACCTAGTTCGTCAATCAACAAGATGTCCAGGCGCGCCAGGCGGTCGACAAGCCGCCGCGTGGACCGGTCGGCAAGCGAAGCATACATGTCGTCGAACAGATCCTGCGCTTTCAGGAACTGGGATCGCAATCCATTCTGCAAGGCTTTCATCAGGATGCTGGAGGCCAGTCCAGTCTTGCCCACGGCCGTCGGGCCAATGAACACAATGTTCTCGTGTTTTGCCACGAAATCAAGTTCGGCGAAGGAGCGGATCTGCTTGCGATCCACGCCCGGTTGTTTGGCGAACGGAAACGTTTCCAAAGCCCACCGCTCTGGTAGACCCGCGCGGCGGATGCGCCACTCCAGCGCGTTCTCCTGCCGGTCGCGCCATTGCGCGCGCAACAATCCCGCGACGAAGTCCGTATAAGTGATCTGTTGCTGATCGGCGGCGCGCAGTTGTTCGTCGTAGACCGCGTGCATGCGGTGTAGTTTCAGATTGCGAAGGAGTTGATCGAGTTCTTCAGTCATGGTTGTTGTCGTCCAGCAGAAAGAAGTCGCGCTGCACGCGGCGCAGAATCATGCGCTCCACGCGGTCCAGATCGTAGAGTCCATATTGCGCGGCCTCGGCTATGGCGCCCAGAAACGGTTCGCGCGGATACTCGCGCAGCATGCGCAGCAGTTGCCGCAACGCTAACCCGGTCACTTTGCGGCCTTTCTGTTTTAAACATTCGATGTACCCAGCGATTTCCGGCACGGTGTTGAGAATCGCTTGTTCGTCCGGCTGAGGGTCGCTGCGTTTGGGGCCCTCGCCGCGTGGCGGGCGATGTTCGCGCAGGGTAATGCGTTGATCCGTTGTAAGCAGGCGCGTGTGCGTCACAATGCGGCGCGCGTCGAGTTCGATCTCGATCTTCTCGCGCGTTTCGCGAACCTCGACGCGCCGTCCGATAAAGTCCGCCGGAACTGAGTAGCGGTTGGTGTGCAGCGCCACGTAGCCTTCGGTGTCGACCATGCGTTGATGCAGCCGGTAGACTTCCGGGATCCACGCCGGCAGCGGTTTCAGATGCAACCGCTCGACCACATGGAGTTCGCGGGGAACGGCGCGAATGTGTTTCTTATACGACGCGTTAACACGATCGCACCACTGCCGCGCCTGGCTGTTGAGGTCCTGCCAACTACTGAAGGTTCTGCCCGCGAGAAAGTTGTTTTCAATGAAATGGAAGGGCCGCTCCACACGGCCCGAGCGGTTGGCATCGCCGATCTCGTGCGCCACGAAACGAAACCCCATGCGCTCTGCGAACGCCGCCATCTCGGGTACCGGTTCCATCTGCTTGCCGCTGCCGCGCAACACCACCACGTGCGTGTTGTCGATCATTGTCCGCTGTGGCGCGCCACCCATATAACGCAGCGCTTCGGTGAGAAAGGCCTTGCAATCGAAGCGTTGAAACCGCGGCCAGATCTCGAAGTAGAGCAGGCGCGAATAGCACAGCACGGCTGAGGCGGTCTGCGCTTTGTGCTTGCGCCCTTCAACGACGACTTCATGCGGCGAGGTGTCGTGTTGCATCTCAACGCCCGGTTCGAAATGGTAGCGGCCAGTGGGGACGATGGGATCCTGGCCGATTCCCTGCCGCCTGCAGAACGCGGTTAACGCCTGATACGACAGCGTCGCGCCGTCAGCAATGAGTTCCTCATGGACTCGCACGAGATTGCCCTTGCAGGTGTGCAGTAACTCGAGGATCTCTTGGCGGTGCGGCGAAGCTTTCTGGTCGCGTTCGATCTTCGGCACGGCAATGGAGTTGGTTTCGAGCACTTTGCGCACGCTCTGGCGCGAGAGGTTCAGAAGCTTCGCGATCGCGCGTTTGCTCATCCCCTTCGCATGGAGTTCCAGAATCGTTGTGCGTTGTGATTGGCTCAGCATAGTGTTCCTCGATTTGTTGCAATAGCCGCGTGGCGTGTTGGATCTTGTTGCGGATGACGGCGCTATCTTGGGTGGATGGTTCGCCGCGTTCCAGCGCCCGGCGCGCAATGGCGGCGATCTGATTCAGGTCGCTTTCGAGCGTTGCTGGAGTGGGTGGCTGTTGCTGCTGGCTGGCTTTCAGAAACAACTCCGGCTCGGCGAGAATGCGCTCGCGCGTTTGTTTGGTCTTGGCATTGCGCCAGGCGTCGTAAAGCAGCGCGGCTTGCCGCGTGGTCCAGTGTTGTTGCGCGAAAGTCCGCGCCATGATCTGGCAGTGTTCCACGCTGATGCGCGCCATCGGCGCCAGGTACCGCATGGCGATCTGCGCCGCGATGCGTCCTTCGCGGACCTGCTGCTGTACGGCCTCCGGCAGTGTGTCCACCAAGGCCAGGCGGCGTGCGATCCAGGTGGCACTGCGGTCGAAGCGGCGCGCCAGTTCTTCAATGGTGTAGCCGTGCGTGTGTTCCATCTCGGCCAATAGCCAGCCTTGCTCCAGCGCGGTCTCCGGCTCGCCGCTGCTGCGCAGGGAATGAACCCACAGCAAAGCTTCGGCTTCGCTCATCGTGTCCAGAACCAGGGCATCGACCGTGTCATGCCGCAGTTGTTGGAGCGCGGCGATACGCTGGTGTCCATCGATTACCAGATAGCCTTGCGGGTTGGGTATGACGAAAATCGGCGTTTGCTGGCCCGCTTCAGCCAACGACGCCAATAGCTGCCGGAAACGGGCCGGGTGGCGGAGCCGGAGATGCCCCAGGCGGCGGTCCAGTTGATGAAACTCCAGTTGCTGCCGTAGGGGGTGCGCCACGGGATTCAGTATGCGCCGGCGGCGGAGCGGTCTTTTGCGGCGGGGCGGAGTTATTGCTCAGATCTCTTTGTAGGTCAACAAGATAGGCGGATAACTCATCTTTTCCGTGGCGGTGGACTAGTGCGCACATAAGTGCAAGGAAATCAGCGCATTTACCGCCTAACTCCAATACTGTTCACTTAAGAACATTTGTGTGCTATCCTGTTTTCGGGGCAAACGC
>CAYLPH010000117.1:0-210 GCA_964385495.1 uncultured Candidatus Solibacter sp.
TGGATCAGCTCAGCTCGTTCGCCTCCGAAGTCACGCGCGTGGCCAGGGAGGTCGGCACCGATGGCCGCCTCGGCGGTCAGGCGGACGTCTATGGCGTGGCCGGCACCTGGAAGGATCTCACCGAGTCGGTGAACTCCATGGCGTCGAACCTCACCAACCAGGTTCGCAATATCGCGCAGGTGACCACGGCCGTCGCCATGGGCGACCTTT
>CAYLPH010000117.1:220-17626 GCA_964385495.1 uncultured Candidatus Solibacter sp.
GTAGCGGGCGTGTGGAAGAACCTGACGGACAGTGTGAACTTCATGGCCGGCAACCTCACCTCGCAAGTCCGTAACATCGCCGACGTGACGAAGGCCGTCGCGCTCGGCTACTTGTGCCGCAAGATCACGGTGGACGTGCGCGGCGAGATCCTCGAACTGAAGAACACCGTCAACACGATGGTGGACCAGTTGAACTCCTTTGCCAGCGAAGTCACCCGCGTGGCGCGCGAAGTCGGGACCGAAGGCAAACTCGGCGGCCAGGCGGAAGTGCGCGGCGTGGCCGGCACGTGGAAGGATCTCACCGACAACGTCAACCTTATGGCCGCCAACCTCACCACCCAGGTGCGCGGTATCGCTAAGGTGGTCACAGCCGTCGCCAATGGCGACCTCAAGCGCAAACTGGTCCTCGAAACCAAGGGCGAGATCGCCGAACTGGCCGACACCATCAACGCCATGATCGACACCCTGGCCACCTTCGCCGATCAGGTCTCCACCGTCGCCCGCGAAGTCGGTACCGAAGGCAAACTCGGCGGCCAGGCGCGCGTGCCCGGCGCCGCCGGTATCTGGCTCGATCTCACCAACAACGTCAACCAGCTCACCACCACCCTCACCAACCAGGTGCGCGCCATTGCCGAAGTCGCTACCGCCGTGACCAAGGGCGATCTCACCCGCTCCATCACCGTCGAAGCACAGGGCGAAGTCGCCGCCCTCAAAGACAATATCAATGAGATGATCGTCAACCTTGCCGAAACCACGCGCAAGAACACCGATCAGGACTGGCTGAAAACCAACATCGCCAAGTTCACCCGCATGGTGCAGGGCCAGCGCGACCTCTTCAACGTCGCCCACCTGCTGCTCTCCGAACTCATCCCGCTCGTGGGAGCGCAGCGCGGCACCTTCTACATCGCCGACACCGCCGAGAATCAGCCCGTCCTCAAGTTCCTCTCCGGCTATGCCTATGACGAAGTGGAAGGCCTCCCCCTCCAATTCCGCATCGGCCAAGGATTGGTCGGGCAATGCGCGAAGGAGAAGGTCAGCATCGTCGTCAAAGCGGTACCGGCGGACTACATCAAGATCCGCTCCAGCCTCGGGTCGTCGGCCCCCGCCACGCTCATCGTTCTTCCGGTTCTCTTCGAAGGCGAAGTGAAGGCAGTGGTGGAGTTCGCTTCCCTCCAAGCCCTCAGCGAAATCCATCTCGCCTTCCTGGAACAGCTCACCGAAAGCATGGGCATCGTGCTCAACACGATTGCCGCCACCATGCACACCGAACAGCTCCTGAAGCAGAGCAAGGCGCTCGCCGAGGAACTGCAGAAGACCAACGAAGAGCTGCAGGAAAAGGCACAGCTCCTCGCCGACCAGAACACCGAAGTGGAAGCCAAGAACCGCGAAATCGAGCAGGCCAAGCAGGCCCTCGAAGAGAAAGCGGAGCAGTTGGCGCTAACCTCCAAATACAAGAGCGAGTTCCTGGCCAACATGTCCCACGAACTCCGCACGCCGCTCAACAACCTCCTCATTCTCGCCCGCATGCTGGCCGACAACGCCGACGGCAACCTCAACCCCAAACAGGTGAAGTACGCCGAAAACATCCACTCCTCCGGTACCGATCTGCTCGCGCTGATCAACGACATTCTCGATCTCAGCAAGATCGAATCGGGCAAGATGGACGTGGAAGTCGGCAACACCCGCTTCACGGAACTCGAAGACTACTGCGCCCGCACCTTCCGCCACGTGGCCGACGGCAAAGGCCTTGAGTTCCGCATCGAACTGGATGGCAATCTCGGCGCGGAAGTGATCCGTACCGACGCCAAACGTTTGCAGCAGGTGCTCAAGAACCTGCTATCCAATGCCCTAAAGTTCACCGAACGCGGCTCGGTGTCGCTACGCATCGAACGCGTGGCACGCGGCTGGTCCGGCGGCCACCCGGTGCTCGCCCGCGCCAAGAGCGTCATCGCCTTCTCCGTTCTCGATACCGGTATCGGCATCGCCCAGGAGAAACAGAAGATCATCTTCGAAGCCTTCCAGCAGGCCGACGGCACCACCAGCCGTAAGTACGGCGGCACCGGCCTGGGCCTCTCCATCAGCCGTGAATTGGCACGTCTGCTGGGCGGCGAGATCCGCCTCCAAAGCACACTTGGCGCTGGCAGCGTATTTACGCTCTACCTCCCGCAGGCCTACATCGCGCCCGCGCCCAAGGTCGAGCAACCGGAAACTTCCTTCTCCCACGCGAGGATCGCCGCCGCCGTGGATGTCTCCCACGAGATTGTCGGCAAAGTGGCCGCCGAACTAGTGGAAGACATGGTCGTCGATGACGACCGCAACGTCCTTTCCCCGGGAGACTCGATCCTCCTCATTGTCGAAGATGACGTTACCTTCGCCCGCATCCTCCTTGACTTGGCGCATGAACGGGGCTTAAAGGCCCTAGTTGCTCTGCGTGGCAGCACCGCCATGGGTCTGGCTCGCGAGTATCAGCCCGCGGCCATAACCCTTGACGTTCGCCTTCCCGACATGAGCGGCTGGACCCTCATTGACCGCCTCAAACACACCCCGCAAACCCGGCACATTCCCGTCCACATCATCTCCGGTCATGAGATGAACCAGCGCGGTTACGCGCTCGGCGCGGCTACCTGTCATCAGAAAGCGCTCTCCGGGGAGTCGCTGGAAGAGGCGTTCACCCAGATCCAGAACTCCATGCAGCCTCGCCAGAAGCGGCTTTTGTCCGTGTTCGCCGATTCTCATCTCGCTGGGGCCATCCGTGAGACCATCGTCCACCCCGATCTGGACCTCGTCGAGGCCGGTACCGCCACCGATGCCATGGAAGCAGCCCGGCAGATGCCGTTCGATGCCGTTCTCATCGACATGCGCGTGCCCGGAGCCCTGGAGATGATCGCCGAACTCCAGCGCTACTCCCTGCCCCGGATCCTGCCCGCCATCCTGTTTGCCCGCAAGCTGAATGAGGAACTGGCGCCGCGCATACAGGCCCTTACCCACGGCAGCCCGATTCGCCACGCCTCCTCTCTGGCCCGCGCGCTCGATGAGACGCTGCTCCTTCTCCACCTGAAACCGGCGCAACTCTCCTCCGAACAGCAGCGCATGATTGCCGAAGAACGTCAGACCGATCCCATGCTGGCGGGCCGCAAAGTGCTGGTTATCGACGACGATCTGCGCAACATCTTCGCCCTCACCAGCGTGTTGGAGCAGTATCATCTCTCCGTGCTGCACGCCGAAAACGGCCGCGCCGGCATCGAGATCCTCAAACAAAATCCAGACCTCGACCTCCTTCTCACCGACATCATGATGCCGGAAATGGATGGCTACGAAACCACCCGCGCCATCCGCCAGATCCCGGAGTTCGCCGCCCTCCCGATCATCGCCCTCACGGCCAAAGCCATGAAGGGAGATCGCGACAAGTGCCTTCTGGCCGGCGCCACGGATTATGTCACCAAGCCGGTCGACCTCGATTACCTGCTCTCCGTGCTTCGCGTTTGCCTCACCCGCGAAGAAGATCGCATCCTCGCCTCCGGCAGAACCCTCCCCGCGCGCCCCGTCGACTCCGATTTTGCGATCAAAGACGACCGCAGCTCCATCACTCCCGGCGACGCCGTGATCCTTCTTGTCGAGGACAACATCACCTTCGCCCGCATCCTCGTCGATCTCTGTCACCAGCGTGGCCTCAAAGCCCTCGTGGCTCTCAATGGGACTGCCGCCATCGCCCTCGCCCGCGAGTTCCGCCCCCAAGCCATCACGCTCGATATCCAACTGCCCGACATGACCGGATGGAGCCTGCTCGACCGCCTCAAGCACGACCCCGTGACGCGTCCCATCCCCGTCCACGTCATCACGGGCTACGAAAACGGGCGCTTGGCCTATGCCTTAGGCGCCGCCAGTTGCCTCACCAAGGCCATGCCCACCGATGCTCTCTACGATGCGTTCAACAGTATTGAACAGCGCCTGCGGCCAGGGCCGAAGCGTGTCGTCTGCTGGATCTCCGATGCCGCCCATCAGGCAAGTTTCCTCGCCGCCATCAATGCGCCTGACTTGGACATCCACTCCGTGAACAAACGCCAGGCGTTCCTCAGCGCTCTCGAAGCCGAGCCTGTCTCCGCGGTCATCCTGGATCCTGCCGTTGTCGCCGGCGACGATCTCCTGCACCGGGTCCGGACAAGATCGGCATGGTGCCCCATTCCTGTCCTCATCGCCGCGCCCTCCATGGATAACGCCGTTGACATACAGGAGCAGACGGCACCGCTGGGCCCCGTTTGGATCGCAAGGTCCCCGGAGCGGCTGCTGGAAGCCTCCATGATCGCCCTTCACCGGGAGGAGGCGAACCTTTCCGAAGAGCAGCGCTCCATGCTCCGCCAACTGCGCTCAGTCGACCCCATGCTTGCCGGCCGGCAGATCATGATCGTTGATGACGATGCCCGTAATATCTACGCGCTTAGCAGCGTCCTCACCCAGCACCAGATCGCCGTCATCACAGCCGAGAACGGCCGTGCCGGTATCGAGATCCTGAAGCAGAACCCAGGCATTGACCTCGTACTCATGGATATCATGATGCCTGAAATGGACGGCTATAAAACCATTCGCGCCATCCGCAATATGCCGGCGCTGCAGTCCCTTCCCATCATTGCCCTTACCGCTAAGGCCATGAAGGGTGACCGCGACAAGTGCATGCAGGCCGGTGCTTCCGACTATATCGCCAAGCCCGTTGACATGGACCAACTGTTCTCTTCCATGCGTGTCTGTCTTGCCGAGAACGGACAACGGACAGCCCTGCTGGCTGCAGCCGAGTGAGGAAGCCTTTCATGGCAGCATTCACGCGCATGACTCCGGAGCCGCTGCCGCAACCGCGGTCGCAGGCCGTCAAACTTCTCCTGGTGGACGACAACCAGGAGAACCTCACGGCCCTGGAAGCCGCTCTTACGCCCCTGTGCCAGGAGGTGTACATGGCCAACTCCGGCCCTGAGGCGCTCCGGCTGTGTCTCGATCATGACTTCGCCGCCGTGCTGCTTGACGTTCGCATGCCCGGCATGGACGGCTTCGAGACTGCCCAGCTTATCCGCGGCCGCCCCCGCTCCCGCCACACGCCCATTCTGTTCCTCACCGCATACCGCAGCGACGAACACCTGTTCCGCGGCTATGATCTGGGCGCCGTCGACTTCCTTTTCAAGCCGATCCTTCCCGAGATCCTGCAGAGCAAAGTCAGCGTGTTCGTCGAGCTGACCCGCAACGCCGAACTCCTCCGGCAGCAGGCCGCCCGTCTGGCAAAAGCCGAAAAGCAGATGCGCCACCTGCTGGAAGCCGCGCCGGATGCCATGGTGATCACCGATCAATCCGGTGAAATGCTGCTGGTGAACTCGCGCGCCGACGAGCTGTTTGGCTATCCCACCAGCGATCTCGATGGACGCCGTTTCGATCTGCTGGTGCCGGAGTGGCGCTGTCCCGAACTCCCCTCCGACCTCGAAGACGACGACATGGGCATCTCCGTGGAGTCGCGGCTCACCGGCCGCCGCCGCGATGGCTCCACGTTCCCCGCCGATGTCACCACCAGCCTGCTCAGCACCGATGGCACGGTGCTGGTCACCAGCGCCATCCGCGACATGACGCAGCAGGTGCGCGCCCAACGCCAACTGGAGCAACTCAATGCGCAGTTGGAGAACATCGTCGCCGCACGCACCGAGGAACTCACCCGTTCCAACCTCGCGCTCCGCCAGTTCGCCTGGGCCGCCAGTCATGATCTGCAGGAACCCCTGCGCATGATCATCATCTACTCCCAATGGCTCACGCGGAATGCGGGTTCCAAGCTGGAAGGCAAAGAATGCCAGTTTTTGGATGTTGTCCAGAGCAATGCCGTCCGCATGGAGCGCTTGCTCAACGCATTGCGCCAGTACCTGCTGGTGAACGATACCGCCGTTATCTCCCCGGAACCCGTCGATTGCCAGGCCGTCGTTTCTCTCGCGTTGGAGAACCTCAAGGGCATCATTGAGGAAACCAACGCCCGCATCGACATCCAGCCGCTTCCCACCGTCCCCTCCGTGGAGATCCTGATGGTGCAGGTATTCCAGAATCTGCTCGGCAATGCCATCAAGTACCGGTCGGAGCGTCCGCCGGAGATCGTCGTTTCGGCCCAGCGGGCTAATCGTGAGTGGGTGTTTTCCGTGCAGGATAACGGTATGGGTATCGAGCCGCAGTACCTCGAGTACATCTTCGGCGTGTTCAAACGCCTTGACGGAAACTCCGGCGCCGGCATGGGTCTCGCCATCTGCCGCGCCGCCGTGGAGCGGCTCGGAGGCCGCATCTGGGCCGAATCGCAACCAGGCGCCGGATCCTGCTTTCGCTTCGCACTTCCCGAGCGTGCCGATTCGTAATGGCGTTACCGGTCACCGAAGAAGACGCGCTCCGCTTTCTGCGAGAGCAGATTGACTCCGTCCCCCACCTGGAGGCGCTCATCCTGCTCTCCGAGCATCCCCGCCTGTGGACCGCGGCGGAGATCGCCGACCGGCTTTACATTCCGGAGGAGCGCGCTAAATCCGTTCTCGATGACCTGATGCATCGCCGTCTCATTTACTCGAAAGAGGCCGCCGCGCCCACTTACTTCTTCGACCCTGGCCATACACTCAAGCTCATGATGGAAGCGGTCGCTCTTCTCCATCGCCACCAACTGGTGCGCGTCACCGCGCTCATTCATTCCAAGTCGTCCAGTTCCGTGAATGAGTTCGCCAAAGCCTTCCGCTTCCGCAAAGGAGATCGCTGATCTATGGCAACCCTGGTGTATTTGCTTGGTGCCGTGGTGACCTTCGTGTGCGCCGTCCTGCTTTCGCGAGGCTATGAGCGCAGCGGCAAGCGTTTGCTGCTGTGGAGCGCTCTCTGTTTCGCCGGCCTGACCCTCTCCAACTTTCTGGTCTTCGCCGACCTTGTGTTGTTCCGTGACATCGACCTTTATCCGGCCCGGTTGGGTACGGCTTTAGTCGCGATGTGTCTTCTCTTGTTCGGACTAATCTGGGAGCGCTGATACGTCATGGTGGAATACTTCCTGCTCGGTATGATTGCGATGGCCTCGTTCACCGCGGGACTCTTCTTTCTCCGCTTCTGGCGGGACACCAGAGATACCCTGTTCCTGGCCTTCTCCGTGTCCTTTATTGTCGAAGGCTTGAACCGCGTGGCGACCCTGCTGCTCGTCCGGCCCAACGAGGGATCGCCGCTTATTTATACGGTGCGCTTCTTTGCGTTCGGCCTGATCGTCGTGGCGATCTTGAAGAAGAACTTCGGCTCCAGCCGTTAGAAAAGCAGCTTCAAACCGAACTGGATCCGCCGGGGCTCCCCCGCCGAATTGATCGTTCCCGCGCCGGGCGCATTTATGTTCGCGCCAGGATTTCCGAAGGCCGGCGTGTTGCTCGCGTTGAAGGATTCGGCGCGGAACTGCAGCCGGAACTTCTCCGTCAACTGGAAGAACTTCGCCAGCGAGAAATCCAGATTCGTCACCCCCGGCCCAAACAGAATGTTCCGGCCGGAGTTGCCGTAAGTAAAGGTCGGTTGCACCTGGAAGGCGCTCACGTCGAACCAGCGGTCGATGCTGCGCTCACTGGCCGGCAGCGCCCCATCGCGTAGCCGGTTCGGACGGTCCGCGCCGCCGGCGTTGGTGATCCCACCGGAAGTCGATACCGTAAACGGCTCGCCGCTGATGCGGCTGAATATCCCGCCTACTTGCCAGCCGCCGATCAGAAGGTTCACCGCACGGCCCGCGTTACTCAGGAACGGCTTGCCCTTTCCAAACGGCAGTTCATAGGTCGAGCTATACACGAAGGAATGCCGGATGTCCGTGAGCGCGTTGCCGCGGTTGAGGTTCCGGTCCCAAGGCTTCAGCGCGCCGGTGCCCTCGCCATTGCCCACTTCATCGAGGTTGTCGATGGCATGCGACCAGGTATACGACAGCAGGAACGTCAACCCCTTCGAGAAGCGCTTCTCCGCCTTCAATATGAGACCGTTGTAACTCAGACTCCCGAATGCCTGCTGGCGGTTCACCGAGTTGTAGAAGGGCCACAGACGCCGGCTCACCAACGGAACCGGTGACGGCTCAATGTTGTAGGGGATGGCGTAGTTCAACCCACCCAGCATCTTGCGCGTGCCGTTGCCGTTATAGCCGATCGTTACGATGGTGTTGAACGGCAACTCCCGCTGGAGATCGAAGAACCACTGCATCGAATACTGCGTGGGCAGATAGCGCGGCGCGGCGTCGATGCCAACCGCGTTTGGCCCCGGTACCTCGTTGGTCGCGAAGTTCACGGCCGGGAAACCGCCGCTCAGCGTCAATCGTGGCGTGATACGGTCCAGCGTGCCGAAGCCGAACTCCAGGAAGTCAGGCGCCTGGTTCTGCCCGCGCGCCCACTGCGTCTGGAGCGAATCCGGCCGCGCGTAGATGATGCCGGCACCGGCGCGCAGCACCGTCTTATTAGTCAGCTTGTAGGCCAAGCCAAGCCGCGGCGCGATGTTGTTCAGATCGTTGTCGCAGTGGCAATCGCCCGGCTGGAAACGCAGCATAGGAAGCCGTGCCGCCGGACCCGTGTTCGCGAAGTCCAGTTCAAACGTCGATACCCTGCCTTCCGGAAACACCGGCGCGAAGAACACGTCATAGCGCAGTCCCAGGTTCAGCGTCAGTTTGCTCGAGATCTTCCAGTCATCCTGGAAGAACATCGCGATGGCGCGATGCGTCAGCAACTCGCCGTTCTCGTTGCCCACGGTGCCGCCGGCCGCCAAGCCCAGCATGAACTCCGCCATGCCATCCGCCGTGCCGCCGCGGTTGGCCGGATTCGCCGTGAACTCCCGATTGAAAGCGAACTGCCCGCGAGCGAAGCGGGCCGCGTTGCGGAATACGCGCTCGTGGCGGAACTCGCCGCCAAAACGCATGTTGTGCTTGCCTGCGTTCTTGAAGAACGTATCGGCGAAGGTGAAGAAGCGGACGTTGTTCGTATTCGGCCAGAACGAGCGCGTTCCCAACTCCGCATACCCCGCCGGCGTGAACCGCGACAGCCCGTGATCGTTGGAGGAAGCCAGATTCACCTTCGGGATTCCCTTGATCCCGTACTCGTCAAACAGCGGCTTATCGTAAGGCACATCGAAGCGCGTCGGCATGTCGGTCATCCCGAAGCGGAACTCGTTGGCGGCGCTCGGCCCCACCGTATAGGTATGGGTGGCCGCGAGGCTGTTGCTATTGATCACGGTCGTGGTCGCCAACCCACCATCGGCGGGTAGCGGCAGCGGGCCCGGCTCGAACCGGTCGCGTTCGCGCCGGCTGTAGCGTACGGAGATCCGGCTCTTATCGTTGATGTTGTGATCGCCCTTCACGTCGTAGGTGTTCACATCGTTCGATTCCGACGGTGCATAGAAGTAGTTGTTCACGATACGGGTCGGATCCGTGGGTAGCGGGTAGAGATCCAGCAGTTTGGGAAACAGCGGGTCCCAACGATTGCGTGGAATCACGTTGCCTGGAAACGGCTGCCTGGTGAAGCTTGCCGGCGTACCCATGGTCGTCGCCGGGTCGAAGATGGGCCGGATGCGGTTGAAGTCGCCGTTGCGCACTTCCGCTACAGGCACCGTCGATGTGAAGCTCCGGCCGATCCTTGTCCGCGTCCCTTCATAGGAGCCGAAGAAGAACGTCTTGTCCTTTCGGATCGGCCCGCCCACCGTGCCGCCGAACTGATTCTGGCGGTACGGCGGCTTTGGCGACCCGTTCCGGTTCGCGAAGAAGTTTGTACCATCCAGCGCGGAGTTGCGCAGGAACTCGAACGCCGTCCCATGCAGGTCGTTGGTGCCCGACTTGATGTTTACGAACACCTGCCCACCCATGCGCGTTCCGTACTCGGCCGAGAGGTTGTTCGTCACGACTTTGAACTCACCCACCGCGTCGACACTCGGCTTCACCGCCTGCGCTTCGAATCCGATCGGCCCGCCCGAGTAGGTCAGCGAGTTATCCACGCCGTCGATGTTCACCTGCACCTGATATCCATGCTGCCCGCCCGCGGAGAATACGCCTTCTCCTTCGGGCCGCGACCCGCGCGCCGGCGCAGTGCCAGCCGTCAACCGGGCCAATTCCAGGTAATTGCGGCCATTCAGCGGCAATTCCACGATGCGCTTGTTGTCGATCACCTGTCCAACGGTGGCCGTTTCCGAGTCCAGCAGCGCCGCCGCCGCGCTCACGCTGATGCTTTCGGTCACCTGGCCCGGCTTCAACGTGAAGTCGACGCGCGCCGTCTGATTCACGTCCAGCTTCACTTCCGGAACCTGTGCCACCGAGAAGCCCGCCAGCGTCGCGCTTACTTTGTAGCGGCCTACCGGCAAACTTGGCACGCTGTAGAGCCCCGAATCGTTGGAAACCGTCTCCCGCCGCAGTCCCGTTTCCAGATTCGTCACGGTGATTTGTGCGTTCACCACCGCGGCATCTGTCTGGTCCTTTACCACCCCTTGTAATGCCGCCATCTGCGCAAATGCCACATGGCTAAAAGCAAAGAGCAACGCGGTCCCTGAAAGCTTTCCCAAAAACATGGACGGAGTATATCAGAGGCTTTTATCAATGGCGTGAAAGCTTTCCGTGCGAGAATCGCAGGCGTGGAACTGTATCGCTACTTTTCCGTCATCGCCCCGTTCGCTGAGTTGCCGGAAGCGGAAATGCGCTCCCTGGCCCAGGTCGCCATTCCGAAGCGGTTTGACGGGGGCGATCACCTGTTCCATGAAGGCGACCCTTGTCAGGGACTCTGGATCGTTACGGAAGGCGCCGTGAAGATCCGCAAAGCCGCGCCCTCCGGACGGCAACTGGTGCTGGCGACGCAGCAGGCGCCCTCCACCATTGCCGAGGTCCCTGTCTTTGATGGCGGCCCATACCCCGCGACGGTTCTCGCCGTGGAGCCTACCAGCGCCATGCTTCTGCTCACTGCCGACTTTCTGGCGGCCTGCCAGCGGAATCCGAAGCTCACGCTGCAATTCCTGCAGGTCTTCGGCGCGCGGCTGCGCCACCTGATTGCCCTGGTGGAACGTATCACGTTCGGCAGCATTCGCCAACGCCTTGCCACCGAACTTCTCCAGTTCGCCGACCAGGCCGGCAGCGACCGCTTCCAGCTTCCCGAAACGCATGAAGAGCTGGCCACGCGCCTGGGCACGGTTCGGGAAGTCGTCTCCCGGAATCTGAGCCGGTTCCAATCGGAAGGCATGCTGCGCGTGCAGCGAAAGGATGTCGAGATCCTCAGCCGGGCCGCGCTGGAAACGGAGGCCGCGACCGAGTTGTGACCGGCGTCACTGCGATTCCCCGCGCATGGTCCCATGCTGAAGTCATGAACGATTCGTACACCCTGATCGCCAACCTGGAAGAGAGCGGTGCTGTGCCCGGCGGTAGCATTCTCAGCCGTACCCTGCAGAGTGACGCCAACTCCAAGGTCATTCTGTTCCGCTTCGCTCCAGGGCAGGAGTTGTCGGCCCACGCCGCTCCATTTCCGGCCACCTTGCAGTTCGTCTCCGGAGAGGCGCAGTTGAAACTGGGAGACGATTGGCATGCGGCGCAGGCGGGCACCTTCGTCTATATGACGCCCAAGCTCGAGCACGCCATCAAGGCACAGACCGAGACGGTGATGCTGCTCACCATGATCAAAGCCGCCGTTCCGCCCGCGAATTAACATCTGGAACCGCGCGTTTGGGTGTATAAACGCAGCATGAGAAACATCGAACGCATCCGGGAGGCCGTCGCCGCGGTTCCCTCGTCCGATTACTTCAGCCAGCGCGCGGTGGCCGGCTGGCGGCCCGTCGCCATTGTCTGGGAGCGCGACATCGACGCGGATCCGGAGAATGAACTTGTCCGTGAGGACATTCCCTACGGGCTGCAGGTGGCCGCCGATTGCTGTTCGCTGGAGGAGAGTCCGCGTGAAATGGAGATCATCCGCGAGATCATCGAAGGCGTTGTGCAGGATCACGGTATGGGCCGCATCGCCGCCGCTCTGAATCTGCGGGACTTCCGCACCCGCGCCGGCGTCCCTTGGAGCCCGCGCGACGTCTTCGAACTCATGCCGCGGCTTATTGAAGTAGGGGCCCGCCTCTTTCCCACTGAAGTCTGGGCGGAACGCCGCACCGCCCTCTTTCGCGCGGGCTGATTGCCTATTCTGGATAGATGATCACAACCGACTTGGCTCTGGCGCACTTTGACTTTACGGCTTGGGCCTCTCGCCGCCTGGTGGAAGCCGCCGCTACCCTCTCTGGCGAGGAGCTGACGCGCGATTTTAAGCATGCGGACAAGAGTGTGCTCGGGACGTTGGTCCATACCTTCGCGGCGGATCGTGTCTGGCTCGCTCGCGTGAAGGGAGAAGTCCCCGCCCGGTTCCTCGACCCCGAGCGCGACATGCACCTGTCCGTGCTGCAGACTGACTGGCCGGCCGTTCACGCGGGTTGGACGGAGTTCCTGAAGTCGCAAAGCAACGAGAGCTTGGGGGAGAAGATCAGCTACAAGGACCTCAAGGGCAACCCCTGGCAGACGCCTCTGTGGCAGGTCGTCCTGCATGTGGTGAACCACGCCTCGCATCACCGCGGGCAGGTTTCGGCGATGCTGCGCGCCATGGGCCACACGCCGCCGGGTGTTGACCTGATCTTCTACTACCGGGAGCATTAAAGCTCCTTGAACAGGAATACGGTTGCGTGCAGCGTTCCATCGGCGCTACGCGCATAGTTCGGGATCTGCCCCGCTTCCCGGTAGCCCAGCTTGCGGTAGAGCCTTTCGGAATCGTCGCCCTTTCGCGTGTCCAACACCAGCAGGGTCCGGCCCAGTTCACGCGCTACTTTTTCCACCTCGTTCATCAAGGCCGTGGCCACGCCGCGCCGGCGCCCGTTGCGGTGCACCATCAGTTTCGTCACCTCGGCCCGATGCAGGGCGTTCTTCCGCGTCGCCAAGTCCAGTTGCACCGTCCCCACCATCTCGTCGTCTTCGATGTGGGCCAACAGCACGCGTGAACCTTCATACACCGCAATCCGTACTGAATCCCAATAGCGCAGGCTCTCCACCGGGTCGACGGGCGGCAGAAACCCAATGGATGCACCGCTATCCACCGCATCCCACAGCAGGTGCGAGAGCGGTTCCACAAGGTCCATAACCATCTCTGGTGTCAGGCGGTAGATCATCGCTCTATAATTGTGCATGAAACTCTCGTGACTCGATCCAGCAATCTCGTTGTCCTCGCGATCGGCTTGTGCCTGCCGCTACCCGCCGCGGAACGCTATGCGGACGATGCCAAGGACGACGCCTGGGTCGCCCCACGCCGTGCCTTCTGGGCCTTCCAGAAGCCTGTTCGTCCCGCCGTTCCCGCCAGCAATAGCGCCTGGGTAAAAACGCCGATTGACGCGTTCCTTCTGGAAGCCATGCGGGGCAAGGGATTGAAGCCCTCGCCGCCGCTTGACCGGGCGCGTCTGATTCGCCGCGTCACTCTGGATCTGACGGGCCTTCCGCCTACGCCTTCTGAAGTGGAGGCCTTCCTCGCCGACAAGGCTCCGGATGCCTATCCGCGGCTAGTGGATCGGCTGATGCGCTCTCCGCATTACGGCGAGCGGTGGGGTCTGCGCTGGCTGGATGTGGTGCGTTACGCCGATACAAATGGTTATGAAACCGACGCCGAGCGCACCCATGCCTGGCGCTACCGCGACTACGTGATTCGGGCGTTCAACGACGATAAGCCCTATAGCCGCTTCGTGCAGGAGCAGATCGCCGGCGACGAACTCTTCCCAGGCGATAGCGATGCCCTCATCGCCACCGGCTTCCATCGGGCCGGACCGATCCACCTCGTCGGCGGCAACCAGGATCAGGAGATGAACCGCCAGGAAGTGCTCACCGAGATGACGGGCGCGATTGGTTCCGTTTACCTGGGGCTCACGGTTGGCTGTGCCCGCTGCCATAACCATAAGTTCGATCCCATCCCGCAGTCCGATTACTACAAGCTCCAGGCGGTTCTGGCCACTACCGACTACAAGGATCTGCCTATCGCCTCCGCCGCGGAGAAGGAGAAGTACGACGCGGCGTTGAAGGCTTACAAGGAGCGGCGCAAGCCGATTGAAGACGAGATCAAGGAGATCGAGAAGCCCTATCGTGAGCGCCTGCGCGCGGCAAAGATGGCGAAGCTGGCGGACCGCCACCGCGCTGCCCTGGATATCCCGAAGGAGAAGCGAAACGAAGAGCAGGCGCGGCTTGCCAAGGAAGCCGAATCGCAGTTGAAGGTGTCATGGGACGACGTCCTGGCCGCGCTACCCGCCGATATCAAGGAGCATCGCGCCGGCTTGCGCCGCCAGCTTCATAAGCTGGAGTTTGAAGAGCCGGAGCCGCCCGCCGCCGCTTATGCGGTCGCCAACCTGGAGAAGGCTCCGGACACGCACATCCTCAAGGTGGGCGACTATAAGCACAAGCTGTCGATTGTGGGTCCGGGCTTCCCGCGCGTTATCACGGGCATTGACGAGAAGCCGGTGGAAGGGCCCGCGCAGCGCCGCGCCGGACTGGCCCGCTGGCTGACGTCGCCTGAGAACCCGCTGGTCGCGCGGGTGATGGTGAACCGCATCTGGCAGTTCCGGATGGGCAGTGGGATCGTGAAGACGCCGAACGATTTCGGTACGCTCGGGGCGCGCCCGTCGCATCCCCAACTGCTCGACTGGCTGGCCACGGAGTTCGTCAACAACAACTGGAGCGTGAAGTCAATCGACCGCCTGATCGTGCTTTCCAGCGCCTACCAGCAGGCCACGCAGCACGATGCAGGCAAAGCCGCCATTGATGGGGAGAACAAGTTCTACTGGCGCATGAACCGGCGCCGGCTGGAGGGCGAGAACATCCGCGATGGGATGCTGGCCGTTAACGGGACCTTCAATCCCCGGATGGGCGGCCGCCCGATCAAGATCCCGATCGAGCCGGAGATTTACGACATCATCTTTACCGAAGCCGAGCCGGATAATCTCTGGCCTGTGAATCCCGATCCGGCCGAACACAACCGCCGCAGTATCTATCTGCTCAACAAACGCACCGTCCGGCTCCCGTTTCTATCCAACTTCGACCAGCCGGACGCCATGACCTCCTGCCCGGTGCGCCCCACCAGTACGCACGCGCTGCAGGCCTTGTCGCTGATGAACAGCGACTTTTCCGTCCAGCAGGCCAAACGTTTCGCCGATCGCCTCCGCGCCGATTGCGGTGATCGGGGCGAGGCCTGTCACATTGATCGCGCCTACCGGCTGGCCCTGGCGCGGCCCGCCGATGCGCGCGAAACGGGCCTGGCTGTAACCTTCTTCGCCGGGGGCGGAATCCTCGACGACTTCGCGCTCGCACTGTTCAATCGCAATGAATTCGTCTACATCCCCTAATCATTTCCGCTCCGCCCGCACACGCCGGGACATCCTTCGCGGCGCCGCGCACGGCTTCGGCGCGCTGGCGCTGCAGAGCCTGCTGGTGCGCGAAGGTCTCGCCGCGCCCCGTGTCAGTCCGCTGGCCGCCAAGCCGCAGCATTTCGCGGCGAAAGCCAAGTCCGTGATCTTCCTGTTCATGGTGGGCGCCCCGAGCCAGATCGACACGTTCGATCCGAAGCCGAGCCTGAAGAAGTACGAAGGCCAGCGGCTGCCAGGAAGCTTCGGCAAGATTCAGGGCCAGTTCACCGATGGCAGCACGCCGATCCTCAGTTCGCCGTGGCAGTTCAAGCAGCACGGGCAATCCGGCGCGTGGGTTTCGACGCTGTTCCCGCATCTTTCGCAGTGCGTGGATGACATGTGCATCGTTCGCAACTTTTATACCGAGAGCGTGGTGCATGCTCCGGCGATGTACCAGGTGCATAGCGGGCGCGTCCTGATGGGCTATCCGAGCATGGGGGCGTGGGTCACTTACGGGCTTGGCTCGGAGAGCGATAACCTACCGGCTTACGTGGTGATGCCGCAGCCGGAAGGGACGCCCGAGGGGGGCACGCCCTGTTGGGGTTCCGGCTTCCTGCCCGCCGTGCATCAGGGCACTTTGCTGCGTAGCGGTCCGACGCCGATTCTGCATCTGAAGCCTCCTGCTGGGATGACGGCCGAGCGGCAGCGCCGCACGCTTGGCCTGGTGCAGCAGATGAATGATCTCGATACGGAAGATGCCGATACGGAGATGGCGGCGCGGATCAGTTCGTACGAACTTGCTTTCCGAATGCAGAGCCATGCGCCGGAGGCTGTGGACCTGACGAAGGAGTCGGAGGCCACGCGTAGCCTGTATGGATTGGACGAGAAGGTCACCAATGACTTTGGTACGCGCCTGCTGTTGGCGCGACGTATGGTGGAGCGCGGGGTACGGTTCGTGCAGGTCTATTCGGGCGGCGGTCCGGTAAGTATCCAATGGGATGCGCATAGCGACATTGTGAAGAACCACGAGAAGATGTGCGGCCTTACAGACAAGCCGATTGCCGGGCTGTTGAAGGATCTGAAGGCTCGCGGTCTGCTGGATTCGACGTTGGTGATTTGGGGTAGCGAGTTTGGGCGGCTGCCGATGTCGGAATCCGGGAATGGGCGCGACCATAATCCGCATGGGTTTACGATGTGGTTCGCCGGAGGCGGGGTGAAGGCCGGGTCCGTGTTAGGGGAGACGGACGAGTTTGGTCTGCGCGCGATTGACGGGCTGCATATGCGCGACTTCCATGCGACTATGCTGCATTTGATGGGGTTGGATCAGCATAAGCTTTGGTATCTGCATAACGGGCGGCATGAGAAGCTTACGGATTTTGGCGGGAATGTGATCAAGGGGATGTTGGCTTAACAGCGGACACACTTCGGGCTTGGGTGTGGACGTCGGATTAATCGGCGACGGGTAATGGGTTGCGTTTTGGGTCCGTCAGGCGGCCCGGGAGGGCTGCTGGCGGGCCTTGGGGGCGATGCCGGGAGGCTCCGGCTGGCTTCGATCGGTCAGGCGCACGATCTTGGCTACGTCGATTAGGGCCGAGATGGAAGTCAGCGGCTTCTCGCTGGGGGTTCCGGTGTAGTCGGCGGCGACTCTGTTGGTCTGGAGCGAGGCTAGCAGGCGCATGTTGGCCTGGAAGGCTCGCTCGTTGCGGTTCTGGTAGCGGAGCAGCCGGTTGTAGCGGCGCTCGGCGTCTGGTGGTAGGTCCGGGATGTTTAGCAACTCCGGGACCTCCTCGCAGTTGAACTCGGCGGCGAGTTTGTCGAGTTGGACGGCGATCATCCTTAGGTTCCAGGCGGCGTGGATGATCTGGTCGAAGACGGTGGCTTCTACGGGGCCGTCTGGTTTGAGGCGGCTGTGGTAGTCGCGGTAGAACTGGATCTGATCTTCGGTGAAGTGAGCCGGGGACCAGGCGCTGCGGGCGGTGAAGCCGTGCTTTCTTGCGTTCTGGGAGGAGGTGGCTTTGCCTTCCGGCGTTTTCGGGCCGGTTGAGTGGG
>CAYLPH010000118.1:0-17544 GCA_964385495.1 uncultured Candidatus Solibacter sp.
GTGATCCCACGGAAACAATTCTATCACAAAATGTTTATTTTATGACCCAGTAGTAGTAGAAAGCATTCGCAGTAAGGAGCGCCCGCAATCCTTCGGGAGTATTGTCCTCAGCCGGCAGGACTGGCATGGACGGGAAAGGCCTTTGCGCAAAGAGGTTCTGCTGGGGCCCGTGTCCGATTGTTTTCGCCTTCTTCAATGGTCTCCTACCAGGCAGCACCATGCCGAATATCACCTTGGGACTTGCTTCGATTGTACCGTCGCGGGGAGTGGCTCGCCCATCTAAGCGTCTTATCGGCCGTCACGGCCCCGCCGGTGCCGAATCTCCGCTCCTTGGCGGGGCAATGCCCGTGACAGGTTGACCTCCGATATCCTATTAAATTAGTCGCTCATGGTCAGGATGGAACCGGCGGCGGCCATGAGGAGTGAGGCGAACTGGCTGCGGGCAGGTGGGGTTTCGCGAGCTACGATGGAGTCTTGAAGACACTCGCGAAGGCCGCCGTGCTGTGCCTGCTGCTTTTCATCATGATGCAGGTGGGGTGTTGGCACACGGTGGTCGAAACGCGCTCGCCGGACGGGCGCCACCGGGCTCGTATCAAGGAGTGGTGCATCCCTCCCGACTGCGGGATCAAGGCAGAACTGGCGGCTCTGCCGTGGCCGGTCTGGCTGGATCAAACGGGCGATGCTGACCTGGGGTTTGGACACATCGCCTGGTCTTCGGATTCCGCCGTAGTCGCGGTGCTGGTGGTGGACCGGATTGGGGATGACATCGAAGGCGCGTGGGACGTGCGGAGCCGGCGCCGTTTGGGGGGCGAGGTGGCACGAAGGCTGTTGGCCGCTTCGCTGGTTAAGGAATATGGGTTGTCCCCGGCGCAGTTGGAGCCTTACGGTGGGGACGCTGTTATGTGGGCGAAAGAAGATCCACAGGCTGCGGCGCGCTTCCGTAAGTCCCGTCCGTAGACGGTTGGGCGTAGGGAAGTAGGGGGATGGGGGCGCTGTGACAGGAGCTGGTTGGGTGGGCAAAAGGGACAGGCACCGTTGCCTGATGGCGGGTTCAACTGGCGGGGCAACAAGAGGAATTGAGATTGGTGAGGTGCAACCCTATGCTCATCTCAATCAGCGCCCTTACTTCCTACGCCTCTCTAGAATGCATGCCGTTGACCAAACCTTGCCAGTTTAAGAATCAATCACTTACCGCAAGCTGCACCTGGTAGGGAATACAATGCGGAACCCAAATCGACACCTTGGGTTCCAGATTGAAACGTGGAGAGAAAAATTCACCCTGCCGGTTGTAATAAACTGCCAGCAGCCCCCGTATTCAGGCCGGAAGGTAAATACGGGAGGCGGCCAACTTGCTCCAACTGGCATATCGACAACAGGAAGGGTATCCTCCAATCGGCAACCCACTGGAACACGTTTTTGACACACACCACGGAATGGTCTTCCGGACGGCGTACCGGATCACGGGGAACGCGGCCGATGCGGAGGATGTTCTGCAGACGGTGTTTCTGCGGCTGCTGGGGAAAGAGCCGGGCCACCTGCGGGTGGACGAACCGGAGAGCTACCTGCGGCGGGCCGCCGTGAATGCCTCCATCGATCTGATCCGCCAGCGCAAGTCGACTGAGGACGCCAGCGAAGTGACGTTAAAGAGCGTCACCAGCGATTCGGAACTCAGCCAGACCTTGCGGCAGGCGCTGGCCGTCATTGAACCGAAACATGCGGAGATCTTCGCGATGCGGTTCTTTGAAGGCTATACGAACACGGAGATTGGCCGGATGCTGGGGATTTCGCGGATCACGGTGGCGGTATCGCTGCACCGTACGCGGACGCGGCTGAAGGCGGAGTTGCAGAGAGGCTAAGCGGAAGGAGAACCACCATGGACAAACTCGATCAGGCCATCCAGAACATGAAAGAGACGGCGCCGGCCGCCGAGGTAACGGCCGCGGCGGGTGAACGGGTGCGGCAGACGCTGTTCGGGCCGGGCGCGGCGGGAACGGGCCGGCTGACCGGGTGCAACGACTTCCGGTCGCTGCTGCCCTCTTATTTGCAGAAGACAATCTCCGATGCGCGGCGGATGTTGTTGGAAGACCACTTAAAGGAATGCGTGCGCTGCCGGCGGGCGTTGGACGAGGCGCGCGGGGTGGGTCCGAAGGTACACGTGATGGGGGCGGCCCGGCAGGCGAGCTATCCGCGGTGGGCTATGGCTGCGACGCTGCTGGTGGGTTTAGGGACGGCGGGCCTTGCGGCGCGGTTCGTGGCTCCGGCGGCCTTTACGACGGGACCGAGGGCGACGGTGGAATCGGCCAGCGGTCTGCTGTACCGGGATACGCCGCAGGGGAGCCTGCCGGTGGGGAGTGGGACGGAGTTGGGCGATGGGGAGTTGGTACGGACGGCCGCGGGCGCGCAGGCGATGCTGCGGCTGTGGGACGGGTCGCGGGTGGAGTTGCGGGAGCGGGCGCAGGTGGGGGTGACGACGGGCTGGCGCGGCACGACGGTGCGATTGGAGCGCGGCCATGTGCTGGTACAGGCGGCGAAACAGAAGCGCGGTCATTTGTTCGTGTCGACCGGGGATAGCGAAGTGGCCGTGAAGGGCACGATCTTCTCGGTGAATAAGGGAACCCTGGGGTCGCGGGTGTCGGTGGTGGAAGGCGCGGTGGAGGTCAGCCATAACGGGCGGACGGAGAGCCTGAAGCCGGGCGGGCAGGCGACGACGAACGAAGCGGTGGGAAAGGTGCCGGTGGCGGCGGAAATTACCTGGAGCCAGGATGCGGCCCGGTACATGGCGCTGCTGGGCGAGTTCCAGGTGCTGCAGCAGAAATGGGAGGCGATTCCCGGGCAGGGCTTGCGGTACCAATCGCGACTGCTGCCGCTGCTGCCCGTGGATGCGGTGCTGATTGCCGCCATTCCGAACCTGGGCCCGACGCTGGCGGAGGGTAAGCGCATCTTCGATGAGCGGGTGCGGTCGAGCGAAGTGCTGCGGCAGTGGTGGATGGATCCTTCGAAGGCGCGCACACGCCAGGAGACCGAGAAAGCCATCGGGATGTTGAAGGATCTGGGCGCGCAGTTGGGCGAGGAGATCCTGTTCGCGGTGGTGAGCCAGGGGACGCGGGAGAACTTCGTGCTGGTGGCGGAGGCGAAGTCGCCGAACGCGAAGGCGGTGATCGACCAGTTATTGGCCGGCCAGCCGGTGAGCGACCGCCCGGCATACAGGATCAGCAACGGGCGGGTGATTTTCTCGGATAACCCGGCGCGGATAGCTGAAGTAGAGCAGGCCATCGCGAGAGGTGGGAATCCGGCGACGCCGTTCCGGCAGCGGGTGGAGCAGGCGTATGGGACGGGTGCCGGGTGGATTGTCGCGGCAAACCTGGAACAAATCGTGGGGAAGAACGTAAACAGCAAAGACGCGGGCACGATGAACGATCTTGGGCTGAATACCGTGCAGTACCTGGTGGCCGAACGTAGGGAAGTGGCGGGCAAGGTGGAGAACGCCGCCGCACTCAGCTTCAGCGGGACACGGCGCGGCATACCGGCGTGGCTGGCAACGCCGTCGGCCATGACGACGCTGCAGTTCGTATCGCCGGATGCGGGCGCGGCGGCGGGCTTTGTGGTGAAACAGCCGCGGGCGATTGTGGAAGAGCTGTTCGCGATGGCACGGCGCGGCTCGGCGAACTTCGACGCGGAACTTTTGAAGGTGGAGCAGACGCTGGGGATCCGGATTGTGGACGATTTGGCGTCGGCTTTGGGCTCGGAGATCACGGTGGCGCTGGATGGGCCGATGCTGCCGATTCCGTCGGTGAAGATAGCCGTGGAGGTGAACTCGCCGTCGCGGCTGCAAGCGACGCTGGAGCGGCTGGTGGAGGCGTTCAACCGGGAAGCGCAGCAGAAGGACAAGACGCTGCCGCTGCTGGTGTTGAAGAAGGAGCGGGTGAACAACCGCGAGTTCGTGCAGATCAGCGGGGCGCGGCTGCCGTTCGATGTCCACTATACGTTTGTGGATAATTACCTGCTGCTGGCTCCGGCGCGCAACCTGTTGACGCAGGCGATCACGAATCGCGGCACCGGGTACACGCTGGTGAGTTCGGCGAAGTTCCGGTCCCTGCTGCCGCTGGCGGCGAATCCGAACTTCTCCGGGGTGATGTATCACAACATCGCGGGGACGCTGGGGCCGCTGGCCGATACCTTGGGGCAGTTCATCCAGATGACGCCGGCGCAGCAGCAATCGGCAAAGATGGTGAAGGAGGCGCAGCCGGGGCTGATTGTTCTGGAGGCTGAAGCGGGGCGAATCCGCGCGGCGACGGTGGGGAGTTTCGGCGGCCTGAATCTGGGCATGCTGTTGCACCCCGAGATGATGACCGGACTGCTAAAACACTGATGAATCCGCCCGTAATTGAACTTGATCAACTGTCGGTGAGGCTGGCGAAGCGGGAGATCCTGCGCGGCCTCACCGGCACTTTGAAAGCCCGCACCATTGGCCTGCTGGGGCCCAATGGGGCGGGCAAATCCACGTTGATACAGACGCTGCTGGGGTTTCACAAGCCTGCGTCGGGAACGGCGCGGATTTTGGGGTATGACGTGCGCCACCATGCGATGGATGTCCGCAGCCTGGTGGGGTACATGCCGGAGAACGATACGTTCGTCGCCGATATGAGCGCGGTGCAGTTTGTGCGCTACATGGCGGAGTTGAGTGGGCTGCCGCCGGAAGCGGCGTTGGAGCGCGCGCACGAATCCTTGTTTTATGTGGGGTTGGGCGAGGCGCGCTATCGCAAGCTGGGCAACTACTCGCTGGGCATGAAGCAGTTGGCGAAGCTGGCGCAGGCGATCGTGCATGGGCCGAGGCTGGTGATTCTGGATGAGCCGACGAATGGGTTGGATCCGCCGGCGCGGTTGCGCATGCTGAAGCTGATTGAAGAGATGCGCGATTCGGGGACGATGCACATTGTGCTGTGTTCGCACCTATTAAAGGATGTGGAGCAGACCTGTGAAGAGGTGCTGATTCTGAAGGGCGGGCGGGTGGTGCAGATCGCCAATTTAGAGGAAGAACGGCGGCTCAACCAGCGCTTTTTGGAGTTGGAAACGCATGGGGTGCGGAACGGCTTTGTGGATGCGGCGACGGCCATCGGTTGTGAGTGCGCCGATTTGGGGAATGGGCGGCTGAAGCTGATTCTGGGAGAAGGGATCGAGGTGCGGCATATCTATCAGTTGGCCGCGGATCGCGACTTGCAGTTGCGGCGGCTGAGCCAGCGGCGCGATTCGCTGGAGGATATCTTCCTGCGCGCGATGTCGGAGAACTAGGACGATGGCAGTTTATAAACGCACCTACAAGGCATATGCGGGGGAGTTGACGCCGCAATGGTCGCGCATGCTGGTGATTCCGCGGTATGCGTGGGCGAACCTGTTCCAGCAGCGGATTCTGGTGATCCTGTATGTGATCAGTTTCTTTTACCCGCTGGGCGCGGCGCTGGCGATTTACTTCAATCACAATACGGCGTTTCTGGCGCAGTATGTGCCGGTGCCGAAGGACGGCTTCTTCGCGGTGAACAACAGCTTCTTTTTCCTGTTCACCACGGTGCAGAGTTCGCTGGGCTTCTTGCTGGCGTCGTTCGTGGGGCCGGGCCTGATGTCGCCGGATCTGACGCACAACGGGCTGCCACTGTTCTTTGCGCGGCCGCTGAGCCGGGCGCAGTACATTTTGGGCAAGATGCTGGTGATTGGCGGGCTGTTGAGCACCTTTACGTGGATTCCGGGGCTGCTGCTGTTCGCGCTGCAGGCGAGTCTGGCGGGCGGCGATTGGCTGTGGAATAACGGCTGGATCGCGGGGGCGATGAGCCTGAGTTTCCTGATCTGGATCACGGTGATATCGCTGCTGGCGATGGCGTTGTCGGCCTGGGTGCGGTGGAAGATTATCGCGGGCGCGCTGATGCTGGTGGTGATGTTTCTGGGGGCGGGCGTACACGAGATGATCCGGCAGGTGGCGCGCAGCGAGATTGGCGGCTACTTCGATATCGCGACGAGCATGTCGCGGATTTTCGTTGCGCTGTTCGATGCGGGCGGGGACCACCCGATGTCGTTGGAAGAGGCGGTTGCGGCGGTGACGCTGTGTTCGGGCATCCTGCTGTGGCTGATTTTGAAGAAGGTGCGGGCGTGCGAGGTGGTGCGCGGATGAGCGACTCACGCATTGTCTTCGAGAATGTATCAAAGTTTTATGGGGAAGTGCTAGGGGTGAACCGCGTCAGCCTGTCGATACCGCCGGGGATTACGAGTCTGGTAGGGCCGAACGGGTCGGGCAAGACGACGCTGATGAATCTGATGACGGGTCTGCTGCGGCCAACGCGTGGGTTGGTGAGCGTGTGCGGGGTCCCCACTAGCGACCCGGAGAACCTGTTCAAGCTGATGGGATACTGCACGCAGTTTGACTCGTATCCGAAGGGGTTTACCGGCTACGATTTCGTACATTCGTTCTTGCGGTTGGCGGGGTATGAGAGCCGGGAAGCGGAGCGGTTGGCGTGGGCGGCGATTGAACGGGTGGGGATGCAGGATGCGGCGAAGCGCAAGGTGGCGGGCTATAGCAAGGGCATGCGGCAGCGGATCAAGCTGGCGCAGGCGGTGAGCCACGATCCGCGGGTACTGATTTTGGACGAGCCGTTGAATGGCCTGGATCCGCTGGTGCGGGCGGAGACGATTGCGTTATTTCGCGATTTCGCGACCGAGGGCCGGCACCTGCTGATCTCGAGCCACGTGCTGCATGAGGTGGACATCATCAGCGACCAGGTGATTCTGATGTCGAGCGGGTACGTGGTGGCGGAAGGGCAGATCAAGGCCGTTCGCGAGGAGATTGAGGATCACCCGATGCAGATCCTGATCCGGTGCGACCGGCCGCAGCGGCTGGCCTCGCGGCTGTTCGAGGATGACCATGTCGTGGAGGTGAAGGTACACGCCGATGGGAAGGGGTTGTTGGTGAAGACCCGGAGCGCGGACCAGTTCTACCTGATGATGAACCGCATTGCGACGGGCGATTTCAGGATCGACACGGTGACGCCGGTGGATGACGATGTGAACTCGGTATATGGGTACCTGATTGGGGCCGAGGAGGCGACGCGATGAACGCGCTTTGGATGCGGCAACTGGGTGCGGTAGTGTCGCTGGAATGGAAGAAGAGCTTCTTCAACCGGCGCAGTTTGTGGATCTATCTCTTGGCGGCATTGCCGATGGTGATCTTTGTGGGGCATGCGCTGGAGACGGAGCAAACGCGCGGCCGCAACTGGCGGATGGCGGCGGAGAATCCGAGTGTGACGGCGGCGAAGGTGCGGGGGATTCGGGAGGGGATGACACCGGAGGAAGTGAGGAGCGTGCTGGGCGAGCCGCCCCGGGTGGAGCGCGGTGGGTCGCGTCGCCGGCCTCGCGAGAACTGGCTGTATAGCGATGGCGAGCGCCGGTACGCCGTGTTCTTTCGGGAAGGGGTAGTGCAACGCACCAGCACCAGCGATGGCTGCAGTGTCTCGGAGGATATGCATATCTTCGCGGGGGTGTACCAGTTCTTCTTTCTGCGGCTGATGGTGTTTTTTGGATGTGTGTTCGTGTTTTTGAACCTGTTTCGCGGGGAGATGCTGGACAAGAGCCTGCACTATTACTTCCTGGCTCCGATTCGGCGCGAGGTGGTGGTGGCGGGTAAGTTTATCGCGGGGCTGATCGCGACGGCGGTGATTTTCGGGCTGAGCGTGGCGCTACAGTTGGGGGCGCTTTACTGGCATTTTGAAGGGCCGAAGCTGGAGCAGTACCTGTCGCAGGGTGGCGGGTGGCAGCATTCGCTGGCATATGTGGCAATCACGGCGCTGGCTTGTTTGGGGTATGGAAGCGTGTTCCTGACGGGCGGGATGTTGTTGAAGAATCCGCTGATTCCGGCGGCGGTGATTCTGGTGTGGGAGTCGATTAATGGGGTCTTACCGGCGATGCTAAGGAAGCTGAGCGTCATCTACTATTTGAAATCGCTGTGTCCGGTGGAGATCCCGATTGATAAGGGCGTGCCGCCATTTTTGGCGATGCTGGTGATTAACGTGGAGCCGGTGGCGCCGTGGATAGCGGTGGTGGGGCTGGTGGGATTGAGTGGGGCGATGGTGACGCTAGCGGCGCGGCGGAGCCGGACGCTGGAGATTCAGTATGGGGCCGAGTAGGCGCTACTATCCTGCTTAAGCGAGGATGTCCTTGATGATCCGGCCTTCGTTCGTGGGCCCGATGAGCCGCTGGTTCAGGCCCTGGAACGGGAAGCTGAGCTTGTAGGGGTCCAGACCCACCAGGTGCAGGATGGTGGCCTGCAGGTCGCGGACGGTCATCTTGTTCTCGACCGCATAGTAGCCGATTTCGTCGGTAGCGCCGTAGTTGAGGCCGTGCTGGATGCCGCCGCCGGCCATCCACATAGTGTAACCGTGAGGGTGATGGTCGCGGCCGACGTAGCCGCCGGGGGAATCGGGGCGGATCTCGCGCATGGGCGTGCGGCCGAACTCGCCTCCAAAAACGATCAGGGTTTCGTCCAGCATGCCGCGCTGTTTGAGGTCCTGGATAAGCGCGGCGATGGGGCGGTCGATAGCCTTGATCTTCTTCGGCAGGTCGTAGCGGATGTCTTCGCGGAGGCCGGAGCCGTGGTGGTCCCAACCCCATTGGTAAAGCTGCACGAAGCGGACGCCCTTCTCGACCAGACGCCGGGCGAGCAGGCAGTTATTGGCGAAGGATGCCTCGCCGGGGTTGCTGCCGTACAGCTCATGGATGGCGGGCGGCTCCTTGGTGATGTCCATGGCTTCCGGGACGGACATCTGCATGCGGAAGGCGAGCTCGTATTGGGAGATACGGGATTGGGTTTCGGGGTCACCCATGCGCGCCTGTTCCATTTCGTTGAGGTCGCGAATGGCGTCGAGGGTTTTGCGGCGCATGGGGCGGGAGACGCCGTCGGGGTTGCTGAGGTAGAGGACGGGGTCGCCGGAGGTGCGGCACTGGACGCCTTGGTAGACGGAGGGCAGGAAACCGCTGCCCCAGAGGCTCTTGCCGCCGTCGGGGTTATTGCCGCCGCCGAGCAGGACGACAAAGCCGGGGAGATTCTGGTTCTCCGAGCCGAGGCCGTAGGTGATCCAGGAGCCGAGCGCGGCGCCGCCGAAGCGGGCATTGCCGGTGTGGACGAACAACTGCGCGGGGGCGTGGTTGAACTGCTCGGTGGTCATCGAGCGGATGATGGTGACGTCGTCGGCGACTTTCGGGAAATGCTCCCATAATTCACTGAGCCAGGCTCCGGATTTGCCGTGCTGTTTGAACTGGAAGGGCGTGCCCAGCATCTTCGGGACGCCGCGGATGAAGGCAAAGCGTTTGCCTTCCAGGTACTGTTTGGGGCAGTCCTGGCCGTTGTACTTCACCAGTTCGGGCTTCCAATCGAAGAGGTCCAATTGGGAGGGCGAGCCGGGCATGTGGAGATAGATGACGGCCTTGGCTTTGGCGGGCAGTGGCGGCTTCTTGGGGGCGAGCGGATTGATGGAGTCGCCGGTGGCGGCGGCGCGGCCCGCTTGGGAAGCCACGAACAAGCCGCCGAGGTTCACACCGCAGGATTGCAGGAAGTGGCGCCGCGTCTTGGTGCGCAGCAGATCGAGTTCAGGAGATAGCTTCACGGGTGTACCAGGACCTCATCGAGATTCAGGAGCGCGTTGGCCACCATGATCCAGGCGGCGCGGGTGACGGCGGTGCTGTTCTGTTCGCCATGGGCGACGGGGCGGGCAGCGAGGAGGCCGGCATCGAAGACCTGCCCGCGGACGGGTTCATAGCTGCGCTTGGCGTGGATGGCCAGCACGTTGCGTCCGGGCTGGATGGCGGCGATGGCTTCTTTCGAGAAGGTGTAGCCGTAGTAGCCGCTGCGATTCATGTCGGTGCTGGCGGCGGGCACGCCGTTGACGTAGGCTTCGAAGGCGGCGTCGGTGCGGACCAGCAGGCGGACGGTGTCGACGCCCTGTTGGGGGACGGTGAACTCACGGCGCAGCCAGAGCTCTTCGGTATCCCACTTGGTGCGTAGCAGTGGCTCGGGCTTCTTGGCGGTGGTGGCGAGTTGGCCGAACTGCCCGGCGCCGGTCTTCCAATCGGTGTCGGCGAATGCGGCGTTGCGCCAGTCGTCGCCGGCGGGCTTATCGGTGACATAGCGCCACTGGGCGCCTTCTTCGCGGCCATCGCCGAGCAGCGTCGATTCGCGGTCGCGGGAGTAGAGGCGCTGGCCGTAGTTGAGGAGGCGGTGGGTGGCTTCGGCGTCCTTTTTGAGGTCTGCGACGGCGTCCTTGTAGAGAGCGACGATGCGCTTCTGTTCGGTGTCGGAGGGCATGCGGAGGGTGAGGCGTTCGAAGAGGCGGCCGGCGCGAGTGGCATCACTTCCCTTCTCTTCGGCGGCGCGCAGGCCGAGGTTCTGAGAGGCCTCCATGAGCGCCGGGTCATTCAAGGAAGCGAGCGCCTGGAGCGGCGTGTTGGTGCGGATACGGCGGGCGGTGCAGACTTCGCCGCTGGGGGCATCGAAGGTCTGCATGGCGGGGTAGGGTGTGGTGCGGCGGTTGAGGGTGTAGATGGCGCGGCGATAGCGTTCCTCGCTGTTGCCGACCTCCCATTGGGCGCCGCTGTAGACCACCTGCCAGATCCCGTCGGGCTGCCAGGGCATGACGGGCGGGCCGTAGAGCTTGCGATTGAGGAGGCCGCTGAGAGCGAGGGCCTGGTCGCGCACCATTTCGGCGTCGATACGGAAGCGGGCGCCGCGGGCGAGCAGGATGTTGTTGGGGTCTTTGGAGCGGAGTTCGGGGGAGAGGGCCGCGCTCTGGCGGTAGGTGGCCGACATCACGATGGTCTTGAGCAGAGCTTTCATGTCCCAGCCGCGCTCCATGAACTCGACGGCAAGCCAGTCGAGGAGTTCGGGATGGCTGGGCATCTGCCCTTGCGTGCCGAAGTCCTCCTCGCTTTCGACCAGGCCGCGGCCGAACAGGCGAGCCCAGAAGCGGTTGACCTGGACGCGGGCGGTGAGCGGGTTGTTGCGGTCGACCAGCCATAGGGCGAGGCCGAGGCGGTTCTTGGGCGCGTCTGCGGCGATTGGGTGGAAGGCTTGCGGCACGGCGGCTTCGACGGGCTCGCCGGGATTGAGGAAGTTGCCGCGTTCGAAGATCCGCGTCTGGCGGCGTTTATCAAGGGGCAGGTCGCGGAAGATGGGCGTGGAGCCGTTCGTCAGTTTCAGCACGGGGCTGTCGTCGGGCTTGTCGGCATCTTCGGTCTGGTTGAAGAAAGCGTAGAGCTGGTAGAACTCGCGGTGGGAGAGGGGGTCGTACTTGTGGGTGTGGCACTGGGCGCAGCCCCAGGTGAGGCCCATGAAGGCGACGCCGGTGGTGGCGACGCGGTCGCGGACGGCGATGTCGCGGAACTCTTCGTCATCGGTGCCGCCTTCGGTGTTGGTCATGGTGTTGCGATGGAAGCCGGTGGCGATGAGGTCGCTTTCGGTGGCGTTGGGGAGGAGGTCGCCGGCGAGTTGCTTGATGGCGAACTGATCGAAGGGGAGGTTGCGGTTGAGGGCGTCGATGACCCAGTCGCGGTAGGGCCAGATGGTGCGGAGGTTGTCTTTCTCGTAGCCTTGGGAGTCGGCGTAGCGGGCGAGGTCGAGCCAGATGCGGGCCCAGCGTTCGCCGTAGTGAGGGGATTCGAGGAGCTTGCCGACGAGCTTTTCGTAGGCGGCGGGGGAGGGGTTGCGGAGGTACTCTTCGGCGAGGGCGCGGTCAGGCGGGAGGCCGGTGAGGTCGAGGGCTACGCGGCGGGCGAGGACGGCGGGCGGGGCTTCGGGTGACGGCTGCAGGCCTTCCTTTTCGAGGCGGGCCAGGACGAAGGCGTCGATAGCGTTGGTGGCCCAGGTGGCGTTGGCGACTTTGGGGAGTTCGGCCTTGCGGGGTAGGAGAAAGCCCCAATGGGGCTGGTATTGGGCGCCTTCGTCGATCCACTGGCGGAGGGTGTCGATCTCGGTGGGGGTGAGGCGGTCGCCGGTGGGCGGCATAGGCTTGGCGGCGTCGGCGACACGGATGGCGGCACGGCTGATTTTGGCGTTGCCGGCGACGATGCCGGGGTAGCCGCCCGACTTGCCGGTGGCGTGCTCGAAGGCGTCGAGGCGGAGATTGGCTTTGCGGCCATGCTCGTCCGGCCCATGACAGGCGAAGCACTTCTTCGCGAGGATGGGCCGGACATCGCGCTGGTATTGGACCTCGGCGCCGAGCGGGAAAGCCAAGGCAAGGAACGGGAGAATGGAATAAGTGCGCACGGTGTCTTGAATGGCAGTTTATCAAGGTTCGCCGCTGTCCTTCCTTCCCGCGCTGTTTTACTTCGAACAGGCCGATGTGCCGGCCAGGCGGGTGATGGCGGGGCTTTCGAGGGGTCCGAAGGCCAACGCCGCACTGGCTACGCAGGCGTTGTAGGCTCCCACTGTTGAGCCGGTGCGGCGGCAGATGTTCATGCCCTTGACGAAGTTGGAGAGGTTGCCGGAGCGGGTGAAGTTCACCAGCGTGCCGTGTTTGGCGCTGGCGGAGCGGTCGGTGAGGGAAGTGATGGCGGTGTTGTCCAAGCCGGCGCGGCCCTGGTTGAAGTCGAAGTAGGCGACCATGCCCGGCGTTTTGCAGGATTCGGCGACCATGTCGAAGCGGACATGAGCCAGGCCGCGGGGATACATCCAAACCTTGACTTCATCCATGAGGCCCTGGAAGGGCTCGTACATGGGGGTGTAACCCGACGCTGTGCCCAGCCGCCAGTTGGTTCCGGTGGTTTGGAAGGGGCTGGGAAAGTATAACTGGCTAAGTGGCTCCTCGTGGCCGTTGACATAGGCTTTGGGGACGAGGCCGTCGTAGGTGACGGCGATATGGGACCAGGCGCCTAAGTTGATCGAGGTGCCTCCCGCGAAATCGTTGTAGTTGGTGACTACGTAGATGCGGCGGTTGACCAGCAACAGGCCGAAGCGTTTGTTGTTCTCGCTGCCGCCCCAGTTGTAGATGGTCATGGGTCTGTCGACGGAGGGGTTGATCCAGGCCTCGATGGTACGCGGGTCGTTCCCTTGCGGCAGGTTGGGGTTGTTGGCGACGGCTTCGATGTAGTCGTCCATGCCGTCGAAATCGAGGGCATTGTTAGCCTGGCTGAAAGCGGCGGGGGCGGCGGCCAGCAGGGCGAGGAGGGTGATCGTGGAAAAGCGGGTGTTCATGGCATGTCTCCCAGGTTGAGTCGTTAGAGGCTTTGTAAATCGCCTCCAGACAATACGTGCCAGGGCGGCGAAAACGGGGCCACTTGCAATCAACTAAAATCAGAGTCTTCAGAAAGCGAGAGATGGATCAGGCTCCAGGCGAAGTGACGGTACTGTTGTCCCGTATCCGCAACGGGGACGAGCAGGCTTTGGCGGAACTGACGCCCGTGGTGTACAACGAACTGCGGCGGCTGGCCGGCCACATGATGCGCCAGGAGCGTCCGGGGCACACGTTGCAACCGACGGCGCTGGTGCACGAGGCTTATGTGGGGCTGGTGGCACAGGACAGAGCGAACTGGCAGAACCGGGCGCAGTTCATGGCGGTGGCGTCGCAGATCATGAGGCGGCTGCTGCTGCAATACGCGCGGCGGAGGCGAGCGGGCAAGCGCACGGCTCCGGACAATCAGGCGTTCGAGTCCGCTACCTCGGGCGACTGGGAGCAGGTTCTGGCTGTGGACGAAGCGCTGAGCCGCCTACAGGCGCTTTCGCCGCAACAGGCGCGGATTGCCGAACTGCGGTACTTCGGGGGCATGACGGTGGAGGAAGCGGCCGAGGCGCTGGCGATTTCTCCGCGAACGGTGAAGAGGGAATGGGCCGTGGCGAAATCCTTCCTGTTTACTCAACTGGCGGGAGGCGGCGGGGTGGAATGACGCCGGAGCGCTGGTCCCGCATCACGGAATTGTTTGAGGAGGCCAGCAACCTGGATGCCGCCGGGCGCAAGGCCTTTCTGGCGGAGCGCTGCGCGGGGGACGACGCGATGGGACAGGCCGTGGAGCGATTGCTGGCGGTGGCGGCGTTGCCAACCATGGGCGGGCCGTCGCCGGCGTTTCTGAGAAGCGGAGCGCTGGAGTTGAAGCCCGGGGAACCGCTGGGGCACTACCGGATTGAAGCGAGGCTAGGCCACGGTGGAATGGGGGTTGTGTACCGTGGCTACGACACAAAACTGCAGCGCAATGTGGCATTGAAGGTGCTGGCTCCGGAGGCGCTGGGCGACCCTACGCAAAAGCGGCGCCTGTTGCAGGAGGCGCGCGCGGCGTCGGCTCTCAATCACCCGAACATTGTGACCGTCTACGAAATCGGATCGGACCAAGAGGTGGACTTCCTCGCGATGGAGTTCGTGGCGGGCAAGCGGCTGGACGAGTTGCTGCCGGCGGAAGGCATGGCAGCCGGGCAGTTGCTGGGCTACGCGGTGCAGGTGGCCGGCGCGCTGTCGCAGGCACATGGGGCGGGCATCCTCCATCGCGACCTGAAGCCGTCGAACATCATGGTGACCGAAGATGGCCGGGTGAAGGTGCTGGATTTCGGATTGGCGAAGGGCTTCGCTGCCCAAGGCGGCGATGGACCGGCGGCGGTGTCCCAGGCGCTCACCGTGGAGGGCGCCGTAGTGGGGACGGCCTACTACATGTCTCCGGAGCAAGCCGAAGGACACCGGCTGGACGGCCGCTCCGACATCTTCAGCTTTGGGGCGGTGCTTTACGAGTTGGCCACGGGCCGCCGTCCGTTTGTGGCCGCGACACAGTTGGCGGTGCTGGGGAAGGTGGTGAACGAGGAGCCGGTGCCGCCCGGAGAAATCCGGCCGTTGCCGGTGGGCCTGGAGGCGCTGATCCTGCGCTGCCTGCGCAAGGATCCGGGACGGCGTTTTCAGAGCATGGCGGAGTTGAAGGCGGCTCTCGCGGATCTGGCGATTGAGAGTAGTTCGGGGCGGGGGCTGCCGGTGGCACGGCGCCGGCGTGGAAGGCGTTGGATGGCGGTGGCCGCGGCGGGCGTTGCGATTCTGGTGTTGGGCGCCGGTTGGGCATGGCGCGCGTTTCAACCCGCGGCGACGGCGGACGGGGGGCGCACGGTGAAGTTCACGATCACGCCGGAGAAGCTCGGGCGAGGCGGGGACAACGAGATCGACGCTGAGGTTTCGATCTCGCCGAATGGCCGCCACGTGACGTACGTCAGCGGCGCGAACGGGCAACTGTGGGTAAGGGATCTCGACCAGGAGCATCCGCGGCCGGTGCCGGGAGCGACTCGCGTGTATCAGGTTTTCTGGTCGCCGGACAGCCAGGAGATCGGATATGCGGTGGGGCGGCGGGAACTGATGCGGATCCCACTGACGGGGGGCACACCAGCCCTGTTGGCCAAGTTAGGCGGCAATTTCCGGCGGGCGTCGTGGAGCGCGGACGGACAGACGATTCTCTACTGTGACGATTTGGGGATGCATACGGTGCCGGCGAAAGGGGGCAATGCGACGCGCCTACTGGCCCATCCACACATCGAGCATCCTTCGTGGCTGGCGTTTCCCGACGGGCGCCGGGGTTACCTGTTTCAGGCGGTGGAAGAGAGTTCCGGGGGCAAGCACGGGATCTACTACCGGGTGGAAGGAGAGGGCGAGCATCACCTGATCACGGTGTCGGCGTCCACCAATCCGTATCCGGCCTACAGTCCGAGCGGTCACATTGTGTATGTCGACGGGACGCGGGATGCGTCGGCGATCTGGGCTCTGCCGTTCTCCTTAAAGGAGCGGAGAGCGACCGGAGCGGCGTTCCCGGTGGCGCAGCGGGGCTCCTCGCCGCAGGTGTCGCGGACGGGGACGCTGGTTTACAGCGACGTTCCGTCGAACCGGTTCGACTTGTACATGGCCGACCGGTCCGGCAGGAAGCTTGGGAGTGTAGGAGAACTGCGGCCGGGGAGTTGGACCGCTCTGTCGCCGGATGGGCGCAGGTTGGCGATGATGCTGATCCGGGACAACCCCGATATCTTTGTCAGGGAGCTGGAACGGAACGTGGAAACACGGATTACGAACGATGAGGCGACGGAGAACTCGGGGACCTTTTCGCCGTCCAGCGATGGGGTGACTTACGCCACGAATGTGCAACGCCAGTTTGACTTGTACGAAAAGCCGGTGAGCGGGGGCGAAGCGAGGGGGTTGGTGCAGACGCGGGACGGCGAAACGGGGCCGGCATGGTCGCCGGACGGGAGGATTCTGCTGTACGCCTGGAACGAAGCGGGCAAGGGATCGCGCGACCTTCTGTACCGGCGGCGGCAGCCGGACGGGATGCTGGGCGAGCCGGCACCGTTTGTGAATACCGCCTCGGACGAAGTGGATGGGCGGTTTTCGCCCGATGGGGGGTACGTGGCGTATAGCTCGAACGTCTCCGGCAAGTACGAGGTTTATCTGCGCGACTTTCCGGCCGGCGGCAGAGTGTGGCAGGTGTCGGCCAATGGGGGCGGGTCGCCGCGGTGGCGGCGCGACGGCCGGGAGATCTTCTATGTAGAGGGTGGGAAGGTTCTGGCGGTGGCGGTGTCGTTGATGGGGAGAGTTTCGCTGGGGAAACCGGAGGCGCTGTTCGAGAAGCCAGCGCTGCGTCAGGGTTTGGATGTGTTTCCCGATGGGAAGCGGTTTCTGATTCGGGAGAAGATCGCGGATCCTCCGCTGTCAATTCATATTGCGCATAACTGGTATGAGGAGTTTCGGGCTCGGAAGTAGGTTCACGGGGTTCACGGGCCGGCTCAGGGCAAAATGGAATCACACAGTATCGCACCAGTGTTGGTTCTAATCGTGTCGGGAGCGGTGAGGGCAAACGTATAAGCGGCCACAAGTTTGAGGGGGAATTTGACATTATCTACTTAAATGCGGATAGAACGCTGGCTGGCCAGTTCCGACTTAGGATACGCAGGCAAAAGGACATATACACTGTGAGCTGGTCTAACGGCGATGTCCGGCTGTTTGTGGGGATCGGGATAGAGACATCAGAGGGGTTAGTCTCCGGGTGGAATCATGCACCCCGATCTGCCTGATTTCCAGAGCCTGTGATTCGGGATCGTGGTTCCCGCATAATCGACGAACAGGTTCTCGCCTGGCCGGTTGGGGGCTCTTGTCGAAGAACGACTTCCTGCTTCTTTCGCCAACGGTAATACAGCTCGCAGAACCGGCGGCGGCGGCTGTAGCGGTGGCCCTCCGGATGCCGGGTACGGTAGTCCTCCTAGAGACCCTCCTAGACCCAGTTACAGAGTGAGATGTCTGTGCTTCTGGAGTGCGGCGTGGATGCCGGCATATTCAGACTGAGGCAGACGGCCGAGCTCGTTCGGGGCTGCCTTGCGCAGTGGCCGGAATCAATGGGGAAGGAGGCTTTGGTTGAAATGTGATTGAAATGGGGCTTTGCCCCAAACCCAGGATTTGTCGTTTTGGGCCAGACTGGATGATTTAGGTCTTCCCTTGGCAATAAAGCTGTTTTAGAATCACTGCTGTCCAAAACGGTAGCGGGTCGTAAGTAGGCGTGTTGAAAACATAGGGA
>CAYLPH010000119.1:0-17441 GCA_964385495.1 uncultured Candidatus Solibacter sp.
GACCTACCTCATACCGGAAACAGCCGCCACCGGCTATGCGCGCGTCACCATCAGCGCGGGCAGCACTCCGGCAAACTTCAACATCTACATTGTCGACAGCTATCCATCGCTGTACGAACAGACGCAGGTCGAGCGCAGCGGCGATCGCCTCTTCCTGATCCTCACCGGCACAGGGCTGGGCAAGCAGGATGCTTTGAAGGCCACCATCGGGGGCATCGATGCGCCAGTGACAGCCGATAAGAGTGCGAGCCCCGGCCTTGAGACGTATCGCATCGAAGTGCCCGCCGAAGCGCTGGGCAGAGGCGAACTGCCGGTAGTAATCCACAACGCCGGGCGCCGGTCGAATCCCGTACTCGTGTCCATCCCATGAAGACTCTGCTGGTCGTGCTGGCCGCCGTGAAGTTGCAGGTATGGCTGGTGAATCCGAAGGCTGCGAGCACGCCGAATCAGGCGCTCCGCCGCGTGCTGCCGGAGGTCCATAGCGTCACCGAAGAAGGCGAGTTCGTGGTGGTGCGCTCCGCCGGGTTATCGACGCACTACCTGGGTCCCCTACAGAACCCGCCTTCCCCCGCCAATGCCGTTCGCGAGTTTGCGTTCCACCTCCCGAAACAGCCGCGCCCCGCCACCGGCAGGCATCCCAGCATTGGGGCAATCGGCGGCGTCTTCGTGAATGGAATGCCAATCTACAACCCCTGGGAAGCCGCGTCCTACCAGGGCCGGAACCTCTGGCATTACGATCTGGTGGCGGAGGCGGCCAAGGATAGCGCCGCGCGGTCGGAGTTGCTGGCCAACGTGATCGCCGACAACACGCGCCATTCCCCGCTGCTGGGGTATGCCCTCGATGGCTATCCCATCTACGGGCCGTGGACGGAAGGCGGGCGCCGGCGCATGCGCTCCAGCTACCACTTGCGTAACATCTCAAGGCGCGAGACCTGGGCCGACAAAACCCAACTCACTCCTGGCCAGTACGGGCCGCCCGTCAACGTCGAGTATCCGCTGGGCACCTTCATCGAGGATTACGAGTACATCGCCGGCAGCGGCGATCTGGACGCGTACAACGGCGCCTTCGCGCGAACGCCGGAGTATCCCGAAGGCACCTACGCTTATTTCCTGGCCACCGGCGCGAGCGGGCAGATGGCGTTCCCCTATCTGCTCACCGGCCGCTTCTACGGAGAGTTGCCGGAGCAGCCGCGCCATCGGCCGGTCCTAACCTTCGACGTGCCGCACCGCCAACTGGAACACGTGCATGAAAAGCCGTTGCATCTGATCATTACTTCCGAAGATCTGGCGTTCTTCGACCATGTGCATCCTCAGCCGAATGCAAAGGATCAGTATGAGATCGCCTATGACTTCCCCGCCCCGGGCCGTTACCACCTGTGGGCGGACTACACCGCGCCCGGCGCAGGACAGCGCATCGTCGCATCCACCATCGACGTGAGGCAAGCCGGCGTGGCGCGCCCAGTTGCCCCCGCCGGCTTGCAGGTGAAACTGGACCCCACCGGCGACGTGCGGGCGGGCGATGAGGTGGCATTCCGCGTATCCCTATCGCCAACGGACTATGAGCCGTTCCTGGGAGCCTGGGCGCATCTGGTCCTAATCGACGAATCGCGGCGGCACTTCCTGCATGCGCACCCGGAGCAGGCTGCCGTGCACGTGCATGGCGTGAACGACGCGCCGTTAGGCCCGCCACCGCCCACCGTGCACGTGAAGACGGTCTTCCCCGAAGCAGGGCGCTACAAGGTATGGGTGCAGGTGCAACGGCAAGGGAACCTGATCACCACACCCTTCTGGGTAGACGTAAAGCCGCCATCGCCGAAGTCGCAAAGCAAGCCGGCAACCATCCCGAAGGATGCCATCCGCGTCACCGTGAACGGCAAAGGCTTCACGCCCGCCCGCATCGAAGTGCCCGCGGGTACGCCGTTCACCCTGGCCATCACACGCGAGAGCGGGCCCAACTGCGGCAGCCGCATCGCGTTCCCCCATCTCAAGCTGGAACGGGACCTGCCCCTGGGCGCCACCACACTCCTCGACCTGCCACCCATGACCGGCGAACTGCGCTTCACCTGCGGCATGGGCATGTATCGCGGTGTGATCGTCGCCGCCCCGCGTTAGTCCTCGCGCAACGCCTGCCACGGCTCCAGACGCGCGGCGCGCCGGGCGGGGATCGCGCAGGCCAACGCCGCCGTCAGCAGCAGCGTCAGCGGCGCAACCAGGAACGTCACCGGGTCCAGCGCCTTCACGCCATACAGGATACTCCCCAGCAGCGGCATCCCCGCCGCCGCCGCCGCCAGACCCAGCACACTCCCGGCAACGGCCAGCAGCAGCCCCTGGCGTAGCACCATCGTGATCACATGGCGGCGATCCGCGCCCAGCGCCACCCGTATCCCAATATCGCGCACGCGCCGGCTGACGCTATAGTGCACCACACCGAACAGCCCCGTGATCGCCAGCAGCAGCGCCGCGCCTCCGGCAAAGCCAAACAGCGACGCAGCCAGCCGCGGCAGAATACGCGCATTCGTCACATGCTCCTCCATGGTGTGGATGTCGAACACCGAGAGATTGCTCGAAACCGCCTGCACCTCACGCCGGATCTGCGCGGCGCGATCAGCATTGCCCGCGGCGGTACGCACCAGCAGTCGCAGGCCGAACAGCGCGCTGCCTTCATAGGTGCGCTGCAGCGGTTCGTACATAATCGCGGCGGGGTCCTCATCCAGCGTGCGCGACTTGGAATCGCTGACCACGCCGATGATCTCGCGCTTCTCGCCATTCGCCACGAAGCGCCGTCCCACCGGCGATCCGCCCTCCGGCCACAGGCGCTTGGCCAACGTCTGGTTGATCACTACGGGGATCGTCGCCGACGCGCGGTGCAGATCGGTGCTGCCTTCCATCACGCGCAGCCCGAGCGTTTCCAAGTACCGGTCGCCCACCCGATAGAAGTCGGTGTTGATCTCCTTGCCGCGTTCCCGGCCGGCCTCCGCCTCCCTGGTGACGCCCGTCGATTGGCCGCCCATGCTGAGCGGCAGCATGTCGGTATAACTGACCGACACTACCCCTGGCAGTTGCGAGAGGCGATCCTGCACCTGCCTCATCATCCGTGGTGCATCGTCGCGGGAGAAGCCGTCCAGCGTAGGATCGAGCGTCACCAGCATCACGTTACGCGGCTCAAAGCCAAGCTCGATGCGGTTGGCGTTACCCAGGCTGCGAAGCATGAGTACGGTGCCTGTCAGCAGTAGCATGGCCATCGCCATCTGCCCGACTACCAGGAAATTGGCTTTGTTCCAACGCCGTCCGCTGATGCCCGCCGCGCCCTGCGAGCGAATCGCGCTGATCACATCCAAGCGCGACGCCGAGAGCGCCGGAGCCAGCCCGAACGCGACAGTAGTGAACACCGTAATCGCCAGCGTGAACAGCGAAACCCGCCAATCGAAGTTCGAGCCAAGATCGAGCGGTACCGGCATCGGCAGTTGCAGCGACGCAATCGCTTCCTTGGCATAAAACGTCAGACCGACCGCCAACACAGCGCCCAGAGAAGCCAGCAACAGGCCTTCGGTCAGCAACTGGCGGATCAGGCGCCCGCGGCCGGCGCCCATGGCCAGGCGCGTGGCGAACTCCCGCGAACGCCGCGTCGCCCGCGCCAGCAGCAGGTTTGCCACGTTCGCGCAGGCGATCAGCAGCACCAGCAGCATCACCCCCAACAGCAGACCGATGAAGGCGGTCAGAGTGGGCCGCATACCGGGGTTGAACTGGCCGGCGCGTTCAAACGTAAAGCCCAGGTTGCGGTTGCTGTTCGGATGGTCCTTCTCCAGCCGCTTCGACAGCGCGTTTAGCGCCGCCCGCCCCTGTTGTTCGCTTACCCCCGGCTGCAGGCGGGCGATGGCGAACAGCCAGTGGACGTTGCGGCCGGTGCGCCGGTCCTCTACGCCCGTGCGCGGCATCATCTGTTCCAGCAAAGCCAGCGGGACCCAGAAATCGGCCACCAGCCCGCGGTCCACGCCACGGAAGCCCGGCGGCGCTACGCCGATCACCGTCACCTGCCGCTGGTTCAAACGGATGGTCCGGCCAACCAGCGAAGGGTCGGCGGCAAAGGCACTGCGCCAGATGTGATCGCTGAGAACCACCACCTGATCGCGCCCCGGCACGCGATCCTCATCGGCCACGAAGGTACGCCCGCGCGCCGCAGTCACCCCGGCGACATCGAAGTAATTGCCGCTCACCAGTTGTCCCCACAGGCGCTTCGCGGGCGCGCCATCCACCACCAGGCTGGCCGGCGTCAACGGGAAATAGCGGGCAACAGCGCGGAACGTGCGCGTATCGGCCGCGACATCGTCCAGATCCGGCCAGGACAGCGTGCCACCGGCTTTGCCCCTCGAGGTGCGCTGGTAGATGGCCATCAGCCCTTCGCGATCCTGTACCGGCAGCGGCTCGAACAGCACCTTATTGGCATAGGTGAAGACCGTCGTATTCGCCGCCACGCCAATGGCGAGGGAGAAGGCGGCAGCCAGCGTCAGCAGCGGTTCGTTGGCCAGCATGCGGAGGCCGTACCGGAGATCGCGAAGCAGTTCCTGCATCGAACGCTATAACGAGAACGGGCGCCCCTTTGTTTCACTCTCCCCGCGATTGATGGAAGAAAACGGCCCCTGAGAGGAGATTGAGAACGACTAGCGCCCAGTGCGCCCCCGTCGCATAGCCCAGAACCAGCGCTACCTGCCCGCCCAGCGAGAAGCCCAGCCCGGTCCATAGGATGCGCTTCCACTTCGTCGCGGGTGCCTGCAGGCCCGTCCCGCAGAGACGCCGCCGCGTCTGGAAATAGACCAGCCACGCCCAGTACGCGATCACCAGCGCCCCCGCCGCCACTAACGGCTGATCGCGCGTTGGCCGCCGTGCGGTTCACGCTGACGATATCCAGTATCGGACCCGATGTTACAGAGAAACGCGCATGCGCCGCAAAAAAGGCTATCCTCTAGAGAACTCTTCCATCGGAGAATCTCATGCTTGTCAGTTTGCTTGTGGGTCTGATCGCCGGATGGCTGGCCGGCAAAATCATGCGCGGCAGCGGCTTCGGCGTCATCGGCGACATCGTTATCGGCCTCATCGGCGGCCTGGTAGGCGGGATGCTCTTCGGCATCCTCGGCATCGCCGCCTATGGCTTCTTCGGGCGCATCATCCTATCCACCGTCGGCGCCGCCGTGCTGATTTACCTCGTCCGGCTGCTCAAGAGAGCCTAACGCCCGGCGCCGTCCGTCTGCCCGACATTCTTCCGTTTCGCCGTATCCAGCACCCACCGCCGTAGAATCTGGTATCCCCGGTCAGTGGGGTTATACCGAACCCCACCCTGGTGCCCATCTTCCTTGCCCGTCTGCACGTTCAGCGGCTTGCGCAGCAGCTTACTGGTCTCGACATTCGTCTCATTCACGCGCTCCGCCAGAATCTTATAGTTCTTCCACAGCGCGGCTTTACTCATGTAGCCCGCATCGTTGGCTCCCGCCAGTTCCATCGACGGCACACGCCCGGGTACGGCGTGGCACCCCAGGCACGAAGTCTGGTCTTCACGATTCTGCCGGGCCAGTTCCGGCGCCACCCAATTCTGGAAGTACTCCCAGTTCTTGCGCGATTCGGCGTTCAACGCCTTAACCTCCGCGGGATCCTCCTCGAAGTACTCCGGCCGCACCTTCCGCAGCACCGGAGCGATGCGCGCGTGGTTGCGAATCATCACATCGGACGCCAGCGCCATCGCGGCACTGCGCAGCCTCGGGTCAGGCTTGCCTTCGAGCGTACGCACGTAAAGACCGGCAATCCGCTCCTTCTCCGCGGCGGCCGTCTGCTGTCCGCCGGGCTCCTGGCCCACCTCCGGCACATCCAGCCCATAGCGCAGCAGCCAACTCAGGCTCGGCAGCCAGAAGATCTCTTCCATCGGCGTCTTGAACTCGGTGGGCATGTGCCGCAGCAGCATATCGGTCTGCAGATCGGGATTCCCATGCACCACACCGCCCAACGATCGCGCCACATACCAATCCAGCGAGTCCTTCTCCATCTGCAGCGGGATGCGCGTGTTCTCCGGCAACTTGCCGCGTTCCGCCGCGAAGCCAGGCAGCAGCAGCTTGTAGAAGATGTTCTGCTGCTCTTCGGTCTTCGGCAGATTCCAGCGCGCGCGGGAGAACAGCTTCAAAAGAGGACCGCTGATCTCCGAACGCCGCTCCGGATCGTTGGCGCCGCGATAGAACTGCTCCATCAGCGGTTCCAGAAACTCCTGCGTCCCAGGCAGGCTGATGATGCGCGGGTCGGAGATGGAGGTGGCCGCCAGTGTGCGATACGCCTCCGGGCCAGTGCTGGACATATCGAGCAGCCGTTTCTGCAGGGGATCGTAGACAATGTTGGCGGCCGATTCAATAGCGAACCGCGTCCCAACGTCCTGCTTGGCGTTCTCCACCCGGCTCCAATACGCCATCACGGCCTTGCCCATCATCTGCGAGGCATGCGGCGTGACATAGCCCATCTGGCCGGGACCGCCATCGCCGCCGGCCTGGCTATAGTAAGTGCCCGCGATGGCAACCAATCGGTCCACCATCCGCGGATGCGGCGACCGGTCCAAACGCTTCTCGATGGTTTCGAACAACTGCGAGAGCTGCGGATACTGGTGTTCCTTGCTGCCGTTCGCCTTCTGCCCATTGGCAATGAACAGCGCTTCCAACTGGTAGCGTTTGGCTTCCTCCACCAGGTGTACGGGCTCTTCGCGTTCCAGCGTGACCAGCACGGCGTTATTGATGGCACCCCGTACCGGCGGGTTCCACACCCACCAGTTCCAGGCCGCGCGCGTCGACCATGCCCGCACGGCCGGATGCGCATCTTCGTTCATCATGCGATGAAACAGGTGGCCCAGGCGCGCAAAGCCTGCGCTGCTGCGATTCATCACCGCATCGGCCCGCATCACCAGCGCGCCCGCGATCCCTTCCCGCGCCCGGTCGTCTCCGCTGCCATAAAGAGCATAGAGATAATCCCAGCCCTTATCGTCCAGCAGCGTCTGTCGCATCCCCCACCGTGCCGCTTCCCGCACCATCTTCACCGGATCGCTAAGACCCTTCAACTGTGCCGTAACGCCACGCTCGTCATGCAAAGACCCGAGCGCGATCTGCGCCCAATAACGGACATACGGGCTATCATGCGCCGCACCGGGCAGCACCCTGTCGATAAACGCAGCATCGCCGGGCCGTAAACCGAGTTGCGCCATCGCACGGAAGCGCGCCACCGTATCGAGCAGCGACTCGCCCGGCTTCGCATCAAAGCGCGCCGGATCCTGCTTCGCCGCCGGTGCCGGATACAGCCGCGCCAGCGCATGCTCGACGTACGCCGTCGTAACAAAGCCGGTCAGCGCATTGCGATTCCAACGCCCATTGGCATCCTGCAACTTCAGCAACGCCTCCACGCCGCGCTTCACCGCCGGGTCCTCATCGCGATACCCAAGCGCGGCAAAGGCCGTCAACGCAAGCGCCGTGGGCGCCGGGTCGATGTCTTTCGGATCCTGCGTGGTGGCCTTCCAACGATCGCCCTCCCGCTTGCCGGGATCGAAGCCCCACCAGCCTTCGGGCTTCTGCAGATCGCGCAGACGCCGCTCGTCTTCCTTGATCTGCGCATTCACCTTGGCCACGAACGCCTTGGCCTCGTCGCTGTCGTTGTGCAGAGCCAAGTAGTTCGCCGGAAAGATGTCCTTGAAGAACAGAATGCGGTTAGCCGGATCATCGGCATAGCGAACGTTGATCTTCAGAATGCGATCCGCCTTGTCCTCCAGCGCCTTCAGATACTTTGGATCGCCCGTATCGTCCCAGGCCCGCCGCAGAATGGCGCCCGCGAAACGATAGACAACCGCCGCGCCCACATTCGACCCAGGCCCCGCCGCGTTAATCCCGCTGGGGTCCGCCGATTGCAGCACGAAGTTCGCCGTCCGCAGTTGTTGTGCCGAATGCAGCCGGCGCGCGGGCGTCACCGACTCCGCCGTCACCACGTTCCAACCGGCGGCGCGCGTGCCGGCCGGACCATCGCCCAGGTCCAACGGAGCCAGGCTGGTGTTGTTGGCGGCGTCGCGCAGCTCGTTGGTGGGCCGCAGCGACTCGTACATCAGGTTCATCAACTGCTTAAGGTTGGTGACGTTCTCCGGTTGATATCCGCCGTGGGACATCGCCCCCATCGGCCCCCAGACACCCGATTGCGTATGGCAGCTCATGCAGTGCGTGCCCAGCAGCGAGCCCGTATCGCGAATCCGGCGGTCCACGGCGGCGCCGCGCGGCCGGTTCAACAACCACGCATGTACCTGCGCCGCATGATCGTACATGGCCTGCTGCAAGGCATAGCGCGGATCGGTGTACGGCCCGGAGCGGCGGATGCGCAACTCCACTTCATAACCCGGCGAATTCGACTCCACCCGCAGGTAGTACACGCCGCCTGGTTGGAACGTCCGCGTCATTGCCGTGCGATGTCCCTCCAACTGCTGGTGTACCCGCTCATTCGGATTGGCGCCTTCGCGGTACTCCTTCCCATCCGCCGTGAACATCTGCAACTGCGCCACCACGAACGGATCGGGCAGCGTCAGGTTGGCGGTAAAGAGGCGCGATTCCTTGCCCTTGTACTCCAGGCGGAACCAATCATCCCCCTTCTTGCCGGCCAAGCCGTTATCGAAGTACTCGAGATCATCCGCCCCGCCGGTGATGTGCAGGTTCTCGTCATTGCCCGTAACGCCAATCGCGACAGGCTGTGCATCGGCAATCGAATCGTTAGGTTCCAACTCGATATGCATGCCGCGCGTGGAGGCGCCCGTGACCAGCGGCTTGACGTCCAGCCATACGCGGGCGCTCTTGCCGGCTGGCCACGGCGTGCGGCGCGGGAACGCCGACACCTTCTGCACCGAGCCAGGCTCCCGCCATCGCGGCAGGTTGAAAATGGGATCCTCGTCTTCAACGATGGTTGCCTTGAGGGTGTACTTGCCGGCCTTTGGCGCGCGGAACGCCATGTGGAAGTCGGCGTCCAAAGCGTGCAACACCTTCCGATACCCTGCCCATTCCACCGCGATGCGCGCGTTCGGTGGCAGTTGCGAGGGCACCGCGATACCAGCGCTCACCTCGACGGCAGCGCCCGCCGCCAGCGTCACTTCCCGCGCGGCGGGCCCGGGCACTTCCAACGTGCGGTTTTGCGCACAGAGTGATCCGGCGGCCAGGAGAACCCAGTAGAACATCCTCATCGTTGTTCCCTATTTTATGCGAGACATCAGCACTCGTACTCAGCCAGCCGTGTCGCCCCTTTGACGCTGACCGCGAAGAACTGCTCCCTTACGGCCAGATACGCCGGACTGCTGAAGAACTGGTCGCGCGTGTCGCGATCCGGAAAGCGGATCACAAACACCCGCGTGATCTCATGCGTGGCGCCGCTCTTCAAGGTTCGCGCGACTTCGAAATCGTGCGCGAAGGTGCCGCCGGCGGCCTCCAGCAAGGGAGTCATGCCCGCCCGGTACTGCGCATAAGCCTCCTGGTCCACCACGTTCAATCCGACAAGCATTTCAAAAGCCATGGGCTCTATTTTAAGCAGGCAACGCCGCCGTGATACACTCCCTTTCCAATGCGCCTGCTACGAATGGTTGTGTTGCTGACCCCGATGCTAATGGGCGAGGAGTGGACTCGCTTCCGCGGCCCGAACGGCTCCGGTGTGGGCTCCGGCACTGGGTATCCCGGCGAACTAAAGAAGGAATCGGCGGCATGGCGCGTGCCGGTGCGGCCCGGCAAGTCATCGCCAGTCCTGACGGACAAACACATCTTCCTTACCAGCGCCGACGGAAGCAAACTCTACACGCAGTGTTTGGAACGCGCGACGGGCAAACTGTTGTGGGAACGCAGCCTGGATAAGCCACGCAGCCCCATCGCGAACCGCCTGAATCATGACGCCGCCGTCACGCCGGTCACCGACGGCCAGAACGTCTACGCCTTCTTCAAGGACTTCGGTTTCGTCTCCTACGACGCGGCGGGCAAACAGCGCTGGGTATTGCCGATGGGCCCCTTCGCCAGCAGCATGGGGCTGGGGACTTCGCCGATCCTGGCGGGCAACCTGCTGGTGCTGGTATCCGATCTGGTGGAGGGCAGCTTCATCGCCGCCCTGGATCCGAAGAACGGTGAAATGCGCTGGAAAGTGAATCGCGAGGAGGCCGAAGCGTGGGGGTCGCCTCTGCTGTTCGCCACAAAAGGCAGGCCGCAGATTCTGACGGCGGCCCGGGGGCAACTCGGCACGCACCGTATCGCGGATGGCAAACGCTTGCTGACCCTGCGAGGGCTGCCGACAGCGGTGGTGGGCAGCCCCGTTCTGGACGGCAATACGGTCTACGTTTTCGGCTATGGAAACGAAGGCCCCGCGCCCTTCTCCGATCGCCTCAACCGCCTCGACACGAACAAAGACGGAAAGCTGTCGCCGGAGGAGTACGGCGTGGAACCCTTTTTGACGGGCATTGCCAAGTACGTAGGCAATCGCGACGGCATCATCAGCGAAGACGAATGGCTGGAGAAGCAGAAGGAGATCATCGGACCGAATCACCTCGGCGCCTATCGCATCGAAGGCGAAGGGGAAACGCTCACCGCCAGAGAACTCTGGCGCTATGAGAAGAGCTTCACGGGTGTGATCCCGTCCCTGGTTCTCTACCAGGGCGTGGTGTACTTCGTGAAGAACGGCGGCATCCTCACGTCACTGGACGCAGCGTCGGGAGCGCCATTGAAGACAGGCCGCGTAGAGGGAGCGCTGGGCGGCTATAGCTCGTCTCCGGTTGCCGCCGATGGCAAGTTGTACCTTGCGAGTGAAGACGGCAATGTAGCCGTGTTGAAGGCTGGCAAGGAGTGGGCGGTACAGTCGGTGGCGGACTTCGGCGAACCGGTATACGCCACGCCGGCGCTCTCGCAGGGAGACGTGTTCCTGCGTACCGACGCGGCGCTGTATCGCTTCAAAGGGCGCTAATCGAGAGCGATGCGCTACCGTCCGCGCGATCCCACTCCTGGCTTGGGACACCCATGGGGTATGCTCAATACTTCATGCTGGTTGAAAACAAGAGAGGCAACTATTCCTTCGTACGGGGCATTGCCCCCTACTCGGGCGGCGCGGTGGCGGCGCCTGACTTTGAAGTGGTGCATGTGCGGTTCGGCCGCATGATCCCGCTGCGGGCAGGCTTCGACGCCGTGGAAGCGCATCTAAAGAAGGTGGGCCGGCCCTTGCAGGCGCTGTGCGGGATGGAACTGCGGTCCCCGAAGCCTTTCACGTTCCCGGGCTTCAACCAGTTCAACGCCGGCTACATCGACGTGCTGAAGAAGTGGGACATCCTGTTCGACGGCATGAATCCGGTGGCGCGCACGAACATCGCTCCAGCGGTAAGCCCTCCCCAGGAGCCGTCGCTCTACGGCTTCTCCTACACCCTGCCTTCGAAGCTCACGCGGCGCACATTCGTCGTGGCCGGCGCGGGCGAGCTGCCGGAAGGCTCGCTCAAGCCGGAGGATGTCGTACGCCGTAACGACACCAGTCCCGAGGCCCTAAAGGAGAAGGCGCGCTTCGTGATGGGGCTCATGGAAGGCCGCCTGCACGAACTGAGCGTGGGCTGGCGCGACGTGACGGTAAGCGAGGTGTATACCGTCTTCGAGATCCGCCCCTTTATCGAAACCGAGCTACTCAAACGCATGGGCGACGGCGGCGCGCACGGGCTCACCTGGCACTATTCCCGCCCGCCCATCGAGACCATCGAATACGAGATGGACGTGCGCGGCTGCGCCACGGAGCTCGTACTGTAGTCCGCTAAGATGCAAAGAACATGTTTGCGCGTTTGCTGCTGATTCCCGCGATGTTGGCGCTGCCTCTGGCAGCCCAGAAGACGACCGTGTTTCTGATTACGGATGCCGAAGGCGTAGGTGGGGTGTGCCGCCAGGACCAGACGGATCCGAAATACCCGGAGATGCGGCAGTTGCTGACCGGCGAGATCAATGCCGCGGTCGAGGGCTTCTTCCAGGGCGGCGCCGATGAGGTGATCGTGTGGGATGGGCACGACGGCAGCCAGACGCTATCGACGCTGACCATTCATCCCCGGGCGAAGCTGGTGATGGGCGGCTTGGGGCCTTCGATGCTGATGGAGCGCAAGTTCTCCGCCGTCGCCTACGTGGGGCAGCACAGCAAGGCGAACATCCGCGCGGGCATCATGGCCCACAGCTATAGCTCGCTGGGGATCCAGAACATGCTGCTCAACGGCAAACCCGTGGGCGAGATCGATGTGATTGCCGCGATGGCCGGACACTTTGGAACGCCCATCATTCTGCTGACGGGCGACAAGGCCGCCGCGGATGAGCTGAAGGAGATCGTGCCGGATGCCGAGTACGCCATCGTCAAGGAAGGCCTGGCGCGCTATGTGTGTATCAGCGAATCGGCGGATACCGCTCGGAAGATGATTCGCGAAGCGGCCCGGCGTAGCGTTGCCAAGGCAAAGACGGTGAAGCCGTACACGGTGCCGGGTCCGGTGACGCTGCGCATTGAGTACACCACCCGCAATTCGCTGCCGATCGCTGCCGAGTTGCGCCATGGAGCCAAGGTGCTCGACGACCGCACCATCCAATTCACGGGCAAGGACATCCTGGACGTGTGGACGGTGTACCGGTCGCGTTAGGAGCGCGGGTTGCGAGTCGCTACACTAACGGATACTGGGGAGCCCTCTGGAAGAACTTGAATCCATCGTTGCCACGCTGCATGAGCGTTTCGCCGCGCGGATCCTCTTCCTGGCGCGGCGCGAGTTGCGCTCGCAGGCGGTAGCCGAAGAGGTCTGCCATGAGACGCTGCTGCGGGTGATGCAGGCGGTCCGGAATCAGAAGCTTAAGGATGAGGCGGCGCTGCCGGGATTTGTAGTGGGTACGGCGCGCAACGTCATCATGGAGTTCCGCCGTAAGGAAAGCCGCATGGCGCCGTTAGGCGAGCGCGAGGTCGCTAGCACCCACGAGGAAAGCGTGGTCGACCATACGGTGCGGAAGGCGATGCAGCAGGTGTTCGCGAAGCTGAAGCCGCGCGAGCGCGAGGTGCTGCGGTTGTCCTATCTGGAAGAACTCCCGAAAGAAGAGATCGCCGCCCGGATCGGGGTGGATCCGGAGCGGGTGCGCCTGGTGAAGTCGCGGGCGCTCAAGAGTTTCCGCGACTTTTACGAACGTTTAACAACTCCTTCGCCAAAAACAGCGCTACAAAAGGGTGGCTCAAATCACTTAGGGGAGGATAGGTGATAATGACGCACGACGACATAGAACGCGGTGAGATGGCTGAGCTGTACGTGCGTGGGCGCCTCAATGATGCCGACCGTGCCGCGTTTGAAGAACACTACTTCGGCTGTGACGCCTGCTTTGAGGAAGTGCAACGGTTGGAGCAGTTTATCGCCGGTGTGCGAGAACTGCCCGCGCCGGTAATCGTAATGCCGCTCTGGCGGCAGCCCGCGTTTCTGGGCGCCATGGCAGCCTGCCTGGCCATGGCGGTACTGAGCGGCTGGGCCTTACTGGTCGATCGTGCGCGATTGACGCAAGAAGTCGCCGACGCACGGCGGGTGTCGACGGATGCGGCGTCGCGCTTGCAGATGGCGGAACGGGAGTTGGCGATGCGGCGCGCGGCGGCCGCGGCACCGGTGCCGTCGCTGGCCGGGACGCTGCCCTTGCTAATGCTGGAGGCCACACGGGCGGAAGGTGTGCCGTCAATCCAGGTGCCTGCCGGGGCTAGCACGCTGGCGCTGTGGCTGGAGCCGCCTCCGGCCGCCGATACGGCGCGTTACCAGTTGGAAGTGCTGCATGGCAACGATGCCGTGGTGACGATAACGGGGCTGCGGCGGAACTCGTATGGAGCGCTGGCCGTGTCGGTTCCGGCGGAGAAGCTGACGGGCGGCGCGTATCGGGCAAGGCTGTTGTTGGAGCGGGCGCAACCGTCGCTTGTTGGAGATTACCGTTTCGAAGTGAGGCGTTAGGAGCAGGTAAAATAAGGCACCATGCGCTGCTGGTGTCTGTTCGTATCCATCCTGGCTTACGCGCAGCAACCCGCGACACTGTTGCCGGACAGGCCCGTGTCGCGCGAGTTGCGGGCTGGAGAGACGCACGTCTATACGGTCACCGTAGAGGCGGGCGCCTTCGGCTATCTGTACGGCACACAGGGCGACACCGACTTCCGCATCCGCCTCAAGCAGGAGGGCCGCCGCACGATCGTCGTGGACCGCGTGCCCTTTGGGGGTTTCGAGGACATCGCCTGGATTGCGGACAAGGCCGGCGCCTACCAAGTGGAGGTGGCCGCCGTGGGGGCCACGGTGACCGGACGCTACGAACTGCGATTCGAAACGCGCCGGCCGTCACCCGCCGATGAGAAGCGGGCGCAGGCGTTCCAGTTGTCCTGGGTGGAGGCGCGCGTCGAGCAACTCAGCGGGGAAGCGGCGAAAGCATCCGATGCCCGCAAGAAGATGGAGGCGGCGGCGCGTTTGTTCGGCGAACTGGGCGACGGAGCCTGGCAGGCCTTTACGCTCACCGGCCTCATCCAACTGGAACAACGGCAAGGCCGGTACAAAGAGGCACTGCGGATCCTGGAGAATGCCCGTTCGCTGAACCCGGCAACCGAGCAGTATCAGCAGTCGGTGATCTGGAACGGGATGGCGACCATGGATTCGGCGCTGGGGAACTACCGGGCGGCGCTGGCAATGTACGAGAAGGCGCTGGAGATACGGCGCGCGCATCCGGCGGATCGCGCCAACATGGCGACGTTGCTGTCGAACATAGGCATCGTGCATAAGAATCTGGGCGAGAACGCGAAGGCCATCGAGATGATGGAAGGGGCCCTGGCTCTGCAGCGGCAGGTGGGCAACGTGGACCGGATCGCGCGATTTGTGAACAATCTCGCGGCGGTGCATATGATCGGCGGAGAGTACCAGCGGGCGCTGGAGTTGACCACCGAGGCCTATGGATTGTACTCGGTAAAGGCATCCCCATCGGAGCGCGGCGGTGCGGCGCTGCTTCTGGGCAACGTATACCATTTGCTGGGCCAGAGTGGGCGGGCGGTCCCGTATTGGGAGCGGGCGGCGGCGTTGTACCGGGAAGCCGGAAACCGGCCGGGGCTCGCCGGCACGCTGTACAGCATTGGCAAGGAGGCGATGCAGCGGGGCGACTATGCCGGCGCGGTGAAGGCTTATGAAGAGGGGATGCGGGATCTGCAGCAACAGACGGTGCGCATCAATCTGCTGGCAGCGGTGTGCAACGCTCACCTGGAGCTTCGCGAGTTCGAGGCGGCTAGAAAGGCGGCACGGGAAGCCAAGCAGTTGGCGGAGGGCTCCGGATACCGCGTAGGAGCGGCGACGGCATCCGCGTGTCTGGGTCTGGTGGAGTTGCGGAGCGGGAGCAAGGCGGAAGCCAGGCAGCGCCTGGAGGAGGCCGTGCGGACCTTTCAGGACGCCAACGCTCCGGAAGACGAACTGCGGACGCGGTTGGCGCTGGCCAGGCTGGCGCAAGGCGAGGGACGCATGCCCGAGGCGTTGACACACGTGGATCGGGCGGCGCAATTGGAGGAAGCCTCGCGGGCGGCGCTTTCGGACGCCGATAGCCGTGCGTCCTATCGCGGGGCGCGAGCCGATCTGCTGAGCTTGCGGACGAGCCTGCTAATGGCCCTACACCGCGAAGAGCCCGGCGCGGGACATGAGCGGAAGGCGCTGGCATGGACCGAACGGTGGCGTGCGCGGAGCCTCACCGAACTGATCGCCGGATCCAGTCTGCGGCGGGAGCTGACAACCGAGCAGCGGGAGAGCGAAGACAAGATCCTGGGAGCCATTCGGAACCTGCAACGGGAGCTGTTTCAGGAAGGCGTACCGGCGGCGCGGCAGGCCGAGTTGCGAAAGCGGTTGACGGAGCAGGAAGCCGATCTGGAGCGCATGCAGGTGAACTTGCGGCAGGGCGGATCGAAGTACGCGGAAGTAGCTTATGCCGAGGTGGTGGATCTCGCCGGCATCCAGCGCGAGGTTCTGGATGCGAACTCCGTGATGGTGGTCTATGCGCTGGGGTCCGCGGAATCTTATGGGTGGGCGGTGACGCGCGATGGCGTGACGGCGGCGGCGCTGCCGGCCAGGGAGAAGATCGAAGGGCAGGTGGAGGCCTATCGGAGGTTGCTGTCCGAACGGGTCACGGCTTTGACGGCGGGGCGGTCGCAGGCTCGCATCGACGCGCAGGCGGCGGCGCTGCACCAGATGCTGCTGCAGCCGTTCGAAGGGGCGCTGCGAGCGAAGGCATCTCTCATCGTGGCGCCGGACGGCGCGCTGGCTTATCTGCCCTTTGAGACGCTGGGGCGGACCGCACCGCTGCTGCAGACCATGCGCGTGCGCTATGCTCCGGCGGCGTCGACGCTGGCGGCGCTACGGCAGCGGGACGGCAAGCGGCAACCGCCCTCCCTACCCTTGCTGGCCTTCGCCGATCCGGCGCGGGCGGACGCGGAGACGGCCTCTGGGTTGGAGGCGTATCGCGAGCGCGGCTTTGCGTTCACCGCGTTGCCGAATGCGCGCAAAGAAGTCAGCGGACTGCAGGCACTGTTCGGCGACACGGCCGAGGTGTACACAGGCGAGCAGGCGCAGGAGAGCGTGCTCGCGTCGAAGGATCTGGCGGCCTACCGCTATCTGCATTTCGCCGCGCATGGCTATTTCGATGGCGAGTATCCGGACCGCTCGGGCATTGTGCTGGCGCCGCCTAAAGGTGGCGGGAACGACGGCATTCTGCAAGGGCAGGAGGTAGTCCGGATGCGGCTGAATGCCGATCTGGTGACGTTATCGGCATGCCAGACGGGGCTGGGCAAGCTGATGGCGGCCGAGGGCGTAATGGGCTTGAGCCGCACATTCCTGCATGCGGGGGCGCAGAGTGTGGTGGTGAGTTTGTGGAACGTGAACGACGCGGCCACGGCGGAGTTGATGAAGCACTTCTATGCGGGGTTGAAGGCCGGCGTGGGCCGGGATGAAGCGCTACGGCAGGCGAAGCTGAAGCTGCGCCGCACGCCCGGCAGCCCCTGGCGGCACCCCTACTTTTGGGCGCCGTTCGTGTTGATTGGGGAGAACTAGAGCTTCACCTTTGCCAGATAGATGCTGGTTTTGCCTTCGTGCGAGCTGTAGTAGAGCATCCAGAGAAGGCCGTCATGCCAGACGTAGCCGGGGTAGCTGTTGTCGCCGCCGCTGGGGAACTCCAGAAGGCGTTCGTAGCTGGTGGGGGTGATCTTCGCCAGTACGGTGACGGGGTCTTTGCCGTACCCCTGTTTGAAGTAGCGGCCTCCGCCGTAGACGCGGCCATCGGGCAGCACGATGAGGTTTGGGCCGCCGATGAACACGCCCGCGCTGGCAAACTTCCACTCCTTATAGTACTACTGGGTCATAAAATAAACATTTTGTGATAGAATTGTTTCCGTGGGAT